>DDTF01000003.1 GCA_002345965.1 Flammeovirgaceae bacterium UBA2371
GTGTATAAATACACAATACTATGAGTCAATTTGAACTAACACAAATCGAATCAGATCTTAAAAAGTTCACTGAAAGGAATTTCGAAAGCCCTAGAAAGTGCCGTAATCCTGACCAGATCAGATTTTACGTAAGTGAGCTTTGTTCAAAGATTGAGGAGTACCAAAACCGTTTCAACTATGTACCCAATTGGGCCTATTCTCTTTTGGCACAATACAATCAGGTGCAAAATGAGATGGTTTATGTAGATTTTGTAAAAACTTATAAATGAGGGGATTATGAAATTCGTCCCCTCTCCTATTCCTGTTCAATACAGGTTTTTATTTAGCGCTACCGCCAATAAGTCCGGGAGAATGCAGTACCATAAGGTTCACCCAGGCAGAAGCAAAATCCGTATTCCCAGGAATGAATTTATTGAGGCTTACAACACGGAGCACATCATAGCCATTAAACCCCTGCAGGACAAAACGAACCTGGGGGTATTTCAATTCGAGTTTTATACTTAACTATTGATGATCTTCTCCAGGTTGGCCGGGGAATAATTGACGGATTTGATGGTTTTATTATCTGACTTCCGGTACACGAGCCACTTTCCTTCAGCCTCCTTGTAATAGCATTCAGTACCATCCTTCTTTTTATAGTGTTCAACAGTAGCTTGTGCCTCCTGTTCGCTATCACATGCTTTACTCATATTCGACCTTTGCACCTCTTCGAAAAGGGCTTTGAATTTATCCCCCAAGCCAAATTCCAGTATAGCACCAGAAAGCACGTATTGAATATCGCACAAGGCATCTGCCACTTCCACAATGTCTTTTTCCAAAATGGCCACCTCCAGTTCTTTTAATTCCTCTGCGATGAGCGCTACCCTCAGTTTGCACCTGGATTCATCCGGAATAGCCGGATTGGGAAGAATGGGATGTTTGAATGTACGATGAAAATCAGCGACCTGTTGGAGCGCATTGGGCTGTTGCATATGATTTTTAGGGATATAGATTAAAAGCTTAAATGAACTAAAAACCAGTGGACTTTAAAAAAATATTTTATACTTAAGCTGACAACACATAACTAACTGATTAATATTAAATTATTCATGTTTATTGAATAATAAGATTAAGTAATAGAAGTACTGCAATAGCATCAGGCTGATTATATTTGGGCCTAATTTTCTATTTGCGAATGAATTTTGTTGAAGAATTGAAGTGGAGAGGCATGGTGCACGATGTGATGCCTGGCACTGAGGAGATGTTGAAAAAAGAATCTACTGCCGGGTATATAGGATTTGACCCTACAGCGGACTCATTACACATTGGTAACCTGGTGCAAATCATGACCCTTGTCCACTTCCAACGGTGTGGTCATAAACCTTTCGCATTGGTGGGTGGCGCTACAGGAATGGTAGGAGATCCATCCGGCAAGTCCAGTGAAAGAAATTTACTGTCAGAGGATATACTTCAACACAACCAGAACGCTGTAAAAAGACAGCTGGAGAAGTTCCTGGACTTTACCGGGTCCAATAAGGCAGAAATGGTTAACAATTACGACTGGTTCAAAGAATTCAGGTTTCTTGACTTTATCAGGGATGTTGGAAAACACATCACCGTGAACTACATGATGGCTAAGGATTCAGTAAAAAACAGATTAGAGTCTGGGCTGTCATTTACAGAGTTCAGTTACCAGCTGGTGCAGGGATATGACTTCTATTGGTTATACACTAATAAAGGTTGCAAGATTCAGATGGGGGGATCGGATCAGTGGGGAAATATTGTAACAGGAACTGAACTGATACGCAGGAAAGCGAATGGTGACGCCTACGCTTTGACTACTCCCCTTATTACCAAAGCTGATGGATCAAAATTTGGTAAAAGCGAGGGTGGCAATATATGGCTTGACCCTGTAAGAACTTCACCTTATAAGTTTTATCAGTATTGGTTAAATTCTTCTGATGAAGATGCTGTCAATTTTATTAAAATTTTTACCACCTGGGCCAAGGCTGATATTGACGGTTTAATTGAAGAACACCAGAAGGCTCCGCATGAGAGGAAACTTCAAAAAGAGTTGGCAAAGGAAATTACGGTACGCGTTCATTCGCAAGCTGACCTTGACATGGCGGTAAAGGCATCCAATATTCTATTTGGTAATTCAGTAACAGAAGACCTGGAGAGCCTTGATGAAACAACTCTGCTTTCGCTTTTCGAGGGTGTACCTCAGGCAACTTTAAGCAAATCAGATTTGGACAACTGCGCTACGCTCGTTGACCTTCTGTCAGAAGCTACAGCTGGAACCATCTTTGCGTCCAAGGGAGAAGCAAGAAGAATGATACAGGCGGGTGGCGTAAGTATTAATAAATTAAAATTGAGCGACCCTAATCAAAAGCCGGCATTTAATCTATTGCAAAACAAGTATCTACTGGCGCAAAAAGGAAAGAAGAATTACTATTTGATCAACGTGAATAGCTAACGCAATTATCGGGTACGAACCACAAATGTGATTTTACCTACAGACACGGCTGGCACAATTGCCCCAGGTTTTTTAGAAAAGGTAAGCTTTGAGATCGCATCCCGGCAAGCTTTTTCGGCATCAATACTTAGGCTGCGCTCAAGTACCCGGTAGCCAATAATATCTCCGTTTTCATCGACTTTAATTTCGAATTCGATTTTACCGTCTGACTCATTCTGAGGGATGGCCGGCCTGGGTATCTCGTCCCAATTCCAACCAGCCAAATCTAATGCAGGACCACCTCCCCCGCCACCTTGCTTTCCATAAAGGGCTTTGGCATCCAAGGAACCCTCTTTATTACCTTTGTCCCCTACCGTATTGGGGTTATCCCCATGATTGGCGTTGGCCGTTGCCTCTTCCTTCTTGCCATCTGTAGCCGGATATGTAGCTTTTAGTTTCTCTTCAGTTTTAACTGGTTCGGTAGGTTTTACCTCCTTGGGTTTCTCATCCACTTTTGGAGTTGGCTTGACTTCCTTTTTCGTCTCTTTGACCACCACAGGACTTTCAGTTTTAGCTACTGGTTGCTCCGTAGCTTCTTCGATCACCTCTTGTGGTGACGCCTCTTCAACTGACTTTTCCGTCTGCTCTGTGTTTTCTGCTGCAGCTTGTTGCTCTTCGGTCGTTTCTGATTGGTTGGGTTGAGTTTCTGGCTGAACCTCTCCATACCCCTCACTGTCCAATCCAAAATTAAGTTCTATCCCATACTCTGGAAAAGGAGGGTTTGGTGCTCTCCAGGCCATCATTAATAAAAACGCAATAAGAACAACCAAATGAACTGCTACTGAAGTGATCAGTCCAATTCTGCGGTTCTTCCTTTCGTCTTTTTCAATCATGATTACTTGGGTTTAGTGGCAATAGAAACTTTCGCTTCTAATCCTGTAGCTATTCCGGCTACATAAACTAACTCCTCTGTAGGAACACTTTTATCAATATGAAGTACCACCACTCCATTTGGGCCACCCAAATTACTCTTGAGCATTCCCTCCAACGTGGACTTGGTTACCCTCTTATCATTAACGTAATATTGAAGGTCTTTGGTTACCGTTACAGACACTTTTTGCACCTCAATTGTACTGGTCTTACTGGTTGGTAGGTTTACCGGCAGTCCAGAAGGCGTAATAAAGGAAGAGGTAAGCATGAAAAATATAAGCAACAAAAATACCATGTCTGTCATGGATGACATGCTGAAAGCCGCATCTACCTTATTTCTTGATTGCAGTTTCATTGTTATCTGGGTTCTTGCAATAGGTCAATAAACTCAACTGAAGAATACTCCATCTTATGTACCACTTTTGATACTCGTGTTACCAAATAATTATAGGCCAAGTAGGCAATAATGCCAACTATAAGACCTGCCACGGTGGTGACCATGGCTGTATAAATTCCTGATGATAGTAATTTTGGACTTACGGAACCTTCCTCCTGTGCGATGGAGATAAATGCCTGCACCATTCCTATCACTGTGCCCAAGAAGCCCATCATAGGTGCCGCACCCGAGATCGTTGCCAGGATCGAGAGGTTTTTCTCTAACTTGAACAACTCAATCTTTGCCAAATTCTCAATTGACGCTTCAATGTTCTTGAGTGGGCTTCCTATTCTGGATACACCTTTCTCAATCATTCGTGCAATTGGGCTGTCAAATTGAGCGCATAGCACTTTGGCTCCGTTGATATCTCCTTTAAGCACAAGCTCCTTTATCTTGCTTATAAAAGCATCAGGGCTTTTGTTGGCTTTGTTGATGGTCAGGATACGTTCTACAAATATGTAGACGGCAATAAAGGAAGACAATACAATAGGAATCATCATAAACCCTCCCTCCTGGGCTAATTCCCATACGGAGATGGCCTGCTCTGTAGTTACCTCTTGCGAATCAGTTACAATTTGTAGTAAGGTCATAGTTTAAAAAATCATTAATAATTAAAAAAATGACAGCCTTATTAGCCATCAATACCGAACTACCCAAACTTCATTACCATATTTCGCCTTTACCTCATCTGCGTTGGCCTGTGCTTTGGCGTATGTATCGTGATCTGCTATAGCCAACCGATAAAATTTCGTCTTTCCAAAAGGTGGAATTATTTTGGTGCCCACTCCCTCTTTACTCAGTTTCTTTGCGTAGTCCATCACCAAATCATCATCAATACCCGCTGTGATCACAACGTAATAACGTCTGGTCTGCTCAGTTAGTGTCTCGATGCTTGCAATTTGAGGTTTGGCATTGGCAAGGGCGATAGAGTCTGCGATTGCTTTTTGTCTGGCTTCCTCCTGCTCCCGAGCAAGTCTTGCTTGTCTGTCTTTTTCCGCTTTGTCATCCTCTGCTTTTTTCCTTGCTAACTCCTCCTTCTTTGCCTTCTCCTGGGCTGGTACATACACATAGTTGTAAATCAAAAACCCGGCAATAATAATCACGGCTACAATCACTAAGCCAATTACTAGTGGGGCCTTGGATTTCTCCTCCACAGGTGGAGTATAAACATACCTCTCTCCTGCTTGCTGAGGTTCATCAGGTGCAGTAGATTGATTCTCAAAGGAAGTAGTTCTGCTCTCTTCTTCTTTCACCTCGTTTTTACCTTCATCAAGTGGTTTATACTCAATATCGGGCAAACCAAAACTATCTTCTGATTCATTGCCATTCTCTGGATTATCATCCGGACGGTCTTCTGGTTTTTTTCTTTTTGCCATAGGTGTTTAAGAGGTTAAACTGTGTATTACTAACAAAAATAACGTAATTTCTTAAAACTAATAACCCCCTGCTAAAAGCTCCAACTCAACCCACCCATCGCCTGAAAACCGCGCACAGGGTAATTCAAATACATTGGATAATCGTTTGATAACATATTCTCAAATTTCACAAAAACAGATACCTGCTTCGATACAAAATAGTCGGCCTTTACATTCAAATCTATTCCCGGGTCAAGGGTCACCACTAGTCCGGTTTGATTGTCCAATGCCTTCATACCACCTTGAGCTAACAGCCCAACTTTTATCACCAATTTCTGATAGATGTTAAATGATGTATTGGCATTAACGCGGTAAGTTGGCCTGTGCCATGCCTCAGCCTGCTGATCGGTTGAATAGGTAAAATAGTCTCCTCTTAAACCAAGCTTAAAAATTTCATTTTTGTTATATCCCAACTCTCCATAAAAATTTACCCTTTGTGTATTTCCCCTATCGTATACCACATTGAATTTTGCCCTGTCCTGAAGTGCATTTTGATAAAAGTAGAGGTCTTTCAAATTAGCCGCTGCCAACCCCATATTAAAAGCAAAAAGGTTTCCCAATTTTCCCTTCAAACCACCTGAAAATTCAAGCGATTTGTTGGTATGGAATATGGCTATATTGCTATTCACCCACAAATTGCTTTCTGAAAGTGAATGCAAAGTTACTTTGTCAATATCTCCGGTAAGACTTGCATAGGCACTTACACTTTGTGACAACATATAGTCAGCACTTACATTGGGATAGATATGTAATGACTTATTTCTAATTGAATCATTTTCCAATACGGTGATTGCCCCCAGCGAGATGGAAAGATTTTCCAACGGTGCAAATACAAAAGACGGGCTAACCCTGAAGAGGTGACGAGGCTTGGCATCTACCAGTGAGTCCTTTCTGGCTATCAAATAATAATCCGAAGCAAGATTAATCTTACTTTTCGCGCTTATCTTATAATCACTATCAAAATTAAGCCCCAACTCACTTTCTGCTGCCTCGTATCGATCCGTCAAATAGCTGAATTTTCCATCAAGGTTAAAATTGAAATCAGTAGGTTTTGTATTGCTTACTGATCCTCCTATTGATACCACATTGTAGACTTGCTTAATGCTGTCTCTATTTACTTCCAAACCAGGTGCATAACCATAAAAATATCCAGTTCTGTTTTCATAATTTATGAAACCACCGCTGCTTACATCTTTGCCAAATGTTTCTCCGAATATACTAACCTCAGTATTTCCACTGGCTGAATTCTTATCATCAACAGGGCCCTTACCAAAGCTTCTGTGATAAAGATGAGCGCCTAGAAACCGATTTTTATCTCGCTTGGTGTTGATCCAGCCTTCGAGGTAAGGCGAGGAAAAATTACCAAAACCTGCACTGATATAGTTCCCGTAAATTTTAGCAATGTCTTCCTGCTTCAAGCGCAAAGGACGGAGGTTAGCCTGATAATCAGGAACATTGAAATTCAGGTTTCTGAATTGATAGGTAATCTCTGGTTTGATGGGCTCTGAGGGTCTGGGTGGTACTTTCTCAAAATTTCTATTTGCCCTTGGAAGTACTATTTGACGCTCCCTTACGATTTCAATTTCAACATCGCCAATTTCTCCATCCCCCTCCCATTGCTTGTCCTGACCATATACTGCATGACCAGCCAGCAGCCATACCATGCCTGTAATCAGGAAATTACGTTTCATATCGTGCAGGATTGTCATCAAGTAATCAATCGTTATTATTTGACAATGAGTCTTTCTTTTTCATTTCTTTTTCTTTCATCAATTCATTTTCCTCAATTCGCCTTAACTTCTCACTGGCCATGGATCGAATGTTTTGCAATGGAAAGTTTTCAATAATTGACTTAAGTGTACCTTTGGCCTGAAAGAGATCCCCCATAGCAACAAAGTTGTCGCTTAGCAACAGATATGATTTCCCCACCCATTCAGTATAGGCTGCAAAGTCTTTGTTCAAACTAATCAATGTTTCATAGCATTGCTTGTATTGTTTGGTAAGGAAGAAGATTTCCCCCAACAAGTACTTTGCCTCAGCACCGTATTCATCCTGTGCTGAATTAAGTGTGTTTAAAAATTCATCCTTTGCCGATTCATAATCTCCCCGAGCCATTGCTGACTTACCCAAAAATAAAGATGCCTTATTTTGAGCTCCGGCACTTACATTACCTTTCTCCAATATCAATCTGGCGTAGGCATCTACAGAATCGTATTTGGCCAGCATGTAATAAGATTCCATTAGTCCAGACCACGCATTGTACAGATCCTTTTTCGTGGACGCTTCTTTTGCCAATTGCTGAAACACAGGAACTGCACTTTGATAGTTTCCCAATTTGTACTGCAATTCAGCGATTCGGGCAGTCACCCTACTTGCAAACATAAATGTAAAGTCATTACTTATTTCAAGATGAATTGCCAGTGCCTTGGCATTGTCTTTCATTCTATAGTAAGCTTCAGCCTGATAGTACTTAGCCTCTGTTATTCTAGGGCTATCGGGATAATTACGTATAAAGCTCTCTATGCTGGCAATTGCCCTTTGATAATCCTGACTAAAGTAAAAATTCTTTGCAGACTCAAACTCGACCAATTCAATGCCTTTCGAGTCAGGGTTGGCGCTCTTAAAACCAGATAGGTGGGAATCAAACTCACCCGCTCTACCTGCCAAATTCAGCGCCTCTTGCAAAGGCAGCAAGGCATCATTGGCGATCGGATGTGTACTGTAATTATCAATTACAGCTATATAATCTGAAGCGGTCTTATTATAATCTTTAAGGTTGTAATAAGATGCCGCCCTTCGCATGTAGGCGTAAGGCACAAACTTGGATGTCTTATTGGAGTTAATTAGTCTTGAAAAACCTGAAACAGCAGCACTATAATTTCCTTGTTCGAAGTCCAGTTGTGCCCTCTGGAACATGGCCTCATCAATGAATCTGGATTGCGGATAATTCTTAAGTACCTGATCCAGTTCACCTGCTGCTTCGTTGTATTTACGCTGTATTCCCAGAATAACACCTGCTTGTAAATGGGCATAATCATTATCAGCAGATTTCAATTGAATGGCTTTTCTATAATTGAGCAGCGCATCTGGATAGGATTTGGTCACGTAGTAGCAATCAGCCAGGCGCAAAATACCGTCCGATAAGTTCACAGATGCACCCTTTACAAATTCCTTAAAATTGAAAAGCGCCCGGTCATACTGCTGCAGGTTAAAGTAAGCATAACCGAGTCCATATCTGGTTTTAGTAAGAATCTCTTTGTTAGAATAATTTTGAATACCGATTACACTAAGGTATTGATCTGCGGCTTCTTCATATTTTCTACCAATAGAATAAGCCTCTCCGCTCCAAAAACTTGCCTCTGCTAAATAATTGGGTTCAATCGGAAATTGAATTGATTTATTGAACATTTTCACCGCATCCGCATATTGCTCCATGTTGAACAACTCGATTCCTTTAAGCAGGGTGGCCTTTTGGTAAGCCCTGTTTATTGCTGGGCCTCTTGACGGCAATGCCTCAATGTATTCAATGGCTTTATTGTAGTTATTTGCGTTTACATAGGCTTGAGAAAGCACTTCCTTCACCTCTGTAGTGTAGGCGCTTGAAGGATAGCTGGACAAGAAACTCTCAAGCTCATTGATGGCCTGATCTGCCCTACCCAAATCATAGGAAATTTTTGCGTGCTGGAAACTACTCTCCTCTACGAGGCGAGGGTCAGCTCTAAATTTCTTCGCATTTTCAAAAGCTGTAAGTGCCAACTGCTTCTGTCCCTGCTTTAGATAGATCGACCCCAGATAATAAGAGGCATAAAATCCTACAGAATCCTTATCTGAAGCAGATCGCTTCAAATATTGAAGTGCTTTATCGTTCTGACCCAATGAATAAGCTGAAAATCCTGATCTCAACAAAACCCCCTTATCTGCCCTCTCTGCATTTTCTTCCAGGTATTCCTCATAACCTTCCAGTGCTTTGGCAAAGTTGCTCTTCTTGAAGTAAGCCTCTGCAGCGAAAAGTGATATCTCCTCCATGTTGGTGATTCCTTCTTTACCTTGTAATGTGGCTACGTAGGCTAACAGTTCGTCATATTGCTTCTGTTTGTAAAAGGCATTAGCAATCAGCTGAGGTACAACCAATGCATAGGACTTATTCTGTTCTGCGCGCTTTAAGTCAATAAGGGCATTTTCATAGTCTCCCTTTCCCAATTCGATGAAGCCCGCATAATAACTGGAAGCCGGTCCAAATTGACCACCTAGCGACTTGATAAAGTTGAATTGATCCAATGCCTCATTTAGCTTGCGAAGATTAAACAAGCTGTATCCCCAGTGAAACCTGCCTGTAGCATGTTGATCATTGCTTAAGGTTACAAAGTCGACTTTCTTGAAATAATTGATTGCCCGACCATAGTTTTTCTCCGCGTAAAAGAAATTAGCCAGATCAAAATATGCAGTTGCAGTTTTGGGATGGTCGGGATGATCATGTACAAAATCTTCAATCTTCTTTTCGCCATCCCCATGATAAAGGTTGAGGGCACAGAAGGCCTCATAATAGCGTGCCTCGGCTACCTTAAGATCCACCGTGGCCGATTCCTGGATAAACCTGGTAAAGCTTTGTCTTGCAGCCCCATATTCACCATGCTGCATTAAGTCAACTCCGGAAGTAAATAAACGATCTATCTTACTCTGAGAATTCAGATTTTGAGAAAAGGCAGGGAGCGCCAAAAACAATACAATTCCAGCACAGAGGAATTTAATATTCATGAATGGTTTTTCGCTAAAACAGGGTAATCTCAAAAATATTGTAGTACTAAGTTTAAAAAATCTAACCATGCTCAAAAAATGAATTGCACGGACTCAAAACTAAGGATTAAAACGATATTTTATCGAACCACGTTTCAATACTTTAATTAATAATTGAAGTATTAACTTCAAATAAAAACTTAATTACCGCTACAGAACTATCAGTGAATCAGCTTGTAAACCAACTCTCTTAATATCTGTCCTTCACCTTGAGCGTTGGCATTGACACCTTTTATTTTTAAGTCTGCCTCTGAAATGGAGTGTATACAATTCACCAATTGTGAGGAGGAGTAATTTTGTAAGGCACTGCTATAATCACGTGCAGCATAGGGACTGATCTTAAGTAAACTCACCAGAGACCTGTCGCTCTTATCTGAGGCTACAGATGCTACCAACAGCTTACTATAAAACGAATACAAGTAAGCCACTGCAGGGATCAAAGGATTCTTCTTGGTATTGCTTTCAAAGTAATTTACGATTTTATTGGCCTGTACAGGATCTTTGCGAATCAGTGCCTTTTGAAGTTCAAAAATATTGTATTCACGACTTATACCCACCTGCTCCATCACTTTGTCACCCGTAAGTGTCTCCCCCTTTGGCAAAGCAATCATCACTTTATCGAGTTCATTGGAAAGGCGCTTCAAGTCATTGCCAACGTACTCACACAAAACCCTTACAGCTGCGTCATCTGCCGTGTAGCCCTTTTCTTTTACATAGGTTTGAATAAATTCAGGGAGATGATTGTCGTATGGCTTCTTGAAAACCGCAGACACTGTAAGCTTATCAATTTTTTTGCCAAGCTCCCTTCTCTTGTCCAGGGCCTTGTGCTTGTGACATAATACCAAAATGGTGGAGGGCATTGGATTAGACACATAGTCCAACAACAGCTTTGCTCCTATTTCCTTTTGTAAGTCTGGTATTTCCTGCGCTTCACGTACAATTACCACCTGCCGGTCGGCCATCATTGGGTAGCGCTTGGCATGAGTAAGTATGGTGGCAACCGTAGCGTCTTTGCCATAGACCACTACCTGATTGAACCCTTTATCTGACTCAGACAAGGCATTGTCTTCTATAAAATCAGCAATCAGGTCTATATAATAAGTCTCCTCTCCCTGCAATACATATACAGGTGCATATTTTCCTGCCTTTAGTTCTGTTAATATCTTTTTTGCTGTTGCATCCATCCGCTAGCCTACACTTTTTCTGTTTCTTAAATTAAATGCTGTCACTAATCCAACTATTGCTCCTGCCAGGTGCGACTCCCATGATATACCATCATCTACCGGCAAAATACCATAAAAAATACCACCGTACGCAACCATTACTCCAATAGAAATCAATAATGAAAGAAAGTCTTTTCGTATCAGACCAAAGAAAATCAGAAAGGAAGAAAGACCATAGATTAGCCCACTGGCCCCAATATGATAAGTCATCCGGGGGCTTAGCAACCAAACCAAAATGTTGGTGATAAAATAACATCTGAAAAATACTGTTCTCCCGATTCCTTCGTAGAAAAAAAACAAGGTGGTACCAAGGAATAACAGTGGTATTGTATTGGATACCAGGTGGGCTCTGTTAGCATGAATCATAGGCGCTGTAAAGATTCCGATTAACCCCTCCAACGTACGTGGCTTAATGCCCAGCATGGTCAGGTTTACTCCGTACAGATAATCAAGCGTAAATATCGCCCACATCAGAAAGACAAGTCGAGCAGGTAAAATTGAACTCCCCCACAAACCAGGTGAACCTTTACTCACAGATTTAATATTTAGAAGGGTCGTCTATCATTGGCAAATTTACTAGGCGCGCCTCGGCTTCACCCACCGATCGAATTCCCAGAACACCACCAGAAGACTCTGCAGTTTTTATGGCTATGTCCTTAATACTTCTGTAGTATCCTACCGAAAAGTCCTTGTCCAGCTTTCTCAGCAAACTATTCAGCCCCTTTAGCTCCTCTGCGATCAGTTCATTTCTACGCTTCGCATCTACCGGATAGTTTTGCAGCACTACCTTTAGCTTGTCTTCAAAATCCTCGGTCACCATCAGATAAAACTTAGAAAGAGAGCTATCCCGAGCTTTTTTTTGCTTGTTCCTGACCGATTCGATACTACCCCTAATTTCCTTATTATCAATATGATTATCAGCCCCAGCTACAAGTATACAGGCAAGAATAGGCCCTTTGAGCATTAATTCAATTTCTGTGGTGCTTAGCCTATTAAATTCTGGTATCATTTGCGTTGTGCTTATACAGTACGTAAAAAAGATGAATATGTGTAACTTATGAAAATTTTGCAGAAATAAATTGGGCCCATTAATTTACATTGCCTAAAATCATATCTATGTACGAAAAGGATCCGGTTAAAATATTTGTGGTAGAAGATGATGAAACCTATACCAAGTTTATCAAGTATGTTTTAAGCCTCAATCCTGACTTTGAAGTTGAATATTTTACATCTGGAAAGCAATTTATCAGTAAGCTGAACAGCCGGCCATCCATTGTAACTTTGGACTACTCCCTCCCAGACATGTCGGGTGAAGAAGTTTTAAAAGAGATAAAAGCCTTTGACCCCAACATAAGCGTAATCATAATATCTGCTCAGGAAAAGATTGGAACTGCCGTGGAGTTATTAAAGGCCGGGGCATTCGATTACATTACTAAGGACGAAGAAGCAAAAGATAGAATTCTTAATTCGATCAACAATGCCCGGAATAAAACCTCACTCATTCGAGAAATAGACAGGCTTAAAGAGGAGATCCATACAAAATACGAATTCGAAAATAGCATCATTGGCAATAGTGCGCCAATTAAAAAAGTGTTCAGCCTAATCGAAAAGTCACTGAATACCAATATCACTGTATCGATAACAGGAGAAACTGGTACTGGAAAGGAACTGGTCGCCAAGGCCATTCATTACAACTCGCCTAGAAAGAAAAAACCACTAGTAGCGGTGAATATTGCTGCCATCCCAAAAGAATTGATAGAAAGTGAGCTGTTTGGTCATGAGAAAGGTGCATTTACGGGAGCTGCAAGTAAACGCATTGGTAAGTTTGAAGAAGCGGAAGGTGGTACTTTGTTTTTGGATGAAATAGGAGAAATGGATCTCAACCTTCAATCCAAACTTTTAAGAGTCCTGCAGGAAAGAGAACTTTCCAGGGTGGGTGGAAATGAAGTAATCAAGATTGATTTAAGAATCATTGTAGCCACACATAAAAATCTTCAGGAAGAAGTTAAGAAAGGTAATTTTAGAGAAGATTTATACTACCGATTGTTGGGTCTCCCCATACAACTCCCCCCACTTCGGGAAAGGGGAAATGATGTTGTTCTTCTGGCCAAACATTTTCTAGATCAATTTGCCAACGAAAATAAATTCAAAAAATTTAAAATTTCATCGCAGGCACAAGAGAAATTACTTCAGTACCCATTCCCCGGCAACATAAGAGAATTAAAGTCAGTAATTGAACTGGCTGCAGTGATGTCGCAGAATAATCAAATTGAAGTTGAAGACATTACCTTCGCCAATGCACCACGCGATTCATTCATGCTCAAAGAAATGAAGCTACAGGAATACGTTTATCATATCATCCGAAATTATTTAAACAAATACGACAATAATGTGATGGAAGTGGCTAAACGTTTAGATATTGGTAAATCATCCATATATCGCTACTTGAAAGAAATGGAGGAAACAGGTATCTAATGAAAAGCTTGAAAGAATACGTAGAGAAAGGTCTCTTCTATAAATCCGTAGTTGAAGATGGTTCCGATATCATATTTATTGTTGATTACGAGGGGGAAATACTTTACCACAATGATTCAGTTGAAGAAACATTAGGGTACAACTCCAACAGCCTGGTAGGCAAAGTTTTCTTTGATTTGATTCTGCCTGAAACCCTTGATAAGTTTAAAACACAGTACAAAACAAGCCTTGCAAAGCGATTTAATGAGTCTGTAGAGTTTCAGTTTTTATGCAAGGATAATTCATATAAGTACCTGGAATTCAACTCAATAAACCTTAAACATAAAGAAAACATTGATGGACTGATCCTTGATTGCAGGGACATTACTCAGCGCAAGGAAGACGCGGCAGAGCTGCTTAGGGCACAAAAGGCAAAAGAGCAATTCCTTGCAAATGTGAGCCATGAGATACGAACGCCAATAAATGGAATTGCAGGCATGGCCAGCCTCTTGAGTCAGAATCCAACAGAAAAGGAAAAGGCCACTTACCTGAACGCCATCAAAAGTGCTGCCGATAATCTTAAGGTAATCATTAATGACATTCTGGATCTGGCTTCCATCGAATCCGGTAAACTCAATTTCGAACAGATCGATTTCAATCTAAACGATCTATTAAGCTCCGTGGTTGATTCTTTTATAGTTCAATCCAAACAAAAAGGAATCGAACTCAGCTATACGTTGGATGAGAAAGTTAGCCCCATATTGATCGGAGACCCATTTAGACTGAATCAAATATTAATCAATCTCATTAGTAATGCGTTGAAGTTTACGCATGGCGGTTTTATTAAGATAAGTTGTCAGCTCGTCAAAAAGAGCGACAAAATGCAAGACATCCGGTTCGATGTCACTGATACGGGAATTGGGATTCCCGCTGACAAGTTGACAAAGATATTTGAAAGTTTTAGTCAGGCAGATGCCAGTGTTACCAGAAAGTACGGTGGTACGGGACTTGGGTTAACAATTGTAAAACAATTGGTGGAGTTACAGCATGGAGAGATCAATGTAAACAGTATTGAAGATAAAGGAACCACTTTCAGTATTGTTATCCCCTATGCAATAGGTACAGCCAGTAAAATTACAAAGAGCACATCAGCCTTTATGAAGCAAAATGCGGAACAAACCAGTCTTAAAGACCTCCGGATTTTGCTGGCAGAAGATAATGACATCAACAGACTATATGCCACAAGCATATTGAAGATGTGGGATTGCAAGGCAGACACAGCAGAAAACGGTTATGTAGCCTTAGAGAAGGTCAGAAACAATGACTATGACATTATTCTGATGGATATACAAATGCCTGTGATGGATGGGTTTGAGGCTACCAAAGCCATCAAGATGAGTGGATCACCAAAAAATAAAATTCCAATTATTGCACTGACGGCCAACTCCAGCGCTAAGGATATTGAGCGGTGTCTGGCTGCAGGCATGAATGATTGTATTGGTAAGCCATTTACTCCAGAAAGCTTATTTGCTGCGCTAGTAAAATATGGTCAACAAAAATCTGAGGAGCATCATCCACAAGCTGTTAAAGAACATATAGATTTATCATACCTAAGAAAAATATCCAATAACAACACGGAGTTTGTCAACGACATTGTTAATTCTTTTATATTAAATACACCCAAAGCTGTCAAAGAAATTAAGGCATTTTTAGAAGCCGAAAATTGGATTAAGATGGAAGAGCAGGTTCATAAAGTAAAACCTACTTTGTCGATGATAGGCATGCCAGTGGCTCGTGAAAAAGCGGTTGAAATTGAAATCTTAACCCGTTCACAACAAGATTTACCTTCATTAAAGAAACTGGCACTTGAATTCTGCGACTCACTCGAATCAGCAGTGGCAGAGCTTAAAGTGATGGGTTATTAATTCCTATTCATTATGACCAGCTTCCTATAGGTAGCCGAATTATTCTTTCCGGAAATAATTACATGATAGATGCCATTCGGTAGTTGAGACACGTCAACTGGATAAACATCATCAAATGATCTTTCAAAATTGCCTTGCAACATGATCACTCCTCTTTGGTCAGCAATTCTCCAGTTGTAGCCATCCATGTTATTTGATGGCAGTCCAAAATTAACTTCACCATTGGCAGGATTAGGATACATGGTGATTTGATTAGCAATGGGATCTAAAGGTTCATCTTCAAGGCCAACTACCACAGAACCACGCTTGAATGGTGCATCAATTCTTACACTCTGGTATATTTCTTTGGTATTCTTATCCTGAATATAACCAACCAAAGCCAGCTGATTGGAATTTACAATGGGCACATTGATGATTACATCATTTTTAAGTTGGTTCAATATCTGACCTTGAGTCCATGGAGTACTGATGGTAGTTCCATCTGCTCCAAAGAGTTGTTTGCGCACAATGTTCTTGGATCCTGCTGCGCTCTTTTCGATCAATGCTACCTGGGCAATGAGAGGAGACGTGAAGTTCTGTCTTGCAGTGATGTTTAACCTAACTGAAATCGTATTGTTATTTCCCGTAGGGATAGTGTCCAATACAAGATCAAATAATGGATCTACCAATGCCCGTCTATCAATTTCAACATTGGTGATATCCAGATACCTTCCTTTGAATTTCACTCCATCCAATTTACCATCCATAATGGTAGCGGGTGACTGAGATACGTTGTAGTAAGACGCCCTCGCTCCCGGGTCAGTTGGGTTGTCATTATTGAATGGATCTGGTGTAGGGAAACTAATATGGTAACGCAGATCGCTGAAGTCTGACACTCCTTTGGCCGTAATCTGACTGTTAAGCAGTCCATCCAGATAAACATCACCATCTGTGCTGGCCGTAAGATTAGTATTGGTGAAGTGTTCTACCAAAACATTTCTCTGCTTATTGCCCACAAACACGTTGTCAAACGCAAAGCCATCAAAGGTATTACCGGTAGGATTTAAGTCATTGCTGGCAAAGGCAATCCGTAGTCTGATCTGATCCCTTTCAACAATTGGAATCATATCAAGGTTAAACCTCGCATTTTTCCATCCTCCTTGTTTACCCGTCCATCCGTAACTACCTAACGGCTGAAGTCCTGGATTCGAAGGTATAGTTACACCATTGAACCAGTTGATACCTTCGTCTCGGTTTACCTGGCCAACTGGAGGACCTACAATTGCCCAATCCAGTCCACCATTAACAGAATATTGGATTACTGCACCATCCACATTGCTCTCCATATCTGACCAGTAATCCAATGAAATCATTGGTCTATCCAACAATGTCAAATTGAAACAAGGGGAATTAACAACAGAGGTCTCATTAGTGAAGTAAGTGTTCGCATTTTTCTGTGTGCGCCAGGCATATGAACCATTAACAGATGTGTTGATGGTTGCACCCGCTGGTGCCCCCCAATCCCAGCTGACGTTGGTCGTATCATCTAAGACCGTGATATCTTCGATAAACCAACCTTGGCGACCATTTTCAAAATCAAATGGAGCCGTGCTGGGATTTTGCGTTAAAGTAACATATGGGGCAATGTTAAGTGTTCTGATTGCGGGGAAGCTGGCACAGTTCAAGTCAGTTTTAACTGTTAACTCAACAGTTTTCAAACCTGTAGACACGTATTTATGTAATGGTTTTTCATGGGTTCCTGTAGTCCTACCACTATGGGTAGGATTCGGAACAGGTCCGTTTCCGGTTAATATATCCGCATCACCAAATTTCCATTCATACTCTGCTACAACACTGGTCCCAAGATTAGTGACGTTAGCTACAAAGCGAGTACTATCATTGTTACAAATAGCAGCATAGATAAAGCTTACTGCAGGTGTGGCTCCAAGAATAATAGGCGATGCTGCCATGGCGGTGTTAGAACAGCCTTGTGCTGTGGTGGTGGTTAGTGTAACATTGTAAGTGCTAGCATTCAGGTACTTGTGACTTGGATTGGAATAAGTACCTGTTGATTGACCGTTGTGGGTACCCAGTGGAACAGGATTTCCTGGAGGTCCAGACAAAATATTCAAGTCATCAAAATCCCATCTTAAGTTGCTGATACTTGTAGGGAACGGAGTTGGATTAATAGTTGAACCATCTGCAAAGCTTACTGGTCCATCCACGCAACTTCCGCTAGATGTAAATGCCGCTACAGGACTGGCCAAAACTTCTACGGCATAATAATTATCTGAAATTGCACCTACTCCATTTTCATATCTATAATCAATAATATACGTATCCGATACCAATCCATTTGTTTGGATGGTATGACTAGAGCCTGATTGAATGATGGTCATCGTTCCACCATAAAGTTGCCCCACCGATGCAATGAATTGAGTTGCCGGTCCACCGCTTGCAAAGCTTGGACTACCTGTTAATGCCACAGGGCCTTGATCTGCACAAAGTTTAAATGTGGAGGTCAAAGGATCGAAAGTTGAATTGGCAATGCTGATGGTTGCCGTGGTAACAGGGTTAACAATAACGTTGGCCTGGTAAAAATTAGTACAACCATTTTCATTGGTGTAAGTATATCTCACCGTATTGGGTCCTAATGTCGCTGCGCTTGGATCAAATGTTGCCTCATCTACAACGTTAGTGGTAGTAGAGCTTAAACCTGAACCAGGTGTAATTGTAAACAAACCTGTTGAAGAAGGACCACTTGCCTGATTACTCTTCAATACTATAGGCGGTGCATTCTCTGCAATAGTAGGTGGCAAATTAAAGAAAACTACACCTGGCAATGGATTGATGGTTAACGTCATTGTTTTGCTCTCCGCAGGACAGGCACCCGCTGCTGGGATATTGAGTGTAAGCACTCTTGTTGTTGGCACGGTGACTGCCTTATCCGCAGCCGTTAGAATATACTTAGGCTTCTCGAGTAAATTGTTATCAAAAGCCCCAGCTGGTGTCCAGTAAAACGGAGCAGGTGAGAATGTAACAGTCCCCTGAATTTCAATGTCATTCTGATCTACGCAAACTGATAGATTGGGACCAGCTGTAAATATTGCTTTTGGATTGACGTTAACACTTATTGTAAATGGATTTCCCAGACATCCTCCAACTTGACCTGTTGGTGTAACGGTATAAACAACCACCTGATTTGTTGTAGTTGTATTTACCAGTACGTCATCAATAATATTTCCAGATTTTAGTGATGTGGTCTCCCCTGTTACATTGGGCTGAGGTGTAGCCGTCCACGTGAAGTTGGATGCAAGGTTATTACCAAGTGTATTAACATTGGTTTGCAGATTATATCCAACTATTGATCCACTACATATATCCGGAGCACTCGTAGAAACCCCTACTGGTTCTGGTTTAACTGTAATCGTAATTTGGAAATTTGCGCCAGCACATCCATTGGTTCCTGTTGGTGTCACTGTGTAAACAACATCCTGATTTGTATTGGTTAAGTTTGTTATTACATCTGTGATTATTGGTCCTGACATAGGAGTTGTGCTTTCGCCTGTCACCAGTGGATTAACGTTATCTGTTGCTATCCACGAGAAAGTACTACTCACATTATTGCCCATTGTGGCAACATTGATTAACAGGTTGTAATCAATTGCAACGTCACTGCAAACCGTTTTGGAATCATTCACCCCTTCAGGTCTTGGATTAATGGTAACCGTCACATTGGTTATTGTTGGGTTTACACATACACCTGCAAGGCTACCCTCTAACTCATACGTGACTGTTTGCGGTTGATTGGTCGGATTATCTAATGTATTAATAATTGATGACGGGAAGGAGTTGAACTGAGTACCTATCGGACTAAAACCTGTCACACCACCTGTAGCAGTTACGTTTGAAATCCTCACACGCATCCCCACTGTGCTGCTAGACAATACAATATTGGTTTGATCCCCTGGTCCTTCGCAAATTGTTGAAGGAACATTGGTATAACTAAAGATGGCGCGAGGCCGTACGGTAACCACTACACTTTGGATTGATCCTGTACATCCATTGGCCGTAGATTGGAAATCGTATTGAATGGTTTGATCGGATGTGGTAGTGTTGACAAGTAAATCTGTAATCCGTGATCCACTGGCGAATGTGCTATTTACTGGACTATGACCAGTAATATTACCCGGTGCCCCACTTATGATTATTCCTACAAGCTTTATTGATGATCCCACTACAAGATCGGTTACACTAATATCTGTTTGACTGTCGCTGCAAATTGTACCAGTGGTGTTGTCGGTGACAGTTAATGCAGGTGTAGGATTTACCGTAATATTGAATGTGCGAATTGGTCCGGTACAGCCGTTCAACGTTGAAGTCACATTAATTATAACAGTTACTGGTGTTGTACCACCATTAGCCGCCACAAAACTTGGTATCTCATAAGGAGCTGTTGCATCACTGCCATTTACTAAACCAACTGAAGCCCCACCACTCCAACTGAAGCTCTCTGTAGTAGCAGGGAATGTATTGGCGCTCAGCGCCAATGGACCTACCGATGCCCCATTGCACACTACGATGTCGGTGACCGCTGCCACCACAGGACTGGGCTTGATGGTGATGGTGAACGTCTTGCTGTTGGCACCTGCACTGGTACAGCCATTGGAACTGGACGTAACCACGATGGTGCCTACTATGTTGGCGCCCGTTAAATTATTCGGGGCCGTGAAAATAATGTCTCCGCTGCCACTGGCGCCAATGCCGATGGAAGGGTTGCTGTTGGTCCAGCTGATCGTGGAGCCCACCACATTGCTGGTCAACGTGATGCTGGCCGCATCTCCGGGACAATAACTCTGGTTGGCCACTGCGGCAACCACAGGCTCTGGGTTGATGGTGATCCTAAAGGTGCGTACAGGACCGGTGCAACTGTTGAGCGTACCCGTTACTGTCAGGTTACCCACGATAGGAACCCCACTGGTGTTCACAGGGGCCGCATAGCCCGCTATGTTGCCAGAACCACTCAACGCCAGGCCTATGCCCGCATTGTCGTTGGTCCAGTCGAAGGTTTCTCCTCCCCCTGTGTTGGCACTGAAGTTTATCCCCGGCACAGCTGCACCCGAGCACACTACGATGTCGGTAACCGCTGCCACCACAGGACTGGGCTTGATGGTGATGGTAAAGGTTTGCTCATTGGGAACGGTGGTCGTACAGCCATTTTTGGTTGCTCGTAACGTAATGGTACCTACAATGTCTGCACCTGTTAAATTATTGGGGGCCGTATAGGCGATGTTACCAGTTCCACTTAATGGTATGCCAATCGATGTATCCGTATTGTCCCAACTGAATACTTCTCCCCCACCTGTATTGGCAGCAAATGCCACACTGATTGCATCCCCCGGACAAACTTCTACGTTGGCTACCGCATTCGGTATCGGCTCTGCCTTCAGCGTAAGGGTAAAACTCATCACAAGACTTGTGCATCCATTTTTCGTGGCCGTCACCGTGGCCACTCCTACAATGTCACTACCCGAGTTGTTGGCCGCATATGTGAAACCCGGGATTGTGCTGGTGGTTCCTGAACCAGCTCCCATACCCAATGCAGCAAAGTTGGTCACACTCCAGCTCCAACTGGTCACAGGATCAACATCAGTCGTGAAATTAATAGCCCCTTGCGCTGCCCCTGGACAAGCACTCAGATTCGCCTGTTGTACTATAACAGGATAAGGATTAACAGTAAGCGTTGCGACATTGGAGATTGCAATAGGAGCACAAACTCCTGTTGCAACAAGGCGATATTGGTTTCCACTCATGCCAGTTGTTACAGATGGTAAGACCAATGAAGGTCCTGTCGCACCACCTATGGCAGTCCATGAACCAGTAAAAGTTTCCCACTGTAAAGAAACCCCAGTGCCAGTGGCTCCACTGGCAAAAGTCACGTTAGCTCCTGCACAAACAGATTGGCTGGTGGGTTGAGTAGTGATGGATGGCTTACTATTAACAGTTAATGTAGCACTTGCACTAAAAGCAGCTGGTGCGCATATCCCTTCAATTTTAACTCTATACTTATTGCCATTGCTTGAAAGCGGGACTCCTAATAAACCCAAAGTGTTTGAATTCTCGCCTACCATGTCAACAAACCCTGCCCCAATGTCTTCTTGCCACTGATAAGTTGTTCCAGTACCGGCTTTTGTTGCGGAAAATAAAGCATTCGATCCTTCACAAATCACCTGATCTGTAGGATCGGTTACAACTGATGGCGGAATCCCACTTGTTAAGCTTCCATGATTTTGAACGCCATTACCATTGCCTGACTGATTTGCAGATCCACCAAAGCGAAGTATATTTCCTGAACTTGCAGGTGTGACAGCCCTTACCTCCAACCCGCTTATGGTAAAGACATCAAGACCAGGTGCGGCTGATGAAGCCATATCGTACTCAAATGTAACCGTGGTGGTAGTGATAACAGCTGGTAAAATATTGGTAACGGTTCCACCTCCACTAGAGTGAACTAGCGTTACAGAGGCTCCAACATTGAATCTGAAATTAGCAGGAGCGGAAATAACATAAGTTTGATTTGCGCCATCTCCAAAATCTGTAATTAGTCCCTCACTGATTGTAATGTCGCCCAACAACGTATAACCCCCACCAACACATAAATTCCCACCACCTGTGGCTGGTGTTACAGCGGTTTGTGCGAGAGAATTAAAACTTATGAGGACGCCAAGTAAAACGGGTAATCCCAGCTTTAGGAAATAACTTTTGGTTTTATTGATAACTTCTACCAGTCCAAACCCAGAGGTTTCGCTTAGTCGATTAAGGCTATAAGTGGTACGTAGCGATTTGGACATATGGTGGAACTGGCCAACTAAAAAATTTAATATCGACTAAACCCTAAAAGTAACCCATTTAGACAGAAAAACAGCTTATTTTGAAAATTTACCTTCTTTGTTCACCTTGATAAACACCATCTTGGTTTCCCCGTCTTCACCTACTGAGAAAGTACCCACCATGCCAATTGATCCGTCAGGTAATTCCAAGACACTCCCTATGCTGCTGTCTTTCTCTCCGCCATAAATAATCGGACTTGCCCAAGCCAATGTTCCATCGTTCGTAATTTTGGTTAAATAGAATTTTTGAACACCTGTGGAGTTTTCATTTGTCAGAATTAGAAAACCCGAACTCGCCAATGCAAAAGCCGAGGTTCTTACATTCTTCAAAGTTCCTAAGTTTACGGAGAAGCTTTTTTGAAACTGGTAATCAGTAGCGCCAAAGGTGAGTGATTTCCTTAATTTAACGATAAACAAATCGGTAGCCGTTGAAGAAGTGGTGTTGGTGATTCCAGTTAAAACATAGCCTTCGCCTGACTGAACAGGTGAAATAATTACTGAACTTAAAATCTCATTGCTCCCAGGGATACCAGGTAAAAAGCTATCCGGGCTGTTCGTTTCACCGTCCACCCCGAGTCCTAAAATGCTGTAATTAAAATCCCCTGTTTGGGTGTTGGTATAACTAAAGAAGTAAAACTGAGTGGGTGAAATTTGAATGATCTGTACGCCTGCATCAAAATCACCAGGCCCATGGGCTCGCCTCCACGTACTTGGATAAATGGTTAAATCATCATTAAAGCGAACATGAAGCGCGTCCCGAATATCATTAGTTGTCCCTTTAATAGGTTTCAATTCTAAATTACTGGTTGAACCGACCACAATAAATCCATCATTAGTCTGGGTTACTGAATTGGCCGTTTCATCCGTGGGCTGGCCTACTGTATCATAAGCAATTAAAGCCCGTGAGATTTCACTGCCATCAAGGGATAAAGTCATTATGATAATATCGCGCTCAGTTGGGGTATTTTCAACATCGCCAACAATTACCAACCTTCCATCTGTTGTCAACTCGATGTCTTTGGCTGTAGTATTTTTACCTGTATCTATTATTCTTTGCCAAACCAATTGCCCATTCTGTTGGATGTTAACCAGGTACAGTTGCTTCACTTTTTTTCCTGTAACATCTCTGGCCTCCGTAGAGCCATATAAGGTGATTGTGCCATCCGCATTGAGCACTGCATCAACACCCTTTTGATTTCCTTCTTCCCCATAAAATTTTAAAAAGAAGCTTTCGTCAGGTGGATCGATAGTAGAGGCCGTATCACAACCTATGGTTGTAATTACAATAGACATAAAAAGTATCCAATTCCTCACGTGCATCAATTATTATCTTTCGAAATATCTCTCATTACCTTCTTGGTATTTGCCCGTTTTATTTTACGAGGATTATATAAAGGTTTTACAAATCCAATTGAAACGGATAAGTTGTCCAATCGGTAGTAATCTCCAGTCCATCTGTACCGGGGAATGGTTGTAGACAGCGATCCATCCTCGTTGTAATAGTTTTCACTTTCCTTTACCAAATTGGATAGTCCAGCCATGTAGCGGATATCAGCAAAGACAAAGTTCTTTCCAACTTTGTAATACGCACCCCCGCCAATTAAAATGGATCTATTGATAAGGTTTCTCTTATACCCTAATTTTATATTGGGACCTTCCGTGGGAACCTGACTTCCAGTTGTCTCTGAGAGGCTAGGACTAACATTCTCAGTTCTTAACTCAGCAGTGGATCCGAGCAACAAATTCAGGGCTGCGCCTACATAACCGAATGGCCTGACCTTGCCAAAATCATCCCGGTACTTTACATAAATTGGGACATCCACCCAAACTTGTCTTTCAATGGCTTCTTGTCTGTCATCTCCTGACAATCCCGTCTTTGTGACCTTAAAAGATTTAAAGGAAAACAATCCTTCACCTCCAATACTTAAGTTATCGTTAATGTTCCAGTCTACGCCCAAGCCAATTTGAAGTGCCGGCCTTATGCCATTCGAACGGCCAACCGGGTACGGTTCTGTATTGATTTCGTGTATGGTGCGCACAAAAGAAACATTAGTGCCTCCCCGGATATGAGGCGTAAAAATAGGTGTAGCTGTGAATTTTTTACTTAAGTAAACTAAATCGATAGGGTCTTTTTCCGGTGAGGCAATGTATTCAGGGTCTGCCTGAAGTAGTTTTAAATAGCTATCCTCTGCTGCTATGGGATCATCCAATATCAGATAGGCTTGTGTTAACAGATGATATGCCTGTACCTTTTGTTCAGTAGAAAAACCATTATCCAAGCATTGCTTAAGTAATGACGGAATTCCGAAGAAACGCCCAGCATTGAATTCTTCATTGGCCAGAGCAAGCGTAGAAAGGCAGCCGGTATCCTGTCCAAAGGAAGTCAGGGTAACGAAACTGAGAATAAAACCAACTGCTACAGATTTCAATTTCACACTAAAATATTTTCTCTGATTAAATGCACTTCTAAATTCTATTGACGCTATTCAGTTATCATTGCCCTAAAAATCCTTGATAAGAAGACTTTTGCAAGTTGTCTCATACCCTATTCCATTCGCTACATATATTTCCCATTCTTCAGGGGTCATGTTTCTCGACAGCTTAGGGCAAACCTGCTCGGCCAACATCTTTGGGTCGGTAGGCCAAATTCTGATCTCCCCATTGTTACATGAAGCAATTAAATAGTTAGAGTCTTTGGCGAAACCTATATCCCAAATGTTTCCATTATTATTATCCATTAAGATAGGTAAATCCTCTTCTTGATCCACCACCCACATCTGCAGTTTTCGATCCAACCCCGCGCTGGCAAGTAGAAGACCATCCGGACTAAATCTAATGGCTGAAATACCCGACTTATGACCTGCAAGTTCTTTTGTTACCTCTTTCTTGTCGTTGTCAAATAGCTTAACTACTCCTCTTATCGGAATACCTGTTTCATTGATCACCTCCACACCGTAGGCAATTAAATTTCTGGTAGGATGGTAAGTGACTGAAAGCACCCGATTAGGCGCCTCATTAATTACCGTTTCGTACGTATTGTTTTGGAGGTTTACTATTACCAATTCTCCAGAGGTGGCTACACCCGCCAGGTATCTTCCGTCTCCACTAATATCAATTGATTGAATATCAAATGGTAAGTTCAACAGTTGCCTGCTTTTACCCGTTAAATGATTGGTGAAGCGCAGGCTTCGATCTGATGCTGCTGATATAAAACCAGAGTTGTCAGGCAAAAACTTAATGTCGTTTACAGATCCCCGGTGCCCCTCTACTTTCAGAGGTTTCTTATTTCCTTCAAGGGCATAAATTTGCATAAAGCTTGAATCACTTCCATTCACCAGGTACTTCTCATCTTTGCTGAGCACAAGTACCCGATTAGGATAAGGATTGGCTCCAACCTGCACACCCATCTGACGGTTCATAAAATCCCCGGCAAAGATTCTTCCATCATTTCCTGTGGTGTAAAATGTATTGCTGTTTTTGGAAACTGTAAGTGCATACATTCTATTTCTCAAGTTACCTGGTACGAACACTGCATTGTAGTTTGAGCCTGATAGTTTTGCCAATGCATAGTACAATCCACTGAACACGTACGGATCATATCGCTTACCCTCATATTTGGTATGAAAGAGATATCCCTGCATCGAAAGAAGTCCTGCCAATTCAGGATCATCCAGCCCAACTGATTTTGCTTCCATGGACTGAGCTACAGATAAATACAAAAGCCTGTTGGCTTGTTGCAAAGCTGCCTCTGCGCGTCTGTATTGAATTTCCCGATTTTCATTGGCAGCAACCGCTTCAGCTGTTTTTTCTTCCGCAAGCGTAGTTTGTTGAATGGCAATTTGTAAGTTTCTCTCTGCTTCTAATACAGCACGTTCGGCTCTGTCAACCGCTTCTTTCAATTGGTCTGTAAGGCGCCTTTGTTCGGCCAGCGCCTCCTGAGCAAGTATAGTTTGTTTTTCAGCTTCAATTCTTTGTGCATCCGCCTCTTCTTTAGCATCAAGCGCAACCTTTTCCTGCTTTTTAGCATTCAAAGCTTCGCGTTCAGCAGCAATCTGTTGCGTTATTCCGAATAGGAGAAATGCTATAGAGATAAGTAAAAAGATAACAAGAACAATATTGGTTGTTCTTGCCCTGCGAAGTGTTCTTTTTTGTAGTAACTCCTGGTTCTTCAGTTCAGCCTCATAAGTAATTCGGCTGGTATCCAAAAAGACGATGGCCCTTTCAAAGGCAATGTCATAACGTTGCGCCCAGGAACGCGTTGGCCGCTGCTTTTTCTGCCAGTTAAGCGCCAGTTGAAGATCCGGAGGCCTCCAAAGACCCGTTTTTCCAATCTGGTACATGGCTGCAGCTTCCGAAATTCTCTTATAAGTTTGTGCGGAGTCTGATTCTTCTTCCACCCAGGCTGAGAGCCGGTTCCAAATCCTCATGATGCTTTCATGGGACAGCTCTATTACCGAATCTTTGGTTAAGGTCACAGAGGCGTCTGGCATCAAAAAGGATCGGCCTGGTTTTCTAAAAACATCAATAACCTTTACCACATCTTCTTCACTGGCCTCGGCAATTTCTGACACCATTGTTATCCGGCATGGACGCCTCATTCCCAAGTTATCTTCACCTTTCTCTGTGACGTTTTTAAACAGTATTTCAGCTATTTCTTTTTCCCTTGAAGACAATTCTTCATAGGCTTCGTTGGCGTGCAAGGATAATGCCTGCTCTATCTTTCCAATGGCATTGTAATGCCTGATATCCATTGGTTCTCCTGGCTCGCGGTTTTCAACCCAATAGTCCCAGGTGCGCATGAGGGCATGCTGCAAAATGGGGAGCTGATCCTGATGCTTGTCTATATCTGTTAGCAATTTCTTCACTAACCTGCTTGATATCCTTCCTCCCCCCACAGCTATAGGTCCTTCTATAGCCATACGCTTTTGCTCACGAGACATTTGAGGAACCAGATAGTTACTGGTGTTGATCATTTGAGCCAGTCCTGAAAAAGTGGCACACTCCCCGATAAAATCAGAGCGCATGTTCAATGCCAGATAAACAGGCACTTTCGTTTGGCGAACTGAATTCAATAAAAGGTTTACATAGGCTGTAGCATCGTTGGAGTGCTGATCCCCTGAGGATTCATCATATCTGAAAAGCTCCTCAAATTGATCAATGAGGAAAAATACGTTTTCACTGGATTTGGATTGAATGTACTTGGCTATTTCTACCAAACCATCAGGACTGCTTCGTAGTACTGACGAAATAATAGCTTTGTGAATTTCTCTATCCGACTCATCAATTTGCTTGATGCTTATTTGATAGTCGATAATTGCATTCGTTAGATTGACAATGGGCGAGGTTCCAGGTCTTGCAGTGATGATATGCCAATGTGGACCCGTTTGAGTCATGAAACCACCATAAAGCACCGGAACCAATCCACAATGCATTAAGCTGGATTTACCACTGCCTGAATAACCCATCACCGTAACAGAACGGTGCTCAGACAGCTTTACAAGGATTTCATCAACCTGCCCTTCTCTTCCAAAATAAAGGTGACTTTCATTAATGCTAAATGGACGCAAGCCGGGGAATGGGTTCATACCCAATCCTCCCTCCGACTCTTGTGGCCCAAGGGCATTTTCTTCCAATTCACCAACTTGAAAAGAGTAATTCAACATCTATTCAATCCATTGAGATTTGAAATTTAATAAAGAGGCGCAGCAAATACGAATGTTCACCTAAGTATACTGAAGTTAAAAAAATCGTCATAAAGGCTCAAAAAAATAGAACACAAGCCCAAATATCCTTGAAATTTAGCTAAAATCATACATATTCCAAAACCCTATCAGCAAGCTTCACATTGTCTGCCAAAAGCTCATAAAACTGGTCTTTGTTAAAACTTAGAAGAATGGTGGACGCTTTGGCTACCAAAACGTGGGTATTTACATAAGAGGAGGAAGCAACCATTTCGCCAATGAACTGACCCTGAGTGTATTCCCCTCCTAATTGACCCTTTTCATAAAACTCTACCTTGCCTGAATAGACGATGTAAAAGTTGTTATTTATCTTACCGTCAACGACTAAAGTTGCCTCTGGGATTAATTTTACTTCCTCAGAAATATCCGCCAAACTGGATAATACAACACCCGGAATCCCCTCAAAAACTGCGATGGATTTAAAAAACAAAACCTTATCATAAGTCATCTGATGAGTCTGATCATCCCGATGATAAATAACCTCATCCAGCTGACGTTTTATATCTTCTCCAAGCCGTTTTGAGTTGATGTCATATTCAGTAGCGCTTATTTGATATAACGACCAGGCAGCCACCTCCCTGATAAGTATATCAGTATTGAAAAGCTGGGCAATTAAATCAAGCTTAAAATCTTCAATCTTCTGCACCCCGATTTGATGTAGAACCGTGGCCTTTGTCCATCGGTTTGATTGGGTAAAATCTCTGTTGATCAAAAACTTAAGAACCAACTTATTGTCCAGGGCTGCCCTTGGATAGAATGTTTCCAATCTTTTGATTCTTTCCGATATGGACAAGTCATCTAAAACAGGAATTACCCGTTGTTTGAGTGACTCGGAAAGAAACACATCCAACAACTCCACTGCGTAGGTTGTACCTTCAGTTGTTCCACTTTCAATATTCTCCTTTACCAACTGGATAGAGCGAGTATCATACAACATCGCGAGTAGCATATAAATATGCTCTATGTCGTTTTGAATTTCTCTCTCCAGGGCCTGCCTGATAATTTTGGCTTCTCCCCCTGTACCTATCTCCTGAATGGCATTCAAGTTCCAACTGATATCGGCAATGTCTGACTCAATTGCATACTTAATACGTGTGATCTGCGAAACACCAGCTTTAAATCCACAGACACCAAGTGACAACAACACCTGTGAGACTATCATCTTATCGGGGTAGTCTATTTTATTCCATAGCAGATCCTTGGCCCTCTGCCCACCTATCCTACCTATTGCCTGTACAATTTTGATTAGTACCTGTGAGTTGTGCCCGTACCGATAAAATGCATTCTCTAGTAGGTTAAGGGATTTTCCACCAATCAAAACCAATGAACTGATAGCCTGATTTCCGAATTGGGGATTACCCAAATTATCAATCAACGCCATTATCACTTCATCGTTATGTTTTTGAGTTGCTGTCTTTATAGCTGTGGTTCTTACAGCTGGAACACTATCATTGAGTAATTCCATTAAGAAAGAAATATTTTCCTCTGCCGAAGAGTGGAGCAAAAGTTCAGCAGCATATTGCCGGTCTTCCGGTGAGGTTGATCGCGTCAACCTTTGTATCCTTTGCTTAGTAACATCACCGCTATTTCCCAAAATTTGTTCCAGGTCTGCTTTGGTGAGTATATTCTTATTGGAACCATTTGTATGTTTAGGATCTATCCTGATCACATACCGATCAGAAACGGAAAGTCCTTTGAGTTCATTCATCTTTCTTTGCGCATAATCCCGGGCATCCTCATCATTGTTTTTCATGAGGTTGTTTATCCATTGGGATATTTGTGCAGGGCTGATTTTTTCCAGCAGCTTGAAAGAAAAGACAGCCTTTGACGTTCTGTCCATGGTCAAATAAGTTTCCAGCCTGGAAGTAATTTGAGTAAACCCTAACTCCAGTTTATCTTGCTGAAAATCAGAACTCTCCAGTTTGGCCCTTATCTTATTCTTATAGCCATTGTACAACTTGTTGCCAACTATAAAATAGGCTCCTACCAGCAGCAAAATAATGCCAGGTATCCATAACAAATTGAAGAATGGAATAAGCGCAAAGAGAAAAATTGAGATACCCGCAATGAACCTTCCTGATTCATTGACCACACCTTCAACCTTAGCCTGTATTCCAAATCTTAGCCTGCTATCCAAAGGAATGAAGAGCAACTTATACACAGGGTTTTCCAGCGAATCCCTTAGGGTGGCATTAAACAATCGGGTTAATGCCATAAATAGAAAAAAGAAAATAAATGTAGTTGGCGTAAGTGCAAGATCATATCCGAAAATTACACCGGTAAAAAGCGCACCTATTGCAAATATTCCAACAATCACAGGAAGTACGTAAAGAGAAACTTTTATTCCATAATTGCTGATGATCTTATCATTGACAAACGTTTGCATCAATAGACTTAAAAAATAAATACCACCGTTGAAGTAGGCAAGAAAGTCAGTAAGCTCACGCTGGTCAGGATATTGCTCATTAATCAAATCCTGAAACGCATATTGATTGAAGATGAAGGTAATCATTGAAATCATCAGGAAAACGCTCATCAACAACACATATGGGTCTTTGAAAATGTTACCAAAGGAGGTTTCTTTCCTTACAGTGGATTCAAATTCTTTGGGATTGTTTTTTGTGAGAGGAAAATTGAATGAGATCACAAAAAACAATATGGCAGCCAACAATATACTTACAGTACAAACAATGAGATAGTTGGATGTTTCCGTAAACAATCCTGCAGTAAGTGGGATTAGGAAAAATGCAAGAATGGAGGCTATCAATTGGCCCGTGTCAATCCACCCAATGATCCTTTTACTTTGTCTGAAATTAAAAAGCCGGCCAAAAATTCCCCAATAGCAAAGCAACAAAACTGCGGTCATGGGACCCGCAAGGCAGTACATGGTGAAAAGCACTTCGTCATGGTATGCAGTATCCCCATAATTGTACATCAGGTATACACCCAGTGTAAAAAGTACGATCCCCAGAATACTTGAGGTAGTAAGCGTACTGAATTTTATTCTATTCTGAAGGAATGAAAAAAGTAAAGTAGATACTATTCCAAAAATTCCTGAAACAAGGAAGGCACTATCTAGTTGATCGGCAAGTTGATTGAGGAATAAAGATTCTGCCGTAACCGTATAAGTGGCTATAAATATACCCATGAAGAAACCAGTGCTCAACATGAGCGCTACCTGCAACTGCTCTTCGGGTTTTACATTAAGTACGGTGAAAACAGATTTCATTTACTGGGCTAATGAATCAAACACCTACCTGGTGTAGGGATTAAAAAAATTGAATAACCGTCCTCTTAAAACACTTTCAATCTGAAATTTAAAACATATCATCCAAAAAAAGAAAAACCGGCTATAATACCGGCTTCTTTGTGCAATATCATTTAGGGGCTGTTACTTTACTTTAGTAGAGTCCACCGTCTGTTTGTTACCATTCTTGTAGGCTTCATTGAGTCCAGTTATAACATCTTGCGTTATGTCCAAACTGGCATCACCAAACAACAAATCACTGGAAGGGTCATATTTTAACACAGCCTGAATTCCATTCTTAGCGCCATATTCTTTCAAAAAGGCCGTTACACGCTGATACAACTCCTGATTAAGTTTTCCTTCTTCATTAGCAAGTTCCTGAGCCAGGCTTTCTTGGTAAACCCTTAGGTTCTGCTGCTTTTTGGTTAGATCTTCTTCAAGTGCTCTGGCTTGTCCAATGGTTAAATTGCCAACCGTGTTCTGATATTGAGTAATCTCCCTTTGAAGACCTTGTGCCCTGTTTCTAAAATCTGTGTCCATTTGCTTACCCTTTGCCTCCAACTTTTCGCGATTTACTTTAAAGTAATCGTAGTACTTTAAAACGGTATCAGCATTGATGAAAGCTATTTGCAAATCACCCTGCAAACCTGTTGAACCATCCTCTTGTGTTGCCTTTGAAGGGGCACTGCTAAAATGGAAATAATAAAGAACGGCCAGGCCGATGGCCAAGATTACATTAATGATGATGGAGACCTGCTTCATGTTTGATTTTAGTTAAGGCCGCAAATATAGATGAGTATGGGTGGATTGAAACAATATTGAGAACTGATTTTGAATTTTAATTGGCTATAAATACAGTGCATAGCGCGAATTCAAGCTTGTTATCAGCTTGACATTACCAGTTTAAAATGACTGATTGCCTTCTGAAACCAATAATCTTCGATGAAACTATCCAATCTGCTATCGCTAATCGCTGTCCTGCTACTTTTTCAATGCGCTCCTTCAGAGAAAACTAAAGAATCCACCAGCACTGACCATCAGATTGCAGAAATGATAAACCAAATTTCTGCCGATAGTATAAAAAGTTACGTGGAACATATGGTTGCCTTCGAAACCCGTCACTCATTAAGTGATACAACCAGCAATACGAATGGGATTGGTGCAGCCAGAAGATGGGTAGCTTCCAAATTTCTTCAGTTTCGTCAACAATCCAATACAAACATGACCGTAGAATTAGATCCATTTGTCGTTGAAGGTGGGTCTTCCAGGGTTCCATATACTGTTACCATGAAAAACGTACTGGCGACACAAAAAGGAACTGATCCTGATGATGACAGGGTAATTCTTATCAGCGGTCACCTTGACTCCAGGAACAGTGATCCCTTAGACAGTATTCATGCAGCACCAGGCGCAAATGATGATGCTTCTGGGGTGGCCGTAGTCCTTGAATTGGCCCGAATTTTATCCCAGCATCAATTTCCCTGTACCCTCGTATTCATGGCGGTACAAGGCGAAGAGCAAGGCCTATTAGGCGCCAGACACATGGCTGTGAAAATGAGAGAAAGTAATGTCAATCTCATTGCTATGCTCAACAACGACATTGTGGGCAACTCCCTGGCAAGTGAAACAGGAAATAAAAATGACAAGACCATAAGGATATTCAGCGAAATGATTCCAGCTGTAGAAAGTGAAGAGGATGCAAAAAACAGATCGGCTATGAAGTCGGAAAATGATAGTCACTCACGTCAGTTGGCACGGTACATCAAGGAGATTGGAGAATCTTATATACATGACTTCACTGCCACCGTAAACATGAGGCCCGATCGGTTTTTGCGTGGAGGTGATCATACCCCATTTCTGCAGAATGGATATACCGCAGTGAGGTTTACCGAATTCAATGAAAATTATACTCAACAGCACCAAAACGTACGAGAAGAAGGGGGCATCGAGTACGGGGACAAAGTAAAGTTTATGGATTTTGGTTATGCGGCCAACGTTGCCAGAATAAATCTTGCTACCATGGCCTCCCTGGCCAAAGCTCCTGCCTTCCCACGCAACGTGGCCATGCAGGTAAATCTCGGTATCATTACCAATCTCTCATGGGAAGCGCCTGCGAACGGCCCCCGCGCCAAAGGATACAACGTATTGATCAGGGAAACCTATCAACCTTTGTGGGAAAAGAAAATTTATGTTGAAGACACAAAAGCAGAACTTCCTTATTCTAAAGACAACTACTTTTTTGCAGTGCAAGCCGTTGGTGAAGAAGGGCACTTAAGTCAGATTGTGATACCAACTCCTAAACGACAATAATTACTCTTTGAACCACTCTGCATACATTGGATAGTTTTTGGCTGTGCGGTCGATCACTGCAGTCATGTTCTCTCCTATGTCTTTTACTTTGCGTGCTGGCATCCCGGCATAAATGGTTCCTGGCTCTACTTGGGTTCCTGACAAGACCACTGCACCTGCTGCTATTACCGAACCGCTCCCTATCACCGCATCATCCATTACAATTGCCCCCATTCCAATGAGCACGTTATCCTCAATGGTACAGCCGTGTACCACTGCTGTATGACCTATGGAAACGTTGCTGCCAATTGTTGTTTTTGATTTTTGGTAGGTACAATGAATAATGGCTCCGTCCTGAATGTTGGTATTATCACCAATTGTGATGGTATTCACGTCACCCCTGACCACTGCATTAAACCATATTGTGCAATTGTCACCCATTGTCACTTCACCCACTACCACCGCATTTTCAGCCAAAAAACAATTTTTGCCCATTTTAGGTGTAAACCCACGAACTGATTTAACTATTGCCATTTCTAAGAATTTTGTTGTAAAAGTACAATAAGCCACGAATTCGAGTCGAAAAAAGCTGTTTTGTAAATTAAGAACATGACAAGATGTCACTTTTTAAGACTAAAAACACTAAATTTGCGTCCTCAAATTGGAAACATGGAGAATTTGATACCAGATTTGGATGTTTTGGACGCTGCTGGAGTAGAGCAGTGTGAAGTAAAGGTTTCTCCTGATGTGAATTCAGGTCAGAGCCGAAAGTTGTACATAGAAAGTTACGGATGCCAGATGAATTTCTCCGACAGTGAGATTGTAGCATCTATTCTGGCAAAGGAAGGTTATGATACCACCTCAGAGGCGGAGCAGGCAGACCTGATTTTCTTGAATACTTGCTCCATCCGTGAGAAAGCGGAACAAACCGTAAGGCATCGCTTGAAGCATATCAATGGCTTTAAAAAACGCAAACCCGGATTGCTCGTTGGAGTATTAGGCTGCATGGCCGAAAGATTAAAGACCAACTTGTTGGAAGAAGAAAAGATCGTGGATCTGGTTGCAGGTCCTGATGCTTATCGGGATTTACCTAAACTGATTAATCAGGTGGACGATGGTCAGAAAGCAGTGAATACGTTTTTGTCCAGAGAAGAAACTTATGCTGACATTAGCCCGGTTAGGCTCAATTCAAATGGTGTTACTGCATTTGTTTCCATCATGCGTGGTTGCGACAACATGTGCTCTTTTTGTGTGGTTCCCTTCACCAGAGGAAGAGAAAGAAGCAGAGACCCCCACTCCATCGTTGCTGAAGCTAAAGCATTGTTTGAGCAAGGATTTAGGGAAGTGACCTTGCTTGGCCAAAATGTAGACAGTTATAAATGGAGTGAAGTTGAAAACAACAAAGCCAGAATAGAAAAACTGGGTGTTGAAAAGATCATCAACTTTGCCAATCTCCTGGAAATGGTTGCCCATGTAAGTCCTGACTTGAGAATACGTTTCTCCACTTCTCATCCCAAGGACATCACGGATGAAGTGTTGCATACCATGGCTAAGTATGAAAACATTTGTAAATACATCCACCTACCCGTACAAAGCGGCAACAGTCGTGTGCTCGAGCTGATGAACCGCGGTTATACAAGAGAGTGGTATTTGGAGCGGGTGAATCGAATAAAAGAAATTCTTGGTGATGAATGTGGCATATCCTCTGATATGATTACAGGTTTTTGTTCGGAAACTGAGGAGGAACATCAGGATACTTTAACGCTAATGGATAAAGTTCAGTATGATTTTGCCTACATGTTTTATTATTCTGAGCGCCCTGGAACACTCGCTGCCAAGAAATTGAAGGACGATATCTCCTTAGACGTTAAAAAAAGAAGGCTTCAGGAAATTATCGATAAACAAAGAATACTGTCGCACAATCGCAACAAGCTGGATGTAGGGAAAGTATTTAAGGTATTGATTGAGGGGCCCTCAAAAAAATCGGACCATTACTTACAGGGACGCACCTCAACCAACAAAGTCGCTGTTTTTGAAGCGCTTGGTAAAAACAAAGGCGAATATGTAAATGTGCTCATTACAGAATGCACGGGAGGAACATTATTGGGAAAGATCGTAGCGTAAGCATTATGACAATTAAGGATTCAGAAATACAAAGTATAAAACAAAGGTTTGGTATCATCGGACACTCCACGCTGCTCAACAATGCAGTGAGAGTTGCCATGCAAGTAGCACCCACTGACATGTCGGTTTTAATTACCGGGGAAAGTGGTAGTGGTAAGGAATCTTTTTCAAAAATTATTCATCACCTGAGTCCTAAAAAGCACGGACAATTCATCGCCATTAACTGTGGATCTATTCCGGAAGGCACCATCGACTCAGAGCTTTTCGGGCATGAAAAAGGCTCATTTACAGGTGCACACGAAGCACGCAAGGGTTATTTTGAAGTAACCAATGGAGGAACCATTTTCCTGGATGAAATTGGTGAGATGCCCCTGGGTACGCAAGCCAGATTGCTTCGCGTTTTAGAAAACGGTGAATTTATTAAAGTAGGTTCTTCCAAAGTACAGAAAACAGACGTGCGCGTGGTCGCTGCCACCAACGTCAACCTGATGAAAAACGTGGAAGAAGGAAAGTTTCGCGAAGACCTTTACTATCGATTGAGTACAGTACCCATCTACGTACCACCCCTTCGTGAGCGTGGCGAAGACATTGAGCTGCTATTCAGAAAATTTGCTTCGGACTTTGCAGAGAAATACAAAGTAAAACCAATCACGCTCACCGATGAAGCAAAAAGTTTATTGCTAAAGTATCGCTTCCCTGGTAACATTCGTCAGCTTAAAAACCTGGTTGAACAAATTTCGGTTTTGTCACCTGAAGTCAAAGAAATTGATTACCATCAGCTTCAAAAATATTTACCTAAAGACTCTTTGCTACCTGCTTTGTACAAATCAGAGTCATCTGAAAATATATCAGAAAGAGACATCCTATACAAGGTACTGTTTGAGATGCGCAAGGATGTAAATGAATTAAAAAAAATCGTTCTCGAAAACGCAAACAACCCATCACAGGCAGCGCAAATTGTGAAAGAAAACTCAGAACTGTTTGAGGGAATTGAAGATGAGATAAAACCTACTTTGGATGCGATAAGGGTGCTTAAACCTAACGATACCCCTACCATTGAGGAAGAAGAAGTACAAGACATCAGCCACATTACAGAAGACGATTCCCTTTCCATTGAAAAAAAGGAAAAGGAACTTATTGTAAAGGCGCTAAGAAAAAACAACAATAAGAGAAAATATGCGGCACAGGATTTGGGGATATCCGAGCGAACCCTCTATCGCAAAATAAAACAGTACGAACTTGAAGAGTAAAAACAGACTGACCGCCATTAACTTATTTGTGCTGTCCTGCCTCATGGTGAGTTGTGGCGTATATTCTTTTACCGGTGCTTCCACAGCTGCGGAAACAATTGTAGTGGCAGAATTTTACAATAACACAGATTTGGCGCCTGCCAACTTTGCCCAAACGTTTACCAACGACATGAAGGACTATTACCAGCGCAACTCAAGCCTGAGTGTAGTACAAGAAAATGGTCAGTTGAGGATTGAAGGCACTATTGTGGAATATGCCATCAGACCTATAGCCCCTGTGGCCTCAGGAAACAACCAGTTGGCAGATGCAGCAGCACTTACACGTCTTACGATTGCCATCAAGGCCAGCTATGAGGATACACTTGAACCTAAAAATAGTTTCAAGGATAAAACCTTTTCATTTTATGCGGATTTTGATAATACACAAGACTTTACCAGCGTTCAGGAACAGTTGGAAAAAAAGATTATTGATCAGGTTTTGCTAGACATCTTCAACGCCACGGTTGCTAACTGGTAAATCGCTATTTTTCATCTACACTTACCCTCATCTATTGCTTGAAGATGTAAATTGCAGTACATTTACCTTCACCCCTTTGCGAAAGTTTTGGAAAAAGACAAGTTCATGTTTCTTCTCACCAACAGCTCCTCTCTCACTGCGGATGAAACTGCAGAATTGGGGTTGCTGCAAGATGAATTTCCTTATTCTCAAGTAATTCACAACCTGGTTGCCAGAGGGGCACATCTCAACAATCTTCCAACAAAGCAAGAGCAACTTACAAAGGCTGCCGTTTATGCCACAGATAGGTCGGCACTGAAAGCATTCATTACAGCTCCAGCTAGCGAGCGGAAGGCACAGCCAATCCAAAAAGCAGAGCCACCCCTTGAAGTAGCCAGGAAGCCCGTTGAAACGGTGGCGGATACACCCCAAGAAGTAAAACAAAAAACAATACCTCCCCCGTTGGAAAAGGCTGTTGAAAAAGAGAATGCTGGAGCACCTATTCCCGATTCTGATTTCAAACTGGAGCCATCCAAGTTGAGTGGCGATGCATTAATCGATGAGCTATTCCAAGACCTGGACAGACTTAAAAAACTCAAACACGATTTCGAAGTAGCGGCTGCAGATTTTGATAATTTAGATTACTCATCTGAGGTCACTCCCCCTTCCGACACAAAAGAAATACCTTCCGAAAAGCCCGCAGAAAAGGAAGCCCCAGCAGCTGATGCAAAGCCTTCCAAAAAATCAAAACATGGAAATGAAGGCCTTATAGCAGAAATAAAAAGTACGAAGAAGAAGATAAAGCCCAGTGATCCAAGGCAAAAAGAACAGCTGGAAATCATTGATAAATTCATCAAGTCGAAGCCAAGTATTGGCAAAGCCAAAAGCTCAACACCTACCCCAGACGCACCTGACCTGACAGAAAGCAGCAGCATGTTCAGTGAAAACATCGTGTCAGAAACGCTGGTGGAGATTTTGATTAAACAAGGTAAAAAAGAGAAAGCCGTAGAGGTTCTCCGGAAGTTGATTTGGAAGTTTCCCCAAAAAAAGGCTTACTTTGCGGCTCAAATTGAAGAATTGACGAATTAAGACATGTATACATTATTTATCAGCCTAGTTATCATTTCAGCCATACTTCTTGTATTGGTTGTATTAGCACAGAATTCTAAAGGTGGCGGTCTTTCCAGCCAATTTGGTGGATCAGGAGCCAGCAATCTTATTGGTGTTAAGAAGACAGGCGATCTTCTGGAGCGCCTTACATGGGGGTTTGCAATCGCCATCATGGTTTTTTCATTGGCTACCAACTTTACAACACCCTCTTTCAACCAGTCTGATGAAATTTTGGACCGTGCTAAAGAACAGCAAACAGCTCCGGGCTTGGATCTGAACAGGATCACTCCTGCTACGCCTGCTGACAGCACCAACTAAGAGAAAAAAGCTTAAGTAAAAAGGCCTCCTTGAGAGGCCTTTTTTTATGCTGCTTTGGAAACCTGCTTCACCAGCATTCGCTTAGCTACTGGCATCAGCGTAGGTGAAAATGGAAACTTAAGCTTTGACAAAATCAAAAATGTGGCAGGATTGGGTAAATCCTGAAATTGTCGGATAAGGTCCAGCTTCATTTTTTCATAGCTGTTGCTGAGGGTTCTCTTTTGCTTAAAAACATAATTCAGGCTGATTCCTTTGTACTGATCACTGCTATTGCCAAAAATGGTGGTGTGGTACCTATAAATTTTTGTCTCCGATTCAGGTGGCTGTGTTATAAACAAGTACCCTTCATTGACTGCCAATGACGACACCCCTATTGGCTCTATCTCACATTTTGATTCTACATATTCATAAATGACAGAGCCTTCTTCCAGGTGTGTTTTTAACATGGGCAATGCAAAGTCGATTATGGATTCTATCTCTCGCATAATGGCATCATCTTCCATGATCGTTCTGTAATTAAGCTCCAGGTTCTTAATGTCTTCTGAAGATAATTCCTTGGGAAAGGCATCGTAGATCATGGTTTTGTTGGCCTGAATTGCCTGCAAATTGCGGTAGTGATAAACCAAATCCGATAAAAACGGGTATAGCTCTACCCTATGAAACGATTCCTTGACATTTTTCAGGTATGCCAATAGAATGTACTTCTTGTACTCAAAATCTATGAGTCCTTCCGTCAACCAGTTTTCCTTGAGTTTCATATGAATGCATTTATGTCCACACTATAATACAAAAAACCATCAAAATATGACAATCTGCCACTTTGTTAAGCCATGGTCATGACAGGTTTATGATGTTTTTGCAGAATTAGACACCCTACCCTGCTAAACTGTCTGAAAAACCACCCTATTCATAAAATGGCATAAAAATGGACAGTAGCGCCTATGTTAAACTTTAACTTTCAAATAAAAATTGCAAATCCATATGGCAAAAATCAACTTTAAACCAAACGAGGATAGGGTGCTTGTAGAAGCAGCCGAAGCTGAAACCAAAACCTCCTCAGGAATTATCATTCCAGATACAGCTAAAGAAAAACCTCAAAAGGGTAAAGTAATTGCGGTTGGTGATGGCGTGAAAGACAAGCCTGTAACCGTAAAAGTTGGAGACAACGTTTTGTATGGCAAGTACGCTGGTACTGAGATCAACATTGATGGGAAAGAATACCTCATCATGCGCAACTCTGACATTTTTGGAATTATTTAACTAACCACAAACATTTAGAATTATGGCTAAAGAAATCACATTTGATACCTCTGCGAGGGATAAAATAAAGAAAGGTGTAGACAAACTGGCGAATGCAGTTAAGGTAACACTTGGACCAAAAGGAAGAAACGTAATCCTTGATAAAAAATTCGGTGCTCCTACCGTAACCAAAGACGGAGTGTCTGTTGCGAAGGATATCGAATTGAAAGATGCTATCGAAAACATGGGTGCACAACTTGTGAAAGAAGTAGCTTCTAAAACTGCTGATGCTGCTGGTGACGGAACTACTACTGCAACAGTACTTACTCAATCTATCTTCAACCACGGAATTAAGAACGTGGCCGCAGGTGCCAACCCTATGGACCTTAAGCGTGGTATCGACAAGGCAGTAATTGCTGTTGTTGAAAACCTGAAGAAGCAAAGCAAGAAAATAAAAGACTCATACGAAATCGCTCAGGTTGCTACTATCTCCTCCAACAGTGATGAAACCATTGGTAAGATGATTGCCGATGCAATGGACAAAGTTGGTAAAGATGGTGTAATCACCGTTGAAGAAGCAAAAGGAACTGAAACCGAGGTAAAAACTGTAGAAGGTATGCAGTTCGACCGCGGATACCTTTCTCCTTACTTTGTAACCAATACAGAGAAAATGGAGGCCGAATTGGAGAGCCCTTACATCCTGATCTACGACAAGAAGATCAGCGCCATGAAGGAGTTGCTTCCTATCCTTGAGCAAAGTGCACAAACAGGTAAGCCATTGTTGATCATCTCTGAAGAAGTTGAAGGCGAAGCTTTGGCAACATTGGTTGTGAACAAGATTCGTGGTTCACTCAAAGTAGCTGCTGTAAAAGCTCCTGGCTTTGGTGACAGAAGAAAAGCTATGTTGGAAGACATCGCAGTATTGACAGGTGGTCAGGTGATCTCTGAAGAGCAAGGTTTCAAATTGGAAAACGCTACTTTGGACATGCTGGGCCGTGCCGAGAAAATCAATATTGATAAAGACAACACAACTATCGTGAATGGTGCTGGTAAAAAAGCGGACATTCAGGCTCGTGTTGGTCAGATCAAAGCTCAGATAGAAACAACTACTTCCGATTACGATAAAGAAAAACTACAAGAGCGTTTGGCAAAACTTTCTGGTGGAGTAGCCATCCTTTACGTAGGTGCTGCTACTGAAGTGGAGATGAAAGAGAAGAAAGATCGCGTAGATGATGCATTGCACGCTACAAGAGCTGCCGTTCAGGAAGGTATCGTTCCAGGAGGTGGAGTTGCCTACATCAGAGCCATTGAGGCTTTGAAAAACATCGAGACACTTGGACTTCTCAATGAAGACCAGGAAACAGGTGTTAACATTGTAAGGCTTGCCCTTGAGTCTCCTTTGAGAACCATTGCAGAGAATGCCGGTCAGGAAGGCTCCGTGATCGTGAACAAAGTGCGCGATGGCAAGAAAGACTTCGGATACAACGCCCGTGATAACAAATTCGAGACCTTCTTTGAAGCAGGTATTATCGATCCAACTAAGGTGACACGCCTTGCACTGGAGAATGCAGCTTCAATTGCAGGTTTACTTTTGACTACAGAAGCAGTTGTTTCTGAAATAGCAGAAGATAAAGAGCCAATGCCTCAGATGCCAGGTGGCGGAATGGGCGGAATGATGTAATTCAATCCCTATAAATCAAAAAAGGCTTCATTTTACGATGAAGCCTTTTTTGTTTAATTTTAGGCTTAATCTTAATTTAGATCATGGTAATCCATAATACTTTTGCCGACTTCGTAATGTTTCTTTACATCCACATGGCTCATGCTGACGGTGAGTACCATGCATCTGAAGAAGAAGCGATTTTGAATAAGGTCCCGAAGTTATATCCAAACGAGGGAGATCCTAAATCAAAATTAAAGTCGGCCATGGCCGAGTATAAAAAAGTAAAGCCTGCTGATCTTAAAAACCTGATTCACGACACCTTCTTGCATTTCGATCACATCAAGTTTTCTCAGAAATACAAAGTGTATACCGATATGTTTGACATCGTACACGCTGATGGCAAAGTGCATGAAGCCGAAGAGCGTGCACTGAAAGAACTGAAGGAAATTATAGAAATGGGTTCAGAAGCTGGTAAACACTAACCCCACCCACTAGTCTATCTTGGCCTTGGCAAAGCGGAATACAATGTAAGCCAACAAGGCAAACATAAGTATCGCTATTAAATCCCCTCCTTCAGGAATAACGCTATGCACCGCCTGATGGATCACAGCTATTACTGATTGGGGACCTTCACTTGTGGTTACATTGGTACCCAACAACACGGCAACTAAAATACCCGTAAGCGACCCACCCGCAATTAGTCCTGAACTAAACAATGCGCCAGAACCCACTTCTGATTCATCCTCTTTTCTTTGGGTAACTTTGTCAGCGATTACCTTTATCATTCCTCCTGCAAATATGGGAGCAGTTGTAGAAAGTGGAAGATACGCTCCTACTGCAAATGCAAGTGAACTCACCCCACATAACTCTACCACAGCAGAGAGGCCCATACCCGTTATTACAAGCCCCCAGGGTAAGTTCTGACTTAACAATCCTTTAATCACCGTAGCCATTAAAGTGGCTTGTGGCGCAGGCAATGGATTAGGATGTGCTTCCGTTACAGCCCCGATGCCAAGGGTATCATTTAAAAGAAGTAAAGTAAAACCTATTGCCACTGTAGAAACCAATACTCCAATCAATAATCCCAACTGTTGCTTGGCAGGAGTTGCTCCTACTAAATAACCTGTCTTAAGGTCCTGTGAAGTAGCTCCGGCATTGGCAGCAGCTATACAAACGATTGAACCCACCACCAGGGCTATGGGCTGGTAGTAGTCTCCTGTCCATCCTATTCCAATAAAAATTAAACTGGTGGCCATCAGCGTGGCAATGGTCATTCCGGATACGGGACTGGATGAAGATCCTATTAGCCCCACGATCCGTGACGCTACTGTCACAAAGAAAAATCCAAAGACCACAATCATGATCGCTGACAAAAAGTTAGTGGGAATGTTGGGCAGCACCGACATAAGGAGGACAAGGCCAACAGAACCAATGACTACATAGATCAATGGAAAGTCTTTTTCAGTTCTTAGTTTTTCAGTAGGTTCATTAGCCTCCTTTGTTCGCAGGTCTTTAAAGGAATCCCTAAATGCACTTGCTATCGTTGGCAGCGTTTTGATCAGTGTGATAATTCCACCAAAAGTAACAGCACCAGCTCCAATGTAACGGATGTATTTGCTCCATATCTGGCTAGGCGACATCTCTGAAATCAGCATGCTAGTTTCCGGAGCCATAGGTACCGTAAGCTGATCTCCAATTAAGGTTATCAATGGAATCAATACCAACCAGGATAACACACCACCTGCCACCATTATACCTGAAATGCGCGGTCCGATGATATATCCAACCCCTAATAATTCCGGAGTAATCTCTGCATTGATGGTACCATTGGGTAAAGCCGATTTCCTGCCAAATACATATTGAGGTACGTCTTTCCACAGGCCAGCAATGGACATAAGACCTTTGTATAAAAAGGCAATACCCAATCCGAGAAATACATTTCTGGCCAACTTCCCTCCTTTTTCTCCGGCCATCAACACATCCGCACATGCAGTTCCTTCGGGGTAAGGCAGGTTGTCATGCTCTTTTACAATCAAGGACCTTCTAAGCGGTACCATAAAAAGTACTCCCAAGACGCCACCTACCAGTGCCAGAACAAATATTTGAAAGTATTTAAAGTAGGCTTCTCCACCCGATAAAAACAGCAAAGCAGGTACAGTAAATACAACTCCCGCAGCTACTGATTCTCCCGCTGAACCTATGGTCTGAACAATGTTATTTTCAAGTATAGTAGCATTGCCTAACTTTTTAAAAATAGATATGGCCAATACTGCAATGGGGATTGAGGCACTGACTGTAAGCCCTACTTTGAGCCCAAGGTATACAGTTGCCGCACCAAAGATAATCCCAAAGATGGAACCCAGAATGACAGCCTTTAAGGTAAACTCCGGAATAAAATCCTGAGCAGAAACGTAGGGTTTGAAGGACTTATTTTTTTCCATAGCATTAATTCATTATGTCATGCAAGGTTGAGTACAGAGATGATCAGTAAACAATTTTTGTTACTTTTAACAGTTCGCCCTAATACAATTATATGATTTATTCTTTAGTTACCATCATCTATCTGCTCCTTTTGATCGGTGTAATCGTATACAAAAGTAAATTGGTAAAGAATGAAGAAGACTTTGTGGTGGCAGGAAGAGGAGTTCCTGTATACCTGTTGGTAGGAACACTCGTCTGCACATGGATTGGATCAGGTAGCTTGTTTGGTACTGCTGGATTGAGTTTTAGGTCAGGTTTTGGAGAACTCTGGTTTTCGTTTGGCGCCTGGATTGGTATTGTTGTCATTTATTTTATTGCTGCAAGGGTAAGAAAAATCTCCAGATTTACACTCACCGATTTATTAGAGCAACGGTATAACCATACCGCCAAAATGCTGGGTACCATAACGATTATTGTAGCTTACCTGGTGATAGCAGGATATCAGTTCAAGGGGGGTGGTCGATTCATTTCCATCTTATCCAATGGCTCCATTGATGTTCAAACCGGGGCGCTTATTTCTTGTATAGTAATAATCACCTTCACCGCGCTGGCGGGAATGGTGTCTATCATTTCAATAGATATCTTCAACGGAGTACTCATGATCCTTGCCTTGTTCATGGCATTGCCCTTGGCCATTTCATCACATGGGGGAATATCCGAAGTCATTGCCACCATCAATGCAACAAGTCCCCAATACCTCTCATTAATGGAAGGTCGGGATCCGTGGTGGGTCATTGGCATTATCCTGCCTACCTTTCTTTTGCTGGTTAGTGAAAGTAGTATCTATCAAAAGTTTTCCTCGGCCAAAGATGCTGCCTCAGCCAAAAAGGCGGTCATCGGAATGCTTATTGGCGTGGTAGCCATAGAGTTTGTGATTTGCACTATTGCCGTGGTGGGTTACGCCATCTATTCCAGCGATCCACGCTTTTTTATGCCTGATGGATCCATCAATCAGGGCATGGCCGAAGAAGTAATACTAAGAATTGGTTATGAACAGGTACCCGCCTATGCCGGAGCCATGTTATTTGCCGCGGGAGTGGCCATTATCCTCTCCACAGGCAACACCTTCCTGATGGTGACATCCACTAACCTCACTCAGGATATTTTGAAGCCCTACTTTTTTAAGTCGACCAAGGATTCCAAGAAACTAATCAGGATTCAACAGATCAGCATCATTATTTTGGGATTTCTGGCACTCGCAATGGTTACACAGTTTGAAACGGTGCTTGAAATGGCCTTCATTTCTTATACCATGATTGGAGCATCTCTTGCCCCCGTTCTCATGGCCAGTTTTTTCTGGAAACGTGTAACGGCAGCCGGTGGTGTAAGCTCCATTTTGGGGGGAATGTTGGTGCCTGTTATCAATAAAATCATGGAAGTATTGGGGTGGTCCATAGGTATATTCCCAGTTCATACAGACTATATTGCAATTCCCTCCTTAATTGCATCGCTTACTTTACTTATTGGAGTGAGTCTTTTAACGACAAAACCCGATGAAGAAAAATGGAAGCCTTTCTTTGACTAATTCTTTATTTATTGGCTTTAAACGAATTGTTTAACAATTGGTACAAAAAGTATCTAACTATGTGGACACACGCTAACGATAAAAGCAACCTTTAGACGCTTAAATTGAACCATTTCTGCCCCCCTTGTAGATAGTGGAATTGAATATTTTGCTAACTTTGCGGCCTCATCAATTAACCTAGAAATGCAAGAAATTGGAGTAAAACCAGCAAATGCCTCAGTAAAAGATTTAGGGATTCAGGATGGAAAAGCACACTGGAACTTACCTCCAGCAGCGCTTGCGAAAATTGCAGTAGCACTTGGCCAGGCTACCGTTAGCAGTACAGGAGCCATTGCCATTGATACCGGAGAGTTTACCGGAAGATCACCAAAAGACAAATTCACAGTTAAAGACGAACTCACTAAAGATTCAGTTTGGTGGAACAATTTTAATATACCGTTTTCACCAGAGCACTTTGAAAAACTTCATAAGAAAGTAGTCAACTACTTCAATGGAAAAGAATTCTACGTTCGCGATGTTTACGCTTGCGCAGATCCAAGATACAGAATGAACATCAGGGTGGTTACAGAATTACCTTCTTCCAACCTTTTTGCCAGCAACATGTTCCTTCGTCCTACAGCGGATGAATTGACATCATTCGAACCGGAATGGACACTACTGTGCGCCCCGGGCTTTAAAGCCAAGCCAGATGAGGACCATACCCGTCAGCATAATTTCTCCATTATTGATTTTACAAGAAAAGTAATACTGGTTGGCGGCAGCGCTTACACAGGAGAAATAAAGAAAGGTGTTTTTACCGCATTGAACTTTATATTACCTCATCAAAAGAATGTGCTTTCCATGCACTGCTCTGCCAACATTGGCAATGATGGTGACACCGCCATTTTCTTTGGACTCTCTGGAACAGGTAAAACTACGCTTTCCGCTGATCCGAACAGAAAACTAATTGGTGATGACGAGCACGGTTGGACGCCTGACAATGTTATCTTCAATTTTGAAGGTGGATGTTACGCCAAAGCCATCGACCTTTCTGCAGAAAAAGAACCTGATATCTTTGGTGCCATCAAAGAAGGCGCCCTTCTGGAAAACATATCTTACAAAGCAGGAACCAATGAGGTTAACTTTGCGGATGGTTCCAAAACTGAAAACACAAGGGTAAGCTACCCAATAGACCACATCAGCAATATTGCCGTACCCTCTATTGGGAAAAACCCTAAGAATATTTTCTTTCTTACTTGTGATGCGTATGGCGTATTGCCTCCAATTTCCAAGTTAACACCCGGACAAGCTGCCTTCCACTTTATCTCAGGCTATACTGCAAAAGTGGCTGGAACGGAAGCTGGTATCACTGAGCCTACTACCACTTTCTCCACTTGCTTTGGAGCTCCCTTTATGCCTTTGCATTCAACTCGATATGCAGAAATGCTAAGCAAGAATATGCAGGAAGCCAATGTGAATGTGTGGTTGGTGAATACAGGATGGTCTGGTGGGGCCTATGGTGTTGGAAGCAGGATGAGTTTGAAGTACACCCGCGCGTTGATTACCGCAGCTCTTAACGAAGAACTGAAAGACGTGAAGTACGAAAACCACGACATCTTTGGTGTAGCCGTACCAACATCTTGCCCTGGCGTACCTTCAGAAATCCTAAGCCCTAGAAATACCTGGAAAGACAAAGAAGCGTACGATCAAAAAGCAAATCAATTGGCTGCCGCTTTTAATAAAAACTTCGAGAAGTTTGCGGAGTTTGCCAATAAGGAAATCCTGGCCGGAGCTCCTCAGGTAAAAGAAAACGTATAAAATACTGGATAAAGCGAGAAGGTTACTCCGGTTCCTTCTCGCCATCCAATGACAATACATACCGCGCCATCTTCTCAGCATCAGACTGAGAAAGTCCTGAATGAGGAGTCATGGGCACCTGTCCCCACACACCTGATCCGCCTTTTATAATTCGTTCTGCCAGTAATTTGATGTTTTCGTCAGTGAATGCATATTTTTTGGCCACTTCCATATGGGCAGGTCCTACAATTTGATTCGTAGCATGATGGCAGGTATTGCAATCATTCTTTTTAACAAGCGCTGCACCTTGCGCAACCAAATCTTCTGATACCTTCACTCCTTCTGAAATAGCTTGCGGCTCTCCGTATTCTTCTTTGTTCTGCTCTGGCTTCGAACCACACGCCCCTACCAAAGTAACTGTTATTAAAAATAGGATTGTTCTTCCTTTCATGTGTTTATGGATTAGACCTGAAAATTAACAAAATTTATGCTGTTAAAAACAGCCTATAGGATCAATGGTTTTCTTGTTGATCAAACAGAAAGAAAGGCAGCACCGAATACCCCTGCACTGTCCCCCAGGTATGGCCTGATCACCTTGGTATTCAAATGATCATTGAAAACGTATTGCTTCATTGATTTAAAGCCTTCAGCATAGATGGCCTCTATGTTGCCCACACCACCACCTACGACTACAATATCCGGGTCTATTATGTTGATGACAACACTCATGGCCTTTCCAAAAAAATGGGTTAGTCTTTCAATGGTTCGGGTGGCTGCCTCATCGGTTCCGCTCAAGTGCAACTTGTTGATTTCTGATAAAGGTTTTTTGATGTTGGTGACTGAATAATAGTACTTTTCCAATGCAGGCCCCGACAATATGGTTTCTACACAGCCTGTTTTACCACAATAACATCGTCCCCCAGATTCATCCAAAAAATTATGACCCCACTCCCCTCCTATACCATGTAATCCGTTCAATAGTTTACCATTCACCACTACTCCTCCGCCCACACCCGTACCAATTATGGCACCAAATACTACCCTTGCATAGCCGTACTTTTCCTTTACCGCACCTAACTGAGCTTCCGCAAGCGCAAAACAGTTGGCATCATTGGCAAGAATAAAATTTAGCCCTAATTGTTTTTCCAAATCCTGTTTCAAGGGCATGCCATTCAATGCCGTAGAATTACAATTCTTCATGCGTGAAGTATCGGGATCCAGGATGCCCGGGGTTCCCATGCCGATGAGTGAAGGTCGAAAACCGATGTCTTTCACCATGTCATCAATCAATTTTCCGATCTGATCTAATGTATGCTGATATCCCTTTTCGCTCTCCGTGGGCAGTCTTTTTCTCAACAAAACATGAGGGTTTTGGGCCGATTGCAGCACCACGCATTCAATTTTAGTGCCTCCCAAATCTATTCCCCACAAATGTTCATCGTGTTTCTTCATGATCATGCACTTAAAAAATTACGCGCATCAGCAATAGCTCGCTCCAAACTTTGTGCGTCCTCCCTTCTCGTAACTTCATCCCAGTTCAGCAGAAAAGACAACTCTCGATTAATTGCATCTTTGTACTGCATTACACTTTCCATATAAAAATACAACCTCCCTGTTCTGCGCATAAAAAAATCGATGGATGTAAATGTCATCTCCTTTTCCACACAATAATGCAATTCACACTTGATCAGATTCAAGTTTACCTCCTCTTCTTTCCGCTCGGCCATCTTCTTTAAAATTTTTTCGGTTTGTTTACCATAATTCTCTACCAGGTAATGAGCTACTTCTGGCTCCAGTCCCATAGGAATAATCCGCTTCTTAAGAAGGGCAGTATATCTTCTCACTTTTCGGGTATTGGTTAATTGCCCATCGGCCAACCGGATCTTATGGGTATAACACCTGGTGGTCTCTCTTCTGCGTGGATTGTTTTCAATCACCATATCCACTACTCGTTCCGCCATCTTGCGATAGCCGGTGAGCTTACCTCCTGCAATGGAATACAATCCGCTGGGTGACAAGAATATTTCATCTTTCCGCGAAAGCTCGGAAGCAGACTTTCCTTCTTCATGGATAAGCGGGCGCAGGCCTGCCCAACTTGATTCGATGTCTTCCAACCTCAAATTGACATTTGGGAAATTTTCATTGACTCCGTTGATGAGGTATAAGGCATCTTCTGTTGTTGTGATTACCCTATCAATACTTTCCTGATAATTGGTATCGGTGGTACCAATGTAAGTGGTTCTTCCTCTGGGGATAGCAAAAATCATTCTTGCATCAGAGATGTCGAAGTAGATGGATTGTTTTACGGGAAACTTTTCATGGGCAACCACAATGTGGACACCCTTGGTAAGATGCAGCCGCTTGCCCGTTCGCGATTTGTCCATTACACGCAACTCATCCACCCATGGTCCGGTTGCGTTTACCACCACTCTTGCTTGTACCTTAAACTGGTCTTTGGAAATCTGATCTACCACCTGAATACCCTCGACCTTGCCCTTGTCAGAGTAGTGGAGTTGTGTTACCTGACAATAATTAACAACCACTGCACCGTATTTGTTGGCTTTCTTTGCTACCTCAATGGTTAACCTTGCATCGTCTGTCCGGTACTCGGCATAAAGCGCACCTCCTTTTACATCATCCTTTTTTAGCAATGGTTCTTTTCCCAAGGTTTGCCTCCGGGTAAGCATCAGTCTTCTGTCTTTGCCAGTAACACCGGCCAACCAATCGTAAAGTTTGAGACCAAAAGAGGTAAGCAAACTACCAAATCCGCGCTTTTCTCTCAGGGGTAGCAACATCTTCTCCGGCAACACAAGGTGGGGTGCCATCTTATGCACTACTGCGCGTTCACTGCCCACTTCCTTTACCAGTGCAAACTCAAATTGTTTGAGGTAACGCAATCCGCCATGAATCAATTTGGTAGACTTACTGCTGGTACCTGAAGCAAAGTCATTTTTTTCTACCAAAGCGGTAGACAGCCCCCGGGATGCTGCATCCAAAGCGATACCAACGCCAGTAATCCCTCCGCCAATGATCACCAGATCAAACTCCCTGGATTGCAGGGCCTTGACAAATTGTGGGCGATTGGTACTGGAAAAATTCATTGCATTGGTTTCATGGCACGTTTTACTTACTCCTCAATCCAATTCATCGATCTCTTTACTGCCTTCTTCCAGCCTTTGTACAGCGTGGTTCTTTTTTGCTCATCCATGGCGGGTGTAAACTTTTTGTCAATCACCCTGTTTTTTGTAATCGTCTCTTTCTTCCACAAGCCTACGTGTATACCAGCCAGATAGGCCGCACCCAGCGCAGTAGATTCGATCACTTCGGGTCGTTCAACTTCAGTATTGAGGATATCGGCTTGAAATTGCATGAGGATGTTATTTGCACAAGCACCACCATCTACTTTCAAACTTTTCAACTTCACCCCCGCATCTTCCTCCATGGCATTCAATATGTCTTTAGTCTGATAGGCGAGCGATTCCAGCGTGGCCTTGATGATGTGATCTTTGCCTGTGTCCCTCGTTAAGCCGAAGATGGCTCCACGTGCATACATGTCCCAATAAGGAGCACCCAATCCAACGAAGGCCGGCACTACGTACACTTCATTAGAGCCCAGTGCCTTGGCAGCAAAATACTCAGAGTCTTTGGATTGATCGATAATGTGCAGACTGTCCCTGAGCCATTGCACAGCGGCACCTGCGATAAACACACTTCCCTCCAACGCATATTCCACTTTACCATCCAAACCCCATGCAATGGTAGTAATCAATCCATTTTTGGATAGCTGAATGTTGCTTCCTGTATTCATGAGCATAAAGCAACCTGTGCCATATGTGTTTTTGGCCATGCCTGGAACAAAACAAGCTTGTCCGAAAAGGGCTGCCTGCTGGTCTCCGGCCACACCAGCTATAGGTATGGTTACACCATCAATTACATAGTCGCCAAAATGAGAAGAAGATGCATTTACTTGGGGCAGCATCGAAGCGGGCACTTCCAGTTCCTTCAAGAGTTGCTCATCCCATTGCAAATTCCTGATGTTGTACAGAAGGGTACGAGATGCATTGCTGTAATCTGTAACATGCGATTGCCCCTCAGTCATGTTCCATATCAACCAGGTATCAATGGTGCCAAAAAGCAAATCCCCTCTCCTGGCTTTTTCCTGAGCTCCTTTAACATTATTCAGTATCCAATTGATCTTTGTTCCCGAAAAATAGGAATCAATTACCAACCCGGTATTTTCCCTCACATAATCTTCCAACCCACGCTTCTTAAGTACTTCACACAAAGGAGCCGTGCGTTTATCTTGCCATACAATGGCATTGTAAATGGGCTCGCCTGTATGCTTGTCCCATACCACGGTAGTCTCACGCTGATTGGTGATGCCAATGGCCATCACCGATTTGGGACTGATTTTATTGTCGGCCATGAGCTGCTGCAACATCCCCAACTGGGTAGACAATATTTCTTTGGGGTCATGCTCTACCCATCCCGGCTTAGGGAATATCTGATCGAACTCTTGTTGTGCCACTGCCTGAATGGCTCCCTTCTCATCCAACAGTACAGCCCTGGAGCTGGTTGTTCCCTGATCAAGCGCAATGATGTATTTGCTCATAAGTTATTCGTTTAAGAAACAATCCATTGGTAAAGCAGCGCTCCTGCTACTCCACCACAGAAAGGACCCATTACGGGTATCCAACTGTAACTCCAGTCTGATGATCCTTTGCCTGCTATCGGCAAAATAAAGTGTGCCATACGAGGGCCTAAATCTCTTGCCGGATTAATGGCAAACCCCGTTGTGCCTCCCAGCCCAAATCCTATCAAGGAAATCAAAGCACCCACTACCAAAGGATTAAGTCCGTCCGCAAAACGATTGGCACCAATAAATAACAATCCCATGATCAAGACCATGGTACCAATAAACTCACTGATGAAATTAGGAATGGTGGTCCGAATGGCGGGCGCGGTACAAAACACCGCCAACTTCAATCCCTGATCTTCTGTCGCTTTCCAATGTGGGTAGTAATGGATCCAGACGATGATGGCTCCTGCAAAGGCTCCTAACAATTGAGCAAGCATATAACCAGGCACGTCAGCCCATGGAAAACTACCATTGACAGCCAGCGCCAGCGTAACTGCAGGATTGATATGCGCTCCGCTATACCCGCCAACTGCATATATCGCAAAAGCCACTGCCAGCCCCCAGGCCACTACGATCACCAACCAGCCGGAGTGCTCCCCTTTGGAGTGCTTTAACAATACACTGGCAACCACCCCGTCACCCAAAACGATCAAAAGAAGGGTGCCAATAAACTCTGCTACATAAGGAGACATACACTTTCAGTTAATAAATTAGCCCTTAAAATATCAATTCCTTCTCTAATTCTACAGTTATCACTCCAAACAAACGCAGTAGTTGGTCCAAAATTTGAGAGGGTTACCCGCATTGGGTGTGCATTCCTTGTAACAATTCACTACTTTTAATCCCTATGAAACTAGCTTTTTTCTTAATAGCTTGGTTCGCGGCATGGTCAGGTATGGGCCAGGACTACACTACTTTTCAAAAGCACCTCTCCTCCCTTCATGAACTGTCCACCATTTCGGATTCAGCACAAAAAGCCTTGAAATACAAGGTGCTACTCAAAAGATTGATCGCTGAAGAACAAATACCATTAAGAGTAAAAGATTCTGTAGCATTTTTCTATTACGGTAAAGCCACCTCTGTTGAGTGGATGGGGGACTTCAATGGCTGGGGATATAAAGCAGATTTTGACAATCGAGGTCAACAAGTGCCTGGCACTGACTTGTGGATTTTGAAAGCGTCCTTCCCAACCGATGCCCGGCTGGATTATAAAATTGTGGTAGATAAAAAAAAGTGGATTCTGGATCCTTACAATCCATACCAGCAATGGTCGGGAGTAGGTGGTGGCAGTCCCAATTCAGAGTTGAGAATGCCCGACTACCAATACGATCCGGTGCATATGGTGAGGGAAAACATTCCCAAAGGAAAAGTAATCCAGGATATTTTGTATAACAGCAAACTGCTCTCCTACCAAATCACCTATAGTGTCTATCTACCCCCTGCAGCCATAGAAGGAAAATATCCCGTGGTGTACATTACGGATGGCTACGAATACCTTCACCCGCAGCTGGGAAATTTGCCCACCGTATTGGACAACCTTATTGCTGACAATAAAATTGTGCCTGTCATTGCAGTGTTCATCGACCATCGTGAACCAGCCAACAGAACCAACAACAGAAGAATGACGGAGCTGGTCATGAATCCTTTGTATCTCCAATTTTTTGTGGAAGAATTCATTCCTTTTATTGAGAACAGTTATCCCATTATTAAAGAGGCGAAAAGCAGAGCCATCCTGGGTGCGTCTGTGGGTGGTCTCAACGCCACTTACTTTGCTTTTTCGAGGCCGGATATATTTGGCAACGTAGGCATACAATCCCCCTCTTTCTGGACAAGACCCCAAATCTATTCGCTTTGCGACAGTCCTGACGGCAGCAACATAAAAATCTCCATGACTTCCGGGTTGATCAACGATACCAGCGACAGTGGTAAGAAAATGATTGGCATTTTGGAGAACAATTCCTGCACCTACAGGTACCGCGAAGTCAATGAGGGGCATTCCTGGGGCAACTGGAAAAACCTGGAAGACGATATCCTTATCGACTTCTTTGCTCCTAAGCAATGATTTCAGGCATTGAATTTGTTTATTTGCCTTGTAAATGGCTTTTCCAATGAAAATCAAGCTATACGTTTTTCTGCTCCTTTCGCTGATCCTGTTTGAATCGTGCTCGTCCGGCAAGGCTGCTTATAAAAAAGGTGACTATTACGAAGCCGTGCTGGCTGCCGTGCAAAGACTCAGGGGCAAACCTGATCATAAGAAATCTAAAGAGGTACTTAAGCTGAGCTACCAGATGGCCATAGAATATCTGGAAACGGACGCGCAGAATCAAATTGCTTCCAACGCCAATTTCAAATACAAAACAGCGGTATCCAACTACCAGAAAATCAATCACCTCTATGAAGAAATAAGAACTTCGCCAGGGGCCCTGCGTGTAATCCCCAAACCGATCAGCAAGTACGATGAACTTACCAACGTAAAAGCCAAAGCCGCAGAAGAAACTTATGAGGCGGGCATTCAGGCGCTGCTCAAAAACACACGTGAAGATGCCAAGCAGGCTTATTATCTGTTTAATGATGCCAATAACTTCTCCCCTGGCTACCGGGAAGCCATTGAGATGATTGAGCAAGCCAGGTACAATGCCACCCTGAAAGTGGTGGTACAACCTTCGTTGATCAACTATAGCGACTGGAATTTCGAACCTGTTGTGTTTGGCTATACCGAAAATATGTTTGTTAAGTTTTACACACCAAGACAAGCCGAGGAACAACAGCTGAAAAAAGTAGACCAGTACATCAAAGTAATTGTGAATGGTTATCAGGAAGGCCGTCCTGTTGTTACCAGTAAAACAGAATCTTTTACCGACAGTGTGAAGACCGGAGAAAAAACCGTGAAGGGAGAAAAAATACCTGTCTACACCAAAGTATCTGCTACCCTTACTACCTATACCAAAAAGATTACAGGGCGTGGTTCCATCAACCTGATAATCACCGATGCCGATAGTCGGGCCGAGTTGCGCAACTCCGACATTATAGCCGATGAAACCTGGACTGACAGCTGGGGCACGTACAAAGGCGATGTGCGGGCATTGTCCGACCGGGATAAAAAGCTTTGTGAAAAGCGCGAACCCTATCCCGATCGCAACTACCTGGAGAACAGAACGAGGAAGGAACTGGACAACAGGCTCAGCAACGAAATGAGAAATTTCTACAGCCGCTACTAACTTTTGTGGCTGGTTGTCCGTTCTGACAAAACCTTTTCAGCAGTTAAATTGTATTAACAGGGTATAAAGAACCAGCATATTATTGCATGACAACACCAGCTACTTCCCAAACAGACGATCAAATAGATAAGGCCACGATTACATTTGGAGGAGGCTGCTTTTGGTGCACCGAAGCCGTTTTTTTGGGTGTAAAAGGAGTGGAAAAGGTGGTGTCTGGCTACTCAGGTGGCAAAATGAAGCACCCTAGCTACCGCGATATCTGTACCGGTACCACGGGCCATGCAGAAGTAATCCAGATTACCTATAATCCAAAGGTGGTTTCTTACGAAACCCTGCTGGAGATCTTTTGGAACACACACGACCCTACCACGCTCAACCAGCAGGGGGCAGATGTAGGCACCCAGTACCGGTCGGTGATCTATTACAATACGGAAAAAGAAAGAGCGATTGCTGAGGCTTATAAAAAGCAATTGGACGATTCTAATCTATATAAGAATAAGATCGTCACTGAGATCAGCCCACTGATTAATTTTTACCCAGCTGAGGCAGAACATCAAAATTATTATGCTTTAAACACCAATCAGGGCTATTGCCAGTATGTGATACGACCTAAAGTGGAAAAATTCAGAAAGCAGTATGCTGACAAAACGGTGTGAATTTGCCGTTTATAGAAAGATTAAAATTTTTTTTAAAAAGTTGTAACCAAAACCCGACCAAAGCGTATTAGTCATCAAGAGCAGAGTTATTCTTCTCATAGGTTTAGGTTTAGGTACAAGGACCCCTCCATTCGCGAGGGGTTCTTTGCTTTATAGCTACTGTCACTTCCAAAGCCATTGTCATCAGTTCAATCAGAGTCGCCTTGCGTGGCGCAGGTATTGCACTGATCAAAACAGAGATCGGCCTCAATCCAACAGGAATTCAACCCTGCAAAACCAACCGGAGACGGGTAGCCACAATGAGGGCTCCGTTACGGACAGGTACGCCACCCACGATCACAGGGGAAGTCACAGCGGCAACGGGGGCGGGTAATCACACCACCAACTCCGAACCGCTTGCCATCACACTCAGGTAATGGCCAACAGAGGACCGGGTGCACTAAACCTTCAACACGCTGCAGGCAACCCTTACAGAATTAAATTTCATTCTATTCCTGTTGCTCAAAATAATTTTAAAATATTGTATCAAAAACACAACTTTCCTACTAGGCTTTTCCGTATTAACAACATGTACAACACATCAACATTTTATGTTATGTCACATGCTAAAAACCTGCAATCCTTTGGGAAGCTCAAGGGCATCTGCACCGGGTTAGGAGGAGCCTACAACCCCGGACAACAGCACCTCCAGGTGAAAGCGTTGACCACCCTTCAGTTCAACGCACAACAAATGATGGACAAAGTCACTGAGGCAAAGACGGTTTACGACAATGTTACCAACAGTCGTGAGTTGGCCTTCAAAGACGTGCGCGCCATGGGATCCCGAATCTGTTTCCTGCTGAGAGCTTGTGGGGCACACCCACTCACCCTGGCCGATGCCTACGCCAGTAACAGAAGACTTCATGGCTGGAAACGCTATGCCGCACCTATTGCTCATCCGACTGCAGGCGAACCCGCAGAGGCACTGCCCCACCGCAAGGGCGCAGGCAATGACTATGCAAGCATCGCGTATCACTTTGCACAGCTGGTGGAAACAGCAATCGCAGAACCCAGGTACGTCATCAACGAGCCTGCCTTGAATAAGGAAGGACTTGAACGCAAGGTGGCTGAAATCCATCAGATGAATGAGGTGGTGATGCAGGCTACACTAAAACTGAATCACCTGAAGAAGCAGCGCCATGCAATTTTCTATGTCGGTGCCAACAGCCTGGTAGAGACGGCACGTGCAGTGCGCAACTATGTGCGTGGTGCCTTTGGCTTCAAAAGCAACCCACACCTGGACATGTCTAAAGTAAGTTTAACCAAACCCACTACGTGATGAAATCCATCGTTAACTAAAACCCCTGCTTCCGCTATCTGGTCTGCAGGGGTTTTTGATTTATGGAGAAAATTGTATTGAATAATATCTGGTTTTTCTACCTGTAAGGCACACTTCGAATTCCTATCTTTACCCAATACGGTTTGACGGATAGTGAATGAATTTAACCATTGAGAACATACTTTTAATTGGCTCCATCCTGCTGCTCATCAGCATTATCGCAGGTAAGACCTCGTATAAGTTCGGAGTACCCACATTGATCCTCTTTTTGGCCATAGGTATGCTGGCAGGCTCTGATGGCATCGGTGGTATCCAATTTGATAATCCCAGGCAAGCACAATTCATCGGTATCATTTCACTCAATTTTATCCTCTTCTCCGGAGGACTGGATACCAACTGGTCCTATGTAAAACCAATCATGTGGAAAGGAATCACCCTCTCCACCCTGGGTGTATTATTGACAGCCCTGTCATTGGGCACCTTCGTGTGGTGGATTACTGATTTCACCATTTACGAAAGTATGCTACTGGGCTCCATCGTGTCATCGACTGATGCGGCAGCGGTCTTTTCTATTCTGCGCTCCAAGAGTCTTGCTTTAAAAAACAACCTGCGCCCTACACTGGAGCTGGAAAGTGGAAGTAATGATCCCATGGCCTACGTGCTGACCCTCGCCTTTCTGTCTTTGGTGGTCAATCAGGATCAAAGCATAGGGTCCGTCATACCCATGTTGTTCCAACAGATGATATTGGGAGGTCTGGCCGGTTTTCTGTTTGGAAAACTGAGTAAGTACGTTATCAACAAAATCCAACTCGACTTTGAAGGACTTTATCCTGTACTGGTGATCGCCCTTATGTTCATCACCTTTTCCGCCACTGACTTTGTAGGTGGCAATGGATTCCTGGCCATCTACATCTGTGCGGTGTACCTGGGCAATCAGGACCTCATTCATAAGAAAACCATTTTGAAGATGTTTGATGGGTTGGCCTGGCTCATGCAGATTGTACTCTTCCTTACACTCGGGCTGTTGGTCTTCCCTACTCAGGTCTTCCCCATTTTTGGCATCGGATTACTCATCTCCCTGTTTTTGATATTAGTGGCAAGACCTGTAAGTGTTTTTGCCAGCCTTATGTTTTTTAAAATGAAACTGCGGAGCCGCCTTTATCTTTCATGGGCGGGATTGCGCGGGGCGGTGCCCATCGTATTTGCTACCTACCCCTTGCTGGAAGGCATCGATAAGGCAGGTATGATTTTCAATATCGTATTTTTTATTTCGGTGACCTCCGTAATCATTCAGGGCACTACCCTTTCTGTTTTATCAAGATGGCTGCACGTAGCATTACCAGAAAAAGTAAAACCCATCGATCCTACTGATCTGCTGTTGGTGGAACATCCGAAAACGATTATGGAGGAAATTGATATTCTTAGCAACAGCTATGCCGTCAACAAGAAAATTGTCAACTTAACTTTCCCTCGCTCTGCCATCATTGCCATGATCAAGAGGAACGACAAGTACATCACTCCCAATGGTGCCACCGTAATTGAGGAAAACGATAAACTCATCGTACTGGCGGATACCCGAAAAGGAATTGATCTTGTATACGAGGCCCTGAAGATGGAAAAAGACCCTGCAGGCCTGGGGTAATGCACCAAATATCCTGATACGGAAACTGTAGTGACCCTATATTTTGTAACATTGGCGACCCCTGAACCATTCTTCTCTTCATTTGTTATTATTGCTAAAAGAAACTGTCGGAGTCGGGACAAATTACCTTCTTTCAGCAGTTATCAATATCCGTAATGATGGGCTATTGCGTTTATCCTGTCAAAATGAAACCTAATAATATGATGAGAAAGACCAATTATATCTACCTTTTATTAATGACACTTGCCCTTGGTGCCTGTGCTCAAAACAATACCAAAGAACAAAAACACGAGAAAGACTTCCCTATGAAAAAGACCGAACAAGAATGGAAAGCAGTACTTACCGATGAGCAATACTACATCCTGAGAGAAAAAGGAACAGAGCGTGCCTTTACCGGCAAATACTGGGACAACCATGAAAAAGGCAAGTACTACTGTGCTGCCTGCAAGCAAGAACTTTTCGATTCAGAGACCAAGTTTGAATCAGGATCGGGATGGCCGAGTTTCTATAAGCCAGTAAAAGAACAAGCCGTTGTAGTGGGCAAAGACACCAGCTTTGGCATGGAGCGAGACGAAATAGTTTGCAGCAATTGCGGTGGACATCTGGGGCACGTTTTTCCTGATGGTCCTAAACCTACGGGATTGAGGTATTGCATGAATTCGGCTGCGCTTGAGTTTAAGAAAGAGAATAAGTAGAGCGCCCGTTTGAAAAATAAGTCGAAGGCCGTTGATGTATTTCAACGGCCTTTTTCGTTATCTTTTCATAAAATAACGAAGCCATGTGCAGACTAATGGCCTACAGAGGCACCCCGATCATCGCGGATAAGCTCCTTTACCAACCTAAAAATTCCCTCATCCGACAAAGCATAAACGCAAAAGAGATTGAAGAACCACTGAATGGTGATGGCTTTGGCATCGGGTGGTACGTGCCGGAAGTCAATAACGAACCTGTTAATTTCGTTTCGGTGCACCCTGCCTGGAACAGCCGCAACCTGCGCAACCTGGCGCCCAAAATAAAAACCAATTGTCTGGTAGCCCATGTACGAGCCGCCAGTGTAGGAGAAGTATCCGAATCCAACTGCCATCCGTTTCAACACAAGAACCTGCTCATGGCACACAATGGAGGACTTGAAAACTTTCACCTGATCAAAAGGAAATTGCGTGAGCCACTCAGCGATGAATTATACAACTGGATCAAGGGCCAGACCGATTCAGAACACCTTTTTGCTTATCTGCTCAATTATTTATACAATAATCACAAAGCCATAACAGGCGATGCTGTTGCTGATGCATTCAACTATACTTTTGATCGTGTCAATAGCCTGATGAAGCAAGTCGGCATCAATGAGCCTGCCTATCTGAACATGGCTGTCACCAATGGTGATTTTATCGTGGCCACACGTTACGTTTCTGATAGCAAGATGGATCCGCTTACCCTCTATCACTCTGAGGGCAGTCGCTACGTAGTAGAAGATGGCATCACCAGATTGGAAGCTCCCAAAGATGATGACAACGCAGTATTGGTGGTATCGGAAAAACTAACAGAAGGAAAGGAATGGACCATGATTCCGAAGAATCACCTGGTAATAGTTGAAAAGAGTCTAAATGTGAGGATACAACCTATTTCAGCTTAAATTTTATTAGTTTCGGGGCAAAATTATAGCCTGTGAAATACGATGTAGTGGTTATCGGTGGAGGAATCGTGGGCCTTGCCACGGCACTCCAACTACAAAACGCCAATCCCAATATCAAGCTGGTTTTACTGGAGAAAGAAGATGCGCTGGCAAAACATCAAACCGGAAATAACAGTGGCGTCATTCACTCCGGTATCTATTACAAACCAGGCAGCTTAAAGGCAACCAACTGCATCAGAGGTTATCACCTGCTCATCGACTTTTGCAAGATGAATGCCATCCCCTATGAGTTGTGTGGAAAGATCATTGTGGCCACCAGTGAAGAAGAAATTCCCTTGTTGAACAATCTTTACGAACGAGGTCTGCAAAACGGACTTACAGGAATGAAAAAGATCAACAAGGACGAGCTGAAAGAATATGAACCACACGTTAGCGGAATGGCCGGTGTGGTAGTACCTCAAACCGGAATTGTTGATTACAAATTGGTGGCACAAAAATATGGAGAACTGATTGGTGCAAAAGGAGGTGAAATAAAATTAGGCGAACGCGTGATCGAGATCCAGGAGAACGATTCATCCTGTGTAGTCGTTTCGCAAAAGGAAACGTACAGCACACAACTGGTCATCAATTGTTGTGGATTATATTCCGATAAAGTTGCCCGGTTTACTTCACCTGAACTTAATGTTAAGATCATTCCTTTCAGAGGCGAATATTACAAGTTGAAAAAGGAAAAAGAGTATCTGGTAAAGAATCTGATTTATCCGGTACCTGATCCCAACTTTCCTTTCCTGGGCGTACACTTTACGCGTATGGCCGGAGGAGGCATAGAGGCAGGACCCAATGCCGTGTTGGCGTTTAGCCGCGAAGGTTATAAGAAAAGTGATATTAACCTGAGAGAACTGGCCGAGTCATTGGCCTGGCCCGGATTTCAGAAGGTAGCATTCAAATACTGGAAAACTGGTATGGGTGAAATGTACAGGTCTTTCTCCAAAGCAGCGTTTGTAAAAGCCCTGCAGAAACTAATTCCTGAAATACAAAAAGAGGACCTTGAAGAAGGTGGGGCTGGTGTGAGAGCCCAGGCATGCGATCGCAACGGTGGACTGGTAGATGACTTTATGATTGTGGAAAAGAAACACGTCATCAATGTGTGCAATGCACCCTCTCCTGCCGCAACCTCTTCACTGGCCATTGGCGAAACCATCGCTCAACTGGCCAGCAAAAAGTTTTAAACTGTAAATGTTAATCTGCTTTGATGGCAGTCACTTCGATCTCAAGCAAGTGATCAGGATCAATCAGTTTACTTATTTCAATCATTGAAGTAACTGGCTTGATGGTGCCGAAAAACTCACCATGTGCCTTGCCGATCTCTTCCCAACGGCTGATGTCAGTCACGAACATCCTTGTGCGCACTACATCCTTTAATTCAAATCCAGCTTTGGTCAATACCTTTTCAATCTTTTGAAGGATAAACTTTGCCTGCAGATAATGGTCTCCTCTACCCACCAAAGCGCCTGTCTCATCTACCGCTACCGTACCTGATATTTCCAGTTGATTTCCTATCTGCACGGCCCTGCTGTAGCCTACGATGTCTTCCCACTTGGCACCCGAAGAGAAATTTGTTCTTTTGTTCATTTGAATTGGTAATTTAATACTGCGGCAAGTATCGTAAATTGGAAAGAAATAAACGTAAGTAGGTTGGAAGATTTTAGCAAGAAAGAACTGGAGCGCTACAGTAGGCATTTTGTTCTCCCCCAATTTGGAATGGAAGGGCAACAAAAATTGAAGCAAGCTGCTGTTGCCGTGGTAGGTGCCGGTGGCCTGGGCTGTCCTGTACTGCAGTACCTTTCTGCCGCGGGCGTGGGCAACATTGGAATATTTGATTATGACACGGTGAGTGAATCCAATTTGCAACGGCAGGTATTGTATGGAGTTGCCGACATTGGTAAATCAAAAGCCAAGCAGGCTGCGAAAAGACTTAAGGAACAAAATCCGCACATTAAGATACAGGTGATTGAAGGTAAACTGATTTCTTCCAACACCCTGGAGCTGCTAAAACCTTTTGATATCGTTGTGGATTGTACTGATAATTTCCCTACCCGGTACCTGCTCAATGATGCGTGCGTACTTTTGGACAAACCGCTGGTGTATGGATCCATCTTCAGGTATGAAGGACAGGTAGCGGTATTCAATTGGAAGCAGAGTGCCAATTACCGGGATTTATATCCTGCACCACCTGCGCCAGATGCTGTGCCCAATTGTGAGGAAGGTGGAGTGTTGGGCGTGTTGCCTGGTATCATCGGGTGCCTGCAGGCCAATGAGGTCATCAAAATTATCGCAGGTATTGGTGAGCCCCTTACCAACAAAGTGCTTTTGACGGATACACTCAACCTGGAGACACGCGTTGTTAAATTTCCAAACCGCAATGAACGGAATTCTATAAAAAAACTAATAGATTACGACTCATTTTGTGGCCTACAAGAATCTAAAAAAAACATGGACCTAAAAGAAGTAACCGTAATTGAATTACAGCAGTTAAGAGAAAATGGCGAAGATTTTCAATTAATAGATGTACGGGAGCAATATGAAAGGGAAATATGCCACATCAATGGCGAGCACATTCCATTGGCAGAAATACCGCACTGTATAGACAAAATCAGCCGTCACAAGAAGGTGATTATCCATTGCCGAAGTGGTTCACGAAGTGGTAACACAGTGAAATGGCTGGAAAGGAATCACAATTTTGAAAATGTCTACAACCTGAAAGGAGGCATACTTGCCTGGGCAGATCAAATTGACACCTCCATGAGCAAGTACTAGTCGCTCACCTGGAATCTCTTTCGGGCCACACCAGACTCCCCACAATCAACATGGATATACTAACCAGCGTTGCCGGCACCAGACTGGGGATTTCTATAGTATAAATCCACTTGAAAAACAGCCATGTTGCCAAACCTGTTACCATGGCTAAAACAGCTCCTGCACTGCTGGTTCTCTTCCAGTACATGCCAAAAGTGAGTGGTGCAAAAAGCGAGACCAAACTAAGAATAGATGACTCAGCTACCAGCTCGTAAATGTTTTCGCGCATACACGCCATCACAGTAGCGATGGTTGCAAACAATAAAATAGAAACCCTGGTAACGTAGAGCAGTTTTTGATCCGACAAGGTATTTTTCATCAGGGGTTTTACAAGGTTCTCGGAGAATATCGCAGCCGGTGCCAGGATGGCTGAACTCGTTGTACTCATGATTGCCGATAACAGAGACCCAAAGAACAATATCTGAATGGGCATGGCCGTATGCATCATCACCATGTTTGGCAACGCCAGCTGGGCATCCCCTTCCAATTGGCCACCATACAAATGCTTGGTGCACAAACTGATAAATAGCGGCAACATGGCAATAGTCAGGTATAAACCTGCCGCAATAAAACACGACCGTACTGCTATCTTTACGGAGCCAGAAGACATAACGCGCTGGAACACATCCTGAGACGGGATAGAACCCAATCCCAATACAGACCATGCGGCTATGTAAGTGATGATCTCCTTTCCATCCCAGGAAGGAATAAACCTGAAATTGCGTGGATGTACTTCATTCAAAACGTTGGCCACTCCTCCTGCCTCATTGGCAAGCACAAAGGCCAACACCAATAACCCACCTACGATGATAATACTTTGGATAAAGTCGGTAACAGAAATCGCCCACATACCTCCTATATACGTATAGAACGTTACCACCACAGAACTCAAAACAACGCCCTGCCATACTTCAATACCAGCCACTACATTCAAGATAAGTCCCATCGCCACCAACTGAGCAGCGATATAACCTACATAAGGGGGAGCTAGAAAGACACTGGCAGCCAACTCAGTCCTTCTGCCAAAACGATGACGAAAGAAATCTCCCAATGTAAGGAGGTTCATGTTGTACAGCTTTCGGGCAAAGAACAGTCCGAATAAAATCAGGCAGAGGGCCGCACCAAAAGGATCTTCGATTACTGCATACAAGCCCCCTTCCAGAAATTCTGCAGACGCACCAAAAACAGTCTCGGATCCAAACCAGGTAGCAAATAGGGCAGCCGCGCTTAACATAATTGGCAAACTTCGGCCTGCGAGCATAAAATCACCTGTGGTTTTCACTTTTCGTGAGGCCCAATAGCCAACGGCCACGGTTAATGCCAGGTAAGCAATTATGGAAGCTAGTAGCAACTCCTGTTCAAGGTTAATTCAGAAAGTGCTAAAAGTATTAAACCCTGTTCTATATACAAGGGGCTTATTTAAGGAATAAGAAACTTATTTTGGATGAATCAATTGAAAGTTTCTGGTTATGTTAAATCCAAAATGGATGTCGCCATCAAAAAAATCACCTTGCGTTTCGCTGACCACCGCCCGTGTGAACATCCCCAGGCTGTTGGTGAACACCAATTGAAATACATGCCCTCCTGTTTCAATGTCCACTCCAAGGCCAATCGCGTCATAATCAGATGAATTAATTACTTTGTTTACCCGATAGAAGTAGTCACCCGATAATGCCAAGCTACGGGTAATTTTATGCCTCGCTCCCAAACCTAAAGCAAAGTCATCCTTGTTATCAGCAGGACCGATGACCTCATTTCGATGTACAAAAATGGGTTCTAATTGCAACGAGAAATTTGGCGTCAGCTTTCTGGCAATTAGCAATTCAAATGCATAAGCAAGTCGATCATTCAATTGTACCTGAGGATTAAACTTAGCCTGAGGAGAAGTTTTTATATATCCCGATGCAATGGCCGTAATTGTTGGAAGGAATGCATGCTCATCATTTTGGCGTAATACCTTGTATTTGACATACCCATCGAATGTTTTGTCTACGGAAGTTCTTCCCACGCTAATCCCTAGCCGGTCCGTTAAACCATACTCTAATCCTAGACGTACAAAAGCATTGTCCAATCCCCAAAAATTATATGAACCTGAATTGAGTCTACCAAAACGGTGAGAAAAAATAAATTCCAATTCCCCTTTGCCGCGTGTTTCTACAGAATGACTATTTACAATACGAGAACCACTAAAAGTTTGAATGGTATAATTGGTTTTTTGAGATTGCTCTTTTTCAAGTTGTTGCATCAAATCATCTTGAGCAAAAACGTCCAAACACACAAGGCACATTAATCCATGAAGTACTGCTTTATTCATAATGCTTCGTAGGTGAATTCAATTTTAATTTCAATACGTTCCGCAATGTTTTGCCACAATAGTTTCGGTATCTTGATTTTGTAGTCATCCAGCTCAACATCAAATGCCGATGACATTATTAGTTTCTTATCCACCCGAGATATAGTTCCCGTTGTTATTACCTCGTTGGTTTGACCATGAATGGTAAGCAGCCCGGTAGCCTGAACGGTCTGGTCCGTTGTAAAATTACTTTGGTATCCACTGATTTTTCCTTTGAATGAGGCCGTTGGAAACTTTCCCGACTCCATGTACTTCTCGTTGAAGTGCTGCTGCATTAAAGCTTTTTCAAATACAAATTCATCAATGCGAACCAAGAAGACTATTTCCCCTGTATCACTATTAAAAAGACTATTAGCCCCTGTATTATAGGCTGCAATATTTTCAACTGGGGCTTCAGAAAAAAAAGAAATATTAGATTGAATGCTCTTGTATTTTTGCGCGTGAGTCACCGCCATCACCAAACACAAAAGTGCAGCTATATAATATTTCATTAATGGAAATTTGACTTAGTTATTTTTCGCTCCATCATCTACCCAACACGCAATAAGATCAATCTGAGCCTGAGTTAAACTTCCGGTTTGAGGCATACTTCGGTCACCAGTTCTGGTTTTAATACTGGCTGCATTGGCTTGAACATTACTAAATACAGTCCAATTCCTGCTGGCTCCGTTATCCCCATTATGACAACCTGAGATTGCACATTTAGTAGCTATAATGGGTTGAATCTGACTTGCAAAACTAACTCCGGTATCTCCTTTTTCAACGGTCGTGTTTTTAACAAAAACGCATCCATCCTTGTCCTTTACTGAAATCGCATAGTTGCCTGCTTTTAGCCCGGTAAAAGAGGAAGATGAATTAAAATCACCATTATCCAGACTGTACTCATAGGGGCTTACACCCCCCTGCACCATCGCTGTGATAGTGCCATTTGCAGTTGTACAACCTGTATTTTTGGTAGAGCTGGTTGTCAAACTCAGCGTAGATCCAGCGGCCTTTAAAGTGACCTCAAGCGTACGTTCGCATGTATTCGCATCGGTAACCGAAATTAAATAAGTGCCGGCTGGCAATCCTTGAAAACTTCCTGTTTGATTGGTTGTACTACCTAATGTGAAAGTAAATGGGCCCTTACCATCGATGGTCACTACAGCTATAGACCCATCTGATGCACTACAGCTTGTGGCGTCAATGCTGCTTTGCAAGGTAATGTCAAAGCTAGAAAGTGCACAATCTACAGGTTGCACCTCCTCTTCAGTGGAGCAGCCAGCAAGAATGATTACTGCTACCGTAAATAAAACAACAATAGAAGTGGTATATGTCTCTTTCATATTAACAATGATCTAATAAAAGATAAGAATAAATATGTTCAAACACACACTAAACAGTCTGCTTAGTAGCCTTATTGTATCCAAAATACCCCAACATGCAGGAGGGTTGATGACAATGGTGTGACAAAAAAAGTGGATACCCCTAAAAGAGAAAATCCCCCGAAGTCCTTGACCTCAGGGGATAATCCTGTCTATAGTTGGCTTTAATCTGATACTAAAGTACAGCGGTCCTACTCTTTATGAAACTCCCTTCCGGCAACCTGAACTTTAAGTTGACGAACCGCTGATTTTAGCGATAAGTGGCTTTGATTGAATCTTTAACAGTGGAGTCTGGGGCTACCAATTGCTTTTTGATACGCTCCTTTAACTGTGATTTGGAGCCTGGAAAGGTAGTGCGTCTACTAATATCATAACTGATAATGGCAAGACCTATAAAAAACAGTATTGCTACCCCAACAAATACTTTTTTTGATTTAGTCATCTTTTACGGTAAGCTTTGACAATCATAACCATACAAAAGTAGCCATAATTATCACTGAAAGCCTCATCGTACTAGCCCGATGGTAATGTGTCTTTCTGCTCAGTTTTTCTTTTGAACATTTTCCGATAGTCCTTAACCGATAAACCGCACTTTTGTTTAAAGAGCCTTCTGAATGAATTCGCGTCCGTATAGCCTATTCGATTCAAAATCTGGTCGAGGGTTAAATCAGAGGTTTCCAACAATAATTTGGCTACGTCCACACGAACATCCTGCAAATATTGTATCGGAGATTTATTAACGGCCGATTTAAATCGTCTTACGAAGGTTCTCAACCCCAGGTTAACAGCTTTGGCTACATCACCTATGTCAAATGATTTATGCAGGTTGACTTGCATCCAAAATTGAGCTTGACTAATCCGCTCATCATTGTGTTCAATCTGCAAATGCAGATTTAACGATACCTGTGCAGTTCTGTCACTGTTAATAGAAATATAGCGCATACATAACATGGCTACATGATGTCCCGCGATCACCTCCATTAATTTTAAGGCAAGATCAAAATGGGCAATAAAAGAACCGGCAGCAAAAATCCGCTCATCCACTATAATCGATTGATCGGCCAAAACCTTTGTGGCTGGAAAGTTCTTTGAATACAAATCACTTAACCACCAGCTTGTGGTGGTGGTTCGGTTTTCCATGATACCTGCCTCTGCCAATATAAAAGCACCGTTGCAGGCAGTGGCGATCAATGCACCCTGCTTGTATTGCGTATTTAAATAGTCACCTGCCCAAGAAGCGACTTCAGCAGCGTCATTCATCACCTGCCTATCATTCACATAGTAGTAAGCGGGTACAAAAACAATATCAGCTTTTTGTGAAGAAAGTCTACCGTCCAGTTTCATTTTAAGTCCCGAGAAACTATGAATTGGATCTTCACTATTGGACAGAAATTTCCACGAAAACAAAGGACGCGATCCCTTCTTACTTCTTTTCCAGATCATGTTGGCGATCTTGAACAAATCAATGAACGATGTGATGCTCGAACCCAGACAATTATCGAATCCGATAACAACAATATTATACATAAAACTGATAAGTCAATTTCAGCAATGAATATGTCCTAAATGGCATATCCGATTTTCCCTCTCTTTTAGTTAGTTCTTCCTTTATTTGGAAGTGCCGGTTCGATGTGTATGCGTTGTGAGGCGAAATGTCCTTCAAGGCCCCGCAGTAATATTTTGTTTTGTGATGATAATAAGCGCTTTTAAAATAATCACAATCTGCTCCCTTAGCTGCAGAATAATGAGAATACGGAATTGGCACAAGAAGGATTCATTTATTACCTAAAAAAACCTAGAATTTAAATCGAGAACTATGCTCAAACCTTTACTCCTATTTTTTTCATTGTTTAGCTTCCATTTATACGGACAGGTGGTTTCCAGCATCGGCACTGGAACCTGGGATGATCCAAGCAGGTGGAGTTGCGCCTGTATACCCAATCTGGCTACTCAGGACATTACTATAGGGCACTCTATTACGCTGAATTGGCCGGCTACAATTAATGTTCAGAATATAACCATAAACGCTGGAGGCAGGCTCACAATTAATGGTCCAACCTTACCATTGCCAACGACTTCACCTCGAATGGATCCAACAACTTTCCCCTTATGTTAAATGGCGGCAGCCGCCTCAATATTGGTAGAGATTTTGTCATGAACGGAACCACTGGCACAAATACAACACAGGCCAATGGAACAGCAGTAATTGATGTGGGCCGTGATATTGTATTCCTGGCTGCCTCCTCAGGAGCCTCAGGAGTGGATAGAAATAACTTGAATACCAATACCAATGCCACCCTTATTATGAGAGGTAATCTGGTCAATCCAGGAATGGGACATTACGAGATGTATGGCAATAGCACCCTGTCCATGTCGGGTACGTCTGCACAATTCATGCCTTCACTCATCGACAGTTGGAGAAGTTTCCCCAATGTAATCATCAACAATACCAGTGCAACTGGTGTGGGGCTGGCTCCAAAATACGATGGCAACTATTACTTTACCGTCACCCAAAACATAAATTTTCAACAAGGTAAACTCAATACA
>DDTF01000054.1 GCA_002345965.1 Flammeovirgaceae bacterium UBA2371
CTTATCACCCTTGGCATACTGGGCAAAAGCAGAGCCAGATAAAAGACTAAAGAAACCAATTAGAACTAAAATAAAATTTTTTTTCATAGAATGATGTGTTTCAATTTTCGCCCGAATATATGGCTTAATTTTATGTTTATAAAAATATATGGATGGGGTAAGGTAGAATTACCCGACAGACTGGGAGAAATTTCATCATTAGTCCGTAGACAACATCAAATAATTATGCGATTTTTAACTTAAATGCTACTTTAAGAAATCTTTCTTGGACTTATCCCAATAATTGGGTTCAATTTTCGTTGTTTTTTGGTTCCAGTAGTCGGGAGTCACACGCTTGCCTTCTGGTGTCTTCAGCTCCCTATTGTAAACTTTTACAATGGGATTTAGAGTAACATCCGGAGTAGCTAAAGTGTATGTTGGGGGTTGTCCTTCTTCCTTGGGGGGTACCTCCTGAATGGTTGTTTTGTGATTATTGTGGGCAAGAAGTTTTTGCAAGAATTCGGCACGTTCTTTAGTAATGCCTGCCTCGAGTATGCGATGAGCAACTTCATCTATTTCTATTATTTTATGTTCGAATTTTAATAACGACATTTTAAAGGCTGGATAAACAAAGTTGCTTGATAAATTCAAAAATTGGACTATAAAATCCTATCACCAAAATACCCACTACACATGCGCTCAAAGCAATCCGGGTAGGATAGTCACTATGGAAATATTTTATGGGTGATTCATTTTTATTGACAAACATAGCTTTTACCACAAGCAGATAGTAATACAAAGACACCACAGCATTAGCTACAGCAATGAAAAGCAAAACATAATAGCCACTTTCAGCCGCTGCTGTGAACAAGAAAAACTTTCCGAAAAAACCAGCCAGTGGAGGTATTCCTGCCAATGAGAACAAAGCCAGCATCATAGCCAGACTCAATCGAGGATTGGTATGATACAGTCCATTGTAATCGTTAATATTTATTTTTCCTGAGTATTGTTCGATGGCGATTACAACTCCAAAAGCCGCGAGATTGGAGAATACATATACCAACACAAAGTATATAACGCTGGCCATCGCCAGCGCGGTTCCTCCTATTACGCCCAGTAAAATAAAACCAGCTTGAGCAATAGAAGAAAATGCAAGAAATCGTTTTAGATTTTGTTGCCTTATGGCAAAAAGATTTCCTATGGTCATAGTGAAAATGGCAGTACCATAAATTACAGGTTGCCACACTTGACGAATTGTTTCAAATAAAGTAACTGATAGTAAAACAAAAACAAAGATGGCGGCTCCCTTGGAAACTACCGATAAATAGGAAGTAACATTGGTTGGGCTGCCCTCATACACATCGGCAGTCCATAAATGGAAGGGAACGACACTGATTTTAAATGCTAACCCAGAAAAAAAGAACACAAAGCCCAACACATGTAATACATCTGCGGTAACAATCATTTTACTGAAGTACATAGACCCGGTGGCACCGTACAACATGGATAATCCAAAAAGCAGTAGGGCGGATGCAAAGGCTGCAGATAAGATAAGTTTGATACCTGCTTCGGCAGACTTACTCTTGTATTGTTCATAAGAGGCAGCGGCTGCAATAGGAATGGTGAGTAACTCTAACCCCAGATAGAACATGAGAAAATTTCCTGCCGATATCATGAAGCTTACACCGATTACACTGCTAAGCATTAGCAAATAGAATTCTGTAATGCGATTGTAATTGTTTTTAGCGCGTAACCACGAACCAGACTGTAAGAACACAATCAACACACCAAGATTAAGAATGTTTTTCATTAAAATTCGAAGCGGATCAGTAACGTACATTCCCCCGAATAACGTTCCTGACTGAGAAGGTAGAAATCCAGATAAAGTAACGAGGGCAAACAAGATGGCTGCAGAGGGTATACTTTTGGTTTTACCTTCGTCAGTAAAATTGAGTTCAAGAACAAGAAGAATCAACAACGACCCTATCAGGGTCCATTCATGTCGCATTAAAAGCAGCTCTTGTAAACTCATTTATTTTAAAACCAATTTATCTACAATCAATCCTAAACTATCTCTTATCATATTTGATAACCATAAGGGTGTCAATCCAATCACTAATATTCCAGTTATTAACGAAATCGTAGCTATCTTTTCAAACCACTTTGCCTTTGGGAAATTGTTATATGCCTCAGACTTTATCGGTCCCATCAACAACATGCCCACAACTCTTAAAATATAGACTGCTGTAACCACAATAGAAGAGACGGCAATGATTGTGGCAACTCGGTGAAACAAATCCTCATGTTCAAATGCACCAACAAAAATTGTCATCTCTGCCACAAAACCACTTAATCCTGGCAATCCCAAAGAAGCCAAACCACCAATGACATAGCATACCGATAAGAACGGAAGAACTTTCATCAGACCACCCATTTCAGTTATAATGCGCGTCTTGGTTCTAGAATATAGCATGCCGATCAATGCAAAGAAAAGGGCAGTCATTAATCCGTGAGAGATCATTTGCAACACGGCTCCAGTGGAGGAGGTTTTGTTGAGCATCAGAATGGCAAACAACACCAGCCCGCAATGACTTACAGAAGAGTAGGCATTGATATATTTTAGGTCGGTTTGCACAACAGTGGCTAATGCACCATAAATCACAGAAATGGAAGTGAGGATCAAAAAGATCCATGACATCTCATTAGCGGCCTCAGGCAAAAGAAAGATAGCCACTTTAAGGCAACCATAGCCACCCAGTTTCATGAGTACACCCGCATGCAGCATAGAAACTGCAGTTGGAGCTGAGCTGTGTCCATCTGGTGACCAGGTATGAAACGGAAACAAGGCACCGATTACACCAAACCCAATAAAGAGCATAGGGAAGAATATTCGCTGCATTTCGATGGGTACATGTTGTTGCCCCAATGCCAGAATATTGAATGTCCTTAAGCCCTCCACATCTGCGGTAAAGTAAACACCAAGTATTCCAACCACCAGCAAAGCGGAACCACCCATAAGCATAAGCGTGAGCTTCATGGCTGCATACTCCTTTGGCCCACTCCCCCAAATACCAATGAGCAGGTACATGGGTATTACGGCCAATTCAAAAAACAAGAACAAAACGAATAAATCCAGTGAAACAAAAAAGCCATATACTCCAGTAGCCAGTACAATCAGTGAAATAAAAAATTCTTTATAAAGTTTCTCTACTTCCCAACTCGCAAAAATGCCGGTAAAGATGACAATAGAAGTAAGCAAAATCATCGCCACGGCAATACCATCTACGCCTATGTCAAATGATATACCTAGACTTGGATACCAGAAATAACTTTGTGTAAAGAGAACCACCGCTTCATTACCTGCAGCCCTTTCTTGCAGGAAGAGATAAAGCAAAATAAGAGAAAGTAGCAGTTGCAAGGTCATACCACTGGCAGCTACGGCACGAACTTGTTTTTGTGTGCGCGCAAACATCATCACCAAAGTGGTGATCGCAGGAACTGCAATATGGGCTATCAGGATATTCATCGATTGACGTAGATATAACTTAACACAATAATAAGTACTCCCGATATAAAGATGATTGCATATTTCTGCACCTGACCAGATTGAAATTCCCTAATTTGCACTGAAATCCAGTTGGTAGTGGCAGCCAGTAAATTCATGAAGGCATCAATAACATTCCTGTCGAACCAGGCGAGTGGTTTGGCTACGAGCCGGAAAATTATTCCTTTAGTGATTAAAATGTACAATTCATCGATATAGAATTTTTTTGTGGCACTTGTATACAATGTGCCAAACGATTTGGCAACCTTGTCAGGTGAAGTTGATTCTACTTTATAAAATTTCCAGGCAATACCAATTCCAGTTAGCGCCAGAATAACTGAAGTAATAGCGATAGGCCAATTAATTTGGCTTGCTAATGGTAAGCCATCGGAAGAAATAAATTGACCAAAAGGAATAAAACCCGCCAGTGTTGAGCCAATAGCTAATAGTATCATGGGAATTAGCAGGATTGCAGGGGATTCATGTGGAACTTGATCATATTTTGTAGCCTTGCCCCAAAAGACTATGAAGTAGAGACGAAACATATAAAAGGCAGTGAGACCAGCGACCAATGCTGCTATCCCAAAGTAGATAGGGTGATTGGCAAAGACAGCTGATAAAATCTCGTCCTTACTAAAAAAACCTGCAAAAGGAGGGATACCCGCAATAGCCAAACATGCAATCAAAAATAAGATGTGTGTAATAGGCTGATGCTTACGCAGTCCGCCCATCTCTCGAATGTCGTTGGTATGAACAGCATGAATTATGGCCCCTGCTCCCAGGAAAAGAAGTGCTTTAAAGAAAGCATGGGTAAAAAGATGGAAAAGTGATGCGGTATAACCAAGTCCATCCGCGCCCTCATAACCAGATACACCCAATGCCAACATCATGTACCCAATTTGAGACATCGTAGAAAATGCCAACACTCTTTTAATATCATATTGTGTGCAAGCAATTACTGCTGCAAATAAAGTAGTGAAGGCACCGATGAAAGCAACAACTTCCAGAGCGGTGGGTGCATAGGCATAGTACAATGGAAATAAACGGGCAACCAGAAAAACACCAGCTACAACCATCGTAGCGGCATGTATCAATGCAGAGACGGGTGTAGGTCCCTCCATGGCATCGGGTAACCATATGTGCAATGGAAACATGGCTGACTTTCCTGCACCTCCCATAAAAATCAACAACAAAGCCCATGTAATGGTTGAAAGTCCCATGAAGGTGGCTGCTGTTGAGAATTGGAGTGATTCTGGACGGGTGAGTACTTCAAAATCGAAAGTACCTGCATAAAAAGACACCATTAATATCCCGATAAGAAATCCTAGATCTGCAAACCGCGTAACGATAAAAGCTTTTTTCGCAGCAGCTACAGCGGTGGGTTTATCATAATAGAATCCAATCAGTAAATAGGAAGATATACCCACCAACTCCCAAAACATGTACATTTGAAAAAGATTGGTAGCAACTACCAAACCCAGCATGGAGAAGCTGAAAAGTGACAGGAAAGCAAAGTAGCGGTCGTAGCCACTTTCATTTTTCATGTAACCCTGACTGTACAAAAAGACCACCAACGAAACCGTTGTTATCACTACTAGCATCATTACTGAAATAGGATCCAGCAAAATGCCCAGGTCAATTTGTAATGTATCGTTGAATCTGAGCCAGGTTGTTTTAACAGCAATGACCTGTTCTCGTGATGAAGAAGTAAAATATTGAAATGCGGTTCGGTAAGAAAGGAAAGTTGAAATGCCAATGGCTATTGTTGCAATCCAACCAGAAATTTTTCCGGGGATCTTCCCACTGCCTAAACCATTAATGACAAAGGCTATGAAGGGCAGTAGCAGTATCCATATCGTGTATTGAAAGCTCATCAATATTTCATTTTGTCTACTTCTTCCACATCAATTGAACGGATGTTGCGGTAGAGATTAATAAATATAGCGATGGCCACCGCTGCTTCTGCAGCAGCAATGGCAATTATAAACAAGGAAAAGAAATGACCTTCAAGTGTGCCAGGGTATAAGTACTTATCAAAGAATACAAAATTGAGGTTAACAGCATTTAGCATGAGCTCAATGCTAATAAGCATGGTGATCAGGTTTTTCCTGGTTAAGAAACCATACACACCAATGAAAAACATCATGGTGGTAACAATTAAAGCATGGTTCAAAGGTACTTGCTCAATCATTACTTCCGGGTTTATTGCGTTTGGCTACTACAATGGCGCCAACCATTGCTGCCAATAAAAGAATACTGATTACCTCAAAGGGAAGCACGTATCCACTGTCCCCATAATTCATTAGTTTTTCTCCGATCACATCCATACTGGCTACCACCCCAGTGTCGGCATGAGGTGTAAAGACGTGGTTGGTAATGACGTGGATGGACATGGTTGCTCCTGCAAATCCGATAATCGAAGTAAGAATTATTTTCCAGATATCAGGTTTTTGCATTTTTTCTTCAATGTGAGAAGTAAGCAGGATGGAAAAAATAATTAGCACAACAATACCCCCAGCATATACAATGAGTTGCACAGCAGCTAAAAAGAAATAATCAACCATAAAGTAAATTCCTGCGGTGCCTCCGAGGGCAAATAAAAGGAAAACAGCAGCCCTCAATATTTTGCTGGCAGTTACTGCCAACAATGAAAAGACAATCATGATGGTAGCAATGGTGTAGAATAGGATAGCGCTTGTCTCCATTATTTGATTCCGTCCATTATTTTAGAGCCAGGTTTATTTAAAATTTTTGTGAGTTTGGATCGATCAAAAACAGCATGTTCAAAAGTATTGGCCATCACAATGGCATCTGTAGGGCATGCTGGGATACATAATCCGCACATAGTACACATCTGAAGATGATAAACGAATTGGTCTATGGCTTTTACCTTCCTTCCATCCACCTCAATTCTTTTAGGAATGATTTCAATTGTACCGTTCGGACAGGCCACTTCGCAGGCTGAACATCCTGTACACTTGTGTTCATTGTTTTCATCGTGAAGCAAAACAACCTCACCACGAAAGCGTTCGAACATTTTTAATGTATCTCGGTTTTCAGGATACTGCTGCGTGATAATTTCCTTTGGATGTGTGAAGTAGTGCCCTGTCACCGCCATGCCCTTGACCAGCGACCTTAGTCCTGAAAAAATATCCTTAAAATATTTAATTATACTCTTCATGTTTCTCAACTCAAAAGTGCCATCCCATTAATGCTAAAAATGCCATTATCAATATATTCATTAAATTAACAGGCAGAAGGTATTTCCATTCTAAAGTCAATAATTGATCTATTCTCAATCGCGGAAAAGTCCAACGAAACCACATCATCAGAAAGATGATGAAACTGACTTTTCCAAAAAACCAAAAAATAGGAGGGATATAGTCCATGATGTTATTAAAACCAACCCATCCGCCAATGTGAAAGGGCATCCATCCTCCAAGAAAAACTGTAGCACCAATTGCAGATACAATGAACATATTGGCAAACTCAGCCAGGAAAAAGAATGCGAATTTTAACCCTGAATATTCTGTATGAAACCCTGCCGTTAATTCTGATTCAGCTTCGGCTAAATCGAATGGGCCCCGGTTGGTCTCTGCAGTACTAGCTATTAGAAAAATAATAAATGCAATTACTGCCGAGATATGTCCTTTAAAAATCCACCATCCATTGGCTTGCGATTCAATGATGGTGCTGAATTGTAAGCTTCCAGTTAATACAACGATGGTGAGTAGTGACAGACCCACAGAGAGTTCATAACTGATAATTTGTGCACCTGAACGCATTGCTCCGATGAGTGAGTACTTGTTATCGGACGACCAACCTGCCAATAATATTCCAATTACCCCAAGGGAAGAAACTGCGGATACATATAATATTCCAATATCAAAATCAAGTGCGTGCAATCCTTTTGCAAAGGGTAACGCAGCCATAGCCATAAAGGCTGCTATCATTATAATGTAAGGTGCCAGATTAAACAGAAAACTGTCTGCGTTCTTATTCATCAATGGTTCCTTCATCAAAAGCTTGATCACATCGGCCAGCGTTTGTGCAGTTCCCCATTTCCCTACACGCATTGGCCCCAATCGTTGCTGAAAGAAAGCGCTTACTTTTCTTTCAGCATATACCAGCACCAAACCCAGAATCGCAAACAGGATCATAAAAGCCACCCCGGCAAGGATCATTTCAATTAATGTGACTGTACTTGGCTCAAAGTGTTCAGAAAGGCTATTGTGTATGCCACCAGTCAGATATGAAAAATCGTAGAGCCAATTCATATTTTAACGATCGATGTCTGGTATAACTAAATCTAAGGTGGACATGATGGCCACAAGGTCAGCGATCTTACAACCTCGTGCCATGTGATCCAGTGCTGATAAATTACTAAAGCCGGGTGAACGAAATTTTAATCGATAGGGGCTTCGCTGCCCTTCACTGATTATATAAACACCGAATTCTCCTCTTGCTGTTTCTACCTTCTGGTACCATTCTCCTTTGGGTAATTTTATTACAGCCTTTGTAGGCACTTTAACAGGCCCTTCTGGAATGTTGTCAATCAACTGCTCGATGATTGACATGGATTCCCACATTTCGGCTATACGACATTTATATCGGGCAAGACAGTCTCCTTCTGTTCCTAAAACTTCCTTAAAGTTCACTTTGTCATAGGCCATGTACGGATGTTGTTTACGAACATCGCATGAGAATCCAGAGGCCCTGCCTGTTGGTCCGGTAACACCATAGCTGATGGCGTCTTCTTTTGAAAGTTTACCAATGCCTTTCATGCGTTGCATGAAGATGACGTTGTTGGTAAGTAAAGTATCGTATTCCGGAAGCTTCTTTCTAAAATAAGTAATGAAATCTTTTGTTCTTTTCTGGAAGTTGGGATGGATATCGAAGAATAATCCCCCCGGAATATTGTAGTTCATGGTGAGCCGGGCACCACACGTCTCCTCAAAGATGTCGGTAATTATTTCACGATCTCTAAAACCGTATAAGAAAGTGGTTATGGCACCCAGGTCCATTCCCATTACGCCCCACCAAAGCTGATGAGATGAAAGCCGAGTCAGCTCATCAATGATAGTGCGAATGACTTTTACTCGGTCAGGGACTTCCAGTTGAAGGGCTTGTTCTACAGCCAGACAGACCGCTTCATTATTGATATGACATGAGAGGTAATCCATCCTGTCGGTGAGATGGACGATTTGCTGATAGCTATCATGCTCACACATCTTTTCGATTGAGCGATGGATGTACCCCAGGTGAGGTTCTACTTTTTTAATGATCTCACCATCCAAAGAAAGCACAAGACGCAATACACCATGGGTACTGGGGTGCTGCGGCCCCATGTTGATGAAGTACTCTTTTGATTCCAATTCTTGTGTTACTTCTTCCATCAGTATGCTATCATATTTATGGGATCGTCATAATCTTTTCGCATGGGCCAACCCTCCCAGTCATCAGGTAGCAATAGCCTCCTCAGGTCTGGGTGATTCAGAAATTTTATTCCAAACAATTCATAGGCTTCTCTTTCATGTAGTTCAGCGGTTCTCCAAATGTGACAGACTGTTGCTACCTCCGGATTTTCCCGCGAATTGATTTTTGCTTTTAATACCAGCTGATGCTGATGTTGCGTAGATTTTAAATGGTAGACCACTTCCATATGAGCGGGCCAGTCAACTCCAGTGAGACAAAAAAGAAAATCAAACGAAGTGGCTTCGTTTGATTTTAATTCTGACGCTAATGGAAGAATTTTTTCTGAAGGAATAGTCACTTGCAAGAATTGAGTGCCCTCCACACACTCGGCCTCGGGCACACGATCTAAAATAAATTTCTGAATACCTTCGTTGTGCATTTTTCCCTGTTAATAGTAATGCGCGCAGTTTTAAGTTTCTGCGTTAAAGTATTTTTAGTGAGATACACAAAAGTGCATCTCATCTTACTCAAACAAAGTCTTCCATCGGATCGCGTGGATCGCTCAATGACTCACCTTTAATTTTTTTCTGCAATTGCATGATTCCGTAAAGCAATGCCTCAGGACGAGGAGGGCACCCCGGTACATACACATCTACTGGAATGATGTGATCAGCACCTTTCACTACAGAATAGGTATTGTAATAAAATGGGCCACCAGAGGTAGCGCATGCACCCATGGCAATTACATATTTCGGATCAGCCATTTGATCATAAAGTCTTTTTAAAACAGGCGCCATTTTATTTACGATGGTTCCTGCGATTACAATGAGATCAGCTTGCCTTGGTGTGGCTCTTGCCACTTCAGTTCCAAATCGCGACCAGTCGTGTCGACTGGCACCGGTAGCCATCATTTCAATTGCGCAACAACTCGTGCCAAATACAAGTGGCCACAGGGAGTTGGACCGTGCCCAATTGACTACACCATCCACTGATGTAATCACAATATTGCTTCCCGGACCTTTCTTGATTTCTCCAGGAAAGTCTTTCAGCAATCGGGCTTGCTCGGCAGGGTCGATTGTATTTTGGTTTACTCCCATTTCAATGCTTTCTTTTTCCAGGCGTATAATAATCCAAGACCGAGTACAATGAAGAAGATTAATATCTCAATAAAAGCTGCCATTCCTACTTTCTTCATCACTACAGCCCAAGGAAAGATAAAAACAGTTTCTACATCAAAAATGAGAAAGAGTATGGCGAACAGATAATAACCAACTTTAAACTGAATCATGGATGGGCCCTGTGTAGGAATTCCACATTCATAGGGTTCATCTTTTTGAGTATTTTTCGAACTTGGAGCAACCAAGTTAGATACCAGCACTCCGACTCCTACCATAAGGACGCCTCCAAAAAAGAATATAATCAGTGCTTCGCTATCCATTTATTTTACCTCCCAGGTTTCTCCGCTATTTAACAAGTCGTCCATGCAGGTGTAATTGGATTTCTTCCTGCTTAATTCTATTTCAGCTTCAAGTTTATGGGAATAAGCAGGCGCTTCCACGTCACGAACAACGCCAAGTACCATCGGGAAATGGGGTGGACTTAACCTAACGAGCATCATATGTAGTGTTGAATCCTGTTCATGCGCATCGTGTACTAGGATATCTTTTTCAGATATGCCATTTTCACCCAAAGTTACTACTTCAAGCTTAAGCCCATTGAGTCTTAATCCTTTCTGTTTCTCTTTTCCAAAAAGCATAGGTTGCCCATGCTCAATGTGCAGTTGAAAGTCATCACGATTGGCGCGATCAGTCACTTTGCCATGTGCATCATCATTGAAGATCACACAGTTTTGTAAAATCTCCACCATGGAAGTACCAACATGCTTGGCTGCCTTAACAAAAATTTCTGTCATTAACTTTGGATTGGTATCGATGGTTCTTGCATAATAAGTTCCCTGTGCTCCAATCACTAGCTCTCCTGCATGAAAAGGCCTCTCCACCGCGCCAAAGGGTGTTGATTTAGTAACCAATCCAGTTGGTGAGGTAGGTGAATACTGCCCTTTGGTCAGGCCATAAATCTCATTGTTGAACAATAGAATATTAATGTCAATGTTTCTACGCAGCGCATGAATAAAGTGATTGCCACCAATTGCCAAGGCGTCACCATCTCCTTGTATTTCCCAAACACTAAGTTTCGGATTTGCAAGCTTAACGCCAGTGGCTACAGCGGGTCCACGTCCATGAATGGTATGAAATCCATAGGTATTCATGTAATAAGGGAAACGTGCCGCGCACCCTATCCCTGAAACAAATACGTAATCCTCTCTAGGGATATCCAGTTGAGGAAGTGCATTGGTCATGGCAGACAATATGGAATAATCTCCACAACCGGGGCACCATCTTACCAATTGATCGCTGGTAAAATCTTTTTTTGTCAGTTTAGGTTCATTTTTCTTTTCTGCAACTTCAGCCATACACTTAGTCCTTTAATAAGTTGAGGAAATTTTCTTTTAGTTCTGTAACTGTAAAGGGCAAACCCTGAATCTTAGTATAAGATTTGATATTAAGTTTAGGAAACTTGCTTCTAAGGTGCGATGCAAATTGCCCCATATTCAATTCACAAACTACAATCTGCTCATAGTTTGAAAAAAGTTGTTCCGTGTTTTTAGGCAGGGGATTGATATAATTGAAATGTGCCTGATCTACATCTTTTCCGGCTTTTCTCAATTCCGTTACAGAGGTGTGCAAGCTACCGTAGGTGCCGCCCCATCCTACAACCAATAATTTTCCCTTTCCTTCTCCCATTACTTTCAATTCAGGAATGTAATTGGCTACTCTTTCCACTTTTTCCGCACGAACCTTCACCATGTTTTCATGATTAATGGGATCATAAGAAACGTTTCCGGTATTCTCTTGCTTTTCAAGTCCACCAATACGGTGCTCCATTCCGGCCATACCCGGCACAGCCCAATAACGAGCCAGGGTTTCCTTATTTCTCAAATAAGGCAGGTAGGCTTCTCCATTCGACTGCGCTACTGGGATAGTGATGGCTGGCAACTCCTCCATCTTAGGATACTTCCATGGTTCGGATCCATTGGCTAGATAACCATCTGTTAACAGAATCACTGGGGTCATGTGTTCATAAGCCAGTTTTGTGGCCATGTAAGCAAATTCAAAGCAATCAGACGGTGTGCTTGCGGCCAATACTATACATGGACTTTCACTGTTTCTTCCATACAGTGCAATATTTATATCCGCTTGTTCTGTTTTGGTAGGCAAGCCAGTAGAGGGTCCGCCACGTTGCACGTCCACAACAATTAATGGAATCTCTGCCATGATGGCCAAACCAATGGCCTCACCTTTCAAAGCAATACCTGGACCTGATGAAGCAGTAAGTCCAATCTGGCCAGCATAGCTAGCACCAATAGCAGAACAGACCGCTGCAATTTCATCTTCAGCCTGAAGCGTGATTACGCCCAGATGCTTATGTTTAGAAAGTTCATGAAGAATATCGCTGGCAGGTGTAATGGGGTAAGAGCCATAAAAAATTTTCTTTCCCATTTTTTCTGCTGCTGCCATGAAACCCCACGCTGTGGCTACGTTGCCTGATATATGGCGATATTTTCCTTTTTCAATTTTGGCTGCGGGTACCTTATACATGGAAGGTAGCGCCTCAATGGTTTCTGCAAAATGAAATCCTGTGTGCAGGGCTTTTTTATTAGCTTCTGCAAGCGCTGGTGTTTTTTTGAATTTACTGTCCAGGTATTTCTCAGTTTCACTCAAAGAGCGGTCAAACAACCAATACATCATGCCCAAGGCGAACATATTCTTGCAACGCATGATGCTTTTGTTGTCCAATTGAATCCCTTCCAATGCCGTTTTGGTCAATGACGAAATAGGGGCCTCAACGATATTATAGGCATCTAGTGATCCGTCTTCTACCGGATTGTTCTTAAAGCCAGCTTTTTCAATATTTCTTTTGTCAAAGGCATCCATGTCAAGTATAATGGTGCCGCCCATCCTGGCATAACGCAGATTGGACATCAAGGCTGCAGGGTTCATGGCGACCAATACATCCGCCAAGTCACCAGGAGTATAAATATCTACCTGACCAATTTGAACCTGAAAGCCTGAAACGCCCTCTACGGTACCCAACGGGGCCCTTATTTCGGCAGGGAAGTCTGGAAATGTAGCCAGATCATTGCCAAACAGGGCTGATGTAAAGCTAAACTGCGATCCGGTCAGCTGCATGCCATCTCCGGAGTCTCCAGCAAAGCGCAATACCACTTTGTCTTTTTCAACGGTTGTTTTTTTGCCGTTTGCTAAGGTCTCACTCATAAAATTTCTGGTTACTTAAATTTACCTTGCCATCATCACAATAACAATTTGAAATCGGCTATTCTTTTTTCGATTTCACTTTTATTTTATATTTTTCCTATGATATAACTCAGTCTTTCATCCAATTGTTGTCATTAATTAAATTCTAGTGCCATGCCTTATACTATTTGTGAACCCTGCGTAGGAACCTGTGATACCGCTTGTGTTGATGTTTGCCCCGTTGATTGCATCCACGGGCCGATTAGCACCGATGGGAGTGGTCAAGAAGTGAAAGAAGAAGGATTTGATCCTGCTGGAAAGCAACTCTACATCGATCCTGAGACATGCATTGATTGTGATGCATGTGTTCCTGCCTGTCCTGTAGATGCCATTTTTGAGGAAAGTCAAGTGCCTGACGAGTGGAAAAAATATATTCCTTTAAATTATCAGTTCTTTGGACACGAGGCGCCCTAACCAATACTTCAGAATCCTTTCTCCTTTACGTACTCTTCGAAAACGTTGAGTACCTCAGGCAGGTTCTTCCTGCCAAAGCCTACGCGTACATGGGGTCTTTCAAAATCATAGACGTCATGTGGCAATAGCATCACACCTTTTTTCTTCACAAGGTCCTGACAGAATTCCATTATCGTCTCATTAATTATTAGTTCAGGAAATGCAATGGAACCTGCTTTTGGAGATTTCCATACAAACCAATTTTTATTGACTTGAGCAAAAGCCTCTAATAAGGATAAATTAGATTTAATGATCTCCAAACTTCTTTCTATCAATTGCCGTTTATTCTCCAAAGCAATGATGGCAAGTTTTTCTCCTGGTGCATTGTTGCAAATGGTGGTATAATCTTTAAAAGTAATGAGCGCCTCCATCAATTTTTTGTTGCGCGTAGTTAGCCAGCCAATTCGTAAACCTGGAAGGCCAAATGTTTTACTTAATCCAAAAAGAGAAATTGCATTTTCATAAAGATCGCAAACGCTGGGCAATCGATCGGTGATATCGTATTCCATAAACCGATACATTTCATCAGAAAATATCGTGATTCCCTTTTGGCGTGCGAGGTCAACAATCTGATTCAACGATTCTGCTGAAACGGTTCTGCCAGTAGGATTGTGCGGGAAGTTGATTACAATAAGTTTTGTTTTATTAGTTACCAATGATTGCAAATCCTGAATTTGAAATTCTAAATCCTGGTCGGGTTCCCATTTGGAAATGTGGCATCCAATACCTGCTGCAACCTGATAGAGTGATTGATAACCAGGGAAAGTGGTTACTATCTGGTCCCCCTTTTTCAATAGTACATTCATAGCAATGAAAATACCTTCCTCAGGCACCAACACCAATGCATCATCTGGTGTAATCGAAGTATGTAATTTGGAAATTTCTTTACGGAGTTCAGGATCTCCTTTAGACTCTGTATAACCAAGTCGAAGTGAATTCCATTCTTCTAATTGCTTTCCAGTTGCCAACCTTAATAGCTCATTGAGTTTTAGCGGTTCGCAGTCAGAGCTGCTTAACAAGTAAGGGGCAGAGAACTCATACTTGTCAAAGTACCTTTCAAGTTTAAAAGGTGCGATCTTCATATCTCATTAGTACGTTGGGTACCAGTTACGCAGCCGCACTTCAATTTTATTATTCTTTTTATTCAGTTGAGCTTTAAAAGCTTCAATGTCTGCCAATCCGCCTTGCCCACGGTAATGATAGGGGTAAACAACTTTTGGCTTGAAATCTAAAACAGCGCTGGTTGCCTGGTCTATGTCCATGGTATAGGGCAGGTTCATGCAAACAAAAGCTATGTCAATATTTTTTAATGTGCGCATCTCAGGAATATCTTCCGTATCTCCTGAAATATAAACATGCTTACCACCAAGATCAATAACATACCCATTTCCCCTGCCTTTGGTATGACGGGATTCGGGGTCTTCAGGTAGGTTGTACATAGGTATTGCACCAATAGTCATATCCAATTTTTCCGTTTTTTCTCCGTTGGCCAATGACACCGCCTTTTTCTTTAATGCTTCGGGTAATTTCTCTGTGACTGCGGCTGGAGCGATGATAATGCTCTTCGAAGTTTCTAAGGCTTCAAGCGTTTCAAGTGACATGTGATCACCATGAATGTCGGTAATGAGAATCAGATCTGCTGGAGCAATGCCTTCAAATGCCTTTGCACCACCATAGGGGTCTACATAAACAGTTTTGCCATCCCAGGTGAAAACAAAGGTGCCATGCAGAATTGGTTGAACAGAAAGTATCCCTTTTGCAGTTTCAAATTGATCAGGAGATGATCGTTGTGCATAGGACAGAGCAAATGCAAGTAGAAATATTAGAATAAGATAAAACCTCATATTGTTTTTGATTTAAATACTAATGTGTTAATACAGAATTGGTGCGTACCCTGTCATATTCTGATGTGAGTTGCTTGATAATCTCAGCTATGGGTTTGATGCTTGTAACATGCTCAATGGCAGGCCCTGCACACCATACCGTTTTATAAGTCGCCTCTTTGGCTGCCTTCTCCACCTGTCTCATTCCTTTAAATGCAATCAACATCTTGACATATTTCTTCAGCGACTTGTTATTGTTCATCAGTTTTTCCCAAAAAGTGGCCTCCGTTCCAATACTTTGTACATAAGGTGTATTGATAACAGTTAGTGCTGAACCCGACATTTTAGTTGTTACCACTACATCCTTGGCTTTATAGTCTACACACGCTTGTTTGTATTCCTGAGATATATCAGCCTCATCACACGCAATAAAAATGGTGCCAACAGAAACGCCCGCTGCACCCCAATCCATTACCTGTTTCAAATCTGAACCACTTGCTATTCCTCCAGCTGAGATGATTGGAATGTTACAATTTTCTTTCAGCAATGTTATTAATTCTTTTGGGCCAACCTTGCCAGCGTGCCCTCCTGCTTCTGAGTTGACAGCAATAAGAGCATCTGCACCCAGTGCCTCTACCTTTTGAGCATACTTCAAATCCACCACATCACAAAACACTTTGATTCCTTTCTCGTGAGCTTTTTCAATTACTTCTTTTGGGTTGCCCAACGAAGTAATGATGAAGGCCACACCCAACTCAAGTAAAGTATCTAATTGCCCTTTGTATTTTGGATTCGACTTGTTTACGATAAGATTTACGCCAAATGGTTTATCGGTATGAGCCTTGATGTCCTGAATGGCTGCTCGTAGTTCCTTGTCGGTCCTGTAGTTCAAAGCAGGAAAGGCAGCAGTTATTCCATTGTCCAAAGCAGCTTTTACCATCTTGGCGTTAGAGATGAGAAACATAGGTGCCATGATGATAGGATATTCAATCCCCAGTATTTGATCAAGTGTTGTGTGATTCATTGAAGCTTATCGTTTTCTTAGTACCTATGAGACGCTTTAATTTTAAACATTTAATGAGGCAATAGGTTCATTACAATTGGATGTTAAAAACTTCCACTTGAGCCACCTCCTCCAAAACTTCCTCCCTTTCCCTGAAAAGAACCATCTACTTTAACCTGATTTCCACCCAAAGTTTGAGAAATAACAAAGGCTTCAGCATTCATATTGGTCCATTTTTCTGAAATTAAATTTTCTCTGGTGAAACCATTGCGAATTACTTTTAAATAGTTGAAGAGCAACAAGGCTATAGCTAAAAGTATAATACCTGAAATTGTTAATATTATCTCAGGGTGATCGAAGCCATAATAGTATTTAAAAGTAAAGACAGAAAATGCCAGTACCAACAAACTTGTGCGCAAGATTACAATATCTTTATTGACAATACCGACATAGAGATACGCAACAGGAATTAAAACAGTAAGCGTGTAGAAAAGAAATGCGTAGGGGATGTCTTCGCCTATTTCAAGTGATAAGCCAATCATGTTCACACTTAACTCACGGACTACCAGATAATTACCAGCCAGATAAATCATCAGAAGACTTAGCGACTCTATAATAATAAAGTTGTTGTTCCAGATTGATAGCCGTTCAGTTGATTTCCATTTTTTAATCAATAAATAGATTGGAATAAATATGAGTATAAACATGAATGGGATGATTTGTTGAAATATTCCTCCCCAATCAAAAAACAAATGAAAAAGTAAATAGGCCAATGTAAAAAAAGAAGCAACCGTTGTAAGTAAATCCAAATAGCGATATGCAGCAAACGACAGTGTGACCAGACTAATAGCCAAAAGTGGTAAAATTTCAAAATCAAATAGTCCTGCAAATCCTCCAATCGTAAATCCACAAGCATGGTACATCAATGCTTCGGTGAGACCTGATTTATAATGCTTATTATTTTGAATAATTGTTTTGTCCAGGATTACGAAAGACCCAATGCCATAAAACAAACATCCGATGGAAATCACCATTTCATTGGTATCAAGTATAATTAATGCAAGCACACCTGTAACGCCTGACAAACCAATTAAAGTGGCAACAAAAATTAACAGACGAATTACAAAGTTGGGATGATAGAATGAAGTCGGGTGGTTTTCGAAAATCGTTTTGAATTCTGGTTCATCAATCAGCTTCGCCTTCAGCCATCCTTTCGTCTCCTTGACGACTTCCAAATTGTAAAGCCATACTTCGTTATAGGCACTTCTCATGATTTCCGCTTGAAAAATTTTTTATAAGAAATAATAAAATAGACAAATCCTCCACACGAAAGCACAGCGTAATAGAATATCAATTCAGGGGCATTGTCAAATATCAGGTTCACCATTAAATAAGTGGTCGCTATATAACCAAAGACAAATGCATAAAGCAAAAAAAGAAAGGAGCTTTCGCGTTTGGCATAATAGACAGTGAAAGCGCATCCCGCATAAATCAAAACCAAATACACAACAAAGTAGTCACTATCAAACAAGCCAGCTGTGCAGCCAACAAAAAAAATTAAACTACAAAAATTGATATAGGTAAAAGTGAAGTGCTTCTTGATTAATTTCCGATCCAAAACCATTGCAATAAAGCCAAGTGCTGTACTGAAAATAATGGCGGTAATATGCAAATTCGCTGTTTCTAAAAAATTGCCACTGTACCATTTTTGGGGAGACACGCTAATGCTCCAAAACGAAGCCAAGGCAGTGATGGCCAGTGAAAGGATACCGAGATTATCAAAACGATAAGCGACATAAAAAAAGAAAGAGGCTGTGATTAATGTACTCCATCCAAGGTTGTCATCTAATAACTGATATTGAAATTGCAAATATCCCTGAACGGAAATGAACAACAGACTGCCTAGCAATACGATATAATCAAAATAAGGAGTGGGAGGTTTTACTTTTTCTTTTGAAAAAGTGAGCCCTTTCGTAAATACATAATAAAAACAAACAAGAGTAACCACGCTGAGCAACATTATGCTAATAAGGTGTCCGAGCGCTCCTATATTTTCATAAATTAAAAGTCCAATGCCTCCTGTGAATAACAATACGCCCAGGTAGAGCATGGTACGCAGCTCGTAAAATACGGATATGATTTTGCCAGATACCATTGGTTCAATCTTATTGTATTGCGCTTCTGAAATTAAACCTTTTTCAAAAAGGTCACGGGGTGTGTTCTGAGTCATTGTTAAATATCAAAAAAACTCAACTTCGATTCTTATCTTCGCTTAAACATGGTCAAAATACTAAATACCACTCAAATCAAGGAATGGGATGCGTTTACAATAGAAAATGATCCAATCCTATCTATTGACCTGATGGAAAAGGCATGCAGGGCATTTGTACAATGGTTTATTGCCCATTTTGATCAACTACAAAAGGTTGGTATTGTGTGTGGTTCCGGAAATAATGGTGGAGACGGGCTAGGCATAGCCAGACTTTTGAATGATTGGGGATATAATGTAAAAGTATGGGTAGTAAAAGGTAATGTGCCAGAATCCCTGGATTTTAAGCAGAACTTAAATCGGCTTGAGGAAAAACCCGTAGAAATAACCTCAAAACCAGGCAAGGGTATATTTGATTCATGTGAGGTGTTGATTGATGGAATCTTCGGTTCAGGATTATCCAGACCACCTGAAGGTATTTATGCAGAGGTAATCCACGAAATGAATGAAACCACAGCTACGAGAGTGGCAATAGATATTCCTTCTGGTTTGTTTGCGGATAAACACACCGCTAATACTTGTGTTCACGCAGATTTCACCGTCAGTTTTCAAATACCCAAACTTGCATTTTTATTTCCGGAGAATGAAAGACACGTTGGTAAGTGGCAAGTGGTAGACATAGGCCTCAGCAAATCCTACTTGAAAGAGGTAACTGCACAAAATTTCTTGGTCGAAAAAAAATGGATAGCCAAACAACTTCCTAAAAGAAAACAATTTTCACACAAAGGTGATTTTGGCAAAGCCCTTTTAATTGCGGGAGGTTTAGGGAAGATGGGAGCCTGTGTTTTGGCGGCAAAGGCTGCTTTGAAATCAGGTGTGGGGTTGCTCACCCTTCACGTTCCAAAGTGTGGTTATCAAATCGTTCAAACTAGTGTGCCTGAAGCGATGGCATCAATAGATGAGCATGATGCTTGTTTTACATCACTGCCATATGTAGATGGGTTTACAGCCGTTGGTGTAGGGCCGGGCATAGGTCAGCATAAAAAAACGTTGAAGGCGCTGGAAGATTTATTGAATATCTCAAAGATTCCAATGGTCATCGATGCAGATGGGATTAACCTCTTGGCAGCAAATAATAGCTTACTTCATTTATTAAAAGAAAACTGCATTCTTACCCCACATCCAGGTGAGCTGCACCGTCTTATAGGAGACTGGTCAGATGATTTTCACAGGTTGGAAATGGCTAAAACCTTTTCAGCGAAAACTAAATGTATTTTAGTGATAAAAGGAGCTCATACCTCAGTGGTGGCACCAGATGGTAGGGTGTTTTTTAATAGTACGGGCAACCCAGGTATGGCCACAGGCGGTAGTGGAGATGTGCTTACTGGCATTATTACGGCTTTGCTGGCGCAGGGGATTGATCCTTTGGATGCTGCCATTTTGGGTGTTTTTGTCCATGGCTATGCCGGAGATTTGGCAGCATGGGAGACAGGTCCTATTTCATTAACTGCATCGGATATCCATAATTCACTCCCTGAGGCCTTTAAGCAACTTTTTCGATAAAATTCAGCCCTCATTTTAAACTTTTGGATCACTATTTGAGTCTTATACATATATAATGGTGAAAACTATCCTTTAGGTAAATCTTTAAGGGTCGTTTTTACGTAAACAGCACTAGTGAAATTGATTAAAACCATATTGATTTTCAGCTTTTTTGTGGCCTTTTCCTTTTCTGGATTTGGACAAAGTAGTGCTATGAGTTTTTCCAGGGAGTTTGGCCAACCTGATAAGTTGGTTCAAATGTACCCAAACCCAGCCACGGATTATCTCACTGTGAAGCTTCAGACACCTGATGCGGGCTCTGTGCAGCTGGCAATGCACAGTGTGATCGGCAATGTCCTGGAGATTGAGAAAGAACAAATTGACGACTATGAGGTAAGGTTAAGAATTAAAGACCTTCCTTCAGGCTATTACTTTCTGTCCATTAAGGAAGAGAACTCAGGCTTAAAGGCTTCCTACAAATTTCTGAAACGCTAGGTTTAGTTTCGGAGGTACTAATCCCCCCGCTCCCATAATTTTATTTTTATCTCCTCACTGAATGGCATATTTTTGCCACTTCTAAAACTACGACTATGGCAGCACTCAAAATTCTAATCCTCACTGACTTTTCTGACTTATCCAAAGTAGCGATCAACTACGGAATGAAGATGGCGGGTAAGCTGGATGCGGAGTTTACCATTCTCAATGTGGTACGATTGGATGGTGTTCCAAAATCTCACCTGAAAATGAAGCAGATCGAAAGGTCACTTGTTACGATAGCCGAAGAAGAAGGTCAGAAATTAGTAGAAGAATGTAATCAACAGCTGAAGTCGAAAGCAAAAATTACTTTTAAAGCAATCAAGTCTCACAAAGTTGCAGACACGGTAAGAAGATTTGCTGAGGCCACTAAAATTAACTTGATTATTATGGGAAGCCGTGGTGCAAGTAGTTTGAAAAAAGTGGTGCTGGGAGGAACAACGGTTTCGGTGATAGATGTTTGCGATGCTCCTGTATTGGCAATTCCCGGGCAAGCCGAATTCACCAATTTTAAAAATGTGGTGTATGCATCAGATTTGAAAAACGTACAAAAGGAGTTAGATACCATTATTCCTTTCGCAAGAATATTTGGTTCCACTATTCATATGGTGCATGTGGTGGAGGCAATAGATAAAAATGTAGATAGCAAAAGGGAGGAAGCTGCAGCATTGGTACAAAAAGCAGACTATGCAAAAATTAGTCTGGAAATTGTAATTGATGACAATGTACCCGTGGCTATCGACAAATACCTTAAAGAGAAAAAAGGCGATGTATTGACCACATTCACCCATGAGCTCAATCTTTTTGAAAAAATCTTTGCAAGAAGTGTGACGCGCAAATTGGCTTACCAGGGAATTATCCCACTTTTAACCTTCAAACGAAGGTCAGTGAAGCTTGCTAAGTAAATGTTACTTTTCTGATTGCAAGATGATTAGTAGTCGAGCGACAACACCATCGCGCAACCTTAGCAATACTTTCTTAGCATAATCCTGAGCACAGAGAAATTAAAATTCGGCATTGCCTGGAAAACGAGGGAAAGGGATCACATCACGGATATTGGTCATTCCCGTAACGAACAGAATAAGTCGCTCGAAACCAAGACCGAAACCACTATGAGGAGCAGAGCCAAATTTCCTTAGTTCGATATACCATTTTAGATCTTCCTCGGGTAGTCCCATTTCATTGATCCGGGTCAACAGTTTGTCATATCTTTCTTCTCTTGCTGATCCACCTATTATTTCTCCTATTCCGGGAAACAATACGTCCATGGCACCAACCGTTTTTCCATCATCATTTTGACGCATGTAAAACGATTTAATCTCTTTGGGATAATTGTATAAGATAACAGGCTTCTTGAAATGTTTTTCAACCAAAAATCTTTCATGCTCGGACTGTAAGTCTGCACCCCATTGTTCAATGATATATTGAAACTTCTTCTTCTTGTTGGGTGTAGAATTTCTAAGAATTTCAATGGCCTCCGTATATGTCAATCGTTGGAAATCATTTTCGATGATAAACTTGATACGATCAATCAACCCCAGTTCATTCCGTTGCGCCTGCGGCTTGGTCATCTCTTCATCGCTGGCACGTTTATCCAAAAATGCCAGATCATCTCCACAATGCTCAAGTGCATACTTCATTAAGTACTGAAGCATCTCCTGGGCCAGGTCCATATTATCATTAATATCGTAGAATGCCATTTCTGGTTCTATCATCCAGAACTCTGCAAGGTGACGGGTGGTATTGGAGTTTTCTGCACGAAATGTGGGACCAAAAGTATAAATCTCACCCAGGCCCATTGCATAGGATTCCCCTTCAAGCTGACCAGAAACTGTGAGGTTAGTTTCTCTTCCAAAAAAATCCTGACTGTGATCTACATGACCTGCCTCATCTCGCGGAGGGTTTTCGGGGTCAAATGTGGTTACGCGAAACATCGCACCGGCACCTTCTGCATCCGAACCGGTGATGATAGGGGTATTTACGTAGACAAAGCCCTTTTCATTAAAGAACTTATGAACTGCAAACGCCATCGCATGCCGCACACGCATTACCGCACCAAAAGTATTGGTACGAGGTCTGAGGTGAGCGATCTCTCTCAAAAATTCAAAGGAATGCTTTTTGGGTTGAAGTGGATATTTTTCCGGATCACTGTCCCCAAGCACTTCCAGCTCGTCTACTTTAACCTCCACCAGTTGTCCTTTAGCAGGTGAAGCAACCAACTTTCCTTTGATGGAAAGACAGGCCCCTGTAGTAATTCGCTTTAACAAGCTTTCTTCAAACTGATCCAATTCAACTACCGCTTGAATGGTTAGGATGGTTGATCCATCACTAATGGAAATGAACTGGTTATTTCTAAATGTGCGAACCCATCCCATTAACACTATGGATTGCCCTTGAGGAGCAGTAACTAAGAGGTCTTTAATTTTGGTGCGCTTTATCATTATCTATTGACTGAAATGCCTGTGAACTTAATAACTACATGTTTTATCAGCATCGTACTGACCCCACATGGCTAATGGGGAGGCAAAAAACGTGAATTTGTAATTTTTATCAAAGCCCTTAAGCAAAACAACCTGCCCGGGTACCCTTATTAATTGAATCTTCACTCTTTTTATTACATCCTCAGGGTGAGAAAACATTCATTTTTAACAGAAGGGCTGAATTGGTAACTTTGGTCCATAAATTGAGCTCATGCAGAAACTAGGTCTTACCCAGTCACTTCAACAAAAACTGTCTCCTCAACAGATTCAGTTTATTAAACTGCTGCAAGTGCCTACGGCTGAACTGGAAAATAGGATAGAAGAAGAACTGGAGCTAAATCCTGTGCTGGAGGAAGGCGAACCTGAAGAATCTGAGGATGAATTTAAAGAGGAGGGAGAAGAGGAGGAGGTAGCCAGCACGGAAGAGGACATCGACATCAAAGATTACCTGCAAGACGATGACTATAGCGGCTACAAAACGCACAACGATGTAGACGATGACGATGACCGGGAAATGCCAATGCCTACTTCGTCTTCCCTTCAGGAGACTTTAATGACGCAATTGGGGTTTCTGGGTTTGAACGATCATCAATTAAACATTGGAAAACAGCTGATTGGGAGCATTGAGGGGGATGGCTACATTAGAAGAGATTTAGAGGCAATAGTCAACGATTTGGCCTTTTCACAGGGCATTGAGACCAATATCGATGAAGCGGAAGAAATATTAAGGAAGATACAAGCCTTTGACCCTGCCGGTATTGCTGCACGCAATTTACAGGAGTGTCTCCTGCTGCAGTTGGAGCGAATGGACGATGGGCAGGATGTAGATGTGATCGTAGCCAAGCGGATCCTTAACGAATGCTACGAGGAGTTTACTAAAAAGCATTACCAAAAAATTCTCAAAAAATTGGATCTTGATGATGAAGAATTCATCAAGGATGCCATTGAGTTGATTGTAAGACTTAACCCTAAGCCGGGTGGGGAAACCAGTTCGGGTATGGTTAAAAATCAATATGTAATTCCTGATTTTATCCTGTCCAATAACAATGGCAAACTGGAGTTGGCCCTAAACTCAAGAAATGCACCTGAATTGCGCATAAGCAGGTCCTACAATGAGATGTTTAAAGCTTATGATAAGAGTGATAAAAAGGACAAGAAGCTAAAAGATGCTGTTTCGTTCGTAAAGCAAAAGCTCGATGCTGCCAAGTGGTTTATAGATGCAATTCGTCAGCGTCAGCTTACCTTGCTAAGGACGATGCGTGCCATAGTAGATTTTCAATATGAATATTTTCTCGAAGGAGACGAAACGAAGTTGAAGCCAATGATCCTTAAGGACATTGCTCAAATTATCAATATGGATATTTCCACTGTAAGTCGTGTGGCCAGCAGCAAAACGGTTCAAACTGACTTTGGGGTGTTTCCTCTCAAATATTTCTTTAGTGAAGGTATCGCCACCAACACTGGTGAAGAAGTAAGCTCTCGGGAAGTAAAACAAATCATCAAAGATCTGATCGATCAGGAAGATAAGAGCAAACCATTTTCTGATGACAAACTTGAGGATTTGCTAAAAGCAAAAGGATATAACATCGCCAGACGTACAGTTGCCAAATACAGAGAGCAACTGAATATTCCAGTGGCGCGTTTACGTAAAGAACTGTAGGGTGAAAACTGCTGCTAAATTAATTTCAGTGGTGTTTCATCCTTTATTGATGACGACCTATCTTTTTGTATTACTTACTTATTTTCTTCCTGTTATACTGCAACCAGCCCGGCCATCCCTATGGATAATCGTGCTGATATTTGTAACCACTTTTGCACTGCCAACTGTTAACTTTCTGCTGCTTAAATTAACCGGATCAATTCAGGATCTTAGCATGCCTGACAGACAACAACGTATACTTCCGTTTATATTTATTTCTGCCATTTATATTTTTGTGACGCTTATGTTTTATTGGAAATTTCCGATACCTAATTTGTTGCGTTTGATGGTAATTGTTACAACCATGGTTGTTGCAGCTACCATTATTACATTTTTTTATAAACTTAGTATCCACAGCCTGGCCATGTGGGGTGCAGTAGGTATGATGTTGCCGATGAATAAAGTTTCTGAAGTAAATAGTTTATTGATGCCAACTGCGATTGTTATTGTATTGGCTGGTTTGGTAATGTCTTCAAGGCTTTCTTTGAATGCACATACCCCCAGGGAGGTAATGATGGGAAGTGTGGCAGGATTTTCTATTGGTTTTTTTGGAATGATAATTCTTTTCTGATAATCTAAAATGAATATGGATTTTAAGTTTATTAAATACGAAGTAAAAGAGGGAGTAGCTACCATTACACTCCATCGACCTGAAGTTTACAATGCATTGAACGATGGCATTACCTATGAGCTTCAAGACGCATTGAAGGCGGTTGCCCGCGATCAGGCTGCGCGTGTAGTCGTGCTTACTGGGGAAGGAAAAGCTTTTTGCTCAGGGCAGGATTTAAAAGCAGTGTCAGGTACGGAAAAACGATCTTTTCTTGATTCTCTTCATAAGAGGTACAATCCATTGATTACTGCCATGCAGACATTGCCCAAGCCCATCATCTGCAGATTGAATGGAGTAGCTGCAGGAGCTGGTTGTTCTTTAGCACTGGCTTGTGACGTGATCATAGCCGCTGAAGAAGCTACCTTGATAGAAGTGTTTATCAATATTGGGTTGGTGCCAGACTCTGGTTCCTCTTTTTTTCTGCCTAGAATTTTGGGTCGGGCAAAGGCATTTGAGATGTGTACCATGGGCAGCAGGATCAAAGGCAAGGAAGCGGAGGCGCTAGGACTTGTAAATAAGGCCGTTCCGATGGACCAACTGGACAGTACTGTTGCGGAATACACTACCTACTTTGCGAAAGCACCTACCAAAGCAATTGGCCTGATTAAAAAGATGTTGAATAAATCAACTCAATCCTCACTGGAAGAAATGCTGGATTATGAAGCCTATTGTCAGGAAATAGCAGGCAATACATCAGACTACAAAGAGGGCGTGACGGCATTTTTGGAGAAAAGAAAACCTGATTTTTCAGGTAACTAGAATCCGTTGATGGAGATACCTGTGGTAAAGGTATTCATGTTTGTTTTTTCTGGGCCTTCATCCACCTTGAAAAGCTGTGATGTATTGTATTGAAAGAACAAATTAAAACCACCAATACCAATTCTTGTGTAGAAGCCATAACGAATATCATTAAGGCCGTGATTTTGTTTGTCTTTGATGGTTTTTGTTTCACCGTCTTCCTTGTACTTCACTTTTGTAAAAGCGTCCAACAATACCCCACCGCGCACACCAGCAGCCACATTAAAGCTTCTTGATATGTCATCCGGGTTGGAATCAAACCTGACTTCTACCGGTATGTCAAAATAATTGGCCACAATCATTGATTTTTTTGTGCCAGGATATAGCGTTGCAGCATTAATCAAGGCATAAGTACCATCCGATCCCGGGTTGGGGTTTAGGGTGTAAAAGTTGGTAAGTTTATACCTATCCATACCAAGTCCTGCTCCTGGCACCACACTAAATTTGGTCTCCCATAGTCTAATTGGATATTGATAATAAATATTTATGGTTCTGGATCCCCAGAAGCCTTGTTCGAAATTGGTGGGGGCGTTTACACCTCGATTCACACCTACATCTATCAAAAAAGTTCCCGGGATGTTAACCTTCGTAGCTTTCTTAGACTCCTCTTGAGAAAATGCAGAAAATGAAACTCCAATAAATAAAATGAACGCAACAGCACTTCGAATCATAGTCCAGTGATTTTTAAAAGCATCAAAAATAGGTTATTTGCAGACAGGTGCCAACACCCTTCTTGGCTGAAAGATTTTATTCCTTTACATTTGCAATCCCAATAAACGCCCTGGCATCCAATCCAGGGTGATTCTGGGCCTGTAGCTTAACTGAATAAAGCATCTGACTACGGATCAGAAGACTCGGGGTTTGAATCCCTGCAGGCTCACTCCAATCCCAACCAGCAATGGTTGGGATTTTTTTTCTATTAAGGAATTCTCCTTAGATATCAGGCGGTTCATTCAAATCACAACAGTTAAGGTTTGGTTTATTTTAGTAAAAACTCACCACTAGTCAATGCTCACTGATTGTTACAAATCCCATTAGTATCCTGTTCAGGAAAAGAATTCGTTAATACTAAAAAAATTAGCTTTATTTCTTTGTGCTAAAATAATTAGTATTTATATTTATTCTATAATCAAAAAATGCAATGAAAATCATCAAATCAACCCTTTTGGGTACTCGCTGCATTAGAGCACAAGAACCCAGCATTCAACTGTTTCAATTGAGGAATGTGTTCAATCAGCACAGAGACGCACTTGTTGCCCGGATTCTTTCTGATCTACAAGGTTATATTGACTTTAAGTTTCATCAGAAGCCCACGCGAATGGAGTTGGCAGAGATTTGGGATAATGTGGCTGCATTGAGAAAAAAGGATGTGGATCTTGAATATTACCAGCCACTTCTCAAACAAGTGCTAAAAAAGGACGAAGTGAAACTTGCCAATGATTATTTTTTCCTAGAGATAGATGAAAACATTAGGAAGCACCTTCATCCTCAATTGGAATTAGTGCACTAGGGCTTCAATTGGATGACCATGTCTTATATTTTTTACTAAAGTAGAATAAGGAAAGGGTAATCAATATGCTACCCAATATGGATAAAACGTATCCAGTAGACATGAAAAAGCTCAGCCAGCTCATGTTGGCTTGGCCAAAGGACCTATAGATCAATACCCCCATGCTTCCTACATAGCCGACCGAGTCAGCAAGGTAAATCAGGAATCCCACGGTACTTACATATTTAAATGCTGCAATAATGCGGTCAAAAAATATACTGTTGAATTGAATGTATCCGAAGTATAGCCCCATCCCTACCAGCACCATCCATGCAGGTGCTTCAATTAGTTCTTTTTCAAAAGCAAAGGTGCTTACCCCCACTAGTATCATTCCGAAGAGAACGATAAGATGATTGATAATCATCGCTTTGTAGTTGTTTTTGATAATCATCAAACTGCCTATCACTACCAAGACCACTATGGTTACAGGAAGTTCAGTGGCAGTAAAGATGGCAGGCTTATCGCCATACCCTAGCTCTACCCAGATGTCTGCAGCGAAGTTATCGCGCAAGTCGCGGAAAACCGTTAGTAAGGTGTAAGTAAGTACCAGTAATAGTAACCCGGGGCCAAATGTCATTGCAAACTTAATGCGGTCCTTACCCATCATGGGAGCACGTTTGGTTCTTAGTGCTTCATCCTCAGCAGTGGGTGGTGGAATTTTGTTGAGTAACCACAAAAAGAAAAGCATAGGAATGTAAAAGAGGAGTGAAGCAGTAAAAGGCATCCACATGTTAGAAACACCCCAGTCCACCATCACAAAGCTCGCTACGGTTTTGGCAAATCCGGAGGCGAAAATGAAGCTTACAGACAGACTGGCACCTAACACTTCAGTAAACTTTCTTCCCTCCAGGTAGCCAAACATGAGGCCCCAAACCATTCCCAAGGGGAGACCATTGAGGAACATAAATACCAGATTGTAGGGAGCGGGGGTTACGCCAAAACCCAACCAGGCCAACATGGCAATACTTAGGGCTACAAAAATTCCTTTACCGCGATTATCACTACCTGCTTCTGAGACTACTTTGATACCGATAAATTTCGAAATCATATAGCCAACAGCTTGCGAGATCACCATCCATACTTTGAAGTCTGCTCCCCAGAAGGTAATACCATCGTAGATACCGGCTCCAAATGTTTTACGAACAGCGAAAATGCAGGCATAGGTGCAAAAAGCCGCCAGTGATGTATATAAGGCGAATGTGAATCCGCTGGATTTACGCAGCCATTGGGTGATGGGATGTTCTGTTTCGGTAAGCACTCGCATAGCAAAAGTAATTTTCAATCTATTACTTCTTACAATATGCTTATTTTTTGTTTACAGATTTGTAATTATTTGATAACAGATATAAAATGATTGACTGGCTTTTCTCCATTTGGTCTATACGTATGGGGTTTTGGCTATCGATGTTTTCGATCACATCATACCATTTCACCTCACCAACGGTTTCATAGTTGGATTTCAAAGAATGGGATGGTGGTTTTTTTCAACCATGACTGAGGTTGTTGTTGTCTTTTTCTCTTGGGCTCTTTCTTCCCATCTTGATAAGAAGATAATAATCATGATCACTACCAGTATGACTACAAAAAAACCAAATACACGAATTACCTTTTTGATACGTCTATTCTCTTCGTGTCGTTTTAAAACAGAATTATAGTTTCTATACCGCTCGATGCCCCGGGCAGTCATGCGTTGTCTGCGCAACCTGATTTCGTTTCTACCCATCGTATTTGATCTTGATCTTAAATTTCTTTCTTAGTTTATCCAAAGCCCTGTAGGTCCTCATTTTTGCGCCACTTTCGGTGATATCCAGGATATAGGCAATTTCTTTAAAATCCCTTTCCTCATAAAACCTGAGCTCTAGCACATGCAACATTTCTTCTGGCAGATCCTTCATGAAGTCAATCAATTTATTTATTTCATCTTCACTCCATGTTTCTTCTGATTGCTCTACCAGTTCTTTGATTCGAACCTCTTCAATACTAAAGACTTTTTTTCCTTTAAATTTTCGATAATGTTTTCTTACTTCATTAGAAGCAATTTTATAGAGCCAGGCTGAAAAAGGAACTCCTCTGAATTCATATTTTTTAATATTATTTAAAACGTTGACAAATGTTTGAGAGCAGAGATCGCCTGCTAATTCTTCATTATCGGTTTGTCGGTAGAGGTAGTAGAAGATTCTATCGAAGTACTTCTCATAAAGAGTAGAGAAAGCCGCAGGATTGCTTTTGGCTTTTGCTATTATTGCCTCTTCTTGCCGTATTTCTTCTTCCGACATCCTGCATTTATTCTTCACTAATAATGCAAAGACTATCTGGAAGTCACAAGAAAGGAATAGGAATAAGTTTTGTGGATGATTATTTCAATTCAGCGGTAAGCACAACCACATCTTTTATTAATTCCGGCTTTAACGCATGATTTTCATCATATGCTCCCCATGCACTGTTAGCTATATAGTATAGCTTGTTCTTATAGATGCATCCCATGGTTGGCTCATTGAATGAAGGGTGAGCCTTATCAATAATTGTGGCACTTATTATTCTCATTTGCTGCTGATCGAGCTCGTATCGAGTTACCCTATTGGGGCGAACCCCATTTTGAATGGCCACCAGGCTGTTGTTAAAGTACAACAGCCCATCTATGCCTTTCAGCGAAAGTTCATTCTCAGACTGAAATTGGGTTAGCTCCATACTGAGTGTATTAAGTCGATAAGGTCCTTTTATATAATCAGCTATAAAAAGAATATGGTCGTCATCTGAAAAAGCAATGCCTTGAATATTCCAAAATTCTTCAGAAGTGAAATAGGGGTTCAGTGTTTTACTTTTTTCATCTATAGTAAAAATCGTATTGGTCTTTCCATCGCTTACAAAGACCTGACCTTTTGAATTCAATGTTAGGTCTCCAAAAACCGAGGAGGTAATTTCTTTAGTCTCATACTTGTCGATTAATGCTCCGGATTTTAAATCAAATTTGAATAGCGCGGAATGTTGCACGGTATCATATCCTTCCATTTCAGGCATTGGACTTGCGCATGCCCATAGCACATTGTTTTTCGTGTCAATTTCCAAATCAAATACAGCGGTAAGTCCGAATGCTCCTGAATGAACGAAATCTGTTAGGTTGCCTGCCTTGTCACGTTTAAGTATTTTCTTTTTGTGAATGCTGGCAAAATAAAATTCGTTGTTCAATTCGTCAATAGCTATAGACTCAATATGCGAACCGTTGTCATTGAGTAGAAACGCAGTATCAGATTTTACTTGTACTTTTTGAAGCTCCTCTTTCAAAGTATACAGCGATTGAAAACCAGAAGAATTCCTGATGGTTTCAAAGTCATCCGTATTTAAATCAAAACCGGCATCAATATGGATCGCCTTCCTCAAGGCTGAAAGAGCCTCTTGTGTTTTATTCACTCGCGCAGCGGCCATACCCAGTTGATATAATATTCCCTGATGGTAAGGATGCAATTGGTTAGCGGCAGTGATATTTTCATAAAATTGCTCATAGTCCTTATCTCCATAGGCTTTTTTTGCGGCTGCATAATATTGCTGAAGATCCTGGCAATAGGATAGGCCAGATGATACACCAACCATGAAGAAAATAGTGAAAAAGTTAAAAAGAGATTTATTCATTGGGCAGTGTTTTAGTAGGATTAATGGTGGCAGCTTTTAAAGCATGGTACTTAACTTAACACCGCCAAAACGATGTCATGTGAAGTTTGGTCATGCATTGCTGTGTTATAAAGCGTATCAAATTGCCATCAATAAATTCATGGTTAAATGGTTGATGAGGGAGCTAATTGATTTTCAAGTAGAGCAAGTAATTCCTGGTCATAAATTGATTTTAATTTTGTCGGGTCTTGCTTTGTGGGTTATGGGTTGCAAGAAAAACAATCTTAAATTGTCTCTTAATAAAGAAAATGCACCAATTATTTCAAATAACAACATGGGGCATTTTTATAAGCGTCCATTAGATTGACGTAAATTGCGGTATTATGGTCGTTATTAATTAAATCTAACTTCGAGGCACAAATGATGAGGTTGGTTATATTTATTTTTTTGGTTGTGGCCACTATCTCATCGTTGTGGGCGCAACAATATTCTCTTAAGCAATATACTGCGGTGGATGGGCTTCCACAGTCTCAGGTAAATATGATTGTGGAAGACAAGGATGGTTACCTCTGGATAGCCACCAACGGAGGTGGGCTTGCCAGATTCGATGGGAATGATTTTAAAGTATATACCACTCGCGATGGGCTATCCAGCAACATCGTTCAATATCTAAAACTGGATTCAAAACAAAACTTGTGGATTATCAACCCGATTGGAATTACGAGATACAATGGTATATCGTTTAAGAAATTTGTACCTCAGGGGCCTCATGCAAAACTTAGTATTCGCAGGGCCTTTGAAGTGAATGACACCTTGTTTTTTGTTAACAGCCAAAGAGCACTTGCCAAAATTTACAATGACTCAATTTATTATTGGAATAAACCCATAAAAGATGAACGACTAATTCTATATACACATTTGATGCCGGGTAAGGAAATATGCCTTTACCTTAATGATAATAGCTTTATGATAAAATCAGCATTGGGTGAATATACTCTTAATCATTCTGACGATTTTGATTTTGCCCTTTCGATTTTCAATTATGGCAATGAAGTGTGGGTCAATACTGAAAAGGGATATTTTTCAATAGATACGGAGAAAAAAAAATTCATCAAACGTGTCATGAAAATTAAAAACCCAATTATCCAACACGATAGTATCAATGACGTGTATTGGACACGGAGCGGGGCCAATCTTCTTATGGAAAAGCTGACAAATAATGTGCATAGAATTGACACCATATTAAAGGATGTAAGCATCACTCAGATTTTGCCTGATTTGGAAGGAAACACATGGTTGGGTACATCAGGGTCAGGACTTTATAAATATTACGCTAGAGATTTTGACAGATTAGGACACGACCGTTTTGGCTCTGTGCTGGCGCTACAAAAAGACAAAGAGGGTGCCTTTTGGATTGGAACTTTAAACAAGGGAATTTGGAAGGAAAAAAACGGAAATTTTGAGCATTATGAAGTAGGTGCAGCCAACGAGATAAATGCAATCAAAGTGGGTGAAGATGGAGTGGTTTGGGTGGGCTCTTATAATGGCCTGGGCAGGTATGACCAAAAGAAAAATCAATTTGATTGGTTCACCAGAGAAGATGGCATTGTAAGTGCCTACATCAATAGTTTGGATATTGATAAGTATGGACATGTTTGGTACAGCACAAGGTCAAGCGGGATTGGGTATTATGATGGACAAGAGTTTAAAAACATTGCAACAGAAGATGAGCTTTCCGGAAAACATGTGACTGCCATTAAATCCTTTCCGAAACTTAATTCCGTTTTCATTGGCAGTGAGTCAGGATTGGCGATGATCAAAAATGATTCCATGATAAGGCGAGTCCCACTGCCAGAATTTACCAGTACAACGATTAATTCAATTAACATTTATAAAGACTCTTTGCTTTTATTAGGTTCAGGAGGCAGTGGTATTATGATCGTTGACCCTGTAACATTCATAAAAAAAACCATTACAACTTTAGACGGACTGCCTTCTGACTTTATTTATTTCGTTGCCTCAGATGATGATGGTTTTATTTGGGTGGGAACAGAACAGGGTATTACCAAACTTAAGTTAAACGATCAGTTACAGATAGAACAAAATTTGCATTATGGGTATGAGAATGGCCTGGAGGGAGTGGAGACCAATCGGAATGCATTTTTCATTGATGAAGAAAAATACTTTGGTTTGATAGATGGAGTGTATAAATACAATGAACTGCCGAGGGCAGGATGGAGTTCATTCCCTTTGCATTTACTGGATATAGAAATTTTTTATGGCCAGTATTCAAGTAGAGAATATGCAGACAGTCTTTCTGGTTTTTTTAGACTGCCAATCAACCCTCAAATACCTGCAGATAAGAATCATATCACATTTCACTTTAACCAGGTGGATAAGCGGTACCCCCGGTCTGTTAAATTTAAGTACTATCTAGAAAACTTTGACAAAACCTGGTCGCAACCTTCTTCTGTTGGAAGCGCAACCTATAGCAACCTACCACCGGGTAGTTATACATTTAATATTGTAGCTACAAACAATCAGGGAAGCTGGAGCAAAGTGCCACTTACTTATAAATTCATAGTAAAAGCGCCTTTTTATCAAACAGCCTTATTTCAAATCGCAGTTATTTTATTGCTTGTGGGCGTAGTCGTTTTGTTTTTTTATTTACGGATTCGAAAAAAAATTAACAAAATGATGGAGGTAGAACGAATCCGTCAGCAAGAACAAGAGAGTTTGCGCAAAGAAATTGCCCGAGATTTCCACGATGAAATGGGAAATCAATTAACCAGAATTATCAATTACGTAAGTTTGATGAAGTTGAGCAAGAATGGAAATGCGGTGGAATTTTATGATAAGGTAGAGGAGTCCGCCAAGTATTTATATACTGGTGCACGTGATTTTATCTGGAGTATCGATCCTGGCAACGATGAATTGTCAAAGTTATTTTTACACATTCGAGACTTTGGCGAAAAGTTATTTGAAGAAAAAAAGATGATGTACAGGGCGTTTAATAACATTGATTATAGTGTACGCATTCCCTATGGGTTTAGCCGAGAGGTCAATCTCATTTTTAAAGAAGCTATGACCAATACATTTAATCATTCTGGAGCGAAGAATGTGAAATTTACGCTTAGCCTTCAAGAGGATACTTATATTATCAAACTGGAAGATGATGGGAAGGGATTCAAAAAAGAAGCGCTAGCCAAATTGAATGGATTAAAAAATATGCGAATAAGGGCCGAAAGAATTGGCGGTATTCTGTATATTCAAAGTCGAGCAGGAGGAGGAACCGAAATTAGCCTTTTGCTACCCATACACCTATTTAAAGAAAAGATATGAGCCAAGAATCTAAAAAACGTGTTCTTATTATTGAAGATGATCCGGAAATTCGGAGCAGCTTTACATTGATTGTAGACAGTTCGCAAAAATTTACAGTTGTAAACGGGTACAGCAGTTGCGAAGAAGCCATTAAACATCTTCATACAGACAAACCTGATATTGTTTTGATGGACGTTGAACTTCCGGGTGGAATGAATGGAATAAAAGGCACTAAAATTATTAAGGAAAAAGCCCCTAATGCGGATATTATTATGGTGACCGTCTATGAAGACAGCGAAATGGTGTATGAGGCTCTTAAATCGGGGGCATCAGGATATATCACTAAAAGTGCTAATTACATGGAACTGCTGTCGGCATTGGATGAAATTACCAAAGGGGGTGCGCCCATGAGTAGCAAGATTGCACGCATGGTAATTGATAATTTTCACCTCAACCCTAATACCCCCCTCACTAAAAGGGAGACAGAAATATTACAACTCATATCTGAAGGTAAAACCTATACACAAATATCGGAGGAACTGTTTATCTCGAAAGAGACCTCTAAAACACACATTAAAAACATTTACTCCAAGTTGCAGGTAAGAAGCAAATCTGAGGCAATTGCTAAAGCCAATCAGGATAAGCTCATTTAATTAAATTAGACTTATTTTTTAATGACCGTCCCTGGCTAAAGAGACGGTCATTCTATTTATTGACTTTTGAATGGCCCGAATAATCTTTAGCTTTAAAATATTACTTAATTCGTAACTCACTTTAATCATCATGAATAGTAGAATATTTCTCAGCATGTTGTTGTGCACGGTTGCCATAGGTCTCTTTGCCCAACGAAAAAAGTCCAATCCAGAACCTGCAGCAGCAGTTTCGCAATCACCAATTCAGGCAAAGGTAGCGGGTATGAAAAAATACGATGGATACCTGGAATTTTATTATGATGAAAAACAGGATAAAATCTACATCGTGATTGACAAATTCAATGCTGAAATTCTGTACATCAATTCACTCTCTGCCGGTATAGGTTCAAATGACATCGGATTGGATCGAGGGCAGTTGGGAGGAGAGCAAGTTGTGAAATTTGACAGAAGAGGACCTAAAGTTCTTCTGTTGCAACCCAACTATAAATATCGTGCTAATAGTGACAACGCTATGGAGCGAAGAGCTGTTGAACAAGCGTTTGCTCAATCAGTGTTATGGGGCTTTACGGTTGTCGCTGAAGAATCCAACCGCGTGCTGGTTGATGCCACAGATTTTTTTCTCAGGGATGCTCATGATGTAATTGGTACACTTAAGAGAAATAATCAGGGAAGCTATTCTCTAGATAAATCAAGGTCGGCCATCTATCTGCCCAATGTAAAAAGCTTTCCTAAAAACTCAGAATTTGAAGCAACATTAACCTTTACAGGACAAGCAACAGGAAGCTACATCAGAAGTGTGGCACCAAACCCGGATAATATTACTGTAAGGCAACACCATTCATTTGTTGAATTGCCTGATGGGGATTACAAACCAAGAAAATTTGACCCAAGATCAGGATATTATGAAATGTCTTATTATGATTATGCCACTCCTATTTCTGAGTCAATTGAAAGGCAATTCATAACCAGGCATCGACTCAAAAAAAAGGACCCAACAGCGGCCAGGAGTGAGGCGGTAGAACCTATTGTTTATTATTTGGATCCTGGCGTTCCGGAACCAGTCAGGTCTGCATTATTAGATGGAGCAAAATGGTGGAACCAGGCCTTTGAAGCAGCAGGGTACATCAATGCCTTTCAGGTAAAGATGATGCCAGAGGATGCAGACCCTATGGATGTAAGATACAATCTCATTCAATGGGTTCACCGTTCTACACGTGGTTGGTCTTATGGTTCCTCTGTAACCGACCCACGTACCGGGGAAATCATCAAAGGACATGTTTCATTGGGTTCGCTTCGGGTACGTCAGGATTTTTTGATTGCTGAAGGGTTGCTGGCGCCATACGAAGAGGGTAAACCGGTTTCAAATGAAATGGAAAAAATGGCACTGGCAAGGTTAAGACAGTTGTCGGCACATGAGGTGGGGCATACCATTGGGTTGGCCCACTCTTACTCTTCAAGTGCAGAAAATCTTGCTTCAGTGATGGATTATCCACATCCAATAGCAGACCTGAAAGATGGGAAGGTAAGTCTGGCTAATGCCTATGATGACAAAATTGGTGCATTTGATAAAGTATCTATTGCTTATGGATATCAAGATTTTCCTCCGGGCACAGATGAAGACAAGGCACTAAACGATATCATTCAAAATGGGTTGAAAGCAGGTTTGACATTTTTGTCTGATCAGGATGCCCGGCCATTGGGAAGTGCACATCCCTACACACATTTGTGGGACAATGGTGCGGACGCCTCGGATGAACTTTTAAGAATGTTACAAGTTCGATCAGTAGTACTCAAAAACTTTGGTGAAAGGAATATTAAAGCCAACACACCCATGGCCATGTTGGAAGAGGTATTGGTACCTATGTACTTCTTCCACCGCTATCAGACCGAAGCAGCCGCAAAAATAATCGGGGGGCTGAATTATCGTTATGCACTACGCGGAGATGGACAACCAGTAACCGAAATGATTCCACCTCAGGACCAACTCAAAGCCATTGAGGCTGTATTGAAGACCGTTGACCCAAGCGTACTGGCGCTTCCAGAAAGTGTAATTAAGCTGATACCCCCAAGGCCACTCGGTTTTTCAAGACATCGTGAAGTAATAAAGATCAGAACTGGTTTAACTTTCGATCCGCTTTCGGCTGTAGAGAGTGCTGCTGATATGAGTTTTGGATTGTTGCTTCACCCAGCGCGTGCTGCCCGTCTTTTTGAATATCATTCCCGGGATGCAAGGCTTCCGAGTCTGGAAAGTGTAATGGATAAGGCGATAGCTTCTACATTTAAAGCAAATGCTAAAACAGGGTACGAAGGTGCTGTGCAGATAACAGTAAATAATGTTTTGCTTTCCAATATGTTCTCTTTGGCTGTAGATGATGAATCGTCCACGCAGGTAAAGGCAATAGCCAATTTGGAGATTAGTAAGTTAAAGGCCTGGCTCAGTGCCAAAGTGAAATCTACCAATGATGAAGATTGGAAGGCACATTATAATTATGCACTTACACAAATCGATTGGTTTGAAAATAATCCGGATGACTTTAAAAACGAAAAACCTCTCTCAGCGCCCCCTGGTCAGCCAATCGGAGATTTTGGTTTAGAGTACTGTAGCCACTAATTGAATTTTAAAGTGAAAGCTGTTGTCAACTTTCTTTTAGGAGGCAACAGCTTTTTTTATGCTCAGTGGCCTCCATCAAACCATTGTTTGAAATCGTTGACTTTATCACGACTTACAATGATCTCCTTTTCCCATTTTATCAGTGGGGTAATCTTTAGTCGACTATTGGAGTACACAACAACATCCTGTATGGAAGCAATATTAAGGATATAGGACCTGTTCACCCTGTAAAAAACTTTGGGATCTAATATTTCATCAAGTGATTCAAGGGTATAGTCAATAATAAATTTACGTTGTTGGTTGGTCACCAGGTATACATCTCGGCCGTCTGCGAAGAAAAAGCTGATCTCATCAATGGTAATTGATCGGATGTGTTCTCCGAGCTTTACCATGAACCGATTTTTGTAGTTTTTGGATGAATTGTCTGCTAATTTTTGAATTTGTTGACTTTTGTTGGCGTTCCATTGCAACTGAGTGCTAAGGGTCTCCAACTTTTTAAGACTTGCTGAAAGATCAGTGAAGGTAATGGGCTTTAATAAATAGTCGATGCTGTTCACCTTAAAGGCATCCAGTGCAAATTCGTTATAGGCTGTTATAAAAATAATGGGTTTTTCAATTTTTACATCCTGGAATATTGAAAAGCTGATTCCGTCTTTCAATTGAACATCCATGAAAATCAGGTCTATCTCTTTCTGATTCCTGGTCAACCAGCTGACCGCTTCTTTAACTGAATCAATGATGGCTACAACTCGAATAGACTGACTGTATTTAAGCAGATAGCGTTCAAGTTTTTCTGCTGCAGGCGATTCATCTTCAACAATTAATACATTTAAGGCCAACGTGTCACTCATACAGTTAAGTCTATGGGTTGCTCGGAGGCAACTTTTACAAGTGGAAATTTAATATAGTTTTCCCGATTTGCTTTCACTTGTACAAATGGTTTCTCGCTAAAAAACGAATAGGATCTTTGAAGCCTTTCAAAAGATCGTATCGTGTCTGGTGGGATGACTAAACGATCATTGCTTATGTGCGTCATCACCAGATAATCGTCTTCCAAATAACATCTAAGTGTTAATGGCGCGTCAGGAGAGATCAACGTATTTCTCACTATATGATCAATAGAAACGACCAACGAACCAGGTATCAGATGGATGTTATCATCTTGTAAAGTCATTTCTAACTTTATTTGATTATGGTACTTAAAGTTTAATATAGTAATGAGGTAATTCACCACATTGAGTTCTTCAGATAAACCAATTAGTTCCTTATTGCGATTTATAATGCTGTAACGATAAATGCCAGCCAGGTTATCAATTAGTTCATCTGCAAGATCAATGTTTTTATGAATAGCCAGAATAAGGCTTTCGAGACTTTCGTAAAGGAGCAATGGATTAACGTCATTTTTAAAAGAACTAAATTCAGATTCCAGATTTTTCCTTAAAGATCTCTCTTCTTCAATCTTTAGTTTATTTTCTCTAAATAGGAATACCTGACTAAAAAAGAGTATGTTGTACAGTAGGCCACAAGCTCCGTAAATGATTAAAAACAAATTGAGCTCTGATGAGCCTATGCTGAATCCAATGACCCATCTGAAATAGGCAGAGATGGAAATGCCCACCAAAGTCAAGGAAACCAATAGTGTTAGAATAATGTGATAGGCTATGGTTGTTTGGATGGATCGTTCTTGATATATTTTCTTGTGTGCGGCAACAATGACTAACCGCATAGACTCAAAGGCAATATAACTTAACCCTATGCAAACATATAGTTCCTGATTATTGAATATCTCTCCTAATTGCTCAACGGTATTGTTGATAAGAATAATCAACAGGTACACAAGTATACCAAATACCAGAGGAGCGCCTAGTCGGAAAAAGGCATTATGGATAAAAAATTTATGCATGCATCAATTTATGATTAACAGTATCTGCTTGAGCTGCCTGGTCAGTAGATTTGATGACAGGTAGTTGTACAATAAATTTATCCAGATCTTTAACAACGATTTTTTCCTTGGTAAAAAATTTGTATCTATTTCGAATATTGGCAAGTCCGATATTGAGGCTATGTGCGTTGGTAGCAATAGTTTTGGTGCTACTTATATTGATAAGCGTATTATCCTGCGCTGAAATGTATACAAATAGAGGATGACTCTTTGATATCTCATTGTGCTTAACAGCATTTTCAATTAACATTTGTATGGCCAATGGGGGAACTAAAGAATCCATCAAACGAGATGGAATATTAATATCAAGTTGGAGATGCTCATGATATCGAACTTGCATGAGATAATGATATGACTTGACGAAAGCCAATTCTTCAGACAACTTAACCAATTTCTGATGTTGGTTATCCATCACATACCTAAAAGTATCCGCCATTCTTCTTATAAATTCTTCTGCAATCCTGCTGTCTTTATATAGAAGAGAGGAAATGGTGTTAAGACAATTAAATAAGTAATGTGGACTGATCTGACTTTTTAATGATTCAAACTGAAGTTCCATTTGCCATCTTTCCGATCTGAGCTGATCTACCTGCGTAGTGGCAAAGTATCTATAAGAGTAAAACCAGCCATAGAATACTTCATATGTAAAAATAATAATAAGCGTGAGGATGCACAGTTTCCAGATTTCTTCGTGCATCTGGTCATAAAATGGAAAAACATCAAAGCCCATATACCCTACAATGACCACTCCAACAAGACCTATCAAAATGACTACGGCAGTAGTATTGACAAAAAAACCGATTACAAAGCGAGTGAAGAATAGGTTTCGCCAATTAATCACCTTATTTAGTCCTTTGTCAATGATGCTTATTACAATACCGCACAGGTTGGCCAAAAGTATGCTCAAAATAATAAACTGAAATTCATTTCTTAATGTCGGGAGTTTACCTGTTTCGCTATAAAACAAGTAGATAAAAATTGAGACACCCAAAGCAGATACGATTGCAAATAGTAGCCCGTATCTTTTCATGATAATTGTCGGATGTAAGCCTGGCTGCACAACATTAAACTACAGAATAATGATCAACGGTAAAAATATTTGCCAATGACTAATTATTGTTCAGGGCTCGCATTACCCTGCCATAATAGGTTTCAGAATCAATTTGGCGGGCAGCAGAATTGAAAGCTTCTTTTACACTGTCATTGGCATTTCTGATTTTTGGAGCAGCAGCGGAAAGTATGTCAGAAAGGTAGTGATCCGATCCAATCCGACTTGCAGCCTTCAATAAGTTAATCATGCTTTTGTCGCTCAGAGGATGCGATAGTGCATCCTTCATAACCAGGGTGGCGTAATGATCGCTGTCAATTGCACCCGCTCTGGTAATGAGTTCTTCAAATACCTGATCGTTAATAGTTTGTTTTTGTAGCATTTCCTCCAACACAAGGCTGCAATAATGGTCGGAGTCAATAGTTTTTGTAATGGTTATTAGAGTCTTTTGAAGGTCATCGGAAATTGGTTTACGAAGCAACGAGGTCAAAACTTCTGATTTATAATGATCTGAATCTATATCACCGATTGACTCCAGTGCCTTTTGAAAAGAGGTGTTGGAAAGTCCATTCTTACTAAGGGCTCTATTGAGTACAACACTTCGGTAGTAGTCTGAATCAATGGTTTTGGAAGTGTTGATCATTTCACCGATAATTTCATCATTCAGGTTATCCTTTCTCAACAAGGAGCTAAGAACTTCCGTCTTATAGTGATCGGAATCCATTGATCCGGCTGACTTCATGATAATTTTAACTGTGTTGATGGAAACAAACTCGGTGTCTAATCCCTTTTTTATCACTTCAGTTTTGTAGTGATCAGAATCCATATTATTGGTTGCCCTAAATGTTGCTTCCATCGCTTCATTGGACTTGATGAATTTATCCATATTATTCTTCAGGAATCCTGCGAGATAATAGTTGGAGTTCATGGTACCTGAAATCTTGTCAATAATCCGGGCATAGTCCCTCGGATTTACCGACTCCTTCATCAGGATATCCGCATATTTGGCTTTTACGTAATTGCTACCCAGGTTATCGATTTCATTCAGTACAGCTGTAGGTCCACCTTTTTTGAAAAACCTTTCCACCCGTCCTTCTGCACCAATGGTGGTTGTGCGCACCAGTTCAGGTAAAATCTCTGCCATCCAGGCCCTTCCGGCAGGCTCAAAGGCAATTTTGGTTCTGCCTTCATAATAATCTTTTCGCAAGCCATTGCCCTCGGGCATCACGATCAAGGTTCTTCGGCTACCAAAAACGGTCTTTTTCACTTCCAGGTACCCGTCTGGCGACATACTTTTGATGTCCTTATCATCATCAGTGAGTACAATCTTTCCGCGCAACTCCACATCAAAACTGGAAAGGCCATTATTGTTTCTGATGACAATTTTATTGTCGTCACGTTGCACCCACACTTTAGCCTCTTGCCCAAAGTGATCTATAGTCAATACGATGATAAAAAGGGCTGAAAGGATACTTTTTAGACCAGACATACTTTATTTGGTTTGCTTTACTTCTTTATACCTGCAAATCAAGGATTTAGATACACCCATTACAATATGTTTGCACTGAGCTGCTGAATTAATGTCGTGAATTGCGATTAATAGATTGAGTTCCCTGATTAGTTCATCCTGGAGTACTAGATCACATTGACTGGAGTTATCGCATGTCGCTTATTTCGATTGGATTTCTGGATAATTATTAATTTTGGAAAACCTAACATCAAATATTTGAATATTCTTATTGTTCTGCCAAGTGTAATACCTGCTCCAAAATATGGAGGAACAGAAAGAGTAGTATGGTATTTAGGTAAGGAACTCATTAAACTTGGACATACGGTTACCTATTTGGTTAATGAGGGTTCCTTTTGTGATTTTGCCAATCTGATCTTCCTGGATAGGAGTAAAAAAATTTCTGATCAAATCCCTGATGATACCGACATTGTTCATTTTAATTACATGGAGGATGATGCAATAGACAAGCCATCCATCTCAACCATGCATGTTAATATTAATGATGACCGCTTACTTGATTCGAATACCGTATTTGTATCTAAAAATCAGGCAGAGCGGTTTGGAGCGACAGCTTTTGTTCATAATGGTTTGGACTGGAGTGATTACGGAAAAGTAGATTTAAGTAGTAGAAGGATCTATTTTCATTTTTTAGGTAATGCAGCCTGGAGGGTAAAAAACATCAAAGGTGCCATCGAGGTGATTAAAATGACAAAAGCAGAAAAACTAAAAGTGCTGGGGGGAACCAGGTTAAATTTTAAGATGGGTTTTAGATTGACACTAAGTCCCAGAATCCAATTTTACGGACTGGTTGGCGGTGATGAAAAAAATGCATTATTAAGATATTCGAAAGGACTGGTTTTTCCAGTAAGATGGAATGAGCCATTTGGGTTGGCAATAACAGAGAGTCTTTACTTTGGATGTCCAGTTTTTGGCACACCCTACGGCTCGCTTCCTGAACTTGTACATAGTGATGTTGGTTTCCTCAGCAATCAGGCTACTCAACTGGCTGAAGCAATTGAAGACAGCGAAGCCTTTTCAAAAGAAAGATGTCATGCCTATGCTTTGGATGAGTTTAATTCTAAAAAAATGGCAGAAGCATATCTGAGAAAATATGAGCAGGTGCTAAATGGAGGAAAGTTAAATGCCGCTCCTCCAAAATTAGTAACTAAGCAACAGGAGAAATTTCTACCTTGGACCATCTAACCCCTCTGTCTCACGGCCTCAAACACCACAATTGCTGCTGATACGGATACATTCATGGAATCAATTTTTCCTTTCATAGGAATAATAATATTGGCATCTGAGTTTTTAACCCAACTTTCCGTAAGACCGCTGGACTCACTGCCCATCACTATAGCACACGGTTCCTTGTAGGAAGCTGAGGTATAAGGAATAGAACCCCCTAAGTAGGTGCAAAATATTTTAATTTTATTTTTCTTCAGCCAAGCGATGGTATCGGTGCTGGGCGCGGCTGCAATCTGATTGGTAAAAACACAGCCTACACTGGAGCGAATTACGTTGGGATTAAAAAAATCGGTTTGAGGGTCACAACTGATGACGGCATCAACACCCGCAGCATCAGCAGTGCGTAATACAGCGCCAAGATTTCCCGGTTTTTCTACACCTTCTAGAATTAGGATCAAAGGATTTTTACCAAGCTGGAGATCATTAAGTGAGTTTCCTCTCTGTTTTGCAATCCCAATAACGCCACCTGTAGATTCACGATAAGCAATTTTTTCAAAAACCTGCTGGCCTACCGGAAGCAAATGGCTTTTGCCAAATCCTAATTCAATAAGTTGTTGTTCTGAGATTAACTGAGTTGAATAGTAAACTGACTCGATTACATAACCACTTTCACTGGCGAGCAATAATTCTTTAAGGCCTTCAATGGTAAATAAATTTTGCTTTCTTCTCTCCCTTGATTTATCAAGTGCAATAAGCTGCTTTATTTTTGGATTGCTACTACTGGTAATGACTGACAACATATGAAAAATGACGTTTTGCCTGATTTTATTACATAGAAGTGCTTTGGCATATTCATGATCAAGATATAACTCAAAGCTTTGTAAATTTCGATTATTTCGTTGTTAAATTGGCTTGATGTCTTCGAAGATTAAACTCTTTCTATTCTTTCTGCTTTTTTCAACTTCATTATTGGGACAAGAGCTGGATACCCTGATTGATCTGTTAGAGCCCCTTCCTCCCAATGAAGGAAGGGTGGATATGCTCAATCGCGTGGTAACGCAAATGCGGGAGAGAAACACTTATGAGGCAGTAAAATACGCATCGGAAGCCAAGGAACTGGCGCAGCAACTGAATTATCAGAAAGGACTGGGACTTGCATTGGAAAACCTGGGTTGGATATATTATCGAAGGGGCATCTATTCTGATGCTTTCGATTTGTCAATGCAAGCCTTAAATATTAGTGAAGAAAGAGGGGATTCAATTGCCATTGCCAGGTGTCTAAACAATGTAGCGGCCATCAGTTACGAAAAGGAAAGGTATGGTGATGCAATAAAGCTTTTTAACCGCGCTTATAATATTGCATTGCGATTGGGAGACGAAGAGACCGCAGTTAGAAGTCTAAACAATGTTTCGTTTAGCTATTTAGGACTTAAAAAAGCCGACTCTGCTGAATATTTTGCCAAAGAAGCACTCCAGCAAAGCATTAAGACGAGGCAGGGCTATATGCCTGCTTTTAGCTATAGAATTCTGGGTGATATTGCATTTGAAAAGGGTGATATGGAAGAGGCCCTGAAATACTTTGAACAGAGCATGCAGATAAGCGAATCCACCGGCAATTATTTCATTCAGGCTTCAACCCTACACCGTATAGGGAAGGTATATTCAAAACAAAAAAAATATACTAAAGCTTTGGAGGTGCTAAACAGGAACGTTCAAATAGCAAGAAAGAATGGATATGCTGATGAATTGGAGCGAACCTATAAACTCATCTCGGACATCAACTATGCGAAAAATGAAATAGCATTGGCACTGGAATACCTTACAAAACACCTGGCCATACATGACAGCTTGATTAACCAACGGAATAGTGAAAGGATGGGTTTGCTATCTGCTCAATTCGAATCTGAACTGAAACAATCACAAATTGAATTGCTGACCAAGAATGCAAAAATTAGAGAAGAGGAGATCAATAGACAAAGGGCATGGAGTTATTTTTATGTAGGCTGTTTTATACTGGGTCTTGCCATTGCTGCAATACTATATTACAGTAATCGGAGAATAAAGCGCCTGTACTTTGAGTTGGAAAGAAAGACTGCTCAGGTTGAAACGCAAGCAGAGCAACTAAGTAACATCAATAAAACAAAAGATAAACTGCTTTCAATTATTAGCCATGATATCAGAAGCCCATTATCCAGTCTGAGAGGGATGCTTAACATTGTTAATTCGGGAAACGTATCAAAGGAAGAATTTAGTGCGATAACGATTAAAATTAGCAATCAACTTGACGCTGTTTATGAGGATTTGGGCAATCTTTTGCAATGGACCCAATCTCAACTGCAAGGCTTGAGCGTAACACCTGAATCTTTTGAACTTAAGGATGCTATAGAAGAAGTGTCCATGTTATTTACAGGCAGCGCCACATCAAAAAAAATTGAGATTATCAATAAGGTTAATCCAGGCATTCTGGTTTCGGCTGATCCTAACCATATCCGACTCATACTTCGCAACCTATTATCCAATGCCATCAAATTTAGTGGGGAGGGAGAGAAGGTAATAATCACGTCTTCAGTTGAAGACAGTATAGTCACTGTTTCAGTTCATGATGAGGGCATCGGATTGAGCGCTGAAGAAATCCCCAAATTATTTGACCCATCCGCGCATTTTACAAGAGAAGGGACAGCAAACGAAAAGGGGATGGGAGTTGGTTTGTTATTAACAAAGGAGTTTGTTGACAAAAACGGTGGCCTGCTATCCGTAGTAAGCGCCCCCGGTAAAGGTTCTACTTTTTCGTTTACCCTCAGGAAGGCTTCGTAAGTTTGCTACTTTAGAAAAACACCAATACCTTTCGGGTTATGCAAATGCATTATCCCTCCGGATGGAAAGAATATGAATTAATTGACGCTGGCAATTTTGAAAAGCTGGAGCGATTCGGAGATTATGTATTAATTCGTCCTGAACCCCAAGCGATTTGGGAACCCTCTCTTTCCCAGGAAGCATGGCATCAAAAAGCGGATGCGCACTTTCATAGGGAGCAAAAAGAAAACTATCGCTTTGGCGAAGAAGCCAAGGGTGGTTGGAAGAAAAAAAATAAAATGCCTGATAGCTGGCAGATTAATTATCACCACAAAGACTTAAAACTTACACTAAGATTGGCACTCACAGGCTTTGGGCATGTAGGTGTTTTTCCTGAACAGGCCAACAACTGGGATTTCATCTTTAATACAATAAATGGATGGAAGGACAACAATGCAAAAGTTCTTAATCTTTTTGCCTATACCGGTGCTGCTTCGGTAGTAGCATGTATGGCAGGTGCAGAAGTAACTCATGTGGACTCCTCACGGCCCGGCCTCAATTGGGCCAACCAAAACATGCAGCTTAATCATCAGAAAGACATTCGCTGGGTGTATGAGGATGCACTAAAGTTTGTAAAACGCGAAGTGAAAAGGGGCAATACTTATAATGGGATCATCATGGATCCACCACCCTATGGAAGGGGCCCTGATGGCGAAAAATGGATGCTGCAAGATAAGCTGAATCAACTGGTGGGATTGAGCAGTGAATTATTACGACCGAAGAATAGATTTTTTATACTGAGTATGTATGCGGTTGGCCTTTCGGCACAAGTAGGGCTAAATGTTGTTCAATCCCATTTTGAGGTTGAAAACCCCGAGTTTGGCGAGTTTTATCTCCAGTCCCCCCATCGACAACATTTGCCTATGGGAACCTTTTTGAGATTTAGAGGTTAAAAAAGTAGTGCCAGTTCCTGTTCGGGTTTAACTAATCATCAAATTAACTCTATCTTTGCGGCCTTATTTATCAAAAGGAGAATTTTAGCCTGTTATGGACGTAAACAAAATTAGAAATATTGCCATTATTGCCCACGTAGACCACGGCAAGACCACATTGGTGGACAAATTGCTACATGCGGGTCATCTTTTCAAGGATCATGAAAATCCTGGGGAATTGATCATGGATAGCAATGATCTGGAACGTGAGCGTGGGATCACCATTTTGGCGAAAAACGTTTCGGTTCGTTACAAAGACTATAAAATCAACGTAATTGACACCCCTGGCCACAGCGACTTTGGAGGTGAAGTAGAGCGGGTGCTCAATATGGCCGATGGCTGCTTATTGTTGGTAGATGCTTTTGAAGGGCCTATGCCTCAAACACGTTTTGTGTTACAAAAGGCTTTGGAGCTTGGGTTAAAGCCTATTGTGGTAGTCAATAAGGTCGATAAGAAAAACTGTACACCAGATGAAGTGCATGAGTCTGTATTTGACTTGATGTTTTCATTGGATGCTACAGAGGAGCAGCTGAACTTTCCAACTTTTTACGGATCAGCTAAGCAAGGATGGATGAGCACCGATTGGAAGCAACCTACCACCGATATCAATGCGTTGCTGGAGGGTATCATTGAACACATTCCAGCTCCTCACGTAGAGGAGGGTAAATCACAAATGTTGATTACCTCTCTGGAATATTCATCTTACATCGGACGAGTTGCCATCGGACGAGTTCACCGCGGTGAATTGAAGCCAGGACAACAAGTTGTACTTGTGAAAAGAGATAGGGAGGCAATAACCAAAACGAGGATAAAGGAGCTTTATATATTCGAAGGTTTTGACAAGAAGAAAGTAGATGTGGTAAGGGCGGGTGAAATCGCAGCCATCGTTGGACTGGAAGGTTTTGAAATTGGCGATACCGTTGCAGATGTAGAAAAACCAGAGGCATTGAAGAGTATCGCTATTGATGAGCCTACTATGAGTATGCTTTTTACAATCAACAATTCTCCTTTCTATGGCAAAGAGGGAAAACTAGTGACTTCCCGTCACATCAAGGATAGATTGCACAAGGAATTAGAGAAGAACCTCGCTATGCGTTTGGGTGAAACCAACTCTGCGGATAGCTTTATTGTCTTTGGTAGAGGTGTACTGCACCTGTCGGTATTGATTGAGACCATGCGCAGAGAGGGCTATGAATTGCAGATTGGCCAGCCTCAGGTAATTTTCAGAGAAATTGATGGAGTGAAATGCGAGCCAATGGAAGAACTGACCATTGACTTACCTGAAGAGGTGTCAGGGAAAGCAATTGAAGTCGTTTCTGTACGCAAAGGCGAAATGATCAATATGGAGCCCAAGGCAGATCGCATGATTTTGAAATTCATCATGCCTTCTCGTGGTATTATTGGCTTGAGAAGTTATTTGCTGAACGTTACAGCCGGAGAAGCAGTAGTTACACACCGATTCAAAGAGTACCAGCCCTACAAAGGGCCAATTCCAGGTAGGATCAATGGATCATTGATCAGTATGGAACAAGGCGAAGCGATTCCTTACAGCTTGCACAATCTACAGGATAGAGGAAAATTCTTTATCGATCCAAGTGATCCAGTATACGAAGGTCAGGTAATAGGCGAACACAGCCGAGGAGGAGATTTAGTGGTAAACGTAACGAAGACAAAAAAATTGAGTAACGTACGGGCATCAGGTTCTGATGAGAAGATGAAAATTGCTCCAGCCATTAAGTTCACCCTTGAAGAGGCCCTGGAGTACATCCAATCAGATGAGTATGTAGAGGTTACTCCAAAGTCGATCCGATTGAGAAAAGTTTTCCTTAATGAAAACGACCGCAAACGAGAAAGAAACAGGGTAGGTGCCAATGCTTAGATTTCAACTCTTACTATTCACTTTGGTCTTTATTGGGGGAAGCACCTTCGCGCAGGATCCAAAATGGAAAAAGTGGGAGACTGAGGCCGATACACTGATGAATCGGCAGGAGTTTGAAAGAGCAATTAAATTGTATACCAAGGCGATTAAGTCTTCAAAGTTGAAGGACAAGTCTGCCTATCCACCTGTTTATAAAAGGGCTGTTTGCTATTATAGCGTGGGTATGTTTGATGCCGCTCTTCGTGACGTAGCAACATTTATGGTAGAGTACCCTGACTTGTTTCAGGCTCATATTCTAAAAGCGTTTATTTACAGAGAATCAGACGACACAGAAAACCAACTGACTTCTCTTGATGCAGCATTAGCTTTACAACCGGGTGACCCTGGTCTCAATAAATGGCGATCTGGACTTTACCTTGAAAAGGGAGAATATTTGAAGGTAAAAGAAGATTTGCAATATGTTAAAGCAATTCAGGATGATCCCGAAGTTGAAATGTATCTTGGCTTTGCCTATTATAACCTTAAAGAAGTGGACAGCGCTTTTCAGGCTTTAAACAAGGCCATTGAATTGGAGCCAACCTATCTCCCTGCTTATTTATATGGCGGGTCTTTTAGCCTTCAGGAAAATAACAACGAACTGGCATTGAAATATTTGAATATGGCATTACGGTTGGATCCTGAAAACCTGAATGCTCAATTTTATAAGGGCATTGCTTTGCTTGAACTCGATCGCGAAGAAGAAGGGTGCCGTTTATTGGCCAAAGCGTTTTATGCCGGTGAAGACGATGCCGGGGATTACCTGAAAGAGAAATGTTATACATTGATTAAATAAGCCAAACTACTATTGGCTTTTTTTTGTTTCATAACAGGATATACTTTTACAATTGACTAATCGTTAGTAACAATATGTTACGGTCTATTCTCTTTATCATTACAGTAGGTTTTTTGATAGGGTGCCAGCCTGTACCCGATGCGGAAGACCTCAATAGGGATCTGGTTGTGCAAACCGATTATGATGAAACGGCCAACTTCGGCAGCTACTCCACGTACACCCTTACACTGGACACCCTTGGACTAATATCCAACAGTGTTAAGGACACCCTTATTCTGGGCAGTTATGCCCGTGATATCACTGCAAAAATAAAGGCAAATATGGACAGCAGGGGTTATACCTATGTGGCCAAAAACCAAAATCCTGATTTAGGGGTCAACGCATTTGTTGTGTATGATTTCAGCATTTTTCAAACCATTTCCTATCCCCGGTATGGAACTGGATATTACTCTCCATATTACGGCTATTATTATCCGATCGTCAATACCTACCTAAACAACTCAGGCGCGTTGATTCTTCAATTGGTAGATCTTAAAAAGAAGAATAGTCAAAACCAATTTCAGGTAATATGGACCAGCTACATTGGAGACATAGTTTCATCTGTAGACCCATATAAAAAATCAGTTGAAGCTGTGGAGCAGGCGTTTGTTCAATCTCCAAATTTGAAGAAATGAAATCTGTTCTTTTTTTAACTTTTGCAATTGTAGGTTGGGCTGGTCAAGTTCAGGCCCAATACTTTGATAAAACCTATTCCCTCGCCCTTGACATAAACAAGCCCTTGAGCAATACGGATTTTGTCAATCAGGTAAGTGCGAGAGGATTTAAATTTGGTTATCGGGAAATGATTAATGAAAGAATATTTGGTGGCATTGATTTTACAAATACCACATACGATAGTTATGAACCCAGGAAGACCTACACCAGCGGAACCAGCGCTATCACCACAGATTTGTATAATTATGCTTACAGTTATGGGCTAACCTTGAGCTTTGATTACTTCTTCAAGATAGAACAGAAACTAATGCCGTATGCAGGTCTTGGCGTTGGTGCCTCGTACATTAATTATAGCCAATATTTCAATGTATATAGTAATAAGTATGACAGTTGGGGGGTATTGGTAAGGCCTCAGGCGGGAGTGATATACCGTTTGAAGGAAGATGCAGGGTGGGCGCTGCAAGCAGCGGTCCATTACGATTATTCTTCCGCTAAAAGCCAAGAATTGGACCTAAAGGCATTCCAAAATATGGGTGTCCAAGTAGGGGTAATCATCTTGAATTGGTAAACTTTTTAAGTTTAGTTAATCCACTTTCTTCGCTTGTTCTCTGGCAGGATCGGGTTATTTTTGCACCATGCCAGAACAGATACTAATTCTTGATTTTGGTTCTCAGTATACCCAATTGATAGCACGCAGGGTGCGAGAACTAAATGTCTACTGTGAAATCCACCCATTCAACCGAATTCCGCCCATTGATGACCACATTAAAGGAGTGATTCTTTCGGGTAGCCCGTGCTCCGTCAGAGATCAAGGGTCTCCGGATATTGATTTGTCTGTTTTTGGAGATATCCCCGTTTTGGGTGTGTGCTATGGGGCTCAACTGATGGCACAAAAAAGTGGCGGAGAAGTAAAACCATCCCAGATGCGGGAGTATGGTAGATCCAGGCTTACAACAGTTGACCACCATAATGAACTTCTCAAAGAAGTCTCACAGGATTCTCAGGTTTGGATGTCTCACTCAGATACGATCACCTCACTTCCAGAAGAGTATCAGATTGTTGCCAGTACTGAATCCGTCAAGGTGGCCGCATTTGTGCATAAAACTAAGAAACACTTTGCTATCCAATTCCATCCTGAAGTAACGCATAGTACGGAGGGTAAAAATCTGCTTCGCAATTTTGTGGTACATATTTGCGGTTGTTCGCAGGATTGGACTCCAGATCAATTTGTTGAAGCTACGGTAGCAGATCTAAAAAATAAATTGGGCAATGATAAGGTAGTAATGGCGCTTTCTGGTGGCGTGGACTCTACTGTGGCTGCCTCACTGATTCATCATGCCATAGGTAAAAATCTTTACTGCATATTTGTAGACAATGGACTTCTGCGCAAGGATGAATTTCAACAAGTCCTTGATTCTTATCAGGGAATGGGGCTGAACATTAAGGGTGTAGATGCGAAAGATAAGTTTTATAAAGCACTAAAAGGACTTACTGACCCTGAGGCGAAACGAAAAGCAATTGGGAAAACATTCATAGAAGTATTTGACGAAGAGGCTCATCGCATTAAAGATGTGGCGTGGTTGGGTCAAGGTACCATCTACCCCGATGTCATTGAATCTGTTTCTGTAAATGGCCCATCCGTCACGATCAAATCACACCACAACGTAGGAGGGTTGCCGGCAAAAATGAACCTGAAAGTGGTTGAACCCCTCAATACTTTATTTAAAGATGAAGTAAGGCTGGTGGGTAAAACCATGGGGCTGGATCCAAACATTCTCGGAAGGCATCCTTTTCCAGGTCCTGGCTTTGGTATTCGTATATTGGGTGATATTACTGCTGAAAAGGTACGGATATTGCAGGAGGTAGATCATATCTTTATCAAAGGCCTACGTGATAAGAATTTGTACGATCAGGTATGGCAAGCAGGCGCTATGCTGTTACCGGTGCAATCTGTAGGAGTGATGGGAGACGAAAGAACCTACGAAAGTGTGGTGGCTTTGCGGGCGGTAGTTAGTGTAGACGGGATGACTGCAGACTGGTCGCACTTGCCTTATGAGTTTTTAAGTGATATATCATCTTCGATAATAAATAAAGTAAAAGGAGTAAATAGGGTAGTTTATGACATTAGCTCTAAACCACCAGCAACTATCGAGTGGGAATAAATATTGCTGATTCAGAGAATGAACAGAAACGCAAAACTTGTACTGATATTTATACTGCTTGGGCTGTTGTATGCGCCCACGATCCTTGCTCAGGATTACAAAAGACAATACAAGGCGGCCAGAGAATTTTTTAGTGAAGAAAGTTACAGCCTGGCAATGGAAGCTTTTAAGCCTTTGATTGTTTATGATAAGGACAATCCCTATGTTGAGCACGCTTCCTTCTTTTATGCTTTGTCGGCATACCATCAGAATTTCCCATCGGTAGCCAAGGACATGCTGTTGCAAATCAAGGAGCTCTATCCGGCATGGGGTCAAATGAAGGAAGTCAATTATTGGTTGGCAAAAATCTATTTTGATCAGCGGCAGTATTTTCAGGCGATGCAAATGTTGAGGGATTACCCATCGCTCTCTTCACAGCCGGATGTCGTGCAAATGAAAATGTACTATCTCGCTGGCATTGAAGACGTGGAGACGTTACGCATGATGTGGGAAGAGCACCCCACTGATACGGTAGTAGCTAAATCTTTGGCCAAGGCGATTTCAAAACTGCCTTTTTTGGAACAGGATGCGCAGCTCATGGACTCCCTGATTACCAGATTTAATTTTGACCGTGATGAGTTCGCTTCATCATTAAAACCAGTTAATGTTTTTAAGGATAGGTATGTGGTTTCTTTGCTTTTTCCGTTTTTAGCCAAAACACTGGAACCTTCTACTTCTACTAAAGTAAATCAGAGTATACTAGATCTGTACCTGGGTATAAGGATGGCAGCTGATAGCCTAAATAAACTAGGGATCAATATAGACCTGCGTACTTACGATACCGAACGAAGCATTTTAGCGACAAGTGCCTTGTTGGAGTTGCAGGAGTTAAAGGATTCTGATCTTATCGTAGGGCCACTATTTCAAAATCAAAATAAGTTGGTGAGTGATTTTTCGATCAACAATAAAATCAACATGATAAGCCCTGTATCTAACAATACAGAATTTATTGGTGGAAATCCTTTTGCAATGTTGCTGCAACCCAGCAGTGAAACTATCGGAACAAGGTCGGCCGAATGGATTGCTGCCAATGTTCCAAATAAAAATTGCATGGTGTTTTATGGGGAATCTCCCAAGGATACTGTAACAGCCAAGAGTTTTTTAAACAGGGCAAAGGAACTGGACTTAAAGATTGTATGGTCGGAAAAAGTGGCTAAAGAAAACAGTGTAACAATTTTCAATAGGCTGGCTACTCCTGTGGAGTATGATGAATTTAAAAACCCTGTTCAGTTTGAGTTGAAACTGGATAGTATAGGCAGTGTATTTGTGGCTTCTGATGATCCATTAATTTACACCAAAGTGATTAGCGGTGTGGACACCCGTGGTGATTCTGTAATTATTGTAGGTAATGAAACATGGTTGAATAACGCAGCGGCTAATTTTTCTACTTACGAGCGTTTACACATAACCATGGCTGCACCCACATTTACAAGTAGCTCCAATTCCAACTACAAGGCTTTTAGAAGTAAGTTCATTAAGAGGCATGGTGTAATGCCAACAGAGAATTCGAAAACCGGGTACGAATTTATGTGGTTCATTGGTCATTGTTTAAGCAAGTATGGTGTCTATTTTCAGGATGGGTTGAGAGAGCAGGCCATGATGCCTGGGCATTTATTTAAAGGGTATGACTTCAGTTCAGGTCAGTCCAATCAGTTTGTACCGTTTATTCACTTCAAAGGAGGAGAGGTGGTTTTTGCGGAAAAACCTTTAATTTTGAATAAAAAGACCGATTAGGTGAATATCTTACACCAAAGACCCTGTAATACTACTTTTTATTAATTTTCATTTACTCAACCGGGAATGATGGTCATTGGGTTGGTGAATGGAAATGCATGTTTTTGTTACCTTTATGCTTTGACTTGAAAGTCATGAGACTAAAATTAGTTATTGGAATACTTCTGGTAGGCAGCACCTTAGCTTCTTATGCACAGGGTGAACGAAGAGACAAGGGCGCAGTTACCTACGAAGAGCTCTATGATGAGCCTTATAGTGTCAACAAGCTTTTTGTTGGATTTCAACCCCTTTATGGTGAGGCTTTTGCTACCAATGTAAATGCAGGATTTGGAATTGAAGCTGCTTACTATTACGAGGACAAGGCTGACTTCAAGGTGCATTTCAGAAAGCCGTATAGTTCCAGTTTTTTCGATCTTAATCAAGATCTGGCCAGTAAGAATGCGACCACCTCAACGAAACCCAGTAGCTTCAGTTATATTGAATTTGGAGGAACCTATCATTTCAAGGATGAAGAGGAAACTTCTAAAACAAAAATGGTGCTTTATAAAAGTAGCTACAAAGGAAATAAATGGGCTGGCCGCGTACCCCTCACTGCAGAGGTACCCGCCAAGGTAAGAAAGATTTATGGTGCGAGACTTGGAGGTATCATTTGGAATACCAGCGCAGACATCAACAGAGTGATGGAAAAGCAAGACCTTACCTACAATGACATAATAGATACCGAGGGAGTGGGAATTCCAGCCACCTATGTGGACGCACTGGGAAGAACACAAGATGTAAGGATATTCAGCAACCTCTCCACAGCCGGACTATATGTAGGAAGTTCTATTTCATGGTTTCGAAACGTGGCTGTTAGTTTTAATAATTACGAGGAGGCAGTAGATGATGGAATGCTTACAGTCTTCTTTGATATTCTGTATTCCCCAGCTTTGAATGTTGATCCAGTTCAATACTTAGGTAAAGAGTATTCAGTTGATGCAATTAAAACAAGTGCCCTTGGCTTTCGCCTGGGTATTGATGGGAAATTCAATCGCACCCTAAGTTGGTCATATGGAGGTGAGCTGGGGTACAGACCGAGTTTTAAGGGACATTCTTTTTTTGCCATGTTTAAAATCAGCTTTCCTGTTTTTGGAACTAATCTCGACTACAAAGTTGAATCCTTTGGCCAGTAAACAACACTGATGGCTTGGGATATTCTCATTACCAATATTAAAGGTCTCGTCCAGGTGCGGGATAGTACGCCCAATGTGCTGTCTGGAGGGGCAATGGCAGAACTACCGATTTTAGAAAACGCTTTTCTGGCTATACAGAATGGAGTAATTGTTGACTACGGGAGTATGCAATCATTATCTTCTACCACTTCCAACGAGGTGGTTGATGCCAGTAACCGATTTGTTCTGCCCTCTTTTGTCGATTCACATACTCATTTGGTATTTGCTGCCAGCAGAGAGGAGGAGTTTGTAATGAAAATTAAAGGTGCCAGTTATGCTGAAATTGCAGCCAGGGGTGGTGGGATTTTGAATTCGGCACAAAAACTTCAAGGCATCTCTGAAGATGAGCTTTTTGAACGATCATTGAAAAGAGCCATAGAAATTATTAAAACTGGCACCGGAGCAGTAGAGATAAAGAGTGGCTACGGATTGACGGTTAATGATGAATTGAAGATGTTGAGAGTGGCAAGACGATTGGGTGAGCAGACTCCTCTAAAAGTAAAAACTACTTTTCTGGGAGCGCATGCTGTACCTAAATCCCATACAAAGTCAGATTACATTCAGTTGATCATGCAGGAAATGATACCTGCTGTAGCAGAGGAGAAGCTGGCTGATTACATAGATGTATTTTGTGAAGAGGGATTTTTTAATCCTGATGAAACTGAGATGATAGCCGAAGAAGGTAAAAAATTTGGTATGAGACCTCGAATTCATGCCAATCAACTGCATCGATCAGGGGGTGTACAGGTAGGGGTGAAAGTAAACGCGATTAGTGTTGATCACCTTGAAAATATTGGAAGGGAGGAAATTGAAATTCTTCAGAACAGTCAGACTATTCCCACCGCACTGCCTGGAGCTGCTTTTTTCCTAAACTTGCCATTTCCTCCGGCAAGGGATATTATTAATGCGAATCTTCCTTTGGCAATTGCTTCAGATTTCAATCCTGGTAGCGCACCGTCTGGCAACATGTCGTTGATGATTGCATTGGCTTGTATAAAAATGCGACTTACCCCGGAAGAGGCTTTCAATGCAACTACCGTCAATACAGCAGCGGCCATGGAAATATTGAATACGCATGGGAGCATTACAAAAGGAAAAGTAGCTAACATTAGCATCACCAAGCCGATGTCCTCATTGGCTTACCTGCCTTATAGCTTTGGCACTCAATTGATTGATCAGGTAATCCTCAACGGTAAATTTGTACTCAGGGCCGAATAATTTCAACCGACAGGGTAATTTCAGGCTTAATAGTAGCTCCTACAGAGCAATACTTTTCTAAGGAAAGCTTAGCCACTTTATAAAGTTCTTCTTCGTTAACATCTGGTGATGTGACTTTGTAGTGACAGTGCATTTTTGTAAACGCCCTGGGATGGTCTTCTTTACGGGTGCCTTCAGTTTCAGTAATGAATTCAATAATGGTTTTTCTTCTTTTTTTAAGCATAAGTGTAATATCCACGGCACCACACGCACCTATTGCAGACAGTAGTAGCTCAACGGGTGACTGATTTTTTTTGAGCTCTGGATTCCGCATGTCTATTAGCACCTCCTGACCTTTTTCGTTACTGGATACATATAGTTCATCTTCAATCATTCGTGTTACACTTTTCATTTGCTGTATCGTTTATTCCGCCTGAATTTAATTATAATTGCTACATGCAGCCAGATAGCATCCAATCTTTTATCCGTGATGTTCATGACTTCCCAAAGCCAGGCATAATTTTCAAAGACATTACACCTTTGTTGGAGAATCCGAAGATGGTAGATAGGGTGCTCCAGGAGCTCGCTGCCCCTTATAGAAAGGAGAGAATAGATGCTATTGCTGCGATTGAATCGCGGGGGTTTCTGTTTGGATTTTTATTGGCCAAAGAGCTGGGTGTACCCTTCATTCCTGTTCGTAAGGAAGGAAAGCTTCCCTACAAGAAAATCAGGCAGGAATATTCGCTGGAGTATGGTACCGCTGCTATGGAAATGCATGAAGATGCTGTTCAAAAGGGATGGAGAATTGTTATACATGATGATTTGCTGGCCACAGGGGGAACAGCCAATGCGGCTGGCCAGCTGATTCAAAAATTGGGAGGAGAGGTGACCGGATTTTCATTTATTATTAATCTTGATTTTTTGGGTGGTTTTCATCTTTTGAGTAAAGCCTACAATTGTGGCACCCATTACTTAATTAGGTATTGAAACTGTAACTTTTGGGTTAATTTTGTGTTAAAGTGATGTGATTGATTTGATAAGAATACCGATTTTTCCGTTGGCAATATTTCCACTTCCTGGTGAAATGGTGCCATTACACATATTTGAACCACGCTACAGGCAATTGTTGGAGGATGCTGAGAAACGCGATATCGCCTTCGGTATCTTTTTCAATCATACAAGCAATACCAAAAAGTTTGGCTCGCTGGTAAAATTGGAAAGTATTATTAAACGCTACCCAGGTGGAGAAGCTGATATAATTGTAAAATGTGTCGACATTTTTACCATGGAATCTCTCCAGAGAACCTATAAAGATAAGCTATATCCAGGGGGAGATGTAACTATATGTACTGCAGACCTGCAAAAGCCTGTAAGTAAAGCTATGTACAAAGAGTTTGAATCTTATTTGAAACAACTCCAGATTAATCGAACCTCAGAGGTTATTTCAGTTTTTCATATCGCCAATGAACTTAGTCTGGATAATCAGGATAGATTAAAATTCATAGAATCTGAGACTGAAAAACAAGAAGCTTTTCTGTTATCAAGAATTCGCTACCAATCCCGTCTAATGCTCGAAGCAGAGAAATCAAAGGATCTTTTCCATCTGAACTAAACAGGTAAAGATTATTCTTGGTCTATTTTATTGAAATTTGAATAAGGTAATCGTCTTTTTTGAGATAATCGAAAAATCACGCGTTCGTGGAGGTTGTGCTTTTGACTTCCACAGTCTTTAGATTTAGGTTGGTCAAGTCCCTGTTTAAAACGATCTTTTACTTTTTCTTTTCTTTATCCTTAAAATATTTTCTGAAAAGAAAATGCTGTTGCAGTGCCTCCATGTCTTCATTGAATTTTCCAGTACCTAAATTGAGATTATGTAAGGTTTGTCGGAGGTCTTTGACCATGGCAGTATCTTTCATGAGCGTAGGTATTACACCTTGCCCCCCGGACAAATCAGCAGTTATACTATTAAGACTATCGATAGATGTTTGAATCTTTTGAGAAGCTTCTGATAAACTGTTAAGGGTAGATTGAATTTGTATTTGCGTAAGCGTGTCATTGATCATCCATCCTGCAAGTCCTCTCCCTTGATTAACTTCTCTTGAAATTTGTTTGATTTCAGATAAGATTTCATTGGTTCTTTCAGTTGCTACCCTCAAATTTCGCGTAGTAAGATAGACCTGCTGTCTTAGGCTGGTATCGTTAAGCAGATAGGCTACAGTGCCTTTTCCTCCTTTTATCTCCTGAACAATTTCTAATAGATCGGACGTGAGCAATGCTGCATTTTCATTGGTAGTAGTGAGCGTCTTTAATATATCATCTGTTTTTATCCTGCTGTAGGTTTGAAGTAGATCACCGTCACTCACCATTGAAGATTCTCCTTTGCCAGGACTTATGTTGATCAGCATATTCCCCATTAGGCCGTCAGTACCGATAGTGGCAATGGCATTTTTTTTGATATGTGATCTTACATCTTCCCGTATGCGCATGGTAACTTCAATGGTAGAATCATTTTGAATTTCCACAGAGAGAACGGACCCGACATTAATACCAGAAAGTCTTACGTTATTACCTGCCTGCAATCCATTTACATTTCCAAATTTTACTTTTAGGTTGAACGTATTGCTAAATATGTCTTTTTTTTGTCCAATCAGATAAACAGTTATTACGAGTATGACTGCACTAAAGATGACAAAAAAGCCAAGCTGTAATGATCTTTTTCCTGATGTTTCCATGTGTATCTATTTCTTAAAAAATTCTTGTACGATTGTATCGTTCGATTGATCTAACTCATCATAGCTGCCTTCAATGTAGTTTTTCCCTTCAGAAAGTATAACAATGCGATTGGTAGTGATTTTAGCACAAACCAAATCATGGGTAATGATCAATGCCGCAGCTTTATATTTTGACTGAACTTCGTTAATTAAATAACTTATTTCTCTTCCAGTTATAGGATCAAGCCCGCCTGTTGGTTCGTCATATAAGATAATTTTTGGTTGAAGAATTAGAGTACGTGCCAATGCAACTCTTTTCTTCATGCCTCCAGATAGTTCGGAAGGCATAAGATGGAGTGTATGCAGCAAACCGACTGAATCCAGTGCTTCTTCAACACGCTTGCTCATGCTGGTTCCTCCATTCATTTTTTCGTGATGCCTTCGGAGCGGAAACTCGAGGTTCTCTTTTACAGACATGGAGTCGTATAGGGCTGCACCTTGAAAAAGGAACCCAACATCCCTTCTGATGGCATCTAATTCTTTTTGAGACAAGTCTGGTACTGATTGACCAAGAACATTCATTTGGCCTCTATCAATCTTTATCAACCCAATAATGCACTTGATTAAAACTGATTTACCTGACCCTGACTTGCCAAGTACCGCAACATTTTCTCCTTCGTTTAGAATAAAATCAAAACCCCTTAGCACATGGTTGTTCCCAAAGGATTTATACAAATCTTTTATTTCTATAACTGGTTGCGCTATGTTTCCTTTCTCAGGCATCAGAGGTCATAAAAAATATCAGTAACAAGTACAGCAATGAAATCAAGGATAAAAACCAGCATACTACTTATAACCACAGCTTCATTGGCCGTTCTTCCTACTCCTTCGGTTCCTTTGCTGGAAGTGAATCCCTTGTAACAACCTACGATGGCAATGGCAAATCCGAAAAAGAAGGATTTAATTATTGAAGGGATTAAATCCCCATAATTGAGATATTCAAAAACTTTGTTAAAGTAGAGTTGTAGCGTTACACCACCTTTTAGATATTCGACTAAGGCAGATCCCCCTAATGAAATGACATCAGCCAAAACTACAAGAACGGGAAGCATCAAGGTGGCTGCAGTTACACGCGTAATCACCAAATATTTAAATGGATTGGTGCCAGACACTTCCATTGCATCTATCTGTTCGGTCACTTTCATGGAAGCAAGTTCAGCACTGATGCCTGAGCCTACTTTTCCAGCGCATATGAGTGCAGTTATTACAGGACCGATCTCTCTTACTATAGCGATTCCAACCATGGAAGGCATCCACGATTCTGCTCCAAATTCAACAAGGGTAGGTCTGGTTTGAAGTGTGAGTACAATACCCATGATAAATCCCGTTGACCCTACAAGGGCAATGGATTTATTTCCAATGAGAAAACATTGTTTCAGTAATTCCTGAAACTCATAGGGTGGGAAAAGGACTTCACGAAAGTACCTTATGGAGAACTCGGTAATTTCTCCTGTTGTTACAAAAAACTTCTTGATCCCTTTCAGCATAACTAGTTTGTAACCAGCAAGGTACCTTGGAATGGACAGGCAAATAATGACAGAGGTCATGGTTTTTCATGACCTCTGTAAGCTAATTACATATTACGCCTGTATTGACCGCCCACTTCAAACAATGCATTGGTAATTTGACCCAGAGAGCAAACTTTTGTTGCATCCATCAAAGCTTCGAAAATATTATTGTTGTGGATGGCTGCCTGCTGTATGATCTCAATCTGTTCTGCGGCCTTTTCTCCTTGGAACTTATGAAGGTTTTTCAGCATGCTAATCTGATACTCTTTTTCTTCTGTTGTGGCACGAATCACTTCCTGAGGAATGATGGTAGGTGAACCCTTTGAGCTGAGGAAGGTATTTACGCCAATAATCGGATATTCTCCAGTATGTTTCAGGGTCTCGTAATAAAGACTCTCTTCCTGGATTTTGCCACGCTGATACATTGTTTCCATTGAACCTAGTACACCACCTCTTTCTGTGATACGATCGAATTCCATTAGCACCGCTTCTTCAACGAGATCAGTTAGCTCTTCAATGATAAAAGAACCTTGAAGTGGATTTTCATTTTTAGCCAATCCAAGTTCCTTATTAATAATAAGCTGAATGGCCATGGCCCTGCGAACTGATTCTTCGGTAGGCGTGGTGATAGCCTCATCATAAGCATTAGTGTGAAGCGAATTACAGTTGTCGTAAATGGCATACAAAGCTTGCAGCGTGGTGCGGATGTCATTGAAGTCAATTTCCTGCGCATGCAAAGAACGACCAGAGGTTTGAATATGGTATTTCAACATCTGACTACGGGCATTAGCTCCGTACTTGTTTTTCATCGCTTTGGCCCATAGCCTTCTGGCTACCCTTCCAATTACTGCGTATTCGGGATCAACGCCATTGGAGAAAAAGAAAGATAGATTGGGAGCAAAGGCATTGATGTCCATTCCTCTGCTGAGATAATATTCTACATAAGTAAATCCATTGGCCAGCGTGAATGCCAGTTGAGTAATTGGATTGGCACCAGCTTCTGCAATGTGGTAGCCAGAAATGGAAACACTATAAAAATTACGGACATTCTTTTCTATAAAATATTGCTGTACGTCTCCCATGAGGCGAAGGGCAAACTCCGTTGAAAAAATGCAGGTGTTCTGCGCCTGATCTTCTTTAAGGATGTCAGCTTGAACAGTGCCGCGCACTTGCGACAAGGTTTCGGTTTTTATCTTTTCATAGATATCTTTTGGGAGCACCTGATCACCAGTGACCCCAAGCAGCATCAAACCTAGTCCATCATTTCCTTTTGGAAGTGGTCCTTGGTAAGAGGGTCGTTCAACTCCTTTATAAATTGCTTCAATTTTTTTGTTGACTTCTTTCTCCAACCCATTCTGCTTGATGTACACCTCACATTGTTGATCAATGGCGGCATTCATGAAATAACCCAAAAGCATGGGAGCGGGTCCATTGATGGTCATGGAAACAGAAGTACGCGGGTCTGCCAGATTAAATCCACTGTATAATTTTTTTGCATCATCAAGACAGCAAATGGCTACGCCTGAGTTACCAATCTTGCCATAAATGTCTGGTCGGTAGTCGGGATCGTTGCCATATAGTGTAACAGAGTCAAATGCAGTTGACAATCGTTTGGCTGGTGTAGACAAGCTCACATAGTGGAATCTCCGGTTGGTACGTTCAGGTCCGCCTTCTCCTGCAAACATACGAGTAGGGTCCTCGCCTTCTCTTTTAAAGGGATAGATACCTGATGTATAGGGAAATTCTCCTGGAACATTTTCAGTCAATGACCATTTCAACAAATCACCCCAGGCTTGGTACCTCGGTAGTGATACTTTAGGAACCTGTGTGTGAGAAAGCGACTCGGTGTGTGTTTGAATGGCAATCTCTTTGTCTCTTACTTTAAATTTGAAAAGAGGTTCCTTGTATTTTTTCTCTTTTTCGGACCATTGATCCAATAGTTGTTTGTTGCGAGGGTCAAAGCTGAGATGAATTTTTTCATATTGCTCTTGAAGTCCTTTGACGATCCGGTCTTTGTCCTCAATGGCACTATCCTTCATCGCATCAATGGATTTTTGGATGGCATATAACTTTTGTGCTACCTCTGCTTGTTCATTAACCCATTGATTATAATTTCTGTTATTTTCAGATATCTCGCTCAGGTATCTTGTTCTATTGGGAGGAATCACAAACACCTTTTCAGACATTTCACGGGTAATTTTGAAAGTCGATTTAAGGTTTGTTCCGGTTTTTGTGGCTACCGTGTCAATCAAATGCTTATACAACTGATTAGTTCCAGGGTCATTAAATTGGGATGCAATTGTACCAAAGACAGGCATGGTGTCGGGTTTCTGATCCCATAAATTATGATTGCGTTGATATTGTTTCTTTACATCACGAAGAGCATCCAGAGCACCGCGCTTATCAAATTTGTTGAGTGCAATTACATCAGCGAAATCCAGCATATCTATTTTTTCCAACTGGGTTGCAGCTCCGTATTCGGGAGTCATCACATACAATGATGCATCGCTATGATCTAGTATTTCAGTATCGCTTTGGCCAATGCCCGATGTTTCCAAAATGATCAGATCGTAATGGGCGGCTTTGAGAATGGCAACTGCTTCTTTTACATAAGCAGATAGCGCCAGATTGGCCTGACGGGTAGCCAAAGAGCGCATAAATACGCGAGGATGGTTGATGGCATTCATCCGAATGCGATCACCAAGCAATGCGCCACCAGTTTTCCTTTTTGAAGGATCTACTGATATAATGCCAATGGTTTTGTCTTTGAAGTCGATAAGAAATCTTCTGACAATTTCATCTACCATGGAAGACTTACCTGAACCACCGGTTCCGGTAATGCCTAAAACAGGAGTTGTAGCTTTAGCTGCTTTTTTGTGAATGGTTTCAAAAACAGCTTTGTGATTGTCGAAATAATTTTCTGCTGCTGAAATTAATCGCGCAATGGCAACTGGATTTTTCTTTTCCAGTTGATCTACTTCATTCGTCAAAGTATCACCTAATGGATAATCACTCTGCTGTACCAGGTCATTGATCATGCCTTGCAAGCCCATGGCACGACCATCATCGGGAGAGTAGATCCTGGTGATGCCATAATCCATCAACTCTTTTATTTCCTCTGGAAGAATGACACCTCCGCCTCCACCAAATATTTTAATATGGGATGCTCCCTTTTCTTTGAGCAAATCATACATGTATTTGAAATATTCGTTGTGCCCACCCTGATAGCTGGTCATAGCTATGCCTTGCGCATCCTCTTGAATGGCAGTATTAACAACTTCCTCAACACTCCTGTCGTGGCCAAGGTGAATTACTTCACAGCCTGTTGCCTGTATGATCCTGCGCATGATGTTGATGGCTGCATCGTGGCCGTCAAATAGACTGGCTGCAGTGACCATGCGCACTTTATTTTTTGGTTTATAAGGATCAGGTGCTTTATGCCCTGACATATTACTGTGTGTTGCTGTTTTCTTCTCTGATGTAGCAGTTTCCGTCTTCATTCCATCTCAATTTTGGACTCCAAAAATACAGAGATATAGGCTATATCCCTAACACCCGATAGGCAGGGTTGTGCACATCAAAAGCCAATTTCCGAAGAGTTATTGACTGATAATAAGCTGGTTACTGATTGCTGTTTTCCTCGTTTTTCTTTCTCGAGTAAACGACTACTCCGCCAACAATGGTGTAATCAATTGGTGTATGAAGCCAGTCGGAAGGTGCTGATTCAAAAAGGTTAGCATTCAATACCGCAAAATCAGCCAGCTTGCCCTCTTCGATAGTCCCTTTGCTTGCTTCTTCAAAGGCACCAAATGAGGACCCATAAGTATAGGCTTTTAAAGCTTCTTCCAATGTTATCTTTTGTTCAGGAAACCAACCCTGTTCAGGCTCTCCATGAACAGTTTGCCTGGTCACGGCAGCATATAATCCATACAATGGGTTGATGGGATAGTAAGACGCGTTGGTGCCGGGCCAGTCGGACCCAAAAGAAAGTGTTGCCCCGTTTTCTTGTAATGTCTTGAAAGCGTACGCTCCTTTACATCGTTCATACCCTATTCGCTCTTCCATCCATCTCATGTCATCGGTTACGTGATAAGGTTGAACTTCAGCAACGATCTTGTGATTTTTCAATCTTGGAAAATCTCTTTCGCTTATCACCTGAGCATGTACTAATCTGAATCTCCTGGGTTTTTCCCCATTCACCATATTTAAAGTGTCAAGGATGTCAATGAGGATTGCATTGGCCTCATCTCCAATGGAATGAATTCGTAGTTGGATGTTGGCTTTGTCTGCTTTCAAGATCATTGATTTGAAGGATGGCATATCTTTCGAGAACTCTCTCCATCCTCCTCTCCAAAATCGATTTTCCACATCATTGTCACTGTAGGGTTCGTAAAATCGTGCACTGCGTGCACCCATAATTCCATCAATGTGAGTTTTTAATGTGCCAAAACTTATCCATTCATCTCCGGCAGGATGCGGGTTCGAAGGATCGGACCAGTCAATTACCCAACCCTTTTCTATCATTTCAGAATATTCAATAAGGCGAGAAGGACTAAAGTTGATTCGACTTGTAAGCGCACCCTCTTCTTTTAATTTTTTATAAACATCCAATTGGTTGGGTGGTGACATATCTTGCACTGTAGTGACTCCCCATTTTCGACATTCTTCCAATGCACGCTTCGACTCTGCAAGTAATTGATCAAATGATTTCTCCGGAATCTTAGATAAAGCATCCTCCAGTAGTCCTCCCTTCAGTATTCCCGTTTCAGAATCAATACCCAAAAAGTCAAGCGCCAAGGCATTGGCCAACCCAATTTTGCGATCGTATCGGGTAACAAGCACAGGGTGTTGCGCAGTTATTGAATCTATCATGTTGCGATGAGGCGTAAATTCCGATTTATTTTTTCCACCGGATGAACCCATCGACCAGGCTTCATAAGCACCCCAATCTCCGCGAGTGATCCAACTCCCTGCCGGGAGTCGTTCGGTAGTTTCTTTTAGCGTATTAATCAATTGAGCCGCATCATTAACATCTAATAAATTAATGTTTAACAACAAATGGCCAGCAGATGCAAAATGGACGTGAGAATCATTAAATCCTGGGACCATCAGACGATTGTTAAGGTCGATGGTTTGAATCGCATCACCGGTAAAGGGTTGGTCATTGTTGCCAACTGCGAAGATGCGCTCATCCTTTACTGCTACCCAGGATGCCCATGGATTTTTTTCATCCCCAGTCCAAATCTTTCCGTTAGACAATAAAAGATCAACTTGCTGTTTTTGAGCGCAGCCTGCAAGTATAACCGCAAGCAGAATGAATCGAACCAGTGGTTTCATGTTTTTTAATTATTAAGAATGTTATTGATTTACTTGATGAAGTAGGATTTCATTCTTTTTGACGAAGTCCTTCCAATCCATTAGTAGTTCTTCGAATTTTTCCGGATTGTTTTTGGATAAATCTTTTGTCTCTCCAAGATCCTCGGCAACATTAAAAAGCATCAGTTTTTTATTATCCAATGGTGGCTGAAGATTGACTAATTTCCAGTTTCCTTTCCTCACAAACATCCTTCCTCTGTGTTCAAGTCCAGTTACATATTCTTCAGAGTGAATACTGCTCTCACCATTCAACAAAGGAACAATTGTTTTTCCCAATAGGGGTTTTATCTTTTTTGAGGCTGTATTACCTGGATAAGCTGTGCCAGCCAATTCATAAAAGGTGGGGGCAAGGTCCATCACTGTAAAATAGGCATTGTTTATAAGGCCAGTTGTTGTGGGTTTATGGGGCTTGATTACAATAGGTGAGACTATTCCTCCCTCAGTGGTATAGCCCTTGAATCTATTAAAAGGGGCAGCTCCAGCCTGAGCCCATTGTGGACCGTAAGACACAAAGGAATTTTCCTTACCCATATTTTCGTAATCATTGTTGTAGTGTTTTCGAATGAAATCTCTTGACCAGGTCTCATTGTAAAAATCATTTCCTGCAGCACCATTATCCGACATAAAAACAATCAGGGTATTGTCATACAAACCTTCCGCTTTCAGGAAGTGTATGATTCTTCCAATGTGATAATCCAGGTTGTCAACCATTGCGGCATACAGTTCCATTTTGCGCGATTCTATTTTCTTTTCCTCTGGAGTCAACTCATTCCAGGGGGTAATGCTTGCAAGTCGTGGTGGGAGTGATGCATTTGGCGGAATCAAACCTGACTCTTTAAGAGATTCAAAACGCAATACACGCAATGAATCATAGCCGATATCAAAGTCACCCTCGTACCGATCCAGATAGTCTTCAGGAACCTGTAATGGCCAGTGCGGTGAAGTATACGCTGCGAAGGCAAAAAATGGTTTGCCGGGATCTTTGACTTTACCTTCTTGTATGTAATCAATCAATTTGTCGGTGTAAAATTGAGTAGAGTATTTGCCTTCCGGATAATCAACAATTTGACCATCCTCCCTGAATAAAGAGAGGGTATCGTCAGGTTCGATTCCAATCTTGTTGAAATGATTACTTCCGCCTTGCAACAAATTAAATGATCTGTCAAACCCTTTTTGCTGAGGGCTATCTTCCTCCCGTTTACCCAAATGCCACTTGCCAGTAGTATAAGTAAAGTAGCCTGACTCTTGAAGAAGCTGAGAAACTGGAATGATTCGATCAGAAAGATTTGATTCATAGCCAGGTTTTCCAATCATTGGAGAATTGGTAAGCAAGCCATCTTGAATACCCATTCCTGCTACATGATTATTTTGACCTGACAAAAGCATTGCGCGTGTGACAGCGCAGGTAGGTCCTGTATGAAATTGGCTGAATCTTATACCATGTTTGGCCAGCTGATCAATATTTGGTGTCCTTATATTTCCACCATAACAACCCAGGTCCGAATAACCCAAATCGTCAGCTACGATTAATAATATATTAGGACGTGAATCTGCTTGTTTTTGAGGAGAGCACGAAATCAACAGGGAGAGTCCTAAAAACAAAACCAAGAGATCAACCACTCGCATAGTTTATTTGATTGTTAGCGGGTTTAATTTACTATTTTAGAAGGGTAAATACTACCATTATGGCTACACGTAGAGATCTACTCAAATCAATAGGAATAAGCACGCTTGCCGTTTCTTCTTTAGCGCTGTACGCTTGCGGAGAGACGAAATCTGAGCTGGTGGAAGCCATGCCCGATAGCGATGATCCGGATTATTGGAATAAACTAAGGAGGCAATTTATGCTTTCCAGTGACAAAGTATTTTTTAATACAGGCACAGTTGGTGTAATGCCTCGTGTGGTGGTGGAGGCAGTATCCAAACATTTGAATTACATGGCTACAGATGTTGCTGACTGGGCCTATAAAGATGATAGCAAAGAAAAATTTATCAGTGGTTATCAAGATCTGATGTACATCCGCACCAAAGTAGGGAAGATCATTAATTGTGATCCAAAAGGAATTGCATTAACGGATAATGTGACCAACGCAATGAGTTACATAGCCAATGGGCTTGATCTGAAAGCTGGAGACGAAGTAATCACCAGCAATCAGGAGCATCCTGGGGGTAGGTGCTCCTGGGAAGTAAGAGAAAAACGAGATGGTGTTGTGCTAAAGCAGATAGAGCTGCCCAAACCAATTCAATCACCAGAGGAGGTGCTGGAGATTATAATCAATAGTTTTACTCCTAAAACTAAAGTGCTCATGTTATCGCATATCATTTCTGGAAGTGGTGCTATCCTGCCTGGAAAAGAAATTTGTGCTGCTGCCAAAGCACGGGGTATTTTTACCATCCTTGATGGAGCGCAGACGGTCGGAAATATCAAGGTTGATATTGAAGAGCTGGGTTGTGATGCTTATGTAGGTTGTTTTCATAAATGGGTTGGAGCGCCCACGGGAACAGGATTTATGTACGTAAACCCCGAAAAAATCAAAGAGGTTTGGACAACTGTAGCCAGTGCTCAGTGGGATAACCATGAGGATGAGGGTTACCGTTTCACGCAGCGTGGTACGGGCAATTTTTCAATCTTGTTTGGCCTAGATGCTGCTTTGGACTTCTATTTCAAAGTGGGTCACGATCGGTGGACAGACCGCGTCAAGTTTTTGGGCGATCGGTTGCGTAACGGCTTGTCACAAAATAAAAAGGTGAAATTTTTTCACCCAAAAGATCCTTCTATGTGTGCCGGTTTATCTGTTTACAATCTTGAAGGATTTACCGGAACACAATTACAAGATGCTTTCTGGGAAAAAGGGCGCATGCGTCCTCGTTCAGTAGGGGATGTGTTTGGAGTACGTCACAGCACCCATATCTTCAATAGCGCTGAAGAAATTGATAAGGCAATAGATATTGTCAATCAACTTTCAGTTTAATAAAACTTTAAATTTTTAATTAAAATCAATATGAAAAACCTGATTCTGGTTTCAATACTCATTATAACAATCTCTGCCGTTGAGGCACAAAAACTTAATCGTGATGAAAAAAAGGTGCTAGCAATTGTTGACCAACGCATGCCGGAAGCCATTGCTTTTCTAGAGAAGGTGGTGAACATCAACAGTGGTACCAACAACTTGAACGGAGTAAGAGAGGTAGGCATGACTTTTAAAAAGGAATTGGATGCAATAGGGTTTTCTTCTCAATGGATAAGCATGCCAGAGGAAATGAAAAGGGCGGGTCACCTGCTGGCGGAAAGAAAAGGAATAAAGGGTAAAAAACTATTGCTTCTCGGGCATATTGATACAGTATTCGAACCACAGGGAGAAGGGTCTGGTTTTGTTCGTGAAGACTCAGTAGCGTACGGACCGGGTGCCAGCGACATGAAAGGTGGAGATATGGTGATGTTATACGCGTTAAAGGCGCTTCATGAAGCGAAATTGCTGGACAACTCACAGATCATTGTATTGCTTACCGGCGATGAGGAGGCGGTTGGAAAACCACTTAGCATCAGTAGAGGAGATATGGTAAGGGCTGCCGATCGCAGTGATATTGCCCTCTCTTTTGAAGGTGCTACCGGATTTGATTATGCTACTATAGCAAGAAGGGGTTCCAGTAGTTGGCGACTTACCATAACAGGTAATCAGGCACATTCATCGAGAATTTTTACTGAGGAGGTAGGAGCAGGTGCTATTTATGAGGCTGCACGAATATTGCATCGATTTTATGGGGAATTGCGTGATCCAAGTCTTACCTATAGTCCAGGCATGATTGCAGGGGGTACTACGGTTACCGTGAATGAAAATGGATTTGAGGCGACCACTTCCGGAAAGCAGAACATAGTCCCCAATACCGTCACAGTTCATGGCGACTTACGTTTTTTAAGTGAAGAGCAAAAGGAACGTACACGGGCAAAAATGCGTGAAATCGTAAAAGATAATCTCCCGGGCACCACAGCAGAAATTGAATTTATTGATAGCTATCCGTCCATGTCTCCCAAGGAGAGTAATATGCAAGTATTAAAAGTGTATGACCAGGTGAGTCGAGATATTGGCCTTGGGGAAGTAAAACCTTATGATCCAGGTAAGCGGGGAGGAGGGGATATCGCTTTCATTGCCGATCGAATAGCATCTTTGGATGGCCTTGGATCTATGGGTGGAGGAGCTCATGCCCCGGAAGAATATGTAAACCTGAATACGCTGGACGAACAGATTAAGAGAGCGGCTCTGTTGATTTACAGGTTAACACGGGAAGACATTAAAAAAGGAGGTCGCTAAACACGATACCCGATCGCTGCTATTTGAAGTGATACAGCAATATGATGGTAGCACTAAAAGCCGGTTTAGGGTTGTCTTTTATTTCCATTACAGCATTTAATTCCGCTTTGGCAATGCCTCTTAGATTGGCAATGGAATTCAACTTTACGCGAAGGCACACTTCTGAATCCACTACTACGGGTTGGTTGAACTTTAACCCTTCGATGCCATAGTTGACCAACATTTTGATATTGTTCACCTGGACTATCTGGCCCCAGAGGTGCGGGACGAGTGATAAAGTGAGGTATCCATGGGCAATGGTTTTTTGAAAGGGGCTTTCCGTTGAGGCCCTCACTGCATCAGTATGAATCCATTGATGATCCAGGGTAGCATCTGCAAATTTATTGATCTGTTCCTGAGATATTTTCAAATAATCAGATGCTCCCATTTCTTTACCTGTATAGGCAGAAAAGTCTTCAAAACTGTTGATAGTTACCTTAGCCATTAAATTTGAATTATTTTGAACTTTGAAGGTAATAGAAATTCTCATATACAGAAACCATTTACCGTATCTCAAATGCCCAATGGCTTGTTAACAGGATTTATTATCTTTGCGTTTTAAATTGAGATTGAACGACTTAGAGCTGAATTTCCCATGCGCTTAGCACAATTGGCCAGAAAAATAGCTGTAAAGCCGGCAGAAATAGCGGCTTTTCTTGCAGCCAACAATTCTCCCATAGAAGATTCCTCCAATGCAAAAGTGGCAGAAGACCAGGTTGAGTTGGTACTCAAACACTTTGCTCCCGAATTGTTGATCACGGAGAAATCTTCTGAAGACGTGACAGCTGAATCGAGTTCAATTAAGGTACCCACCTTGGATGAAGAAATGGAATTGCCCTCGGATGAATTAGCTTCAACCCATGAAGGTGTTGATACACCAACAGAAGTTTTAGTGGATACGCCAATGGAAAATGAAGTGATCAAACCCATTAAGGTGGAGCTGCCAGGTTTGAAGGTTGTGGGTAAGATTGAATTGCCGGAACCTAAAAAGAAGGAGGAGAAAACTGATCAGAATAATCAACCGGATCAACCTGATGGCGATGTGAAGGCGGATCCACAAAAAGAAATAAGACCACGCAAAGGCAGGACAACCCCTCGCAACCGAGACTTAAGACCAAGAAAAAATGTAATTGCCTTACAAAGGGAAAGGGAAGCGCGGGAGGCTTTGCGTAAGCGCCAAGAAGAAGCTGAAAGGGAAAAGGAATTACGTACCCAACGATACTTAAAAAAGGTAAGTAAATATACACCACCCCCTAAGCCACTGAAAAAAAATAAACACGAAGACGAATATGAAGTCTTTGTTGAAAAAAAACAGCCACCCAAATCCTTATTGGGAAAAATTTTAAACTGGTTCGTATCTGAGTAGCTGGCGTTTGGTGTTCATTACTGAACAAGCCAATGTTCAATTTTAATAGAATCAAATGGGACTGTCTTCATTTGCAGCCTCAATTCATTGATTCTTCAATTGGCAGAAAAATTGTAGATGATGTATGCAAACTAAATCCAAATGCGTACACTTATTGCTCTTTTACTCTGGTTTCTTTTACTGGTAGTGAGTTGGCCCTTGGCCCTTTTGGCCATATTTATTTTTCCGCTGATATGGTTATTGCTGCTTCCATTTAGAATTTTAGGATTTACGCTGGCTGCAATATTTGAAGCCATTGGAGCTATTATTATGTTTCCTTTTCGCCTACTTAAACGCATTTAAAGCTTAAGCGTTTTTACTTCAAGTCATCTACGTTGATTTTAAAAAGTTTAGCGGCATTCTGCCATAAGATCAACTCGTTTTTTTCTTCTGGTAATTCCAGTTGTTTCATGAAATTAAGATAAGACTTCATGCTGGAGATGGGCCAATCAGTTCCATACAATAAGTATTTTGGTTCCCCAGCATAAAGAATCATCTCCTGCAGCTGTTCTTTCATATACCTTTCAAAATGATCAGAGAAATCTCCTAATACCAGTCCAGAGAAATCAGCATAACAATTTTTGTTTTTATAGATTACCTCCATGCAGTCCTTTATCCAGGGATTACCTACATGGCAGATAACTATTTTCATAGTGGGGTTGTCTACTGCCACATCATCAATATGAAGTGGGTGCGCAAACCTGACTTTTCCTTTTGGAGAGTAGGTATCACCTGAGTGAAACATTACGGGTACGTCATATTCTGTAGCCAAATCATAGACGACTTGCATCCGGCTATCATGAGGATAAAAGGGTTCATATCCAGGATAAAGTTTCAGTCCCTTTACAGTCCCATCTTTTAGGTAGTCACTGATTTCTCTAAGGTCTTTTTCTTTGTAGTTAATATAACTAATCCCGGCAACTACACCTACATTTTTTACATCACGTGTTGCTTCCACCACCTGACGTATACTGGGTCGATGCTCATTTACTTTATATGAGGTTAGTATAAGTGCGTAATCCACCTTATTTTCAGTCATGGCTTCTTGAAGTTTGTCAAGACATTCCTTAACGTCAGCTTTTTTTTCTTCGTGATAGTTGTTGAGATGAGTGTGCACATCGATGATCATAAGAATTGGATTAGTAAGATTTTTTTAAGATAATAAAAATTCATTGGCTACTCAAATCAAAAGTAGATGTTGGTCAAGTAGTATTGCAACATATCAATATTGAAGTAAGTGGAATTCATTTAACCAAATGTTCTATACGCCATATATCCCAAACCAGAAAACATGCATCCCATAAAACCTAAAACCAACGGCAGAAACCACTGCTCCCAGAAAGTGTTAACCATTACTGAGTTAGGATTTTCAGGATCTACAAGAACTTCTACTTGCTCGCCAATTTCAAATGAACGACTGGAGGAACTGGTACTGCTCTTGTAGGTGCGTTTGACTCCCTGATAATGGTATTCGAAAATAGGAGTGTACATGGTAGAGCCCCCATTTTCACTATCACTAAAGTAACTATCGTAGCTAATTAGTTTACCCATTGTAGAAGTTGAGCCTTTTATAAAATTGTAATTATAGATGATAAGGTAGATAACAACGGATAGCATGACCAATCCTCCTATCATAAATGACAACCCAATAATTTTACCTAATCCTCCACCAGAAGGTTGCTGCTGTTGATCATTGGCTTCGCGGTATTCATTCAAAAGTTCGGATTCTTGAAAATCGTCCACTTCTTGTTCTAGCTTTTCTGCCAGTAGTAAGGCTTGATCAGGATTGATGCTCAATGTTTGTTGCAGATACCTTACCGCTTCAAGTTGGTCGCCTCGAAGTAACAGTTCGATGGCATGTTCTTTTTGCTCCGGAGTCATAAAAATGGTATTTCACCAAATTAAATAAATAACTGAGTTCAAAAGTGTATCAATGGCATGATAGTGGTGTAAATAATCTAGCAAGGGGTCCTTATTTGGAAGAATAAGGTGATTGTTAACCTTTTTAGCGCTTTTACTTTGAAATGTCGATTTTTTTTCTTATTATATAGAAATGTCAATTATTTCACTCTTTTAAGTTTATCGCAATGTCTCTTTTGAAATAAGAGACAACATTTCCGCACCCTCTGTATAACGAAAAATCAAGCCGCTTTGGCAACAGCTTATTTTTTGTTGAGTATCCAAAATATTTTATTCATCCAAAATCGAAACATGAGACAATTAAAAATTACCAATAGAATTACCAATCG
>DDTF01000042.1 GCA_002345965.1 Flammeovirgaceae bacterium UBA2371
ATTCATGTAGGCAATAACAGTATTCCTTCACCTGGTACGGTATTCACGGGTAATACCATCACCAATGTGTACTACCGACCTGCCTACTTTCAATACATGGCTGGAGGTATTTTTAATAACAACGTGATCAGCCACTCAGGCACTTCCCAAGGAGATTACTACGGTTTTGGACTTGATAACACTTCGGGCTATACAGAGATACAGCGCAATCGCATTACCGGGGGCCTGGGCCACGCTATGCGCCTGTACTACTTTGGAGGGGTTGATACCCAACCCTCTCTCATAGCCAACAACTTTTTTCATTCTAATTCAAGCTATGCCACCGTGTACCTGATATACGGAGTTACTTACACCAATGTTTATCACAACAGTGTGAACAACACTTCCTTGGGAGAAGCGTTTCACTTCAACCGATATCAATCAGTAGGCAACCGCATAGTAAATAACAATTTCAAAGCCAACACGGGTCATGCGGTAGAATACCAAACCTCCTCAGCGGTCAACTCGATTGTAGAATCGGATTACAACAACCTGTTTACTTCCGGCTCTTTCATGGGCAGGAACGGTTCTACTAACTATGGAACACTGAACGAATGGAAAACAGCTACTGGTTTTGAAACCAATTCCATATCTATTGATCCGCAATATCAATCGAATACATTACTGTATTCCGCAGTTGCTGCTATTTCCAATATTGGTAAAAATATAAACGCTATTGTACCCGATGACATCGATGGGCTCGCAAGACCATCAACACCAAGTCTCGGGGCGAATCAATTTGGATCATCAGGAACCCCATTAAGTGGTGAGTATACCATCAATGCTTCAGGTTCTGGTGTTAATAATTTTTTAACCGTTACAGCTGCATTAGATGCATTGAAAAATTTTGGTATAAATGGACCAGTAACTTTCAAAGTCACAGGTGATTTTAACGAACAACTGACATTTCTGGCAGTTTCAGGATCATCATCAACCAACACAATAACTTTTGAATCGGCAACAGGTTTACCTGCCGATGCAATTATTCGATATACCTCAACAACCAGTGGGTCGAATTTTACAATTCGATTGAACAATGCAGACTACTATAGGTTACGAAATCTTACTATTAAAGCGGAAGGCACTACTTATGGACGGGCAATTCATGCTATCAACCGGACGATTAATCTTGAATTAGATGGAAATATTATTGAGAGCGTAGTAACCACCAGTACCTCCAGCAATACAGGAGGTATTTTCATAGTGTCTGCCCAATCACAAAATGTTAGGATTGTTAATAATACCATAAAGTTTGGAGCGGTAGGCATAGATTTTCAGGGACCAACCTCGAAAGCTACGGGAACAATTGTCCAAAATAATTTGATATTCCAGTCTTACCATAGAGGTATAATGCTTGATTATCACACCGCTTTTGTTCTTGACAAGAATCAAGTTTCCAACAACCCCTCATCTTCCAGTTTTCAAGGACTTACAATCGCCAATGTTAATGGACAGTATCAAATCACAGCCAATAAAGTAACCGGTGGTAATGCAACTGCCCTGGACATGTTTGCGGCATTAGCAACCGTAGGATCTCCAGCCCTTATCGCTAACAACTTCTTCCAGTCCAATAATGGATCAAGTTATGCAACAGTCAGTATGAACTATATCCAAAACGCTAATTTTTATCACAACAACATTAATGCAACAGGGACAGGAGCAGGACTGTACTATGCATCCGCTTCAGGACAAAATATTAATCTGGTAAATAATAATTTCAAGTCAAATGGTTACGCACTCAATGTTATAAACGCAACAGCCATTGGTCAAATTAACTATAATAATTACTTTACCTCTGGTACAACTCTAGCACGTTGGAACAGTGTTGACCAACCAGCCCTAGGTGCATTGCAAGGAGCCACTGGTCAAGATGCCAATTCACTTTCTGTTGATCCACAATACCAATCTCAAAGTGACCTTACCACACTTGCTTCATCGCTTGCAGGGGCAGGGTTGGATTTAACAACTACAGTGCCTGCAGATATCAATGGAAGCGTTAGGGCCATTCCTGTCAGTATAGGAGCCACTCAATATGCAGCTGCCTTTACCAATGATGGCGCACTGAGTCGGATCATTACTCCGGCTAATTCATGTTCATTGACGAATGCAACAGATGTTCGAGTGGAAATAACCAACCTGGGGGCTGCATCTATTTCAGGATTACAAGTGGCCTATCAGATCAACGGGGGAACACCCGTGGTGGAAACTATACCTGCAGCAGTTACTATCGCACCAGCAGGTAAATATGAATATACGTTTGCACAAAAAGCTGACCTTTCTACCAAGCAAGCCTATACTGTAAAGGCGTATATAATATTTGCAGCGGACGAGAATACCAGCAACGATCAACTTGAAACCACAGTAACACACTTTCCTGACCTGATAACCACCCTTACAGGTAATGCTACTATCTGTAAAACTGCTTCGATTACACTCACCGCTACAGGGGGTACTCAATATCTATGGAATACAGGAGCCACCAGCGCTTCAATAACTGTGTCTCCTTTAGTAACAACAACCTATTCTGTGACGATAACCAATGCCAATGGGTGTTCAGAAACAAAATCTGTGATTATAACGGTTAAGGAAATTCCGTTGATTAGCTATACCAATGATCTTGGGTATACGAGTTCATTGGTGTCTCCAACACAGGGAGGTACGGAGGTACCCTTTGAATTCAGAATGATTTATACAGACGCCAATGGAAATTTACCGGCTAGTGGCTATCCCAGAGTGGAACTGGATGCCAACAATAATGGTCAGGCAACGGATCCGTTGGACATTATACGGATAATGCAAGAAGCGGATGTAGCAGATAATGATGTTACGGATGGGAAAGAATACAGGGTTACGATAACCAACCTTTCTGATCAGATCAGTTGGAAAAGTAGAGTAGTTGCCAATAATACCGATGGATGTAGCGCCCAGTCTCCATTTGTTGCGCAGCCTTTTGTTTCTAATGATCTGTTGGACGTAGCCATTTATGCCAACGATATATCGTTCAGTAAATCCAATCCAGCAATTAATGAATCCATAAAGATTTATGCCCGCATCCGCAATACATCTGATTATTTGGCAGAAAATTTTGTGGTGTCTGCATACATTGATAATGTTCAAGTCTACACGCAGACAGTATTGCAGATAAATCCTCAATCCTCCATTACCTTACAGTGGGATCAAAACTTTACTGCATCAGGATTTTATCCGGTAAAATTGGTAATTGACGAATCCAACGTGCTGAGTGAAGACAACGAATTAAACAATTTTGCCATTCGTCCGGTGATTGTTGGCGACTATCAGTTGCCTGGAGGAATCAACCCTGTAGCCAATGCTTCTCCGCTTGCGTTGCAGCCTAATAGCATCATTACAATTACTGGAAAAGCTGAGTATTTTGGTATAGAACCAACGGTTGATCCTGATGTAGCCGGTGCTACAGTAATTGCTCGTATCACTGGAGGCAACGCTGGACAAACAACTACTCAGTCTGATGGAACTTATCAATTGGGCATAAGAGTACCTGCTGTTGCAGGCACCTACACACTTAACGTTGAGGTGACAGATTATACACTCACCGGATACCAGGGACCAATTACGTTTACAGTGCTTCCTGCACCACCGTTACCTGATTTATCAACAATTATTACTTTATCAAAGTCTACCATTTTGCAGGGCGAGCAAATCACAGGAACCGCAATCATTCAAAATGTGGGTGATATAGCAGCCAATAATTTTGTATTTCGCTATTTGAATTGCGATGCAATTCTTGGTGAGCATGTGATCCCTCAATTGAACCCTGGAGAACTTTTGACCTATCAATTTACAACCACTACGAATGTAATTGGAGATTGTTTTAATCGTAATAATTGCCTGTTCCAGAGTGTAGCCGATTTGAACAATCAGGTTAGTGAAAAAACAAAAACCAATAATCAATCCCTTGCCTATCTTACTGTACTTCCCGACAAGCCTGATCTTACAGTAAGTAATTCTACTAATCAATCCATATCGGGCAATGTGAATATGCTCAATCCATTTACATTCTACGTCCGTGTGGATAATATTGGAGGTGTTGATGCCAACACACCATTTGATGTAAATGTGTACATGGATGCCACACTGATACACACGGAATCATTGACTGCGCTGCCAACGTGTGCGAACCATATATTTACTGTTACTCACAACTTTGCAGATATTCTCGACCATGTGGTGACGGTGCGTGTTGACGAGCCAATAGGTACGGGAAATGTAGATGAATACAGGGAAACCAATAATGAATTTTCTAAAATCATTAAACACCTGCCACCACCGGTGCAATATCCAAACCTAAGCGTAAACAATAAAGACATAACAGTTACTCCCATTTTACCTTCGACCGGAAGTAACTTTAGTATAGAAGTAGTTTACCGCAATTCGGGTTCGGTTCCAATTGTAGCTCCATTTGATATAGAACTAACAATAATTGAAAATGGGATCGCACGAATTGAAACACAAACTGTTAATTCCGGATTGGCTGCAGGCGCAACTAAGATAGCCACGCTGACAACTAACCTTCAAAGCGATGGTGATCATACTTTTCGTATTCGGCTCGATAACGGAAATGCGATCACAGAAAGTTCAGAAGGTGATAATGTAGCGCAAATGCCATTATGTGTTGATTTTTCAGCAAACAGGGTAGGAGGTATTTGGAGTGGTGGGTTTTATGTAAATACTGTTCAAAATTTGACAGCATATATTTATAATCACGGTCTGTTTACAGCTACCAATGTTCCGGTTACTTTCTTTTTAGATGGTGTGTCAATAGCCAGTGCCATCTTGCCAACAGTTGCCCCTGGTGTTCAAGTTGGAAGCTATTCAGTATCGCTCCCACATTTATTTGATCAGGTGGGAACATTTGAATTAAAAGTGGTGGTAGATGAATTGAACGCCTATGCTGAATGTCGCGAGGATAACAACGAATACAAAACAAATATCCAGGTGCGTGCTCCTTCTCCAGATCTGAGGGTCCTTTCCGAGTACATTTCTCCTAGTAAGATCAATCCAGATGTAAACGAACCGATAACGATTTTCCTTTCCTATGATAATATTGGAATAGGAAATACAGGACCTTTTAAAGCACGTATTCTTGTGGATGATGTTCCTTTGGGGCCAGACATTAGTATACCTTCAGTATCAGCCGGAGAAGATGGTACAGTACAAATAACTACTCCTTACAGTAGTTCAACCGCGGGTATTCGTATAATCCGAGCACTTTTAGATCCTGACAGTGAAATAACGGAGACAACAAAAACAAACAATGAAGCCTCTCGGGCATTAGTGGTAGGCAAAGCACCTAACTTGCTATTCACCGACCTGCAACCGAGTATTTCCTGTCCTTCTGATGGCGATAATGTTGTTATTACTGCATCAGTATTTAATTCCGGAGATCTGGATGCTACTGCCGATATACATTTCTTTTATATCACCGATTTGGATACTATACCTATTGACGTAAAAAGAGTTACCGTTGCAGGCAAACAAACAGTCTCCCAACAGACCAATTGGTTGGTTATTAATAAGAATTATAAACTCTATGGTGAAATAAGAGGTAGTGATCCCGAGGAATTTGATCTCACAGATAATTCAATTCTAACCAAACTTTGCGGTGGACCTTACTTTAATCTCTTCCTATCTGCAGACGGTCAGGGCATTGTTAAAAAGACTCCCAATTTAAACCGTTACGAAGGTATACAGCAGGTTACTATTTCAGCTACTCCAGCTACTGGTTGGGATTTCATTGGCTGGCAAGGTGATGCTACCGGAGCTACGAATCCATTGACACTTGACCTTAATGCAGATAGAACTATCTCTGCCAGGTTTAGCAGAACAGTGGCCGCTCCAATTGTCCAGAATGGCGAGCGATGTGGCACCGGAACTGTAACACTCGGGGCAACTGGTGCTACAGGAACTGAAACTTATGCCTGGTATACTCAGTCTGCTGGTGGTACCCCGGTCCAGGAAAGTACAAACCCAACTTTTATTACGCCATCATTATCCACAACAACAAGCTACTTTGTATCGGTCAAATCCACATCAAATGAAAGTCCAAGACTGGAGGTGGTAGCTACAGTTAATCCTATTCCTTCACAACCAATAATTTCAGTTACCGGGGATATACCTTTCTGCCCTGAAAAACAAGAGAGCGTAACTCTTGGGGCTCCTTCCGGCTTTGGCGCATACCTTTGGTCAAATGCTGAAACCACGGAACAAATCGTTGTAACCAGTGCCGGTTCCTACAGTGTTAAGGTAATTACGGCACAAGGATGTGAAAGTGAAGTATCACAACCGGTGGAGGTAACAGTTGAATCATGTACTGAACTATTTGTGTACAATGGTATATCCGCCAATGATGATGAGTTGAATAGCTATTTCCAGGTCAAAAACATTGATGCCTTTCCTGAAACACGAAGCAATCGGTTAAAGATTTATAATCGTTGGGGTGATCTTGTATTTGACGTCAAAGATTATGATAACCAGAATAACAGGTTTGTAGGTATCAGCAAGAATGGAGACAAGTTGCCTCCGGGTACATACTTTTACAAATTGGAATTTGATTCAGGCAGACCAGGCTTAAATGGCTATCTGGTGCTGAAATAACTGTTAATCAGCTAAATAATTGGATCGTTTTCAACCACCCAAGTGCAAATGACTTAGGGAGACCTATGGTAAGCATCTACTTTCTATGTCTTAAAAGCCTAAATTATTTTTGAAAAAAGACCTCATTATCAGTACCTTAGTACTCTCTATCTAATTTTTTAGACTAAGTAAATTTTTTGCTATGCGCGCCATCTGGAAAGGTCACATTCAGTTTTCCCTGGTTACAATACCCATAAGGATTTACAATGCCATAGATTCAGGGCAAACCATCAGTTTTAATTTGTTGTCAAAAGATGGCCATAATCCGGTGAGTTACGAGAAGAAAGACAAGGTTACGGGAAAGCCTTTGAAAAGTGATGAGATTGTAAAAGGATACCAGTATGAGCCTGGACAGTTTGTGATTATCGAACCTGAGGACTTTGAGAAGGTTAAATTGAAGAGCACCAAGGTGATAGAAATTGAAGGTTTTGTGAAGGCTGAAGAAGTGCACCCTACCTTGTTTGAGGCGCCTTATTTCATCGGTCCGGATGGAGACGTGGCAGCAAAAGCCTATGCATTGCTATGCGGAACATTGAAAGCCAGCGGGAAAATTGGCGTGGGAAAGGTAGTGCTCCGGGACAGAGAAACTCCCGTTTTGATTAACCCCCATGAAGGAGGGATCATGATGTATCGCTTGAGATACCCCAGTGAAGTGAGAAGCATGCGAGAAGTTCCTCAATTGATTGAGGTAAAAGATGCTGATAAAGAGCAACTTAAGCTGGCCAAAACTCTGGTGGATTCAATGACCACCAAGTTTTCAAAAATTGAGATGAAGGATCATTATTATGATGCCCTCAAAGCCATCATTGACGCCAAAATTGAAGGCAAAGAAATCGTTACTGTAACTGAAGAAGAACCTGAAGTGGTAGATATCATGACGGCCCTTAAAGCCTCTATAGATCAGGCCAAAAAGAAGCCGATGGAAAAGGCTAAGGGAGCAGCAGCCAAAGAGAAAAAGAAGGCAAAACCCACAAGGACGGCCAAGCGTAAAGCCAGCTAATAGCCGCTTCAATTTTTAATTGAATCCATTATCTTTGCACCTGTGGCAAAGGTGATTAAGTTTCCGATTCATACACCTGAGAAGTTTGGCTTCAAGCCTGTTCGCAGGCGTAAGTCAACTGGTATCCCCAAACCAGGCCAGCTCAATTTGTTTACCGGTGGCAAACTGGTAAAACTCAACCAGCTTTCAACTTTCGAAGAAGCCCTGCTAATGGATGAACAGGGGGACAAAAAGGCGAAGGCACTTTATAAGAAAGCCATAGCCGAAAATGATGCAAAGGCGGATGCCTATTGTAATCTAGGTATATTGGAGTCTGAAGAAAAGAATTATAGTAAGGCCATCGATTGTTTCACTAAATCGCTGAAAGAGGAGCCAAGACACTTTGAAGCACATTACAACCTGGCCAACCTTTATGCAGAAATTGGAAATTTCCCATTGGCAAAAATACATTACGAGATCTCAATTGAGATAGAACCTGACTTCCCCAATAGCCATTTTAACCTTGGCCTTACATTGGCCATGAACAAGGAAATTGAAAACGCTATCTTATCATTGATGAACTATAGAAGATTGGCAGCACCTGAAGAGAAAGGGCATGCTGATGACTTGATTTCAACGCTCACCCGCACCATTACCAATTAATTTTTTCTCAATTCTTTAAGCACTTTTTTGCCTCGGGATTTAAATCCTGGACTTGCATATGGCATTTGATCTTCAATGAGTAGAATTAGCTCCTTTTTAATTTCTGGATAGAACTTGCTCACCTTGCCAAGTACAGTCATGCTGAATACCCTGACTGCTACTGGTTCACCGGTATCATTGAAAAAATGAAAACAGCGTTCAAGCGCTATACCGTGTAGTGACTTCGGTATTTCCACGAATTGTAGCATCCTCAACGTATTTCTTTTAACGGCAACATGTATGTTGTTCTTCTTCAGGTTATTAATAATTCTTTTTAAGTGAGGTTTAATTAGTTCCGGATGCTTTTGTACGCAATAGCTGACGGGCCATGAGGCCCGTTGGGTAATTCTGCTTGAGGAGTTCAAAAAAGCGTTGACCAATTCGGAAAAGCGATCTTTATTATCACCTACATAAGCAGCAATCTTGTTTTTGGCGGTTACGTTTAGGTTGTTTTGAAGCTCATTTATCAGGTTCATAATCAATCAATTAGACGCTTAACAATAACATAACTACCTGAATGTTAGGTTTTTTGCTGCTCATACTTTAATTTTAAATTCAAGTTAATCGATGAGTTTATGTTAATATTTTTTGCCATCGTAGCACTATCAGCTTTCCAGCTAGGACTCTGTTTTCTTTGTTTGCATCTCAAGCAAGCAAGGTCTTAAGCAGCCTGATAGAGGTAATTTTTAAAATTAAGGAAAGGTGTCCCGATTTAATCTCGGGCTTTCTGCTTTTCCTTCTTTGTTCTGCTAAATTGCGGCCCAATCGAGCGCAACGTGAATTATTTATCAGCAGAACAAATATCAAAATCATTTAACGACAGGTGGCTTTTCAAGGACCTGACACTGGGCATTTCAGCCGGTGAGAAGTTGGCCTTGGTTGGTGAAAACGGTACAGGCAAGACTACTTTGCTGAGAATACTCACAGGTGAAATACCTTCAGATTCAGGCACGATCAGTATTCGGGATGGAATAAGAATGGGATATCTTACCCAACAACCAAATGCACCAGGTCATCTCACCATTAAGGAGATACTCTTTGACGACAGCAATGATATGGCTGCTGCTGTAATGAGGTATGAAGCCTGTGTTCACAATCCTGATACTTCTCCAGACGAAATGCAGGCAGCATTGGAAAAAATGGAGGAGTTGAATGCGTGGGAATTTGATTCCAAGGTGAATGAAATTACTTCAAAACTTGGGATTGAAAATTTTGACCAGTCTTTTTCAACACTTTCTGGTGGACAGCGGAAGCGCGTCTTTATGGCAAAGATGCTGTTACAGGACCCGAACATCCTTGTAATGGATGAACCAACTAACCATTTGGACCTTGATGCCATTGAATGGCTGGAGAGCTATTTGTCTGGTCAGAATATTACCCTGATCATGGTGACCCACGATCGCTACTTTCTGGATAATGTGGCTAATACCATCATCGAGTTGGACAAAGGAAAGTTATACACCTATAAAGGTAACTATGCTTACTTCCTTGAAAAGAAATCGGAGCGGGAAGAAATGTTGAAAGTGGAAGTCTCTAAGGCAAGAAACTTGTTAAAGAAAGAGTTGGAGTGGATGAGAAGACAGCCTAAAGCGAGGGGTACCAAAGCCAAATACAGGATTGAAGCTTTCCATGAGCTTAAAGACAAAGCGTCTCAAAACCTGAAAAAAGACCGACTTGAACTTGATATAAAGGAAACAAGACAAGGAGGAAAGATCATCGAGCTTCATCATGTGAATAAAAGCTTTGGTGATAAGAAAATGGTAGATGACTTCTCATACATCTTTAAAAAGAAAGACCGCATTGGTATTGTAGGGAGTAATGGAGTCGGAAAGTCTACGTTCCTTGATTTGCTTACCGGTAAGACAAAACCTGATTCCGGAGAGATATTGCCTGGGCAAACTACCAAGCTAGGATATTTCACTCAGGAGGCTGCTGAGCTCAATCTTGAGCACAGGGTAATTGAAGAAGTGAAAGAAATCGCTGAGTTCATAACATTGGCAGATGGGGCTCAAATTTCAGCATCTTCTTTTCTGGATTTATTCCTGTTCCCGCCAGAGAAACAGTATAACGTAATTGGTAAGCTAAGTGGAGGAGAAAAAAAGAGACTTCAGTTATTGAAAGTACTCATTAAGAATCCGAATTTTTTGGTGTTGGACGAGCCTACCAACGATTTTGACATTGAGACCCTAAACGTCTTAGAGGATTTTCTGGATAAGTTCACCGGTTGCCTGGTACTTGTATCTCACGACCGTTATTTTATGGATCACCTCGTCAATCAACTTTTTGTATTTGAAGGAGATGGCAAAATTAAAGTGCTCAATGGAAATTACTCTGATTATAAACTGAACATGGAAGATGAGGTTTTGCCTCCGGTAAAGAAACCTGCTGAATCAAAAAAGAATGAGCAATCGGAGCCAACTCAAAAGCGAAAAATATCCTATGCGGAAAAAAAGGAGCATGAGTCGCTTGAGTTGGAGATAGAACAATTAGAAAGGGAGAAAGAAGCACTCATCGAAAAATTAAGTTTGGGCACACTTGGCACCGAAGAATTGGTTGCCTGTTCAAAGCGAATCAAGGAGCTTACCGATGCCATTGATTCTAAAACCTTAAGGTGGCTGGAATTAGAGGATCTTGGATAATAACTACCACATTATGTGGTAGTTCTACTACTTATCGCATTCAATATTTCCCTTCCTTGGTCATATTCGGGATTGGTATCCATTTAGTGGTTATTTTGGCTAAGTTTATGCAGTATGATTTATGCTATGAAATGGATTTTCTGTCTATTATTTCCATTATTGATTCAGAATCAAGTACCATTCAAACCCAAAGAAGAGTTTGAATTTAAATTGGATTCTGAATTCAAAACCAAACCAGGTGTTGAGAAGTCGGATGTAACTTTTAAAGATCAGAATTTCGCTTCTGGAAAGCTACCTCATGCAAGTTTTACTATCATTCCAATAAAGTTGAATGATGATGAAGCACGTGTGAGGGTAGAGAACAATCGTGGTGAGAAGATGTATGTTAGAAAAGCAAGTATCGGGAATGAAATCACAATTGAGATGGGTTTTACAGATGACCTGAAGGATCATATATCAGTATATGGGTTCGATGTCATATTCTATTCAAAATCAGGGGATACAAGTGTCATTAAGGTTTATGTACAGGAGGATGGAACCGTTCTCGTAAATGGTGAAAAAAAATGGAAATTCTAAACATGTATCAGCCGTCTGATTACGTATTTACGTTTCTTGTATAACTATCTGACAAAAGATTAAAAATCATTGCTACCTTATCGGGTTTATAATCGTTTAAACTAAAGTTATTTTTATACCAATGAGAATAGTTATTTTATTAGTGCTTGGTGCTTGTGTTATGTCCTATGGTCAGGATCAACCTAATGCCGCTGAAATAAAATTACGACTTAAGAAGCTTAATTTCTTAGGTACGGTATTGTACGTAGCCGCTCACCCTGATGATGAGAACACCAGAGCGATTGCCTATTTGTCGAATGAAAGATTGGCAACCACAGGTTATCTATCCATGACAAGAGGAGATGGCGGGCAAAATTTGATAGGACCAGAAATTAGAGATCAATTGGGTTTAATCCGTACGCAGGAATTATTAGCGGCCAGAAGAATAGATGGGGGGTATCAATTTTTTACGCGGGCCAATGATTTCGGATATTCAAAAAATGATGAAGAAGCCTTTCGAATATGGAACAAACAAGAGGTCCTTTCAGATGTAGTACGTGTAATCAGAAAGTTTCAACCAGATGTTATCCTCACCCGTTTTCCATCTGATGCCAGGGCCGGTCATGGGCATCACACGGCTTCTGGTGTACTGGCAGAAGAGGCATTTGATTTAACGAATGATCCTAACGCCTTCCCAGATCAGGTGTCAGAAATTGGCCTTTGGCAAACCAAAAGTATTTATACCAACACAGGTCGTTGGTGGAACAGGGACATCAATGAAAACACACCTGGCATAGTGACGATGGACATAGGTACTTACAATCCTTTATTGGGAAAGTCTTATTCTGAAATTGCGGCTGTAAGCAGAACGCAGCACAAGAGTCAGGGGTTTGGTTCTTCTGGTAGCAGGGGAGAAGCGCTTGAGTTTTTTGAATATGTCAAAGGATATCATGCTAAGAATGACATTTTTGAAAACATAAATACTACATGGACCCGTGTTGAAGGGGGCGCTGCCGTTGAGCCACTGGTGAAGGCGGCCATCAATGCATTCAATGAAGAGGATCCATCCGCTTCAGTGCCTGCCTTGCTCCAGGTGCGCAACAAAATAATGTCACTGAAAGATGGAATTTGGAAAACAAGAAAATTAGTTGAGGTAAATCAGTTGATTGAAGATTGCCTTGGACTTTACCTGTCTTCAGTCGCCAATACTTTTTATCTCGCTCCTGGTGAAAAGGTATCTACTGCTTTTGAACTGGTTAATCGTTCAACGCTTCCACTAAAGTTGAAAGCCATTGCTTCACCTCAATTATCTTTTGACTCTTCTTTTAATGCAACGCTGATAAATAATAAACCACTTGAATTTAAAATCAACAAAACATTAGATGCTAAAGCATCATACTCAGATCCATATTGGCTAAAGGAGAGTCACTCGCTGGGGCTTTTTACAGTCAATGATAAAAACATGATCGGTAAACCCGAGAATGATCCTGCTGTTACGTTCGAGATGAAATTTGAGTTGAATGGTGAGACGCTGCGCTATACCATTCCTTTGATTTACAAGTGGACCGATCCGGTAAAAGGGGAGTTGTGGAGGCCACTTGAGGTCGTGCCTCCAATTGCGTTAAATCTATCCGAGTCTGTCGTGGTTTTCAATGATGCCAAAGGGAAAAGTATTTCAATTTTGGCAAAGTCAAATTCAGATAATAAGATAAACGGAAATATATCACTGGAACTTCCAAAAGGTTGGCGGGCAGAACCAGCTGTTCAGCAAGTAGAATTGTCCAATCGTGGACAAGAAAGGACAATCTCATTCATGATTTATCCTTCCGATGAAGAGACTACCTCGCTAATGAAAGTGAAAGCCAAAATTGGGGATAAGGTTTTTGATAAGTCTATGCAGATCATTCAATATGATCACTTTCCTATACAAACCTTGCTGCCTCCCGCTGAAGCAAAGTTGGTCCGTATTAATTTAAAGAAGAATGGTGCATTGGTGGGCTATGTACAAGGAGCGGGAGATGAAATACCTGCAGCGCTCAGAAATATGGGTTATGAAGTATGGGAGATGAAGAATGATGAAGTAAACACTGAAAACCTCTCCAAACTGGATGCAGTTGTTTTAGGGATACGAGCCTTAAATACCAATGAGCGGATTCAGTTTTTTATGCCTGATCTCCTCGCCTATGTAAAAAAAGGAGGTACGTTGATAGTGCAGTACAACACCAGTGGAAGATTGGAAATCGATCAGGATAAGTTTTCTCCTTATCCTATCTCATTATCACGTGATCGCGTAACGGATGAGAATAGTGTGGTAAAAATATTGAAACCAAATCATCCCGCTTTAAGTGTTCCTAATAAGATATCAGGTAAAGATTTTGAGGGTTGGGTGCAGGAGCGTGGGTTGTATTTTCCTGACAAGTGGGATGCTCAATTTGAAGCGCTGTTGGCAACCAATGATCCTGGAGAGGACCCTGTAGAAGGAGCATTGCTGGTGTCTAAATATGGTGAAGGATACTATGTGTATACCGGATTGTCCTTTTTTAGGGAATTACCTGAGGGGGTACCGGGTGCATATAAATTATTTGCCAATCTTGTTTCCTTGAGTAAGTCATCAAAACCGGTAAGTCAAAAAATAAAATCAGGAAAATAATGTCAGAAGAGCAAGAAGAAAAACCTCCTGTGTTTAGCAGGTGGAGTTCATGGTATTGGCTGGTGATGATCGTGCTGGCCATTCAAATTATTATTTATCTTTTTATAACCACTTCCTTCTGATGAATTCTATTGACTGGGTAATATTATTCACCACACTAATCCTTATTGTCGCCTATGGTACCTGGAAAAGCAGGGGCAGTAGAAATATAGACGGTTATTTATTAGGCAACAAAAGTTTGCCATGGTGGAATGTGTGTTTGTCTATTATGGCCACACAGGCCAGTGCCATCACATTCTTATCTACGCCAGGTCAGGCCTACGAGGATGGAATGAGGTTTCTGCAATTTTATTTTGGTTTACCATTGGCAATGGTGATACTGAGTATTACGGCAGTACCCTTGTATCATCGACTAAAAGTTTACACTGCTTACGAATACCTTGAAAGTCGATTCGATTTGAAGACACGTTCTCTTGCTGCCTTCTTCTTTCTGATGTTGCGTGGATTATCTGTGGGTATCACTATTTATGCGCCATCACTGATTCTCTCCACCATGTTGGATTGGAACATCAACATCACTACTATTTTTATAGGCTCACTCGTAATGATTTATACCGTTAGTGGGGGAACCAAGGCGGTGAGCATGACGCAGAAGTATCAACTGACCATTATTATGGGTGGTATGATTATAGCTGGTTGGACAGCGTTTTCAAAATTGCCTGACAACATTACCTTTACTGAAGCCTTTCAAGTGGCAGGAGAGATGGGAAAGCTCAATCTGATCAACTTGTCATTTGATCTCAGTGATCGTTATAACATCTGGTCAGGCTTGATTGGTGGCTTATTTTTATTCTTGTCTTATTTTGGTGCAGATCAATCGCAGGTGGGTCGATATCTAGGAGGTAGTTCCATTGGCCAAAGCCGATTGGGATTGATTTTCAACGGCTTGCTTAAAATACCCATGCAGTTTGTCATACTTTACATTGGTATTTTGGTGTTTGTATTTTATCAATTTAATCAGGCTCCTGTCTTTCACAATCAATCCATGAAGGACAAAGCAATGCAAACTGAATACGCGGGTGATATCGCTGCGTTGGAATCTGAGTATGATAAAGTTTTTATTGAAAAAAAGAAGGAGGCAGAGAATCTTGTTGGCGCAATTCGTGCAGATAACCCAACTCTAATTCAACAGTCACGAGAGTCAATAGAAAGAATCCAGGGTGAAGAGAAGGTTATACGAGGACAAGTAAAAGATAAAATTGCAGCGGCTATCCCGGGTGCCAATACACTGGACAAGGATTACGTATTCATTACGTTTGTAATGACCTACCTACCTCACGGTTTGATTGGACTTTTATTGGCTGTAGTATTCTCAGCCGCGATGGCATCTACCGCATCGGAATTGAATGCTTTGGCTTCAACCACCGCAGTTGATATTTATAAGAGGTCGATTGCTCCGAATGCTAACGATTATCATTACGTCAAAGCTTCAAAATGGTTCACCGCAGGTTGGGCCATTTTTGGGATGATGTTCGCTTCAATTGCCAATCAGGCAGAAAACCTCATCCAATTTGTAAATATTATTGGCTCCTTATTTTATGGAACCATACTGGGAATATTCTTATCAGCATTTTACCTAAAGTACATCAAATCCAATGCTGTTTTTTTTGCAGCCATTATTGCTGAGGCTGTCATCTTATATTGCTATTTCTTTACTGATATGGCCTTCTTGCTTTACAATATCATTGGATGTTTGGTCGTAGTGGTACTTGCTTATGTTATTCAATTCATAGAAAATCAGGGCATAAAAAAAGCATCCCAATAGTGGGATGCTTTTTCTGTTTTCTTTGAATATTATTTCAACGTTTTGATCAAATCTTCATTCAACTTGATATAGCCAAAATCGCTAGGGGCCTTCTTGGCAAGCTCCAATGATTTGGTAGCAGTTTCAAGTGCACCTTTTTTATCACCCATGTCTTTCTGAAGCTGAGCTTTAAAATTAAGGTTCCAGAATTGTTCTGAGTTTTTGCCTGCAGCCAGGTATTCATTGGTCCATGCCAACGCCTGCTTTAGGTCTTTCTTAGTTGCATGGTAATAACGTGCAGCTGCGATAAGGTTATTTGGATTTACTTTGGTATTGGCTTCAATGGCTGCCATTACTTTAGCGTCATAATCAACACCTACTTTAAATTTAACTGATGTGTTTTCCCATGCAATTTGAACGTTTGCACTTTTGCTATCTTCAGCAATGTCGGTGATTTGCATCGTCAAGGTTTCAACCGTTTCAGTAAGTTTTTGTGAGTTCACTTTGAAGTTGGCCGCTTCTTTGGATTTGTCATAACCAGCTGTATTTCCACCAATTGAAAGATCACTGTACAAAGCAACAGTCCACTCACTGGCACCTGGCCATGTAAAGATCAGGTATTGACCTTTAGCTACTTTAGTTCCTTCTACTGTAACATCATCAGAAAATGATATGATTGTACCATTGTTGGCACCAGTTCTCCAGATCTGGCCATAAGGGGTAAGGAAAGAAGCTCCTTCTCCAAATATTTTACGACCTTTCATTTGTGGACGTGAGTAGTCAATTTTAACATCGGTTAAACCAACTACTGTTGAAACAGAACCTGCTGGGCTTGGTTGAGGTGTCTGGATTTGTGCTTGCGCCATCCATGCCACCGCAACGAACATCATTGTAATACAATTTTTCATTTATTTTGGGTTTTTGTTATTTGTTTGAGGGCGGTAAAGTTAGTGGACTTTAGTATGATAAACCAGAGGGGATTGAAACTAAAAGAGGCGTTTTTTCAACGACAACACCCAGATACAATTGCACGCGATTTGTTAGGTAAAGTATTGGTTACCTATCGAAATAATGTATTAACGAGTGGAATCATTGTAGAAACAGAGGCTTATTCATTCAAAGAGAAGGGTAGTCATGTGTATAATAATTTGTACACTGCGCGAACCAGTATAATGTTTGAATGCGGGGGAGTCGCCTATGTTTATTTATGCTATGGCATACACTCAATGTTCAACATCGTTACCAATACAAAAGACAAAGCTGAGGCAGTTTTAGTTAGGGCATTGCAGCCTTTGGATGGACAAACCGAGATGAGACGTAGGGCTAATAGTGATTCCATTCACAGAATAACTTCTGGGCCTGGCAAATTAGCGAAAGCGTTGGGCATTGACAGAACATTGAATGGAAAACACCTGGGTGGTGACGAAGTTTGGGTAGAGGATATCGGTACAAAAATTGCAATGCTGGTGACGATGCCCATTTGCCCTGGAGATTCTATCTTCAGGACAATCCATGGGTGAGTAGGCGGTAAAAGGGATTTAACTATTTTTGCACTGATGAAGTATTTTATTTTTTTATTTTTAGGTTTGGGATTATCAGCATTCAATGCTGATGGCCAGCAACTTACAAGCAAGTCTTTCTTCGGTTTAAATTCACCTTTGGACGAACAAAGTCCAGTGCTGAGTCCGGATGGTAAAACGCTTTATTTCACTATTGCTAATCATCCCCAAAATGTGGGGGGCAAAAAGGACAAAGGAGATATTTGGCAATCTGTTTTGATTGGCGACCAATGGTCGGCACCGATACATACTGGCACAGTATTGAATAATAAAGATTATAATGCAGTAGGAGGATTTTCTGCCGATGGAAAGCAAATGTTTTTACTTGGTCATTACAGTTCGAATGGAGATGTAAAAACGCAAGGGATCTCTGTCTCCCGGAACAACGGTACTGGTTGGTCAACTCCTGAAAACATTTCTATTCCCTATTTCTTAAATAAGAATCAAACAATATCGGGGCATGTCAACGCAACAGGCAATGTTTTTGTTTTTGCAGGAGAAGCATTTTCTACATTAGGTGTAGAAGATATTTATGTATCAGTAAAAGATGCGACAGGCAAGTGGAGCGAACCCAAAAACTTAGGACGGAATATTAACACCTCTTTTCAGGAGTGGAGTCCATGGTTAAGTGAGGACACCAGGTATCTTTACTTTTCATCCAACGGAAGGCAAGGGTATGGTAGCTTTGATGTTTATTATGCGCAGCGCCTTGATGATACATGGGCTAAATGGTCGGCACCCATCAACATGGGAGCGGGTGTTAACTCTGAAGGCAGGGAGCTATTTTATACGCCATTCCCTAAGCAAGAGATTGCATTGTTTACATCCACACAAAATAGCGATGGGTACGGAGATGTAAAGATGTATCGTCCACCAAAAGAAGCGCTTGATTCCTTGATGAAGAAAGCTGTGGAGTTACCTCCTGATACAGTGGTAAAGCTGGTAGAAATTGTCAGAGAAAAACCCATTACCAATGATGAAAAGACAGTACGAGTTTGGGGTCAGGTAAATAATTTGAATACCAATGACCCTATTGCTGCGCGTATCAATTTCCATTCTGAATCAGATTTCCAGGTGGTAGCAGGACCAGACGGTTTTTTTTCAATAAATGTTCCTTCGGTGGATGAATACAGCATCAAGGTAGAAGCTCCGGGGTTTGTGGGCAGTTTCGAAAAGCTCGACATCCGAACTTTTGAGATGAAAGAATTGGAGATGAATTTCAAACTTCAACCAGTGGCAGTTGGCGCAACGGTTAATTTGAAAAGTGTCTTGTTTCAGCAAAGCACAGCTAACCTGTTGGATGAATCTTATGATGAATTGAACATGGTGGTGGACTTTTTAAAGACAAACCCCAATGTGGAAATAGAACTCGCTGGTCACACTGACAACCGCGGGCTGCAAGTACACAATATGCGTTTATCACGCGAGCGTGTAGAAAAGGTAAAAGAATACCTTACAAGTAAGGGTATTGATGCCAAGAGGATTACAGGTAAAGGTTATGGTGGCATTAAACCCATTGCCGACAATGATGCAGAGGTGACAAGAAGATTAAATCGCAGGGTTGAGTTTACAATTATTAAAAATTAATCAGCCAACAATAGAATTTGGCATCATCTATCATTGACTGATCTTATCTATTGTTTAATACCCCGCTGCAGTATCATCACCTCTGGGATCGGCTCCGCCTTCCAATCTTCCATCAGGAAGTACGAGTATGGCATCCACGCGGCCAATACCTCCACGGGATTTAAATTCATGACCCATTTCTACAAGTTGTAGACTATCATCTTTCGTAAATGCACCTTGTTCCATAAAAACCACATCTGGCAACCATTGGCTGTGGAAACGCTTGGCATTGACTGCTTCCTGCATACCCATTTTGTGGTCGATCACATCAACTATGATTTGAAAGACTGAAGTGATGATTGTGGTACCTCCGGGAGTGCCAACTACCATCAGTAGTTTCCCATCTTTTTCTACTATTGTAGGAGTCATTGAACTGAGCATGCGTTTGCCTGGTTCTATTTTGTTGGCCTCTCCACCAATTGCACCGTACATGTTGGGTGCTCCGGGTTTGGCACTAAAGTCGTCCATTTCATTGTTGAGCAGAAATCCAGAACCCGCAACAACCACTTTGGATCCATATCCGCCATTGAGTGTTGTGGTTACTGACACGGCATTACCAGCCTCATCTACGACAGACAGGTGTGTGGTTTGTTCGGACTCTGCAGAAGCAATAGTGCCCTCTTTTAAATTTTCACTTGGGGTTGCGCGATCAGGGTTATAGCTTTTCATACGTTCACTGATGTAGGCATCATTGGTCAGTTCACCAACTGGTACTTTTACAAAGTCAGGATCTCCCAGATAAGCGGCACGATCTGCATAGGCTCTTCTTTCTGCTTCCACCATCAAATGAGCAGTAGGGACGGAGTTCCAACCCCACTCATTGACAGGATAGGAAGAAACCGATTTCAAAAGCTGTACCAATGCAACACCTCCACTCGAAGGAGGGGGCATTGAAATAATTTTGTGACCACGGTATTCGCTGATAAGTGGTGTTCTCCAGATGGCCTGGTAAGCTTTTAGGTCTTCGGCACTCAACAGACCATTTCCTCTTTGCATTTCTGCCACAATGTTCTCAGCAGTTTTTCCCTCATAGAATCCCGCTCGTCCATTGTCTCTGATAAGTTCAAGGGTATGTCCAAGGTCTTTATTCCAGATGGAGTCGCCTTTTGCCCATTCTTCTTTTATAAAATGACGGGGACTCACAGTATTGTATTTTTCCAGTTTTTCTCTTACTCCATTGAGGCCATCTGCTTCCTTCTCTGTGAGCGTAAAACCATTTAATGCAAGATCTATCGCGGGCTGTACCAATTCTCTCCAGGGTAGTTTGCCATATTTTTGATGGGCAGCTTCTAAACCGGCTACTGTTCCGGGTACGCCACTTGCAAGGTGACCAGCGGTACTCAGTTCAGGAATGGCTTCTCCCGTTTCACCCAAATACATGTTTGTGGTAGCCTTTGACGGAGCCGCTTCTCTATAGTCGAGGGCATCTACAGTACCATCGTTAAAACGGGCTACCATAAAACCGCCACCTCCCAGATTCCCTGCAGTGGGGTAGGTAACAGCAAGGGCAAATTGAATAGCGATGGAGGCATCTACTGCATTTCCACCTTTTTTTAGAATATCAAGCCCTACCTTTGAAGCCAACGGATGGGCAGATACGACCATGGCTTTATTAGCAGTGGTCCCTACTACAGGTATTTTAGTTTCTTTAGTCTGACAAGAAACTAGTACTGCGGCCAATAGTAGGATAAAGATGCGTCTCATAGAATTCGGTTTTGGTTTCTGCTCATAAATGTATTACTTCAACACTAACAATACTATGAGTCTAAGGAAGGAAAAAGCCGCTCGTCTAAAGCTATCTGTACTTGAGCACACACTCAAGCTGATTGGTAAAAAGTCCTTTGATGACCTTTATGTAGACGAGATTTGCGCTAAAACTAAAATAAGTAAGGTCACTTTGTTCAAATACTTCCCACAAAAGGAGGATATTTTACTTTATTACTTCAGAATATGGTGTTTGAGAAGGGCAGTAGAGTTAAACGAAAAGCCCAGGGAGGGACTAGCCGGCATTACTTATCTTTTTGACAAGTTAAGTGAAGAGTGCGAAAACCATCCCGGCATCATTCTTAGTCTTTTTGGATATCTGGCGGATTTAAGGAGACCACCCAAGCCATTTCCTGTAAAACTCGAAGAAAAGAAATTACTTTATCCCAATAAGGAGAACATTAGCACTATTGAAATACAATCTGTTGATCAGATGTTCGAAAAGTTTACTTTGGAGGCTATTTTTAAAAAGGAAATTACCAAGTCTGGATCCACCAGGGATATTACCAATTTGTTAACGACTATTTTTTACGGATCGGTACTCACCGCACACATTCAACAGATCAGCAACCTTAAATTCTTTTTCAGGAAGAATGTAGATTTGGTCGCCAAAGGGTTTTAACCTTTCATTCTAACCGTTTTAACTCCCTGCCTTTCAAACCATCGCACACGAATTCTTCCTACCTGTATTTTCTTATGCCATTTGTGATCTTTATACCAGGTATGATGATAGCGGGGTTTCTTTACTTTCACCGTATGGTAGTTGTGCCTACTGCAGGCAGCAAGAAAAAGCAGAAGTACCAGTGTAAATAGAATCCTCATGGGTAGCAGCACCTAAAGTATCACAATATTCCTGATCATTGAAAAAGTGCATGGTAAAACAACGCGACTTTTCCCTCTATGTTACTTTTTTGCAAATGAATTGAATAAATGAAAACGATTTCTGAATCGATATTTTGGATAGAATGAGGCAACTCCTATCTTTGCGCACCGATTTAGGTCGGCTAGGTTAGGTCTGGTAGTTCAGCTGGTTAGAATGCCTGCCTGTCACGCAGGAGGTCGCGGGTTCGAGTCCCGTCCAGACCGCTAAAAACGATAAATAAACCCCATTTATGGGGTTTTTTTGTTTAACCCCATTCGGTTGCATTTTCAACGGAACCACTCAATACCCCCATCAATCTTACTTCTTTTCAATTGGGTGAAAACTCAGGGGGTCGAAAATCGAGGTCTTGAATAAATTTTGCCATTTCCACTTGCAAGAAAAACTCGTAAAAAAGGAAAAGACCTATTAAAAAAAGGAGGGATAAAAAAAGCTGACCATAGTGGGAGATGACATGCACCATGCGACTGTCGACATTCAACCTATCAAAATGCGTTGCAATAATTGACATGAACGACTTCATTTCAATTGGTTTAGGTATAGTAATTTAACTTAAATAAGTTTGAAAACAAGTCGAAATAAGCGAGATCTAGCTCAGCATGTGGCAAGAACTTCTTGTAAATGTGGTTGTTGCGCCCTATTTATTGGCCTAATCGTTGAAATAGGTCAATAAAATTATTCGTGCTATTTTTGTCCCGAACCTAAAGCTAATATGGAATTGGATTTTGAAAAGCCCATCGCTGAGCTGGAAGCGAAACTCGAAGACATGAAGGAATTAGCCAAAGACAGCGATAAAGATGTGCAGTCGGCCATTGGCGCGCTGGAGAAAAAAATAAAGGCACTTAAAAAGGAGACCTTCGAAAACCTCACTGGATGGCAACGTGTTCAGCTTTCGCGCCACCCCGACCGGCCATATACACTCGATTACATTTACGAAATGACTACTGATTTTGTAGAGCTCTTTGGAGATCGTAGTGTAGCAGATGACAAAGCGATGGTAGGTGGCCTGGGTACCATTGATGGTCAAACTTTTATGATTATTGGGCAACAGAAAGGGCGAAATACCAAACAAAGGCAGTATAGAAATTTTGGTATGGCCAACCCGGAAGGCTATCGCAAGGCGCTCAGGTTGATGAAGATGGCGGAGAAATTCAATAAACCCATCATTACCCTGATAGATACACCAGGAGCATTTCCAGGACTCGAAGCTGAAGAGAGGGGGCAAGGAGAAGCTATTGCTCGAAACCTGAAAGAAATGTTCATGCTTAAGGTGCCCATCATTTGCATTGTGATTGGAGAAGGGGCATCAGGAGGAGCATTAGGTATTGCAATAGGCGATAGGGTTTTGATGCTTGAGAATTCATGGTATTCGGTCATTTCACCAGAAAACTGTTCTACTATTTTGTGGCGCAGCTGGGACTACAAAGAACAGGCGGCAGAGGTGCTTAAGCTGACAGCGAAGGACATGCTTTCCAATAAGCTTATCGATGGTATTATCAATGAACCTTTGGGAGGAGCACATAAAGACGTGGCATGGATGGCCAAAGAAGTGAAACGGGTGATTATGGAAAACTTCAATGAGCTGAATAAACTATCTCCGCAAGAAAGAATTTCTCAACGTATTGACAAGTTCAGTGCCATGGGTGTGGTAAAAGAATAAATCCCAAACAACAAGCTTTTTTTTAAGCTTGAACCAATAGGATGAAACATCAATTGGATATTCGATTTGGATTCCTATTACCCTGGACATTTCGTTTTATTGGAGTCATTCTTATTTTGGCTGCCATCCTTTCTGTATCTGAAATTGGATGGTTGGTTATTCTTATCCTGACCCCAGGATTATTTTTGATATCAGCCGTTGAAGGCTTTGAAATTGATACACAAAAAAAGATCTATCGAGAATATAATTCTTTTCTATTCCTCATCAGGACTGGCAAATATCATTCTTATCAATCCATCGAAAAATTGTTTGTAAACAGGTCTCAAGAAACGCAACGCATTTATTCTGCCCATACCAACCAGTCATCCACTTTTAAGAATGATGTTTTTAATGCCTACTTAAAATTTTCATCAGGAGAGAAAATCTTATTGCTTAAAGGGAAGAAAAAAGGGAAATTGATGACTCAACTGAATGGGATAAATCAATCATTACAAACCCAATTAATAGATAACACGTAAAGATTGAATATTGATTATAATATAAAATTATTGTTATTGTGAACTTACATGTAATAGATACTGGCTTTTTTAAATTGGATGGCGGG
>DDTF01000010.1:0-62038 GCA_002345965.1 Flammeovirgaceae bacterium UBA2371
GGCAATGAGCACTGTAGCGAAAGACTCCATCTATGTAACTGTAACTGGCCAAAACATGGACGCATTTACAAACAAGAGGATGACAATTGCAGCAGACGGTAAGTCGGCAAGTATTACCTACAACTACAACGATGCCAATGGCGATGCAACAGCAGGAGCCATGACAGTTGTAGTAGCAGGTGGTAAAGACGTAGCTGGAAATGCATTGAACATCATTGCGCAGCCGCAGGTAACCATCGACTTGTTTATTCCGTCAGCGATTACTGTAAACTTGGCAGCACCGTATGACTTTGGTACACAGCTAAAAATAGCAAGTGCTTCTATCACCAACTCAGGGTCAGAAGATGGCACCATTTATTGGATAGCAATAGCTGATGGAGCTACAGCTCCAAGTCAGGCTTACAATCCAGCAACCGCCAATCGTGGAGACGCGCCTGCAGTAGGAGCTAAGTTTGCAGGATTTGATACAAGAGGTGAAGCGACCGGATTTATTAAAGCTTCAGGAAGCTTTTCTACCGGATCATCGCCTCAATTCATCAACTTTGCACCCAACGGTAACTTTGACTTGTATTTCTATGTAATAACCAGCACAGGAAATGTGAGTGCAATCACTACTACTGCTTTGGATGTCACAATGAATCCGTAATTCTTAGAATTACTTTAACTAAGAGGCTGCTCCAAAAGAGCAGCCTCTTTTTTTATAATCTGAATGGCAGAAAAAATTTCAAAAAAAACTCTATTTTAACTCTTTGAAAGTGAAAAAATGGCAATAAAACTACTATTCAGTGGTGTGGAATAAAGATGACAAATATCAATTCGAAGCTGTATTTAACTATGCAACTATAGGGATGATTATTGCCGATTCAGAAGGTAAAATAACTCAAATCAACAAGTTTGCAGAAAACCAATTTGGTTATTTGGATAATGAAATAATTGGGCAACCTATTGAGATACTGATTCCAAGAGATCTTAAGGAAAAGCATGTTCATCACCGGACAAACTTTTTGAAGGCCCCAGCGAATAGGGAAATGGGATCTGGCAGAGATTTGTTTGCCAAGAGAAAGGACAATACTGTATTTCCGGTGGAGATTAGTCTCAGTCACTTCAAAAAAGAAGATGAAAGTTTTGTGATTGCTTTTATTATTGATATTTCAATCCGTAAAAAAAATGAGGCTGACCTGGCTCAATCCACCGAAGAAATCCGCAAAATCAATACAGACCTTGAACAAAAAGTAGACAGCAGAACAAAGATGTTGCGAGAAACTCTAGTGGAATTGGAAGCCTCCAAAGATGAGTTGCATAAAGCGCTAAAAAAGGAAATGGAATTGGGTGACTTGAAATCCAGATTTGTTACTCTTGCATCTCACGAATTCAGAACCCCTCTTAGTACAATTTTATCTTCCGCATCCTTAATTGGAAAATATACTGGAAAGGATGATGGTTCAAAAAGGAAAAAGCACGTAGATAGAATTAAGGAAGCGGTGGGGAATATGAGGGATATTCTTGAAGATTTCCTTTCCCTTGGAAAACTGGAAGAAGGCCAGATTGAAGTGAAGATGGAGGTATTGTCAAATAATGAATTGAAAGAAGAACTTAACAGAGTGGTCAATAGTATGGACCAGCTGACAAAACCAGGACAGGTCATACATCTGGATTGCACCATGAAGGACCCGGTTAGGTTGGATAAAAAACTTATGGCCAACGTATTGTCCAACCTCCTATCAAATGCAATTAAATTTTCACCTGAGAATTCACCCATACATTTAAATTGTGAACAGGCAAAAGATAAGTTTGTCTTTAGCATAAAAGACTCAGGAATTGGTATTTCTGAAGAGGACCAGGAGCATTTGTTTGAGCGGTTTTTCAGAGCCCATAATGCTGCTAATATTCAGGGTACAGGATTAGGGCTAAATATTGTGGCCAAATACCTTGAACTGATGGATGGCAAAATTAGCTGTCAAAGCAAAATCAATGAAGGGACCATTTTTATCGTGGAAATCCCCCAATAACCATAACGTATAGTGTTCTTTTTAAAGCTTTTAGTAAACTTGTAGAATAAAGTTAATAAGTGTCCCATGAAAAATATTCTGATTATTGAAGATAATTTAGAGGTTAGGGAAAATACTGCCGAAATCCTGGAACTTGCTGGATATAAGGTGTTTACGGCAGAAAATGGAAAAATTGGGGTAGAGGTTGCCATCGATGAAAAACCTGATCTGATCGTTTGTGATATCATGATGCCTGTCTTAGATGGGTATGGAGTATTGCATTTGTTAAGCAAGAATCCAGACACTGCTGTCATACCTTTTATATTTTTAACCGCCAAGGCTGAAAAAAGTGATTACCAAAAGGGAATGGAGATGGGGGCAGATGGATATATTGCAAAACCATTTGATGATACCGAACTACTCAACGCGATTGAGACAAGGTTAAAAAAAGCAGAAATCCTCAAACAGACTTTTTCTCAGGACCATGTTGGGGTGACGGACTTTATAGATTCTGTTAATTCAAATACCAACATAAAATTATTGTCTGATCGATATGAAATTGTGCGGTATAAAAAGAAGCATATCCTTTATTCCGAAGGAGCGCATCCTCGTAATTTATTTTTTGTAAAATCAGGAAAGATTAAAACGTTTAAAATCAATGAAGATGGCAAAGAGCTAATCATAGAGATTAGTAGCAATGGGGATTTTGTAGGGTATACTCCAATTTTAGAGGACACCCCATATAAAGATTCTGCAGAAGTCTTGGAAGACGTAGAGTTAATGATCATTCCTCGTGAAGACTTTGTAAAGTTGATCACTTACGATAGTCAGGTAGCTGGTCAGTTCATCAAATTGTTGGCTAAGAATATTCATGAAAAAGAAGATAGGTTGTTAAGTCTGGCCTATAACTCTGTGCGTAAACGAGTGGCTTCAGGTCTGATTGAAATTTCTGATAAATTCAAAAGCCAACTTCAGGAGGATACGCGGATAAAAATATCACGTGATGACCTCGCCAGGATCGTTGGAACTGCAACGGAATCGTTGATAAGAACCCTTAGTGATTTTAAGAGTGAGAAATTAATTGATATTGAATCAGGCAAAATATTGCTCCTTCAGGAGAATAAGTTGAGAAATCTGTCAAATTGAGTTATTGTTCATCAATTCGGCTTCATGATTTTGTCTTTCCAATGTCCAATCTTCTGTGAGGGATGTTTCTATCCACATTGAACCGGACTTTCGGTATATTAGACAGATAACTCCCAATTTCTCTAATAGCATAGATTTTAGTTGTGCTACAGTGGTGGTGATGTCCACCTTTATGGTATTGGCATTTTTTCCGATAGGATAATTGGGTGCCAGTAATGACGTAGTTTTAAAACTTTTGCCACCCGCATGGCCGACAGCTGTTTTAAAGAATTCAATTTTCAGAAATGGAAACAGGGCATTAAACTCTTTCTGGAAATCGCTCACTGACTGACGCTCTTCGATTTTCAATTCGGACATTGGGTTGAGAACTAACAAATCACCTTAATCTATTTTATCAAAGATAGAACAGTTTACAGGCCTACACGAATGATTACCATCAAGGTCAATCATGATAAAAATCAGTAAAATTTGTTTTGGTTGTTATACATTATTCGTGGCTGAACACTCAGCAGCAAACTCAATTGCTATTGGATATAACTGTCAGAATAACAGGCTGTTACAGCAAGTTTAGAATAATAAAGTCTATAGAGGTTTCTCTGCATCCATAATGTTTTGAATCCCAGTTATCAGGGCATCAGGATTAAATGAGATGGAATCAATACCGCTCTCCACCAAAAATCTGGCATATTCCGGATAATCACTGGGGGCCTGACCACATAATCCTACCTTTACACCTGCTTCATGAGCAGTTTTTATAAGATGCTCGATTTGTGTTTTTATGGCAGGGTTATTTTCATCGAAAAGATCACTTATGATTGCAGAATCCCGGTCAAGCCCCAAAGTAAGTTGGGTTAAATCATTTGAACCAATTGAAAAGCCATCAAAAAGAGCCGAAAACTCTTTGGCCAAAATAATGTTGCTGGGTACTTCAGCCATTACATAAATTTCCAGATGGTTTTGCCCGCTTACCAGCCCATACTTTTTCATTTCAGCCAATACCTTTATCCCCTCATCAACGGTTCGACAAAATGGGATCATTACTTTTATATTCACCAAGCCCATGTCATCTCTTAATTTTTTAATAGCTGCACATTCCAGCGCAAAACCCTCCTGATATCTTTTATGATAGTACCTGCTTGCACCACGGAATCCTAACATTGGATTTTCTTCATCGGGTTCAAACAACTTCCCGCCTAGTAATTTTGCGTATTCATTTGATTTGAAATCACTCATTCTTACTATAACATCTTTAGGATAAAATGCAGCGGCAACCAAAGCAAGAGAATCTGCTAATGTATCAACAAAGTATTTTTTCTTGTCTTCATAATGTCTGGTTAGATTCTCTATTTTGCTCTTTTCCGGACCATCTATTAATTCATTGTATTTTACCAGGGCCATAGGATGTACCTGTACACTGTTGTTAATGATGAATTCCATTCGAAGTAGTCCCACTCCCTGGTTAGGGTAACTGGAGTAAAGTAGTGCTTTCTTAGGATCAGCCAATATAAGCATAGGCTTTACCTTAGTATCCTTTAAACGCTCCAGGAATACTTCTTTTACATTCCAATCTAATTTTCCATCGTAAACAAGTCCCTCATCACCACTGGCGCATGAAATCGTAATGAGCTGACCATCTTTTAATTTTTGAGTAGCATGCATCGTGCCCACGATAGCAGGTATACCCAACTCACGGGCAACTATGGATGCATGGCTTGTTCTACCTCCTTTATTGGTAACAATACTGACTGCTCTTTTAAGAAGTGCATTCCAATCAGGGTTGGTAATATCAGCTACAATGATGTCTCCCTGTTTTACCTTGTTGCCATCAGCCAATGATTCCACAATTTTAACCTTACCACTGATTATAGATCGACCTACTGCTTTTCCAACAACAATTGGTTCAATGTCTGTTTTGAGATCATATTCCTTGAGTGTGAGTACGTTTTGTTTTTTGTGGATAGTTTCTGGACGGGCCTGAACAATAAAAAGTTGATTGGTTAGTCCATCTTTTGCCCATTCAATATCCATAGGCATTTTATAATGGGTTTCAATTTGATAGCACCATTTACCCAATTGTTCAATTTCTTTTTCATTAAGTACATACTGATCTGATAAAAAGGCAGGTGTTTGCTGCCATGTGGTATTTCCTTTTTCATTATAAACTACCATTTGCTGTTTGGTGCCTCTATTTCTAAATACCAATCCTCGTTTGTTCTCATCTATTAGTGGCTTTAACAGATAAAATTCATCTGTATTTACAGCACCCTGGACAACACTTTCTCCCAAACCCCAGGCTCCCGTTATATAGATTAGGTTTCTGTTACCGTTTTCAGGTTCAATAGTGAAAGCAACTCCTGCACTTCCCTTATCAGACCGTACCATCAATTGTATACCAACAGAAATACCAACCTGATCATGTCTAAAGCCATTATCAATTCTATATTTAATGGCTCTGTCATTGTACAATGACGTATAGCAACCGACTACAGCAGCAAACAAGTGATCTATACCGCATACATTAAGAAAAGAGTCATGTTGTCCCGCAAAACTTGCTTCAGGTGAGTCTTCCGCTATTCCGCTGCTGCGGACAGCAAAAGATGCATCTTCACCATAGTTAGAAATCATTTTTCGATATTCCGTTTTCAGGGCATCTTTGATGCTTGAGGGGATCACCGCCTTACTTACCAGCGTTCGACAATAGCTTCCTATCTCAGAAAGATTAGAAAGCGTTGATATATCTAGTGTGTCGAGTTTACTATTCAGCAGTTTGTCTAGCTTATTACTGTTTAAAAACTCGTAAAAAGCATCTGAAGTAAGAGCAAAACCATCGGGGACATTGATGTTGTATTGAGCCAGGTTCTGAATCATTTCACCCAGGGAGGCATTTTTACCTCCGACCAATTTTAGGTCCTTCATTGTAATACTTGAAAATGGTAGAGTATAACTCATAAATTTTGGATTTAACTTAAAACTGAAACTACATGGGGTGCCAAATGGGTGATAATTAATCTTGAGTACTTGAGGTACCTAATAGCACTGACCATGTTTTATGTTTTGGAGAATTGTCTACAATGAGTTTGGCAATAGCTAGGAAAGGAACAAAGAGTATCATACCAGCCACACCCCAGATTATTCCACCAATTATAATAGCACTTATAGTAGCTAATGCATTGATTTTCAATTTATTGCTAACTGCCAAAGGGAATATAAGGTTAGCTTCCAAATACTGGACAAAAGTGAACAGCAATACTACTCCTACCGGATACCAGATGGAATTATATGTAATCCAGGACATGCCAATAGGCAGGAGACTACCTACAATGATTCCTACGTAGGGGATAAAAGTAAGAATGGCTGCTGCGTAGCCGAAAAATATTGCATGGGGTACTCCAAGCAGCAATAATCCAATGCTATTTAAGGTTCCAACTATAAAATAAACGATACCCATACCTTTAATAAAGTTGTAGTACGCTGTTATGGTTTGACCTAGGATCGTTCTGATACCGACTCTGCTTTCAATTGGAAAAATCATATATACTGCTTTCACCAATCTTCTGCGATAGAATAGTATAAGGGTAGAATATATCGGAACAAGTATTAATAAAACCAGGGATAGACTGTAAGTTGTGATTGTTTGTCGGATAATGACAAGTATGTTTCCACTAGACTGATTAAAAATTTCATTCAGGAGTTGATTTTGTTTTACCCGGCTGAGTCCAAAAGTCTCTAGTAGGAATCCGCTAATTTGTTCTATGGCCTCCAGTAATTTTAATTTTAATGCCGGCCATTCAGATAAAAAAGAGATGAATTGATACACGAGTAGTACAATGATTGAAGCGCCTAGAAGCAAAACAATAGACATGCTAAATAAAATTGCGGTCATCCTGCTGATTGATTTACTTTCCATCCAGGCACAAATAGGGTAGAGGATAAAACTGATGAGCATCGCAAAGCTCAACGGTATTAAAAAGGTGCGACCGAAGTACAGGATGACTGACCCGAATATTATGTATTGAAGTACTTTGAGGTAACTTTCACTCTCTTTTGGTACTGAACGGAGACTCATATCGTAGACCTTTTAGTGCTTAACCGCAAGAATCAACTGCTTTTTTTAATCTTGAACTAACATTTTCAGCTACCTCAACCAATTTTTCATTTTTTATAGTTTTGGCCAGTGTCTCCAGTGGATTAATTGCAGAAATAATTACCTCTTTATTCTCCGTTTCCTGAATAGCGATATTGCACGGAAGCATTACACCCAGTGTGGGTTCCAGTGTTAAGGCTTGATAGGCAAAGTTGGGATTGCATGCCCCCAGAATTTGATAACTTCTAAAATCAATATCAAGCTTTTTCTTGAATGTAGCCTGTATGTCAATATTAGTCAACACCCCAAATCCTTCTGTTTGAAGGGCTTCAGTTATGTTAGTAATGGTCTCATCAAATGGTGCTTTAGATTTTTTTGAATAGTGGTATTCCATGATTTCAGATTATATGTGTGTTAAATACTAACATGCATAATACTGTTAAGGCTGAATTCATTCAATGATAACGGTAAGTAAGGGGGGTGATAAAAGTCAGTAAAAAATTGACTTAAATTGACCTAATTTGGGATAGTATTCATTGATATTCTTTTTCTTACTGAAATGAAACTCAAAACGGATACAAATGAAAATAGAAATTCTAAATCAATAGTGTACAATGCAAATACTTATTAAATCCGTTCATTTTACTGCAAGACCTGAACTAGAACAATTTACTCAAGAAAAAATAGATGGCTTAAGTAAACTTAATGGCAAGATTGTCAGGGCTCATGTAACACTTTCTGTAGAGCCGGGAAGTAGTCCGGATAACAAATCCTGTGAAATATTATTATCAATACCTGGAGAGGATCCGTATCTAAAAAAGACAGCTGCTACTTTTGAGGAAGCTGTAGCAATGGCAACCACCGCCATGGAGAAGATATTGAGAAGGAAGAAACCTCGCTAATATGACAAGAATCAATTGATCAACTTCTGAATATCATAAAATACCAGAGTACTGTTTTATAATTTTATTTCAAGATTAAAAACGGCTGGTGTGTGAATAGGAACCATTGTGTAATTATTCATGCGTGAGGCTACCATAGAATATGAAAAGAATACTTGTACCAACGGACTTTTCACCATGTGCCAATGCAGCTGCAGAAGTAGCTATGCAGATTGCAAAGAGAAGTGGAGCTGATATCTATTTCCTGCATCTCGCTATTGATAATGCAGGTCCCGCTTCTGTACCAGGCAAATCGGTTATTACCAATGATCCTGAAATAGGTCAGATTAGACAAAATCTTGATCAATTAGTAAAAGCAGCAGAGGCAGATGGTATTAATGCAAAGCAAGAGTTATACCTGGGAACAGGACAAGAAAAGATAGAGGATTTTATTAAGCCCTATCAAATTGATTGGCTAGTAATGGGTTCTCACGGTGCCACAGGAATAAGAGAAATGATTATAGGCTCTAAGACGCAACGCGTGATAAGAAACATTAAAGTGCCAAGTATTGTGGTTAAGCATATGCCTGAAAAGGCAGAAATAGAGCATATTGTTTTCGCCTCGAATTTCAAAAAGGACACCAGTCACTCGCTCAATATAGTTGTTGACTTTTCCAGATTATGGGACGCCCGATTACATTTACTGTTTGTAAATCTATTCAGTCACCTCATTGAAGAAAATGTAGCTCGTTTGATGATGGCGAAGCAAATGGAAAAGTATTCTAAAATAGACTATACACTTAATATCACAGAAACAAATGATAAGGAATTTGGGATATCAAAATTTGCAAGCGAAGTGGGAGCCGATATGATTGCTGTTTCTATAGAAAGTAAAAGCCTTTTAGGTAGATTATTAAATCCTAATGTAGCTGAGCAATTGATAAATCACTCCTCATTACCTTTATTGATTGTAAACCAAAAATAAGCCTAGTTTATAGATTTAAGGTTAATTCCCATTGAAAACTGAGCATAGTAAAGGATGTGAATGAAGAGCTATTTTTCCTTTTAACAAATAACTCTTCATTGCCTTATTGATTGTTAATTGTAGGTAATCCTATTTTACTAATTTTAGGTTGTCCTTATTGAAGGTGAGCATAGGAAGATGTGAATGAAAAGCTATTTTCCTTGTAACACTTCTGCTAAACAATTTCTCGAAGAATGTAAGTTTGTGAGTAAACATCACAAGAATGTCGACTTTTTTGTCGATCATAAAATTATCAAGTGCTTCAGCCACATTATTATTTTCAGCAATATGAAATGTGATTTTATCATACTTCATCTTTGCTATTAGATTAGTTTTAGTTTGCTTAGGGTCAATATCTGACTTAACATCTTCTGGTACAACGTGGAGTACATTGATGCTTCCATTGAAAGGTTTAACAAATTGACATACAGTAGAGAGCTCCTCATTTACGTTTTCCATATCGGTGGCGTAGGCCACTTTCTTAAATCCATGAAATGTAGCGTCTCTGGGCACAATGATCACGGGAACTGGCGAATCCTGAATCATTGCTGCAGCGTTGGTGCCTACAAGTACTTTCTGTACGCCTGTCGCCCCATGTGTACCCATTATAATTAGATCCACCTTATTTTTCTTGATAAACTTTTGGATAACCAAAGTCACCGGAAAACCAGTGAAAACATAACTTGAAATCTTCAGCTTGCCTTTAACCTTGGCTTTTATTTCACTTTTTAATTCCTCCAATTCCTGATTGGCAATTCTTTTCATCTCTGCCTCAAGTTTGGGCGATACCATCATGGCTCTGGATGAGGCTTGTCCGTACACCACATTTACAATCAGCAATTCGGAATCTGTTTTTTTGGCTAATTGAGCAGCATAAAGGACAGCTACTTTTGAGTTTTTTGAAAAATCAGTTGGAACTAAAATTGTCATAATAATTATGTTTAATTAAACTACTCCCTTAAGGTAGATTATTTGGTTTTTCTGCCGGCAGGAGTAACAATACTACAATTGGTAACTTATCACTAAATTATTCATCCAAGAGAAGATAAAGCATGATACAAATCATGCATTGAAAAGATAAAAATCAGAAATCGTCAATTCTAGTTTTTTGGGACAAGGGATTGAATTGTTTTTGCATTAATTACCCCTTATTCTGGCCAAAAAGGTCCAAAAAGCGTCAATATTCCAGCGTGCAAATCTGCCTCGCTGGATTAGCAATTCATTGTCTGAAGGGTGATTCAAATAATAATAAAACACAAATGGAGCAGTGGGATCTTCCCATCCCAACATTTGCCCAAACCGCAAATCATTAAAAACTAGTTTTCCGTTGTACTGTGTAACGGTATAATATCCTTCTGAAAATCTTTTAAGATGAACCAGATCTTCGTGATCGTCAATTGAATCCAACAAATGTTCATTTTTATCAAAGGCTTGGAAGGAAATTGACTCCTTAGAGTCAAAAACAGAACGATAGCCGATCAGAAATCCATTTTCAGTTTCAACAACAATATTCCATAACCACACGTTGCCAGGGGTAGGGGTGGTGAAGTATCTTTTGTAGGTTGTTTGTTGTGCTGCAAGACTTTTTTCTGTTGATGAATTGATGATTTTCTTATTTATCAATGAATAGCCAAGGTAGAGCGCACTGATAGTGATGGCTGTAATCGCCCACTTTTTTCTCGATAGATGATTAATCGGGTAAATCAACAAAAGAAAAGCTGCAACCCCCAAAGAGATTGAAAACATAGGATCGGCTACAAATAGAGAATGGAATGACACTCGATAGTGACTGAAAGGTTCAAACCATGCAGTTCCATAGGCATTAAATGCATCTAGAAACAAATGAACGAATAATTCAAGTAATATGAATCCGGTCCACGTGCGGAGGTTCATTGCGGGTAGCCAGCGCCACCTCACGGCAGACAACGCCAGTGGATATGCAATCAGTAAGATAAATAAGAATGAATGCGTAAAACCCCTGTGTGCAAGCAAATCATTGGCAGGCGTCAGCCAAAATGAGGCCACAAAATCGATGTCAGGGATAGACTGTGCAACTGCTCCGATCAGCAAAGCCTTTTTCCCTAACGATTTCCCGGCATATAATTCACCAATACAGGCGCCTAGCGCAATGTGAGTAAGTGAGTCCAAAGTGAATTTTTAAGCTATACCTAATTTGACATTTTTTCAAAACGTCCAGTCATTTCAGTGATCTTAATGCGAAACGGTATGGCTTTCAACTGTTTTTCTATAGGATGTGGTAATTGAAGGCTGGAAGGATCTTTCACGGTTTCACTAGTGAGTAGTGGCATCACCCTGTCAGCAAGCAATTGCATGGCGTCTATTTTTTCTTTTTCATTATCAAACTCTTCGTATTCCCCCCATACAATCACGCTTCTCCAATTCGCCATATTTTCCAGGATATCTACCTGAAAGCAAACCTCTTTATTATCCCTCATCATATCTATCTTTTGTCCAGACTTTGAGTGACAATAAATATACCCATTTGAATATACGTAAGTAATGGGAACGATATAGACTTTGTCTTTCGAGTGGCATCCAATTCTTCCAACCAACTGGCTGTGCAATACATGCCTTATTTGTTCTTCATTCAATCTACCTATCATAGCGCAATTATTAACTTAACAAATAAACTTCTTTGTAGCAGTTAATCTACTACTTATAGATGACGATGTTGATGATGTAAATCATAGTAATATGTGATTTTTGATTGATTTGGCATGAGGAATCTTTAATTGTCAAGGACCAAAATGACACAGATCACTTTTTTAGGTTTGAATTGATTAATAATGTTCGCGAGACAGAATTATAATCATAAATTAGTGAGTACACAAAGCAAGCTATGATATCGCATTTGACCGATGCTAAATCAGATGGGTATTCAACAAACAATCGAATAACGTTTGTTACAGGAGGTAAGCATTATTTCAATCACCTTCAACAGTTAATCAACTGTGCACAAAGCACATTACACTTGCAGACTTACATTTTTAAAGAGGATGAAACAGGGCGAATCGTTGCTGATGCACTTATTCAGGCTGCACAAAGAGGGGTTAAGGTATTCCTGATGGTTGATGGGTATGCTTCTCAAAGCCTCAGCAAGGAGTTCATCAACCAACTTAGGAGCAAAGGTGTTTATTTTAAATTCTTTGAACCGTTGTTTCGCAGCAGAAAGTTTTATTTGGGCAGAAGGCTCCATCATAAAGTATGTGTGGCCGATCTGAATTTTGCCTTGGTAGGTGGAATTAATATTGCAGATCATTATAATGATATTCCGGGAAATCCACCCTGGCTTGATTTTGCGCTCAGTGTGGAAGGGGAAATTGTTCAGGAATTGTATGTGCTTTGTCAAAAGACATGGAATGGTTTTCAACCCATGAAAAAGATTCCACTATTGAGAAACGTTCCGACATTTTCGATACCAGAGGATGTACAAACTAATGTACGCATGCGAAGGAACGACTGGGTGAGAAGAAAGGATCAAATTACTTTAAGTTACCTGGACATGTTTCGAAGTGCACAATCGGAGATTATAATTTTGTCGAGTTATTTTCTACCGGGCAGACTGTTCAGAAAAGGAATTCGCTTCGCAAGAAAAAATAATGTTTCAGTAACAGTAATTGTGACAAGCATTTCTGATGTTAAAATAGCCAAGATGGCTGAGCGACACATGTATGATTGGTTGCTGTCTAATGGCGTGCGGATTATGGAGTATAACCTAACGGTGCTTCATGGGAAGCTGGCCATTTGTGATAAGGAATGGGTTACCCTCGGATCTTTTAATGTAAATGACATCAGCACTTATGCCAGTGTTGAACTCAACTTGGATGTGAAGAACCCTTCTTTTGCCTCAGAAGTTCGACAATATCTGGAGAAGGAAGTAATGAGCAACAGCACAATTATTTCTGACACTTACGTGGCAAAGAATAATTCATTCTTGGTGAGGATGTCACAAAAAGGGGCATTTATGATCTTCAGGGTGCTCTTTTATTTTTTTACTTTTTATTTCAAGAGAATGGTTGATATCGATAAAAAAAGCCCCCATTGAAATGGAGGCTTCTGAAGTGTACCTGAGGCCGGAATCGAACCGGCACGTCTTGCGACACACGATTTTGAGTCGTGCGCGTCTACCAATTCCGCCACTCAGGCAGGTACTTGGCTATCGGGGTGCAAATATGCTTAAACTTTAAGTTTCTGACAATTTACAGCTCGATATATTTCAACAGAGAATAGGCCTGGGTCCGCTCGGAAAACAAGGTTTTTACCCTGCCCCAAACACTGCCAAAAAGGGCCGATTTACGATAATTTTCAAGATTATCTTCATGGTCCCAATGGCTAAGGGTAGTAAAACAATTGGAGTCCTCGGCATCTTTTAAGAGCTGTAAATGGCTGCAACCCGGAAAATTCCTGATCGCCTCCTTATTCTCATTAAAAATCTCCAGAAATTCGTCTACCCCGGCTTCTGTAAAATGCATTCTTACAATTCGTATCAGCATGGCTAATCGTCAAAAGTTATACTTATTGGACTATCGTATATCAATCCTAAAAGTTCGTTGGCATTACCCTTATAAATGCCAATTTCAAGAAATCCCTGGCTATTAAAAATCAGGAAACAATCTCCTTGTTCGGCTTGATTATAGTTGGTGTGTATTTTTTTAAATTTTTCACTCCCAAACTGAACAGTGAAATTTTTTCCTTTACTAAGAATGTCAAAATCTGTTTTGGGAATGTTAGTGATCAGATTACCGTAATGATCTACCCTGATTACATGACCTGAAATTATTTTTCTTGTTGCCTTTACATGACGGTCGATCATTTTCTTGAACGTAGTCATTGGCTTTCCAAGGCTGGTTATGGCAACTCCGCTGGCGAGTTTTGCCGCAGCGGGGGCAAGTATATCCTTCTCAGGAAAAGTGGATTCAAGGGTATTGATGGTATTGAGTGCCGCCAGCTGCTGATGCGATTTAGTGCTTATTAGGCCAAAAAGTCCGTTGTCTACCCCTACAAAAAAATGATCTTCCAGCTGTATGGCAATATAAGCATCACCAGGATTGCCTATAGCATCTACCCCCACCAAATGCACTGTTCCTTTCGGGAAATCCCTGAAAACAGATCTGAGTAAGAACGCCCCGTGAGCAATATCGCATGCTTCTACCTGGTGGCTAATATCAACTATATTGATGCCGGGGTTTACTTTAAGGATGGCAGCCTTAATGGCCCCAGCATAGTGGTCGCTTTTTCCGCTGTCGGTAAGTAAGGTAACAATGGCCATTGGCGAACTCTAACTCTATCCTTGTCGTTTAAATAAGGTAGGTTTATTACTTTTAACTCAAAAATAGAGGATTTCAACCACATTACTTCATTGATCGAAAAAAGCATTACACTGGAAAATATTTCTCTGACCGATTTCCTCGGCATAGAAAATAAAAATATCAATCAATTGGCATCAGCTTTTCCTAAAAGCAAAATTGTTTCTCGGGGGAATGAAATCCTTGTTAAGGGGGAGACAGATGACATCACTCAAATTACAGATATCCTGGGTTCGTTAATTGAACACTTTCATCAATTTGGAAGGATTACCGAAGAGAACGTAAAAGGATATATAAAGCAGGAAATGCAGGAGCATGTGCCCAATGAAAGTCCTGACGGGCTCTTGCTATATGGGACGAGAGGCACTCCCATAAAAGTGAAGACGGTCAACCAGCAACGCCTCGTAGATTCAGTTAAAAATAATGACCTCGTGTTTGCACTTGGGCCTGCCGGTACCGGAAAGACTTATATCTCTGTTGCGATGGCTGTAAGGGCCTTAAAAAATAAGCAGGTAAAGAAGATAATTATTACCCGGCCAGCCGTGGAAGCAGGGGAGAACCTTGGTTTTTTGCCTGGAGACTTAAAGGAGAAAATTGACCCTTACCTACGCCCTATTTATGATGCACTCCATGATATGATCCCTTTTGAAAAATTAGGGTACTATATGGAACGAGAGATAATTGAAATTGCCCCTTTGGCTTACATGCGTGGCCGTACGCTAAACCATGCTTTCATTTTACTGGATGAAGCCCAAAACACCACACCCATGCAAATGAAGATGTTTCTCACTCGTATGGGCCCCAATTCTAAAATGATAGTGACTGGAGATACCTCTCAAATTGACCTTCCCAACAACCAGCGATCTGGGCTGAAGGAGGCAGTGAGAATCCTCAATGACACTCCCGGGATTGGCTTTGTAGAGCTCAATGAACGGGATGTGGTTCGCCATCGATTGGTCAAAGACATTATTATGGCCTATGAGAAGCGTTCTGCTCCCAAGACGGATTGATTCAGGAATTTCTTTCTTGTAAATTAAGGCATGTTTAAATGGGTGCCCTATGCAATGGTAAGGATAGCTGCTTTCTTTATTGCAGGGATATTACTGGGCATTTACCAGGCTGACATTGTTAGCTGGTGGCAGGCGAGTGTGTCATTGTGCCTGCTGGTTTCTCTTTATTTGCTCCTTTATTTTTTATTGCCGGTCAGGCAACGTGGTCCAATTGTTGGAATAATCGGTTTAATGGCCGTATTCATATCCGGATATGTTCACCTAATTTCATTTGTGGATTGGAACAAACCCGATCATCTCTCCACCTATAAGGGAAACATCCAATATTACACCGCTGAACTTCTTGGTTTGGCTGAGGAAAAGGAAAACTCGTATAAGTATAAAATAAAAATCCTGCGCGTTAATGATGGTTTCAACTGGATCAATAAAGAATCGAATGCTCTATTATACGTAAGGAAAGAAACAGGCCAACCTATCTATTTTTATGGGGATAAACTACTGGTAAAAGGAAGTCCGCAATTGCTAGTTCCACCACAAAATCCTCACGAGTTTGATTTCAAAAGATTTCTGAGTTTTAAGAATATCTATTATCAACAATTCGTAAAAAATGAACAGCTAAAGTTAATTGCCAATATCAGCTCGAAAGATTTAAAATACTTTTCTTACCAGGCGAGGCTATGGGCAGCAGATCAATTAAAATCTCAATTGCCCAACAAAAAAGAACAGGCAATTGCGCTGGCATTGACCCTGGGTGTCACGGATGGTATAGATAATGAATTACAAAGTGCATATGCTTCCAGTGGGGCCATGCATGTGCTGGCCGTATCCGGACTGCATGTGGGTATCTTTTATGGTATTGTTTTGTTGCTATTCAGGCCATTAAAAAATTTATCCTGGAGCAGGTGGTTGATTGCAGCAATCAGCATTGTAGTGTTGTGGTCCTTCGCTTTTATTACTGGTTTGTCCCCTTCCGTGTTGAGGGCAGTTACCATGTTTTCTTTTATTGCTTTGGCAAAACCATTTGGCAGGAGCACCAGTATTTATAACACACTGGCATCTTCAGCATTTATTCTTTTATGGATAGATCCATTTTTAATAATGTCAGTGGGATTTCAATTGTCTTACTTGGCGGTGTTAGGAATTGTGACCATTCATAGACCACTTTATCAGTGGTTTGAACCTGATAATAGGATGTTGGATTGGATTTGGAATATTTCATGTGTTTCCATCGCTGCTCAAATGGCCACCTTTTCTTTAGGCTTACTCTACTTTCACCAATTCCCTGTATACTTTTTATTTTCTAATCTGTTTGTTATTCCGGGAGCCATATCCGTTTTGGTAACGAGTATTGTTGTTATTGGATTCAGTTGGCTAGAACCTGTTGCAGTAATTTTTGGCACCTTGCTAAAGTGGTTCATTCAAATTTTAAACTATGGCGTATTCAGCATCGAAAAATTCCCATTTAGCCTGATCAACGACATTTATATCAATACGATGCAATGCTGGTTCATTATGCTTTCGGTTGGATTCTTTGTAATATTTCTATATTCTAAAAAGTTGAGCAACCTGTTTGTATCTTTTGTTTTCATTGTATCGTTTTCAATGGTTCAATGGCTTCACTTTGTGACTGAGGTTGAAAAAGAGCGGTTTATTGTATACGATATTCCAGGACGTTCTGGAGTAGAGTGGATTACCAACGGCCACGCCCGTATTTTCGCAGACTCCTCTCTTCTTTCAGATGTTGAACGTATGCGTTTCCATATTAGACCCAATCGTTTATATTGTGGGGTAAGTAAGGTTGAAACTTATTTTACCAATAAACCAATAAGTGTATTCGTTGAAAAGGGGAAGTGTATTGGTATCATCAACGAACCTATTGGAACATGGCCTGAAGGACTGAAACTGGATTATTTGATCATGGGAAATAATTCGTTCAAGTCATTGGCGCAGATTAAGAATACCATCAACTTTGATAAGTTGATATTGGATGGTACCAATAGCTCTTTTCTTGCCAATCGCATACGCAAAGAAGATGATGAATTGGTGCATTCCGTTCAACATGAAGGTGCTTACGTAGAAATATTTTAATTATGAGCAATGTATTGTATGAAGTAAAGGATCGAATTGGGTACCTGACACTCAACAGGCCGGAAAAAAAGAACGCTCTGAATGCCGCCATGGTCAGTGATCTCAAGAGCCAGTTCAAAAAAGCAGAGGAGGATGATGATGTCAAAGTAATCGTATTGAGAGCAAACGGAGATGTATTTTGTTCCGGTGCAGATTTGGAATCGCTGCAAAAATTGCAAAAAAATTCTCATGAAGAAAACCTTCAGGATTCTAATCACCTTAAGGAATTGTTCATTCAAATTTACACACTAAAAAAAGTAGTTGTTGCACAAGTACAGGGCCACGCCTTGGCGGGTGGATGCGGATTAGCTACTGTTTGTGATTTTACGTTTGCAGTTCCGACAGCTAAATTGGGCTACACAGAGGTGAAGATAGGATTTGTACCGGCTATTGTAATGGTATTCTTGTTGAGAAAAATTGGGGAGCAAAAGGCCAAACAATTGTTATTGAGCGGGGAGTTGATTGCTGGTGACGATACCGTTAAGATGGGATTGGTCAATTATATGGTGTCTCCCGAAACGCTATCGGAAGAGGTGATGTCCTTTGCCAAGCGGCTGATTCAAAACAACTCCATTCAATCCATGGAGCTGACCAAACAAATGATAGCACAGTCACAATCAATGCCCTTGTCTGAGGGACTCGATTATGCGGCTGAAATGAATGCGAAGGCAAGAAGTACATCTGATTGTCAGCGAGGCATTGCCGCTTTTCTCAACAAAGAGAAACTGACATGGTAATGCACTTCTGATGGATACCCCTGAACAAATATTAAAGCGCTACTGGGGTTATGACCATTTTCGTCCGCCTCAATCCGAAATTATTGCAAGTGTGTTGGCAGGAAAAGATGTTGTTGCATTATTGCCAACGGGAGGGGGCAAATCTGTTTGTTTTCAGGTTCCATCCATGATACTGGATGGTGTCTGTTTGGTGATCACGCCACTTATCGCTTTGATGGAAGATCAGGTAAGCCAATTGAAGCGCAGGGGGATAGCCGCGATTGCCATTCACTCTGGAATGAGCAGAGGTGAGATAGATATTGCGCTGGATAATTGTGCCTATGGTAAAATTAAATTTCTGTATTTATCTCCAGAGCGGATACAAACGGATTTGTTTCTGGGTAGGATAGAAAAGATAAAGGTAAATCTCATTGCCGTTGATGAGGCACATTGTATTTCGCAGTGGGGATATGATTTCAGGCCATCTTACTTACTTATTGCTGATCTCAAAGCGCTCAAACCCGATGTGCCTACAATTGCACTTACAGCCACAGCTACTAAAGAAGTCAAATCTGACATAATAGAGAAGTTAAAACTTGATCAACCGGGGGTCTATTCTAAAAGCTTTGCTCGCGAAAACTTATCTTTTGTAGTACGCGAAACTGAAAACAAAGAAAAACTTTTACTTCAGGTACTCCAGAAAGTGAATGGGGCTGCCATTGTGTATGTCAGGTCTCGAAAGGCAACTGAAAAGTTATCAGCATGGTTGTCGAAGAATAAAGTATCAGCAACCTTTTACCATGCTGGATTAACCCATAATCAACGCAATGAACATCAGCTTAAATGGATAGACGGAGATGATCGGGTGATGGTAGCTACCAATGCATTTGGTATGGGAATCGATAAGGCAAACGTAAGAACAGTGATTCATATGGATCTGCCCGAAACCCTTGAGGCCTATTATCAGGAAGCGGGGAGGGCAGGCCGTGATGGTAAACGATCATATGCCGTAATTATCTTTCATCCGCTCGATGTAAAATCTTTGCGGGATAAAGTCGAACAATCGCAACCAGAAATCGATCAATTAAAAAAAACGTACCAGGCGCTGTCCAATTATTTTCGATTGGCAGAAGGGAGCGGGATGGGTGAGAGTTTTGATTTTGATCTCAGTGCTTTTGTCAAACGTTACGAATTTGCACCTGTTGCCGTTTATGCAGCCTTAAAAAAACTACAAGAGCAGGGGTTGATACAGTTAAGTGAAAGTTTTTATCGCCCTTCACGTCTGCATTTTCAAGTTACTAAACAAAAGCTATACGAGTTTCAGGTAGCCAACGATCACTTCGATATACTATTAAAGGGGTTGCTTCGGCTGTATGGTGGCGAATTGTTTTCTACTTACGTGAATATCTCTGAAACACAAGTAAGCAGGGCAGTGAGTTGGACCATACCAGAAACAAAAATTGCTTTAAACCAACTGCGCCAATTGCAGTTTTTAGATTATGAACAAGCTACGGATTCGCCACAAATAACATGGCTGACACCAAGACAGGACGTGGCGCGATTACAACTCAACAAAGTGCAACTCAAGGAAAGAAGAAGCTTGGCAATCAAAAAAATGGAGACTATGATTGAGTATGTGAGACAAACACACCGCTGTCGAACACAATTTATTCAATCGTATTTTGATGAGGAGACTTTTGAGACATGCGGGGTATGTGATGTCTGTCTTGAAAAAAAGAAAAAAGACAGCATGACAGAGGTAAAGGATTACCACGATCAAATTCTTATATTACTCAAGCAGCAACCAATGACCTCCGAAGAGTTGGAAAAGGCTGTCAACCCGGATGATCACGAATTATTAATTGAGGTGATTCGTGAGATGCTTGATGCCAATGAAATCAAATACGATGAATATTGGGTGCTTAGGGTAGTTTAGCTACTACTCCAAAGCCTTTACCCCAGGCAGTATTTTGCCTTCAAAGTATTCCAACAATGCACCGCCTCCGGTAGAAACATAGCTTACCTCATTTTCCATTTTAAATTTGGCAATAGCAGCGGCAGAATCTCCTCCGCCAATAAGCGAAAAAGCCCCACCATGAGTAGCTTTTACGATGGCATCCGCAACAGCTTTAGTGCCTGCTTCAAATTTCTTCATTTCGAAAACACCCATGGGACCGTTCCATAAAATCGTTTTCGAGTCTTTAATCACATTGGAAAAAACATGACATGATTGTGGCCCTATGTCCAATCCCATCCATCCTTCTGGAATGCTGAGATTGCTGGCCGTATCTGTATTGGCCTCTGCATCAAATTTGTCTGCTATAACAGAGTCTATAGGTAAATGCAGCTCAACACCTTTTGCCTTGGCTTGTTGAATAAGTTCTTTGGCCAGCTCCAACTTGTCATTTTCCACCAGCGAATTTCCGATTTGACCTCCCATCGCTTTAAAAAAAGTATAACTCATACCGCCCCCAATAATCAGATGGTCAACTTTATCAAGCAATTTTTCAATGATAAGAATCTTGTCAGAGATTTTAGCGCCACCCATAATAGCGGTAAAGGGTTTTTCTGCTTTCTCCATTACACGTTTGGCATTATCCAATTCGGCAGCCATCACAAATCCAGCGCATTTTTCAATAAAGAACTGAGCTACAACAGTAGTAGAGGCATGGGCGCGGTGTGCTGTTCCAAATGCATCATTAACGTAAATGTCTCCCAGTTGAAAAAGCTGCTTTGCAAAAGTAATATCTCCCTTCTCCTCCTCTTTGTGAAAACGCAAATTCTCCAGTAACAATACCTCTCCGGGCTTTAGGTTTTTTGCTTTTGTTTCAGCTTCTGGGCCAATACAATCTGATGCAAATTGTACGGATACCCCCAATAGCTTTTCAGCAGTTTTAACAGTGTGTTTTAAAGAATATTTTTCCTCTGGACCTTCTTTTGGTCTACCCAGGTGTGACATTAGAATGCAGCTTCCTCCATCCTTCAAAATCTTTTTTAGGGTTGGGATGGTAGCACTGATGCGATTGTTATCGGTGACTTCAAATGTTTTTTTGTCCAATGGCACATTAAAATCAACTCGAATAAGTGCCTTTTTGCCAGAAAAATTGATATCGTTAACTGTTTTCATGTAACGTGCTCCTTTAGCGTGGTAAAACTGGTGCGAAAATAAACTTTTTAACCAAAGGGTCTAAGCGCCAAAGCTAATTCCAAGTCCTCGGGCAGCTTTTATCAAATAAGAATCTCTGTTTACATAGTTGTTCTCCCGGGTAGCTTCATCCAGCGAGACCTGTGTTATTGAATTATTCCTAAAGGCAACCATCTGCCCAAATTGTTTGGTGAGTACCATTTCGAAGGCCTTCACTCCAAAAAGACTTGCCAATACGCGATCGAATGCTGTGGGGGTGCCACCTCGTTGCACGTGTCCCAGCACTGTTTCTCTGATTTCGGCCTTGCAACCTGCTTCTTTCAATTGTTTGGAAAGTTTGAATGCTACGCCTCCAAGTCTTACGTGTTCCGAGCCCTTCTCCCCGGCAGTAGCTGTTATATCTCCTTGCTTTGGCTTAGCGCCCTCTGCAATCACAATATTGACAAAACCTTTTCCACCTTTATACCTCAGGTCTATGCGTTTTACTAATTTCTTAATGTCATAAGGTATTTCTGGGATCAGGCAAATTTCTGCACCTCCGGCTATGGCAGTGTGCAGCGCAATCCATCCTGCATCGCGACCCATTACCTCCATGATCATCACACGATGATGACTTTCAGCAGTTGTTACCAGTTTATCAAAACTATCAGTAGCTGTTTGTACAGCGGTATGAAATCCAAATGTCATGTCTGTGGCCGACAAGTCGTTGTCAATTGTCTTCGGTACACCAATTACAGGAATTCCCTTTTCAAAAAGTGCCTTGGAGATGCGTTGAGAACCATCCCCACCAATGTTGATCACGGCATCAAATTCCCATTGATTTAATTTTTTGGCCAGTTCATCCGTTTTATCGATGAACTGAATGCTTCCATCAGGCATTGTCTGAGGATATTGAAGCGGATTTGATTTATTGGTTGTTTTGAGAATGGTACCACCTTTTACATGAATGCCGGCAGTTCTTTTTTTTGTGAGTTTGATGATTTCTTGCGGCTCATTCAGTATACCATTGAATGCTTCAATGCTACCATACACCTCCCAGTTTCTTTCTTTAGCGGCACGTTTTACTACTCCTCTGATTACTGCATTGAGTCCAGGACAATCCCCACCTCCTGTAAGCACTAGTACTTTAGGCATACGTTTTGAATTTAAAATTAAGATAGTAAATATTATTCGTTTGCTTTAGTTCCGTGTGGCGGCCCTTTGCAAGCGATCGTTGATGGCTTTGCCAATTCCTAAATCTGGAACCCGTTCAGCAATAATTACATCTACATCCATTTGATCAAGCTTTCGCAGCGAAGCGAACAAATTGCTGGCTGCTTCCTCCAGATTACCACTGGGCGATAGAATCAACTCATGTTTATCTTTTGTCTTATTTGTGCTCATAAAGCGTAAGATTCCAGTTTTTTCTGAACTGAAATCTTTTTTCAGCAGCTCGATATCGCCCAGGTAAAACTTCCTTTTAGGGGCATAGTGACTATCCAATTGTCCAGGGGCAATTGGGTTGGAAGATTGTAGCCTTGAGCTAACGCTGCCGATTAGGCTTACAATTTGCTCTTCGCTTATTCCTCCTCTGCGGTAGAGGGTAGGTGTGTTATTCTCAAAACCAATAATGGTTGACTCAAGACCAATCCTGCAGGGGCCACCATCCAGTATGTAGGGGATTTTTTCACCTAGCTGGTGATTGACATGAGCAGCCGTGGTAGGACTTACATAACCAAATGGATTGGCGCTGGGTGCAGCCAATGGAAACGGAAGAATGGTGAGTAGCTGTCTTGTAAGCTTGTGGTCGGGGCATCGAATGCCAACGGTATCTAAGCCTGAAGTGACGATGTCAGGTATATTGGAACGTTTTGGGAGTACAAGTGTAAGTGGACCTGGCCAAAAATGACGCGCCAGTTCTACTGCTTTTTCAGGAAGTGCTTTAACATATTTTTCAGCCTGATCAACAGACGCAATGTGTACAATGAGCGGATCAAACTTCGGTCTTTCCTTCACCACAAAAATTTGTGTAACGGCTTCAGCATCAAGGGCATTCGCAGCAAGACCGTAGACAGTTTCAGTGGGAATACCAACCAGTTTACCTTGTTCAAGCAGCTTTTTAGCGAGCGATATGTCAGTTCCGATGTTTGCCATTTTATTATTCCAAAGCTAAAATCTATTTTGCTTAGATTTTAATTCCAAAGCAAAATGAGTAATAAAACCCGATCAATCTTAAAGGCAATAGCTGTTGTTATCGTGTTAATGGCCGTATTAATGGATCTTGGTATTGTGATGATTCCGGCCATATCCATCTATAAATTCTGGATGGTGGTGGTAGCGTTCGGAGTGATGTTGATAACATCCAAATAGCTAACAGGCTATAGGTATTATTATTTGAAAATGGATGCTGATGATATAAAAGAAGAGGCTACTCTTATGGAGTAGCCTCTTAAAATGAACACATCCAATAGTGGACTAATTCCCAATCTTAATATTTGATTCCAAATTGGTTGTGGCAACTACTTCAACTTCTGTGTCACTACCTGGTAAAAGGGTGGCAGCATTCAGTTTGACATTAATCTTCTTAACTCCGCCACTAACGGCACCAGAAGGAATAGTTAAGTTAATGTTTGCCTTTGTTTGCCCGGGAGCAAACACAATGGTTCCGCCTGATGAATCCACGTAATCAACTCCAGGAGTACCTCCGGTAATATTATACCCTATGCTAATTGATTGTTGTGAAGAGCTACTCATTGACACAGGAAGTAACAAAGGGCCTGTTTGATTAATACTAGTTATCCTAACAGTATCAGTTTTAACTCGTTCCATTGTTATTCGCTTTATATCATCTTTCACTTTGTAAACAAAAGTTTTAGCAGTACCTATTTTGACAGTATTCCCTGCTCCCGCAATTGTTGCTCCTGAAAGAGTGTACTGGATAGAATCCTTAGCCTCTTTAAGATCATCATTAACGGAAAGAAGCGTGTCTATACTAACAGAAGTTTTGCCTTTAAGCAACGTTACTGTAGCGGGTAGAGGATTGCCTGATTTGTAAGTAAAATCCGTGCCCAAAACTGCATCACCTTGAGTAGCCAACGAAATAGTCACATCTTCAGGTGCAGCAAAATTTGAAACAACGACAAGGGCAGTCTTTTCCTTTCCTCCTTCAGTTAGTGAAGCACTGGATGAAGCAAAACTTAATGTTAAGTCCACATTGGAAATATTAAATGTTGCAGACCTCAACACGTCTGTACCTCCACGGCCAACAGCGAATGTTTGTCCGTCCGCATTTACCGCACTTGTGAGAGTTATAATCAGGTCTTTAGTGCCATCGGCTACAGCGTCTGTCAACAGGGTAACAACGATGTTTCCAAAATCAAAATCATTGTTATCACCGTTTCTTTGTTTAATGATTACAGTACCACCAGCTGCAGTTGCGCCTGCTATTGTGAAATCTGTTCCATAAACTGCTGATCCTGAAAAACTGTAGCTTACAGTAATATCGGATAAAGTACCTGTCGGACACTCAACAGTGACAGTTCTGGAGGCAGCAGAAGTAGTGTTTTCTGCCACATTCTTTACAATAGGTGTAATGGTACCACCATCATTTTTAAAAGCTACATAGGAGGGCAAATCCTCTAGGATGAGCCCCTGATCCTCAATGTCAAAATCTGTACATGACATGAAAGAAATCAATGCGAAAAGTATTATAAAATTTTTCATCTTCATTTCAAGTTTAATTTTCAAACCATTGAGGTACATCAGTCAATAGGTTAGGAGGTGTATTTGGGTTTGAACCAGATTCATCTGGAGGATAATTGAATCGCTTCAACATCGTGCTAATAGTAGCTCCAGGAGCTGCTCCAATATTGGGCACTTTGGTTCTTCTCACATGATTCCATCCCTCCATGGGTCTCCAGAAAGTTTCCAAATACTGCTGATTACCAATTGCAGTCAAAGCATTGGTAGTCGTCATTCCATTGATATCAGCAAGTCCTGATACAAATGTGCTGATTTCAGTGTTGGACAATGTTTTTTGAGCTCCAGGAATATCCTGACCCCAAAACTCAAGCACTTCAGTCACACCTTGTCTGTAGAAACTGTTGGCATCTCCGGAAATAACTCCTTTAACGATAAGTTCAGCTCTATAGAATGAAACTTCAGCAGGTAAATACCAAATTGAAGGTAAGTCACCTCGTATTACATTGTCAGAGTAGCGGGCGTGTGCAAACCCTGGAAATTGTCCAATCGGTCTTGCTTCAAAATTACCATTCGTACCATCTACACACCATAGTGCCAATCTGGGATCACCAGTAAGAAGACCTCTGATTACAGGGCTAGGGCCAAAGTAATTAGTACTCTCATTAGAACCCGTACCAAATGCAGTTACGATTTGCTTCCATGCATTTTGATTACCAACGGTGCCTGGATAGCGGAATAGTGCAGCTTCATCATTGGTCTCAATGAGTGATCCAGCAGTACTCAATAAAGTCGCAATTTTAGGATCAGCATACGCAGCATCCTTATTGCGAATGATCATCAAGATCCTCAACTTCACAGAATTGGCAAATTTGCGCCACAAGGACATATCTCCTTCATAAATCAGGTCACCAGGGGACAGATCAAAATTACCAGTAGCTGGCATGGCATCTATAGCTGCAACCGCTTCTTCAAGCATTGCTACAGTGCCCTTAAGAACGACCTCCTGAGTATCAAATTCTGGAAAAGGAAAATCTTTGGCATTGAGTGCTTGCGTAAAAGGAATTTTATCCCAAATCGTTGTGGCTTCAAAAAAAGCAATTGCTTTCATGGTCAATGCCACAGCAACAATATTATTGCTAGTCTCACCCGCCAGTCTCGCATCTTTTTCCATCAGATCAAGATTGGAAAGTACCTGGGTGTAGAGCATATTCCACGTGTTACCGGTTTGGGTAGTGGAAGTATTCCCTCTTCTTGGGCTATTGAACGTGGCTGCCGTATGTTGGTAGACATCACAGCTACGTGTTCCCAATTCAGTAGTATTTCGGTTATCAAACTGCACCAACACAAAAGGCAAAACTGCATTTGGATTGGCAACGCTTGCCGTAAGCGGGTTCACGTTAATGTCCAGTGCTTTATCACAGGCCATCGGCATCATCATCATGGATGCCATTAGTATTATTATAATTTTTTTCATGTTTCTTTTAGAATTTCAGTTTAACATTAAAACCGATGCTCCTTGTTGATGGTATTGTATTCCTTTCAGAACCGAATCCATCTACGCCAGACCCAAACAAACTTGCTTCAGGATCTATGTGAGGAACTTTTGAGTACAACAACGCAAGATTACGACCTTCAACTCCAACCTGTAATCCTTTGATAAATCCATTTCCAAGAACGGATGCTGGTAATCTATAAGATATTCCTATCTCACGAAGCTTTATAAAAGAAGCATCAAAAATTTGGCTTTCGGCAATACCACCAGTCCGTAGACCTTGCCAGAATTCTTCAGCACTTCTTGCTGGAACATCATTTTCCCTGGCTGTTCCATCGGTGTTAAGAAGAATACCTCCTTTGTCAATAAATGTTCCTTCTCTGTTACGCAGTGTTTCTTCAGTCACACCACCAGCCCACAATCCACCTACAGTAGATGAACTCATAATACCTCCCCATTTCATGTCAATGGTAGTAGACAACACAATGCCCTTATAAGAGAGAACGTTGGTAATACCAGCAGTAAAATCAGGTAAAACACTTCCAAATAGTTTGGTCTCGCCAGCCTGACGAAGCCCGGTATTTGGATTGATTACTGGTTTGCCAGTAATAGTATCTCTCAAGTAAGGAATGGCAAATATCTGATACTCCCTTCCAGGAACAGCTACAATTTGAATACTATTGAATTCACTGGCTATCAAAATCTGCTCTGTACCTTCAGCCAACGAAGTTACTTCTGACTCTACGTGTGAGAAGTTAAGTATTGTACTCCATTCAAAATTGGAAGTTCTCAGCACTTTAGCATCCAAAGTAAATTCAATACCAGTGTTAGTGATTTCACCCACGTTCAAAGTTTTCCTACGGAATCCAGTAGCAGGAGGAATTGGTGTTTGTAAAATTTGGTTGGAGTTCACAGTGTTGAACGCAGAAACATCCAGTCCGAATCTACCATCCAGAAATCTCAATTCTGTACCAACTTCAAAAGAAGTTTGCTGCTCAGGCTTTAAATTTTCAGGAGGTATTGTTGTAGTAGCTTGAAATCCTAACCTGCCATCAAAAGGAAAGTTCTGATTTAGGCTATATTGTCCTGAAGCGCTGGGCTGCGGAAAAAATTCAAAATTTAATCGATAAGGATTAGTATCATTTCCTACCTGTGCAGCACTTAAACGCAGTTTACCATAGGAAAGAAAATTGCTCTGCATGTTCAATGCATCAGTAAACACAACAGCCAAACTTGCTGACGGATAGAAATAGGATCTATTGTCTTTAGGCAATGTAGAAGACCAGTCATTTCTGGCAGTTAAGGTTAGTGTAGCCCAATCCTTGTAACTCAAATCCACTTCACCATAAGCACCAAACAATACTCTTTCATTAAAAGCACGTTGAGGTACGCTGGTTAAAGCATTGGAAGGACTGAATAGCTCCGGAATACTTAGACCTTGTGCAAATAGATTCTCATTTCTGAAAACCCTCCTGTTGAAATTATATCCAGCCAACACTTTTATACTCAAATCCGAATTGATCGTTTTAAAGTAAGTAGCAATGGCGTCAATATTAAATTGCGTTCGGTTGATGTTATCAATTGTGAAATCACCTGTAGCACGGCTTCTGGTTCCTACCCTGTTGGTAATTAAGCGACTGTCCTGGTCATAATCATAACCAAGTCTGGCCAAGAAGGTAAGCTCCTGAATGGGACTAAAGGCTGTTTCGAAGTTTCCTATGAAACGAGAGTCTCTCCTTTCATTCTTATTTTCAAACTGCACCCAAAAAGGATTATTATCAGTTAAGGCCACGGTATTGATTTGGTTACCTGATTCATCAATCCAGGGGCGATAGTTCTTGACATTAATGGTATTGGTGAAGATGTTAACTCCCAACACGTTTGGATCGTTAGCTCCCGCCACACCGGTTCCTTGCGATTCGGTGTTAATGTATTGCACGGCAAACCTTGATCTTAGTTTTTCTGAATGCTTCATTCCAGCATTAAGACTCACAGTCAATCTATCCAATTCTGCATTGGGCAAGATACCTTCTTGATTCAACGAAGTGATACTGAGTCGATAATCACCTTTTTGATTGGCATCAGAAAAGGCTACGTTATTGATCAACGTCTTTCCGGTTCTATAAAACTCTTTGTAATTATCAGGATAGGCTCTTAATGGTACCTGATTGTTTGTAATAGACTCTGTGACAGTCTGTCCAACAATTCTTGCACCCCAGTTATTGAAGGCTGAAGAGTCATATTTTCCAAAGTTTCCTTGAGAATAAACATTTTGATATTCGGGTACTTTGAAAAGATTGTCGAAACGTACTGAAGAGTTCACTGAAACCTCTGGCCTTCCGGAGGTTGCTTTACCCTTCTTGGTAGTTACCACAATTACACCACCTGCTGCACGAGATCCATAAAGGGCGGAGGCAGCTGCACCTTTCAAAATGTTAACAGAGGCGATATCATCGGGATTGATAACTGCTGCTCCATTGGCAAAGTCACGGCTACCGGTTATTCTGCTACCTGTTGCATCCTGATTGTCATTGATGGGAACACCATCCACTACCCAAAGCGGATTATTGTTTCCACTCAAGGAAGTTACTCCTCGGATGGTGACTTTGGTTGAACCACCAAGGTTACCCGAGCTTTGAGTAATATTAACACCGGTCACTTTACCCTGCAGGGCATTTAGTATGTTAGCATCTCTGGCTACATCCAGGTCTTCAGCTTTAACACCTGAAACTGAATATCCCAATTCGCGAGATTGCTTTTCCAAACCAAGTGCTGTAACAACAACTTCACTTAGCTGCGTTACATCCGATCCCATACTCACATCAATAATTGATCTTTCACCAACTTGTACTTCCTGAGTTTGAAACCCAATGAACGTAAAAACCAGTGTGGTACTTCCAGTTGAAGGAACTGAAAGTCTGAATGCACCGTCTGCGTCAGTTACGGTACCTGTAGCGGTACCCTTGACCAAAACGTTAACGCCAGGAAGGCCGGAACCATCATCTTGTGAGGTCACCTTCCCAGATACCACTCGCTCCTGTGCCATCGATGTGAGCACAAAAACAAATGAAAAAAGAAAGAGTAAAATTCTCTTCATTGTTTTTTGTTTTAGTTAAAAATTTATTTTTCTAGGTGTGGTAAATATATCACTTAAATGGTTAAAAAACCTGAAAAAAGGTAATTTATACTAGGGTAATTCTGATATCCCGCATATTGAGGGATTTAGGGCATAAAAGATGCTATTGAGAGGAAGATGACAATAATTTATATGATGGTGAATTGTATGTGATTACCTATTTGTTTAATAAATGATCAATCTTAGTGAGTACTATCGTTTAAAGTATAAACAAAATTAATTTACTTGTTTTTCTAAAGGCTAACCCAGGAGGCGGTAGTCTGTTTTGGGTAGCAAGAAATAGGGATAGGAATTGCTAATTCCAAATTGCATTCAAGTGAATCAACTTTTCCTTCATACGAAGTATAGATTGCTCTGTGCTGTATTTTTCGAGGATGGAAAGATTAACCCATTGAATGGCATGGGATTCGTGATTGTGGATTAATAATTCTGATTCATCAGCAGTGAATAAAAACCTGATGTCATAATGAGCATGTGCAGGAAATCCATTGCGTTCTGGAATCGTGTGAATATCTATATCAAAGATGGCATCGCGATAGAGTTTGGAATTGGTGAGCCCTGTTTCTTCCTGTAATTCTCTCAACGCAACATTCATCACATTCTCATCTCCATCGGCATGTCCACCAGGCTGAAGCCATTTGTCGAGCTTAACGTGATGAACAAGAAGTACTTTGGTGAAATATGAATTGGTTATCCATGCAGAGCCGGTGATATGACCTGGCAAGTGATCTCTAAAGAAGCAATCGGAATGCTTGAGGAGGGTTTGAAATTGTGTAACAAACAAAAGCTCTTCCGGATGGGAGGAGCTATATTGTTTTAGGTCTTCAATGAGTTGATTGCGATCCAAATGACTATTGTATGATTACGGTTGCTTTATTGAATTTTCCTTCTTCCAGTTTACCAATTTGCTCACCGCCACCGGCATTGTCCATATCACCCTTGCGTACCAGTACATAGTAGGACTTTGCTTCTAATTTTTTGAATTTTACTACACCTTTATTATCACTAACACCCTCCACAACTACATTGGTTTCTGCCAGGTAGTCGGCCTCAGATGCAAATAATTGTACTGTGGCTTCTTCTACTGTATTGCCCAGATCATCACGCACGGTCAACGTTAACGAAGTATTAAAAATCTGTGCCTGACTTTCAACAGCGGTCATGAGCAGTAATATAATGGGAAGAATCAATAATTTTTTCATTGTTGATGGATTTTAAGTATCACTTACATAGTTAGCCAAAGGGCTGCAAAAAATGAAGTGGATCCAGCAATCACTTCAAAAATTTTAGATGTATGGTCGATTGGTAACGATTAGCACTGCTTTATTTAATCAATGCCACACCTCCGCGCTTTTCCTGAACGCCAAGTTCGGGACGGAAAGAGCTCACATATTTAATTACATAGGCATAGGATCCGCCAGGAAGCGGCTGGCCTGAATTATTATAAGTACCATTCCATTTAAAGAACCTGTCATTGGATTGAAAAACCAGTTCACCCCACCTGTTATAAATGAAAACCTGGAAGTCGTCCGTAATGAAGAAGGAGAATACAGAGAATTCTTTATTGGCATCCACATTACTATTTGGTCTAAATGCATTAGGGGCAACCAGTTTAGGAATGCACTGACTTAGGACTTCAGTTTCATCGATGGCCACACAGCCAAATGTGTTGGTAATGTTTACAGCATAAAGCCCTTCACTGTCGGCAGTAAATACCTGACTTGTAAAGTTAAGTGTAAGCTGATTTTTAAACCAATCGTACTGACTAAATGGACCTGGATCCAAATCTATTTGAGATGTAGTTGGGTCATTGTTATCTGGATCATCGCAAATGATTACGCGATTGGGAAGATTCCCAACTGGCACTGGCGATTTGATTACTTGAATTTGAGCTGTTGCGGTACATACCGATTTACTTATCTCCACTTTGTAAACTCCCTCATCGGTCCGGGCGATGGTGGCATTACTTTCGTTGGGGATCACATTGCCATTTAAAAACCAGGAATAGGTTACTCCGGTGGCAACTGATGACGCTGTTAATGTGAATGGTTGGTTGTCATCACAAGCTGGTGTAGAGGTGAGGCTTGCGGTCACCTGACCAGCCACATTCACTGTTTGAACTGGGGATTGATACAAACAACCATTTACAGTGTTCAATATTTCTACTGAATAGTTCGCACCGTTTTCAGAAGTGCCTAATGAAATTTGTCGACCCAATAAGCTTGGCTGGTAGACACCGCCTTTATACCACCTGTAAGTATAGGTTCCGGAAGGGGTGGCTGTGAGAATTACAGATTCCGCACAGGCATCGCTCTGGGTGAAAGCAGGGGTTATAGCATTATCATAAATGATACTTCGGGTATCAACAACATCACAGCCGGCAAGGGTAGTAGCCGTTACCTGGTATGTTCCACTGGCATTTACAGTGATTACATCAGTGTTCCCTCCGCTTACGATGCCAGGTCCACTCCAGCTATAAGTGGCGCCCGCTCCAAATGGTGCAGCCAAAGCTGCGGTAACAGTGGCGGGGTCGGTACAAATATTTTCTGTAAAGTTGATGGTCTTGGGCGTTACCGCAATGGTTTTTGCCAGCGTTGCAAGGCAACCGGTTCCATTATTTTCATGAAGTTCTACTACGTAATCGCCAGCACCCGGTGAAAGCGTAGCTGTAGCAATGTTGTTGGTTTGGATAGATTGCCCAGTGGAGCCATTGGTAAATCGATACAGTATGGGAGCAATTGGAGCCCCACCTGTGATCACAGCAGTAACGTCAGTAGGATCACAATCTGTGCCATTGAAATCAAATGTAAATGTAGCAGGGTCACTTAATCCAAAAGCCTGAGAGATCGTACAACCAGAAATCTGATCTGTAACAATACCGGAAAATGTGCCAGCGCGTTGCCCGCCAATAGGGCCGACCAAAGTGGGGGCAGTTTGATCAATACCTTGCTGATTGAATCCACCTGGGCCAGTCAGGAAGTAGGAGTAGGGACCTCCTGCTGGAGCACTCACATTTAATTGTAAAGAGATGCTGCCATCGGCTGTGTTACACACAGTCGGATTAACACCCGACAAACTGAATGAAGGGGATACATTAATGGTATAGGTTTTTGAATCAACTACGGTACAGGTGGTAATGGGATCGGTGACAGTGACCTCGTAGGTAAAAACACCTGGGGTGCTCACGTCAACGGCTTGCACCTGACTGGTACTGCTTGGTACACTATTAATGGTCCATTGATAGTTTGCTCCTGGGTTCAACGCATTCAACGCAGGAGTATTATTGTCTTCACAAATGGTGATGTCTGGTCCCAGATCAAGTTGTGGTCGGTTTTCTACTACTATGCTTTGCGCGGTAGAGGAGCAACCATTGGCATCAGTATTGGTAACTGATAGAATTCGCGGCTGATTAACTGTAAGCAATTTGGTTGTATCTCCAGTAGACCATAAATAAGTATAACCCGGAAAATTATTGGAGTTGGCGTCAAGTGTAACGGCCCCAGTACACAATGCTGCCGCACCCGGTAAGGTAGGTGGGGGAGGCGTTGGGGCAATGCTTACATTCTTTTGTACTACAAGATTAGGTGATCCTTCCTGTTGAAGGCAACGATTGGTTATTGTCATTACTACCGTGTAGGTTCCCGTAGCAGTATATAAATGAGTAGTGTCTGAGGGTGCATCAAACGGAATGCCTCCCTGACCTACTCCAAAGAACCACTGAAACTGGTCTATAGCATCTGTGGGTGTTCCTATAAATCGCGTAGGGGATCCAAAACAGACACCTTCAAAAGTGAAGTCGGGACCGCCAATGGCATTACTAATGATTTGAGTGAAATTAGGTAGTCCCAATCTGCTATTGGTTCCTGCTGCCAGCGTAAAAGAGGAAAAATTAACAGCGCTTACCTGAGTAGTATCTTCTGTTGCCTGTATGGTGCCAAGGACATTGCTTCCATTGATGGCCATGTAAATTTGTCCATCTGGTCCAATTTGAAGAGCACCCAACTCTTGCGCAGGTCCTGGCGTTATGTTTCGCAGGTAGGGCATTTCCAATGAGTCGAGAAAGTATTCGTAAACTGCTGATGGGGAGGGAGCACCCTTAAGTGTAGCAAAAACCTTGTTTCCTCCGGGGGAGAATTCTATTCCATAAACCTGCCCGTTAGGTTCCTTCAAATCTATTTTCCTGTAGTTGGTGATTCTTCCTGAAGAGTCCACCAATGTAAAAAGCTCTACCAGGTTGCTCACACCCGGATTGGATAGTGCTACGGCAACATTATTTCTCGCTCCAATTTTTATATAACCTTCTCCTTCTTGCGCAACTTTGAAACTATGATCAGAGCCAATGCTTGAATAAACAGGGTCGCCTATTCCAGCAGGAGTGATGGGATAAGCTCTGAATGTATTGTTTCCGTATTCGTGCGCTATCAACCAATTGCCATTGGCAGTGATACGTTCCGTACTTTTAGCAAATAACAATACGTTCTGTTGTGTTACAGCACCCAACCCGCCATTGGGCTTAATGTCAAACAATGAATAACGAAGTTCGTTGGCGGAGGTACCATCAATGGCTTGTGTTGTAAAGATGTAGTATAGTGTTTCATCTCCTGGCACAGGTACAATAAGTGCAGCTTGTGCAGAAAGTGGGTCGCCACCAATTCCTGAAGCAATTTCTGTATGGGTCCTGTCATAAACTTTATCGCCATCGGTGTAGAAGATCACCTTGCCATTGCGGTCTGAAATGGTGGAAGTTCCCTCAGGGGCGTCCATAGCACTGTCGTCCAAAGGGAGTGGCGCTGCTGGTAAGGTATTGAAATCAATACCTGCCCGATTGCCAAAATACCAAACATTGGCGCGTTGATCTTGAAGACCGTATTCCTTTACGTTTACCCCAGCATAAACAGAGCAGCCGGAAACATCCGTTACTACCACATAGTAATAACCTGCTGAGTCGGGTGTGAGCGTTAACCCTGTATCTCCATTGGACCAAATGGCAGAAGCAGGTGTCCCCCCTGTTACCTGAGCGGTTACTTGAAACAAAGTAGGTGAAGCGGTTCCGCGTGGAGGAGGAAATTCACTACGACAAGCAGTGGTATCCTGCACCAATTGCAATTGTAAGGGTTGAGCAGTGATAGTAACAGGTTGCGTTACAGCCTGAGTCTGACCCTGATAAAAGGCGGTGAGACTTACATTAAAGGTACTGGCAGTTTGATAAGTATATATGGGACTTGCTCCCCGACCGGTGCCAGCACCATCTCCAAAATTCCAGATCAAGCTATCAGCAGCGGGTGTTACTACACTGAAAAAAGTGGTTGGTGCGTATTGGCAAGTTCCAATGGATGTAAAGCTGACATTTATAGTAATGTTCTCTTTGGGTAAAAAGGAAGGAAACTGAGTGCCATTAAGATTATTGGATCCAAAAGGTGTGGCATTATAAACGACTTTGCTGGCTACTGAATCAATGTCTATGAATTTTCCTACCAAAAAAGGTCCTCCGTTCGTGGCCTGATACAAATGATAAATGGCGCTATCTGGAGCGTATTGAATCCCGTAGCTTCTGAAAATGGGTGAAGGTAAAACTGAAGCAAGGGTGATTGCGGTGTTATTGTAATCGTATTGCAATAGGTCTGCATTTACACCGGCTTCACCATGGCGAGATAGGTAGAGGTATTGACCTGAAGTGCTCCATTCGATGTCATAGATGGATTGATTGCCTGCAGTGGGCAACCCGGTATTGAAGATGTAACGATCAAATGAAAAAGTACCTGCAGTATTATCGAAATTTAAAATAAGGGCATCTGTGCTTGGGCCTTGTGGAGAAACGGCAACCTTTCCAAGCGAAGCATTGTAGGCAAAGTTGGCAACGGTAATGGGTAAGCCCACTCCGGTAGTAGTGGTGGTGTTGAAAGTACCAGTATAACTGCCGGCATTTATTAGTGTAGCAGAATAATTCTGTGTATTTACTTCATGTGTGATCAACCAGTAATCGGTTCCGTTGTTGTGAGGGACAACAATCATTCCTTCCGAACGGTTAGTCAACCCAGGGATGGCTGCATTTTTGGATTCTACATCCCCAAGGGCAGGAGAGGGAAAAAGTGCATTGCCAAAAAGGTTCATGTCTATGACACTTCGGCTGATAGTACCACCGGTTGTAAAGCTGGCTGTATTGGTAAACAAAAAATATTTTTTGGTCTGGCCAGGTACTGTGGTTACAGCGGTTGGTTGGTTGGCAGCGCTATTGGCCGTAATACCACCACCATTAGGCATGATGCCGTGGCAGGCATCGTAAATGTTGGCGCCATCTGAATAAAACAAGAGATTCGCATTGCCGGGATCGGTGGCTACTGCACTGCCACCGGTACCAAAGGGTGTAGCTTGACCCGTAACACTGCTGGCAGTGTTATCCGCACGATTAAAACGGATACCATTGGTGGAGTTGCCAAAGTACCAGTTATTCCTCCTCAAATCCTGAGCAAAAGCTGAGGAAACGGAACAGAATATAAATATAAAAAGGATTTTATTAACAGACACACCCAGAATTCTAAAGTTCATATTTTGCGTTACGCTTTCAACCTAATCTTTCAATCTTTCTACCCAAAATTTAAAACGCCTAACGTATGCTAAAGTATACATTTTGACTGAAAAAATCGTTAAGTAGCCGTAAGCTTAGCGTTTGTTGGCCACTCGCATTTTTATTAATAGGGATAAACGTTTTAATTTGCTTTAATGGAGAGATTTAAATCCCCCAAGTTGTTGTACAAGTTGTCCCTCATTATTGGGTGTATCCTGCTGATGCACAAATCGGTAACTGCTCAGGATCCACAATATTCTCAGTTTTATGCTGCGCCTCTTTATTTGAATCCGGCTTTTGCAGGTTCTACCAACCAGGCCAGGTTTGGTATTAATTACAGAAATCAGTGGCCGGCCATCGATGCCAACTTTACTACTATTTCCGCTTTTTTTGATACTTACATTGAAGACAAAAACAGTGGCGTGGGTGTAATGCTGACTCGTGACAGAGAAGGTATACTTGGTTTGCAATCAATAAGCCTCGCAGCCCAGTATTCTTATGACATCAGTTTAACTGAAGGGCTCTCATTCAGGCCGGGAGTGCAAGTAGCACTTTACAATCGCTCTATCAATTTTGATAAACTAACTTTTGGTGATCAGTTTGATCCTGCCACTGGCGATATAATCAACCCTACTTCTGCGGAGGCATTGAGCGGAGGCAATAAATTTTTTCCGGATCTTTCTTTTGGAGGATTATTCTATACACCACGAGCATGGCTAGGGGTTGCAGCGCATCACATCACACAACCCAATCAATCGTTGGTTGGTGAACAAAGTAAGCTCCCTATGAAAACTTCAGTGCATACGGGAATAAAATTTCACTTTCGTCCTGGTGTAGTTGGTTCAGGCATCTATTCAAGACCTTCTGAAAGAAGCATTGCGCCCGCTTTGCAATACAGACATCAGGGAGAATTTGATCAAATGGACATTGGAGCCTACCTCACCCTGGAACCACTTATTGTTGGCCTGTGGTACAGGGGTGTGCCTTTCAAAAAGGTGAATGAATTTGCCAACAACGAATCCATCGTATTGCTACTTGGTTTTACCAAGAAAGGAGCAAAAGACATTTTGAATATTGGCTATAGCTATGACTATACCATTTCCAAATTGGGTTCTGGCAGTGGGGGTGCCCATGAATTCAGTTTAGTGTACTCCTGGTCTACGCGAGATCCACGAAAGCCACCTAAAGACAAGTTGGTAATACCCTGTCCTGATTTTTGATCAAGTTTTTGTTCATCGGATCCGACAGGAATCGTCCAGTCCGATGTGAAGCAATGCATCACCCGCGTTGATGACCGGGGCATTGTTCAATCCCACAACATAACCGGTAGTTGGGGCTTTAATTTGCTCTTTGAAATCACCAAATGGATCTGTGATCGTACCCAGCCACTGATTTTTCTCTACCATTTGCCCACACCTGATATTGGCCTGAAACAAACCTGCTGTTCTGGCACGTACCCATGTAGAATTCCAAATGATTCTGTTCTCTTCATTGGCTTCAGGCGCCCAATCGATCATGTTTAAATGTTTCATCAGGCGCAATGCACCGGCAAGTCCGGCTTCAATGGCATGTGTATCGAAGCGAAGGGATTCACCACCTTCATAAACGATAATGTTTTTCCCTTTTTTTGCAGCGGCTTGTCGCAGTGATTTCGGCCGGAAAGGGGAGTCGATGGTAAAAGGCGCATTGAATGCAGCCGCAAGCTCTGCATTTTTTTCATTGGACATCACACAACGTACTTGCGGATAATTGGTGCGTGCCGATCCACCGGTGTGAAAATCGATACCATAATCTATGAAGGGAATGACTTCTTTCATGAGGTGGTAGGCTACACGACTTGCCAGCGAACCTGACTTGTTGCCAGGAAAAGACCGGTTAATGTCTTTTCCATCTGGGACTTCTCTTGAATAATTTAGAAAACCATATACGTTTACGATGGGCATACAAACAACAGTGCCCCGCTTCGCCCTGTTCAAATCAGTATCCAACATTCTTCTTACGATTTCAACGCCATTGATTTCATCGCCATGCATACCAGCCATCAGTGCCAGCACGGGGCCGTCTTCCAGCGCGCGGTGAATAAAAATAGGAGTGTCGATTTGAGTGTGGGAGGGGAGCCTGGCTATTTTAATGTTGATCTCTTTGGACTCACCAGGCTTTATTTCCTGGCCGGCAATTTTTACTACTTTCATAAAAATAGGGACTGGCCTTGTTTGCTCTATTAAAAGTTATTTACGCGTTGATCTTATCTTTTTGAATTTTGTTTTTTCCAGCATTCTTTTCAAGGTATTGATAGATTTTCCCCGCTATATCCACTTGTGTCGCACCTTCAATGCCTTCCAATCCAGGTGATGAGTTGACTTCAATAATCAAGGGCCCTCTTTTGGAGAGCAACATGTCTACACCAGCCACACCAAGCCCCATTTTTTTAGCAGCCGTGATGGCGGTACTTTTTTCGGCTCTGCTGAGTTTGATCACTTGCGAGCTACCTCCTCTGTGAAGATTGGATCTAAACTCACCCTCTTTACCTGTTCTTTTCATAGCGCCCACCACTTCGCCATCGATGATAAAAGCGCGTATGTCTGAACCTTTCGATTCTTTAATAAATTCTTGTACAATAATCCTCGCCTTCACTCCGTGAAAAGCTTCGATTACTGACTTGGCAGCATTTTTATTTTCGGCCAGCACCACACCAAGTCCCTGGGTTCCTTCGAGCAACTTAATCACAACTGGAGCACCTCCTACAGCCTCAATTACTCCTTCGGTGTCTTTGGAGTAATCCATAAAAATGGTTTTGGGCAATCCGAGTCCTGCACGTGAAAGAATTTGTAAGCTGCGAAGCTTATCTCGGGAACGAATCAATGCCTGCGACTCAGTAGAAGTAAAAACCTTCATCATTTCAAATTGACGCACAACGGCTGCACCGTAAAAGGTAACAGAAGCACCAATTCTGGGAATGATGGCATCGAAATAGTCCAACTTTCTTCCATTGTACCATACCATTGGGTTTTTCTTCTCTATCAGCAACACACATTTCATGTGGTCAATGATTTCAACATTGTGTCCCCGCTTTTCTCCTGCCTCTTTCAGCCTTCTTGTGCTGTAGAGCCGGGGGTTGCGTGATAGTATTGCGATATTCATGAATTACTATTTAGAAAATGGATACTAGGAAGCTTCATTTTTATGTTTAAACGAAACATCGGTTTTTGATACGTCAATTAAAAATCGGTTCTTCAAGACTCGCCTGCCCAGCAGTATCGGAAACTTCATGTTATCGCGATCGCTCAATGAAAACTGAGTTTTAAAAGTTCTGTTGTGAATCTTTACTGTGGTTTTGATAATGAACCTTAACTCTGCCTCACCAAATGAATTTTTGATTTCTCTTTGATCATATTCCTCAAAGGTAAACTTCATTCCGGTAAATTCCGGATGCTCTTCATCTAATAATACAAATTCCAGCTTTCCATCAATTATTTCAGCCCTGGAACAGTGAAGACTGCTTGTGTAAGCGCCTGTATCTATTTTCGCGTGAATGTCCGTTAGTCCCAGTCCAGGTAAATCTACGCGATCCGATCGTCCTAAAATATCCATGATGAAGCAAAATGAAAGTTGGGTAAAATACTACAGTAATAAACGTAATAGCTTGAAGAGCTCAAAATAGGGTAAAAAAAATAAAGCCCCGGAAAGGGGCTTTATTTTTATTTAAAGGAGCGTAATATTTATTTAGAAATATTAAATGCCACTTGCGTGTTTTCCCATTTCATTACCACCTTGCTGCCTACTACAGCAATATTGAAAGTTTCTACAAAGCTATCCGTCTTGGAAGGCTTCACTTTTACTCTTAGTACATCTTCTCCCTCGCTGTAGCTGGATGAACCCCATTTAATGCTTTTATTGATGATGATGGTCCATTCGTTTTCACCAGGGATAGTGAATAAAGCATATTTACCCTTCGCAATAGCTTTGCCTTCAATTTTGGCATCAGCACTGAACTCGATGGAGGTGGTTGCATTGGCACCCGTTCTCCAAACTTCTCCGTAAGGTACCAGCCCTCCCATAATTTTTCTGCCTTTGGCTGATGGTTGATGATAATCTACAGTGACTGTGATGCCGTCAATTTTCCCTTCGGCTTTATCCGGAGGACTTGGCATTGGTTTTTGTGCCATTGCACTTGTAGCTACTAAAGCCATGAATAATAAAAGAACATTGATTCGAATCATATTAATTGAGTTTGGTTCGCGTTTAGTTACTATGCAAAAGTGCCCTTTAAAGGGCACTTTTACTTTAAAATTGAATTTATACCTGTAAACTACAATGATAAACGATGATGAGCTTCAGTTGGTTTACTTTTTTATGAATTTTCTTGATTAAAATTCACTAATGTCGGCTATTTGCCAAAAGGATTGAGTGCTGAAAGGGCCCTCTTACCACCTCCCATCTTATTCATGGTCTTCATCATTTTTCGCATTTGCTCAAATTGCTTCAATAATTGATTCACCTGCTGCACGCTGTTTCCGCTACCTTTTGCAATGCGATTCTTCCTGCTTGGATTAATCTTATCCGGATTTTCTCGCTCTTCAATGGTCATGGATCGAATGATGGCTTCAATTGGTTTGAAAGAATTGTCATCAATGTCCACATCTTTCAACGCCTTGCCCATGCCCGGTATCATTCCCATCAGACTCTTCATGTCTCCCATTTTTTTGATTTGCTCCAACTGAGAAAGGAAGTCATTAAAATCGAATTGATTTTTTCGGAATTTCTTATTGAGGCGTTGCGCCTCTTGTTCATCAAAGTTTTGTTGTGCCTTTTCCACAAGACCCACCACATCACCCATGCCCAGAATCCTTCCCGCCATACGGTCGGGGTAGAAGCGATCAATGGCCTCCATTTTTTCACCTGAACTGATGAATTTAATGGGCTTGTCCACCACTTTGCGAATAGACAAAGCAGCACCACCACGTGTGTCACCATCCAATTTGGTCAACACTACCCCGTTGAAATCGAGTCGCTCATTAAACGTTTTGGCTGTGTTAACCGCATCCTGACCTGTCATGGAGTCGACCACAAAAAGCGTTTCAGCTGGGTTAAGTGCCTTTTTAAGGTCAGCGATTTCATTCATCATGGCTTCGTCTACTGCCAAACGTCCGGCAGTATCCACTATCAATATGCCGATGCCATTTTTCTTGGCGTGATCGATGGCCGCTTTCGCTATTTTAACTGCATCTTTATTATCAGGTTCAGCATAAACCTCTACTCCTATCTGTTCGCCCAATACTTTCAATTGATCAATCGCGGCCGGACGATAAATATCACAGGCTGCCAGCATCACTTGTTTGCCCTGGCGTTTCAGGTAATTAGCTAGCTTTCCGGAGAAAGTAGTTTTACCTGATCCCTGCAAACCCGCAATGAGTATTACTGCTGGTGATCCACTGAGCTTAAGGTCTTCACTTTGTCCTCCCATGAGGGCGGTAAGCTCATCGTTTGTCACTTTTACCAACAATTGGCTGGGGGAAACTGCCGTCAGCACGTCCATGCCCATGGCCTTGGCTTTGATGTCGTCTGTAACTTCTTTGGCTACTTTATAGTTAACGTCCGCATCAATAAGTGCCTTTCTGATTTCTTTGACGGTACTGGCAACGTTGATTTCGGTGATTCTACCTTGCCCTTTCAGGGTTTGGAAGGCCTTTTCCAGTTTGAGACTTAAACTATCGAACATGTCTGTATTTCAAATTTGAGGGGCAAATTTAAGGCCTTGTAGCAGGGGAACCAAATTCAAACGTGAACTGAACCACCACCTAATCCGGGTTAGCCGAGTTTGAGTTGAGCGATTTTATTTTTTAGTGCATCAGCGGCATTTAGCATGGCTTGCATTTTGGATTGAGCATCCTCCTGTAATACGATTACCTGAGAGATTCCCATTGCTTTGGTTTGCTCAACGGACAGGTAGCAAGCACCGCAAACCACGATTAAATGCTTTCCATGCTTTTTGGCCAGTGCGGCAACACCGCTTACTGCCTTGCCCGATAAGGTTTGTTTATCCAGTTTACCTTCACCTGTAATTACAAGATCTGACTCCTGAATTTTTGTTTCAAGGCGGGTGAAGTCAATGATGAAATCAATTCCGCGCTGAATGGTTGCATTAAGAAATAGTTTGGTTCCTGCTCCCAATCCTCCTGCTGCCCCGGCACCCCGAAATCGCAAATCACAGCCCATTTGCAAAGCCAGCTTTTCAAAATGTTTAAGGCCTTTGTCCAGTAGTTTTATTTCTTCATCGGTGGCTCCTTTTTGTTTTGCAAAAACATAAGCGGCTCCGTTTTGTCCATGCAATGGATTGGTAACATCACATAATGTTGTGAAGTGAGTCTTCTTAATCCCTGAATGAGATGCAGTGGAATCAATCTGATCCAGATGAATCAGATTGGCACCAATACCTTCCAAATCAGATCCTGTAATTGAGAGGAGGCGATATCCTAATGCTTTGGCCATTCCAGTGCCTGCATCATTGGTGGCACTGCCTCCAATACCAAGTACAATATTGCTGATGCCTGCATCCAACGCATGCTTGATCAGTTGACCTGTTCCATATGTGGAAGTGATACTGCAATTTCTTTCAGTAGGTTTTAACAACTCAAGTCCTGATGCCAGGGCCATTTCAATAAAGGCGGTGTTACCGGAAATGCCATAACCGGATTCAATCTCTCTCATCAATGGATCAAACACTTTAACGGAGACATGTTCACCACGGCTGAGCTGCGTGAGCAGCTGACAAGTGCCCTCACCACCATCGGCTATTGGAATAGTAGTAACATGAAAGCGGGGATGATTATCTAGAAGCGCACTTTTAGCGATCTCGCAAAACTGGTTGGCGCTAAGCGAGCCTTTGAACTTGTCAGGTGCGATGAGAATTTTCACCGCGATCGGAAATAAAAAAGGGGATAGACTTCGCCCTTTTGAAAAGTGTCTTTTCCTTCCGGTAATTCCAAAAATGCATTCACCTCTTTCAGATTGGCAAAATCACCAGATCCGCCTCCGGGAACAGGGTAGGCCATTTGTTTGCCTTTCTCATTTACCATACGCACCTGTAAAAAATAGGTAAGGTTAGGTGTGAACTGAAAGTCACTTCCTAAAAAAGCGTATTCAGTTTTTTCTTCCAAACCCCAACTCTTCAGCAACCATGGTTTGATATAGCGATAAAAACATAAGTAGGTTGAGACAGGGTTACCAGGAAGTGCAAAAACAGTTTTGTTTCCCACACTACCAAACCAAAATGGTTTACCAGGTCTTTGGTTTACCCGATGAAAATGTTTTTTTACTCCCAGCTCCTCCAGCACTTCAGGGATGTAATCAAATTTTCCCTTAGACACACCTCCTGAAAGAATGATTAGATCGTGATCATTTAACAGCTGAGACAATTCTTTTTTGATTATTTCTTTTTCGTCACGCAGGTGAAAAAGCTGAGAGCGGCAACCCATCGAGAGGAGTCCAGCCTCCAACGCGTAACTATTGGATCTTCTGATTTGATGGGCTTGTGGAATGCTTCCAATGTCTACTAATTCATCACCTGTAGATAAGATGGCGGTGCGAGGAGTTGATTTCACTGACACATGTGTCAGGCCCACTGAGGCAATCAATGCAATTTCTGCAGCCGACAGTTGTGCTCCTGGCTGCAGCAACAATTGATTTTGTTTTGCGTCCTGGCCTTGAGTGTGCACATTTTGCTGGGCATCAATGGCTGTAGTGAGGAGGGTGGCGCGCTTTTCTTTTATTTCAAGATCTTCATATCGAATGACAGTATCGGTATTTTCAGGAAGTGGAGCGCCTGTCATCACCTCCATACAATGCGTCTTTTCCTGCAGCGATTTTTGCGGCACCCCCGCTGCGGCTACGTCTTCAATTTCAAATGTGGTTTGACCTTTCTTCAACTGATCGAATTGAATGGCAATTCCATCCATCGCAACTCTGTTAAAAGGTGGAAAGTCGCGATCTGCGTAGAGGGGTGCTGCCAGCACTTTATTGTGGGCTTCTGAAATACGTATACTTTCAGCTTGGGGAGCGAACAGATGTGCGGCAATAATGGAGGTGGCTTCAGAAACGCTTACCATGATTATTTATAACTTTGAGATTATCAGTGTCCAACTTTTAAAGTTAATAATTATGAAGTCCAAACTCACACATATCAGTGCAACAGGCGATCCAATGATGGTGGATGTTTCTGAAAAGAAAGTAACGAAACGCATTGCCAAAGCACGCGCAGTGGTTAACGTGGGACCAGAAATAGCAAGTGTGATCAAGGATGGAGAGATAATGACAAAAAAAGGCCCTGTATTTCAAACTGCAATTATTGCAGGAGTGATGGGTGCCAAACAAACTTCCAGTTTAATACCACTTTGCCACCCAATAGGATTGGAAGACTGCCAGGTAGTGATCAGGATGAAAGATGGAAAGATCGTAATTGATACTTCGGCTACCATCACTTCGAAAACGGGTGTGGAAATGGAGGCGTTAACAGCAGCTTCGGTTGCTGCTCTGACCATCTATGATATGTGCAAGGCTTTGTCTCATGAAATTGTAATAGAAGAAATAAAGCTGATGGAAAAGAGCGGGGGCAAAAAGGACTTTAAAAGAAAATGACAAAACCAACGCTGTATGGATTGGTGTTGGCAGGAGGTCAAAGTACCCGTATGGGGAGAGACAAGGCCCTGCTATCCTATCATGGGTTGCCTCAGCGCGACCATGTTTTTCAGTTATTGAGCAGGTTTTGCAAGAAAGTATTCACCTCTGTTGGGCATTCAAAGCCTAACGAATTGGTAACGAATCCAATTAAAGATGCTTTCTCAATCAAAGGGCCGCTCAACGGAATATTAAGCGCCTTTCAACAACACGAAGGTGTGGCCTGGATTACTATGCCCATAGATATGCCCCTGGTCAACGATCAAACCATTCAACTTTTAATTGCCCACAGGGACATAGAGAAAGTAGCCACTTGCTTTTATGATTCCGATGGAAAAAACCCAGAACCATTACTCACCCTGTGGGAACCCAAGGCAGCACATTTGCTCAGGGCTTTTTATGATGAAGGAAAAACCAGCCCCCGGGAATTCTTAATTTCCGCTGATATTAATTTGCTGCGTATCCCTGACGTCAACCTCCTTAAAAGCATCAATACCCCCGAAGAATTTGATTCCCTGCAGGGCTTGAGAAAGAAATAGGAATTAAAGATAGGTTAACCACAAAACCTTACAGGCCGAACAGGGCCAAATCATGTCTAACGCCCGTTTGGATTATTAATCTTCCAAAAAATTGGCATTCAATTAATTGCTTTTAGTGCCTTTGGCTAACTTCCTATAGATCAGAGATTGATCAATTCACTAGGGTGCCAATTAGCACTGGGGTGATAGTGAACACGCACAATAACAGGAACTATTTCATAAAAAAGTGCCTTGAAATAGTACATTCTCGATGCTGACTATAAAAACACAAAGCATTGAATAGATGTCGTCTTTAGCTTTAAAGTATTGTTAAACTAAATAGTTGGGTTTATGAATACAGCACAAAAAACATCACACCACTACAATCCGATCAATCGAGATTTAGCAATTGTATTCTCTATCGGTTTTTTGATAGCAGTTTCAGTTGTCATCATGGGAATTGTTTTGATGAATCAACTGTAATCAACCGATTGCAAAAAAATCAGTTGTTCATGGAAGCGCTGATGGGGCGAGCATCTACCCATTCTCCACCATCTTCAAATACCTCTTTTTTCCAGATGGGTGCTTTTGCTTTGACGTTGTCAATAATAAACTGACAAGCTTCAAAGGATGCTTTGCGGTGTGGTGAAGACACAGCCACAACCACCGCCACTTCCCCGGGCTTAAGTGTGCCAATTCTGTGACTTACAGCCCATCCCAGCAGATCCCACTTATGTGCCGCCTCATCAATGATTTTGCGTATTTCTGCAACAGCCATTGCCTCATAGGCTTCATACTCCAGCCAAACCACATTTTTGTCATGGGATTTGTTTCTCACTGTACCTACAAAAACATTAACGGCCCCTGCACTTAAGCTAGAGGCCGTTTCGATGACTTTCTGAACATCGATGGCTTTCTCTGTTATTTTTATCATGACTTTACGGGTTGGATGAAACAATAAAACTGATGATTGAATATAACACTTGTGCCATTTACATCAAATGATATTTCCACCAATTATACAACCTTAAATCAGCCCCCACTTACAGGCGGAATGAGGGCGATTTCATCGGTTTCTGCCAGTATTAAATCATCTGCAGCATATTGATTGTTCACTGCGATGAGCAGTGAGTTCAATGATTTCATCTCTGGAAAGCGCGCGGCCAATTCACTTTTCAATTCACTCACCTTCATACCATCCATTTCAAAGTCAACTTCTCTTCCTCCTAGGATATCCCTGGTGATACCAAATGTTTTTAGTGTGTATTTCATACGTCATTAAAGTGCCGAAATTGTTAAATTAGATGCAATTACCAACCTGTTTACCGTTAAACAGTGGAAAATGTTCCCATTTTGTTTATTGTTGAAGGGAATTAATGAAGATTTATTGATCTTCCTGTGTTTAAGGGGAGGGTCATACCATGGGCTGGATATGAATTGAGGTCTTTGAGTAAGAACAAGAATTTGAATGTGCTAAAAATGCTTTACGACAATCACGGTCGGGAAATAAATTATGTCAGAATAGCAGTTACAGATCGGTGTAATCTGCGGTGCTTTTACTGTATGCCAGAAGAAGGCATTCAGTACATGCCCAAAAAGGATTTGTTGACTTTTGAAGAAATTGAAAGGCTGGTGACCTTACTGGCCGCGATGGGTATTTCCAAAGTGCGGTTTACAGGGGGAGAACCATTTGTAAGGAAGGATTTCATGGAGTTGGTTAATTCCATCTCCGCCATTCAAGGTATCGACAGCCTGCACCTGACCACCAATGGTGTGCTCACTGGCCCCTACGTGCAACAGTTAAAACAAGCTGGTGTAAAGTCAGTCAACTTAAGTCTGGATACCCTCGACAGAGAACGGTTCAAAATCATTACGAGAAGAGATGAGTTTGATAACGTGATGGACACATTGAATTTGTTGCTGAAAGAAAACATTGAAGTGAAGATCAATGCAGTGGTAATGGAGGGAAAAAATACTGACGACATTCTTGCGCTTGTTGACTTCACAAAAGACAAACCTGTGTCGGTCAGGTTTATTGAGGAAATGCCTTTCAACGGTGAAGGCAGTCATTACCCTATCTTAAACTGGACGCACAAAAAAATTATCGATCACATCCAGGGTGCTTACCCCAACATGGTCAAAATAAAGGATGAGCCTCATTCAACGTCCTACAATTATTCAATTCCGGGACATCTTGGCAACATCGGTGTTATTGCTGCGTTTAGCCGCACCTTTTGTGGCACCTGCAACCGCATCCGCATTACAGCACAGGGTACCCTCAAAACTTGCCTTTACGATGATGGCGTTCTCAGCATTCGCGACCTGATGCGATCACAGGCTTCTGACACTCAGATAAAAGAAACGCTTTCCAAGGCATTCCGCAACAGGGCCAAGGATGGTTTTGAAGCAGAGCGAGCCAGAAGATCGGGTGCAGGCGTTTCAGAATCCATGTCAACCATTGGTGGATAAGAGGTGGCTACTCATCCCAACCCATGGAAAAACATTTATTAGCTTTCATACCTTGTATCAATAACCAAACGATTTCTTAATGAAAACCTTTTTTACAATTGCTTTTTTCTCTGTTATGGTAACAGGCTACAGTCAAACGATGGTTAACCCCATTATCAAAAACTATGGTGGCATTTATGATCTTCCCTATGCAGATGAGAAAATTGATCCCACGTTGGATTATAAAATTGCCGTGGAGGTAGTGCGTGCCAGTGAAAAACCTGAGGATGTGAATTGGGCCCTCAATAATGTGGCGCGTATGTTGAATTTGCATGCCATGGCAGGAGTACCCAAGGAAAAATTACATGTAGTGCTGGCCATCCACGGAGGTGCGGCTTTCACAGTGAAAAACAACGAAGAGTACAAAAAGAAATATGGTGTAGACAACCCTAACCTGGGCATTTACAGAGAGCTGATGGATGCGGGCGTAAAAATCGTAGTGTGTGGACAATCGTTAGTAGCCCGCGATATTGACAAAGACAAGATGGTGCCAGGCATTAAAGTAGCATCGTCCATGCTTACCACCATGACCACCTACCAATTGAAAGGATATGCCATGTTGATATTTTAACTTGTTGCATAATCCGGTCAACTTCATTGGCAACGAGGCCTTCCTTGCACTTAAATTTTATAATTTGCAGGCCTAACTCTTTTACATGAGTAAAATTAATTTCAAAGAACAGGTACTGCCACACCTTATCGCGGTGTTGGTCTTCCTTTTGGTAACAGTGTTTTTTTTTAACCCTGTTTTTTTTGACAACAAAACCATCAGCCAGGGAGATATTCAGCAATGGGAAGCGTCATCCAAATCGCTAAGGGATTATCGGGAGGCGACAGGAGAAGAGGGGCTATGGGTACCTTCTATGTTCAGTGGGATGCCCGCCTACCTGGTGAATACAGAATGGAGCAATGGGGTATTGGTAGGGATAAAAAAAGTGTTCGCTTTGGGTTTGCCACATCCGGTGGTAAATATTTATTGGGCATTTCTTAGTTATTATATATTGTTGCTCGCCTTTAGGGTACGCCCCATGCTTGCCATAGCAGGAGCACTGGCATTTGGGTTGTCTTCCTACATGATCATAGGTATGGCCGCAGGCCACAACGGACGAATAGGGTCCATCGCCTTTATGCCCTTGGTGATGGCGGGCATTCATCTGGCCTTCTCCAACAAAAGAATTTTGGGATTTGCAGTTACTTCACTTGGTCTTGCATTGCACTTACGTGAAAATCACTTGCAGATTACCTATTACCTGCTTTTGATTGTATTGATTTATGGCCTTGTCCATTTGGTGATTGCGGTGCGGGAAAAAGCACTGGTACCCTTCTTCAAAAGCCTTGGTATCCTCATTCCGGCTGCAATCCTGGCCATAGGTACTTTTATTGGACCGCTGTGGGCCATCGCAGAGTACAGCCAATATTCCATTCGTGGTAAATCAGAACTTACCTCCAAATCAGAGTCAAGCGGACTCAGTAGAGATTACGCATTTGCTTACAGCAGTGGTATGCTGGAGACCATGACCATGATAATACCTAATTTTTATGGTGGCAGCAGCGGCAATTATCTGATACAGGATGAACAAAGCGCAACCTACAAGGCATTGATGCAAAGCAACGACAACAATTTGGTAAATCAGTTGGCGCGTTATACTTCTGCTTATTGGGGACCGCAATCTTATACTGCACCCTACTATGGAGGAGCTATCATTTGTTTTCTTTTTGTATTGGGAATTGTATTCGCAGAAAAGAAATACGTGTGGTGGCTGGTAACGGCCAGTGCATTGGGAATTATGTTTAGCTGGGGAAGCAACTTTGCTTCGTTCAACTACTTTATTTTCGATTACCTGCCTGGTTATAATAAATTTCGGTCGGTCACATTTGCCATCGTAATACTCTTGTTTGCCATGCCTTTGCTCGGTATGCTGGGGCTGGAGAAGTTCTTTGAAAAGGGTTTAAACAAAGAGACTAAGAAAAAACTGATTATTGCCTTTTCGCTAACAGGAGGTCTTTGTCTTTTGATAGCGATACTGGCAGGGATGGCTTCCTTTATGAGAGAGGGTGAGTCTCAGTTGCCAGCATGGTTTCTCAATGCCCTCACAGCAGATAGAAAGGCATTGCTGCGATCGGATGCATTGCGATCATTTGCATTTATTTTTGGCATAGCCATTCTTTTATTCTTTGATGTAAGAAAACGAATTTCTGAATTTGGATTCTACGCCTTCCTCATTTTTATGGTGGCCATTGATTTGTCTATGGTGGACAAAAGATATTTTACAGCAGAAAATTATCAGCGCAAGAGAACCAACAATTTTGTGGCCACTGCCGCTGATGAGGAGATACGCAAAGACAAAGGGGTGTTCAGGGTTTATAATTTGCAGGAGACATTCAGTATTGACGGGCGCACCTCTTATTATCATAATTCGCTGGGGGGTTATCATGGCGCCAAGATCAGACGCTATCAGGAGCTGTACGATTCGTGTTTGGCCAACGAGACCAACGAATTCATTACCGATGCGCAGGCTGGCAATCTGCAGTTAGCCAACTATGGTGTTCTGAACATGCTCAACACCAGGTACATTGTATTTGGGCCAGATAAAAATAATATTATCCCTAATGCAGAAGCGAATGGCAATGCCTGGTTTGTTGGGGAGGTAATCACCGTTAATTCACCTTCTGAAGAATTGGCCAGGGTATGTGAGATCAACACAAGGACAACCGCTGTAATCGACAACTCGAAGTTTCAGGTGCAGGCACCGCAATTGGACAGTGCTAGCCACATTGAATTGAAAGAGATGACGCCATCACATATCAAGTATGAGTCATCTTCATCTGTTGCTGGTTTGGCAGTGTTCTCCGAGATCTATTATCCTGAAGGATGGCATGCTTCTATTGACGGAAAGGAAGTGCCTATTGTACGTGCCAACTATGTGTTGCGTGCATTGGAAGTTCCAGCAGGTAATCATCAGATTGAATTCAAATTCGAACCTAAGCCTTATCTGGTGGGCAACAAGATCACCATGGCATCATCATGGTTGCTGTTGCTGGTGGTAGTGGGTGGTATTGGTTTGAGTTGGCGAAAGGCACAATAGATCTTTAAAGAAGTCTTGAAAAGCAATCCGTCTTGCGAATAGGCAAAGCGAAGTGAGGGTTATTTCCTAAATGATTCCTATCTCTTAAATTGCATATTCAATTCCTAAAGTTTTATGAATCGCATCGACAGGCTCACCGCCATACTCATTCAACTTCAAACCAAACGGATTGTCAGGGCTGAAGAGGTGGCAGATCGGTTCGAAATCTCACTGCGTACCGTGTACAGAGATGTAAAAGCCCTGATGGAAGCGGGCGTTCCCATTGGTTCAGAGGCGGGCAAGGGATACTTTATTGTAGCTGGCTATCATCTCCCTCCTGTTATGTTCAACCAGGAGGAGGCGGGATCGATGTTGCTGGCGGGAAAGCTGGTGGAAAAAATGACGGATAAGTCGGTGCGTAAGGCTTACGAATCCGCCATGAACAAGATCAAAGCGGTGCTGAAGGAAGCCGAAAAGGATCATTTGGAAAACCTGAATTCGGTGATGGAAGTACACTACAATCCATGGAGAAGGAACCCTGAGTTGCCCAATCATTTCATTACCGATATTCAAAAAGCGGTGGCCAACAAGGAAGTTTTGAAACTCGTGTATTGCAGCTCGAAAAATGAGACAACACAGAGAGAAGTAGAACCCATTGGATTATTTTTCTACTCTGGTGCCTGGCACCTGATTGCCTGGTGCCGACTGCGGAAAGGTTATAGGGATTTCAGGTCCGATCAGATCAAAGAGTTAAAACCAGCAGGGTCACACTTCGATGGGGCCAACTTACTTTCCTTACAGGAATATTTTAAGAGCTTCCAGGAAGAGCACGAAGGGTTGATCAAAATAAAGCTGTCCTTCGATAAATCGATGCTTCCGGCCAGGCCCTTCTATGGGGCTATCAATGAAAAAGATTTGGGCAGTCGCATGCAAATAGAATACCTGATGGATAACCTCGAGCTAACCGTACGATGGTTGCTCCCTTATGGTACCAGTGTAGAAATAGAAGAACCTGAAGAACTGAAAGCCCTTATGGCCAAAAGAACCGAGGAGCTTTTTACCCATCATTCCCGCATAAACGAGCTTAGTCTAAAATAATTTTCATTTTCAAAAAGGTCACTGACATAGGGTTGTCACCAGGGCCAGCTTTTTTTGCACAAAATTTAATTCGCTATGTACAATATAAGAGCAAAGGCAATGGCCATTGTGGCAGTAATGAGTTTGATTTCCTGTGCAACTGACAAAGCTAGTGCCCCCGGGCATTACGAAATTGTCACTTTTCAGCTTGTAGCAGGGACTCAACCGGAAGCATTTATTTCCGTGAATAAAGAAGTTGAGAACTTTCTGAGCGCCCAACCGGGATTCCTCAACCGCAGCATTGGTAAGGTCAATGATTCCGTTTGGATTGATGTGTTATCGTGGAGATTAAAATCAGATTTTGAAAAAGCTTTTGAAAAATCGGCAAGTGACGAGGCTATTATTGAAATGAGCAAAATGATCAATGAAGCCACTTACAATTTCTTCTCTTTTGAACCATCGCTTAGCCATTAACTTTTAATGTATGAGAAAAATTATTCTAAATGTAGCCATGAGCCTGGACGGGCTCATCGAAGGACCCAACGGAGAATTTGATTGGTGCTTTACCGATCAGGACTATGGCATGACCGATTTCTTAAACCGAGTAGATGCGATTTTCTACGGAAGAAAGAGTTATACCATGATGATAAAGGAAAGTGGAGGTAAAAATCCGTTTGCCAATAAGCAAAGCTTCGTGTTTAGCAATTCCTTACCACCCGACCCGGCTTATACCTTGATCGCTGGGGATGTGATTGCACAGGTAAAGGAAATCAAAGCGGGCAAAGGAAAAGACATCTGGTTGTTTGGAGGTGCTGAGCTAACCGCAAGCCTGATGAAAGATCAATTGGTGGATGAGTTGTTGCTTGCGGTACATCCTATAATTTTAGGCAAAGGCAAACCTCTTTTTGACACGTTGTCTGGGCGAATTCAGACAAAGCTCCTGAATTCAAAAGCTTATTCTTCGGGTTTAGTGTCTATGCATTACAGTGTTTCATAACTTATTCATTCGAACAATGAGAAAAATTCTGATCACAATCATCTTATCTCTGTGTTCTGTTTACGGATTCACACAAAAGAAAACACCTATGAAAATGAATGCAGGAATTGTGACTTCCAAATTAGAGGAGACAAAGGCATTCTATATGTCTGTTTTAAATTTTGGAGTCACATTTGAAAATGAGTTCTACCTATTGTTACACACCCCCAATCATGAAGCGGAGTTGAGTTTTTTGCTTCCGAATCATCCAACACAAAATAGCCTCTTTCAAAAACCGTTCGCTGGGCAGGGGATGTACCTTACCATTGAGGTTGATGATGTAGATAAAGAATACGAACGAATCATTAAAGCAGGAGCGAAAATTGCGTTTGAACTTCGGGATGAACCGTGGGGAGATAGGCATTTTGCCATCATAGATCCCAATGGAATAGGTATCGACATTGTGACCTATTCAAAGCCTGAGGAATAGTCGGTTTAAATGGGATAATAAAGTTATGACGCTTGACGGATGCAAGTGATTGGTATTTTGCAATATCTTTGCAGCATTATTTGACGTACTGATTGAACATAGAGCAGTTGGTCCGCGAGGTAGAGGAGGTATTCCTCACGCTGGACGAAGAGATATCCTCATTCAAACACAGGACCGGCCTGGGATGCAAATCCGGCTGTGGCCGATGCTGCCTTAAGCCGGACATTGAGGCCACCGTGCTGGAATTCATTCCTTACGCCCATCATCTTTACAAACAGGGCAAAGCCATGGAGTGGCTGGAAAATCCGGCACTGAGCAACTCCCTTTGTGCCATCCTCGACTCCAATCAACCAGGCATAGGACACTGCACCACCTACGCTCACCGTGGCATGATTTGCCGTTTGTTTGGATTCTCCGCCAAGCTGAACAAATACGGAAGCCGGGAACTGATCAGCTGCCAGGTAATCAAAACAGAACAACCTGAAGCTTTCCTTACCGCCTATACCGAAACGCTGGCAGGCAGCCCAACACCACTCATGCGCGATTTTTACATGAAAATGTATGCCATCGACTGGGAACTAAGCCAAAAATTTTACCCCATCAATACAGCCATTAAGAAGGCAATTGAAAACGTTTTGCACTACTACGCTTATCGCGAGGATCAGGGGGTAACCATCCCTCAATAACAGACTATTTGTTTCACATTGGCCGAGAGCAAGATGGAGTTGATCCGGTGGGTTGATTATCGGATCACAGAGTGCTCCTTAATTTCGTCAACGGCTTTTCTAAGTAGAGCAGAAGGGTGGTCAAGACTGGTAGTGGGTTTTGAAAATTCTCCGGCCTTCTGGGGTGTTTCTGACCAATCGGTGTACACCAGAGTAGTGAGCGCTATAATTACAGCGATCAGGATGCCAAAAAGCAGAACTAAGTCTTTATCTGAGAATTTCATTTTCACCTTAAACCAAATGTACCAAACGGGGTGCCACAGTTGAAATCGACCATATTGCGGTAAATTGGAACCTTCGGCACCAGACCATGTTCAAATCCGAACAATTTCGGTGGTCATGCGTACATAATACCACCCAATTCTCCCATGGTTACAATTGGACACAGTTTTGTTATTAAAGGTTTAAAAGGGCGTGAAATATATAAGAAGGAACTTTTGTTGACTAAAGCCCTGTTTTCTGATAAATTTGTAATAATGACAAGTTTGAAAAAATCATTTCCATCCCTATTGGTAATTGTTGTCACCCTGTTGTCTTCCATTTCATGGGCACAGGTGCAAACCGTTGCTGTGACCAACCCAGAAGTCAGTCCGGTAAAATGGATGACATTTGAAGAGGCAGTGGAAAAGTCGAAAACAGAAAAGAGAAAGATTTTTATTGATGTGTACACCGACTGGTGCGGCTGGTGCAAAGTGATGGACAAGAATACTTTCAGCGAAGAAAAAATAGCCAAGATTCTCAACGAGCAATTTTATCCTGTAAAGTTTGATGCCGAGCAGACGGAAGATGTGGTATTCAACGGAACCACCTTTAAGTTTGTACCTTCCGGGAATAAAGGCTATCATCAATTAGCAGCTGCGCTGCTCAATAATCAGCTTTCTTATCCAACAGTAGTGTTTCTGGACGAAGAGTTCAGAATGATTCAACCACTGGCCGGGTATCAAAAAGCACCTGAGTTTCACAAGATCATCCAGTTCATTGGAGGCGACCACTACAAGAAAACCAAGTGGGAGGAGTGGCAAACTATTTACAAGTCACCGTACGTAGGATCAGAATAGAAAAACAAGCAAGCATAAAAAAAGCCCATCAATTGATGGGCTTTTTAATTATACCTAAGGCACTTGTTAGTGCTCATTGTTCTCTTTCTTGTTCGTTTTTTGGAAATCTACATACCCGAGGGCGGCAGCAAATCCGATTAGTACAGCCACAATGCCAATAAATAAGTTAGCGCCATCTCCGATTACTTGCTCAAACATAAGTCCTTTCGTTTAGTGGCTCAAAGTTAGTCTAAACTTCGAATTGGTGAAATTAGAAAGTGTTAAATTTTATTAAAAAAGGCAGTAGGTGCCAACTTAGATGCCTAGCTCTTCTTTGTTTTGCTTCAGTACATCGATGATGAAGGCGATGTGCTCTTTCAGATCAACCCCCAACAGTTCCACGCCCTTGTACACTTCGTCCCGTTCCACCTTGGCCGCAAATCCCTTGTCTTTCAATTTCTTGATCACAGATTTGGGTTCAAGCGTACTGATGCCTTCCGGCCTTACCTGGCAACAGGCCACAATAAAACCTGTCAACTCATCGCAGGCCAGCAGGGCTTTGTCAAGCAGAGTGTCATAAGGCACGTTCCATTTTGTATAATGGGCCGAGATGGCATGAGCGATTTTGGGTTCACCCATTGCATTTAATTTTTCTACGATGATGGCCGGATGTTGGTCAGGGAAGGCCTCATAGTCGGCATCGTGCAGCAGACCAGCTATGGCCCACTCATTCTCATCTTCGTTGTATTTACGGGCGTAGGCCTCCATCACCAGTTCTATGGTGCGCATGTGACGCAATAAGCTCACACTGGTGGTCATGGAAGTTAGTATGTTGCGCGCTTCGGTTCTATCCATTGCTCAAACTAGGCTTCTTGGGTTTTCTTTTGAAGAAGAACAGGTTCACCCATGCGACTATCATAATGATAAATAAGACGACAAGTGAGATTACCATTCTGGTGTTCTTCAGTTGAAGTGTTTTTATTTCATCGTCTTTGCGCAAAGCTTCCATTTCCTTTTCTTTTTCTGAAAGGTCCAGCGCAATTTCCATTTGAGCGATTTTCCTGCTGCTTTCTTCACCGTATATTTTTTCTCTTGAAGTATCGTACCTCACCATTACTTCATAAGCATCTTTCATTTTTCCCTGCCTGGCAAAGTTGGTGGCCATGCTGCGCAAAATTTGAGGCTGATAGATGTATGCCTGCAAGCTATTGCTAAGCTGCAGCGCTTCTTCCAGGTAGCTTTGTGCTTTGGTATTTTGACCTGCCTGCACGTACACTTCACCCAGGTTGGCAGTAATGTTCAATATCCCAATCTGATTGTTTTCCTGCTTGGCAAGTACCAAAGCCCGTTCATAATATTCAACAGCTCGCTGAAGATTGCCCTGGCGCACATAGACGTTGCCTATGTTGCTCAATGGATCAGAATAAACACGTCCTGCTTTTTCAGCTACCTGAAAAGCCTGTGAGTAATACTTCAACGCCTGCTCGTAAAGTTGCAAATCACTGTGAAGATTACCCAGGTTATTCATGGTGCCAATTACCCGTTGCTTGTCATCAATTTGAGTGAACAGCGTATAGGCTTCTTCAAAATACTTCATGGCTTGGCCATAATCTTTTTTGAGGGAATAAATGGTGCCGATATTGTTTTTCGAAGTAGCAATCCCCTCCGAATTCTCAAGAGAAGTATATATTTTCAATGAGGTGAGGTAGTACTCAAGTGCTTTGTCCAGCGCGCCTTGATTCCGATAAGCCACACCAAGGTTGTTGTACGAAGCAGCCATCCCTTTTTGGTCATCAATCTCTGTAGCCAGCGCCAATGCCTCACGGGTATAACCAAGGGCTTTGACAGGATCAAAATTGATGTGGGCACGGAACAACTCATTCAATGTTTTGACCTTTAATTCGCCATCTACATTTTTGAGCTGCTGTTCCAGACTGTCGATTGAATTACTTCTGGCAACAAAACCAAAAGCGCCAACAAGTACTAATATCAGGCTAAGCCTTTTCATAGGATATTATTTTAGACCTTAAAATTAAGATTATATATTGAAACAGCCACTTACCTGCCGCCAGCGAATTGGGCAGATAAATGAGTCAAGAATGCCACTAATGCGGCTATTTTTTCTTTTTTCTTATAAAATGAATGATTTTGATTTAAATTACTGCGCTTCTGATTTTATGTATTAAACAGTCCATTACCTCAATGATTCGATTAATTACTTTGATCAATTTCCTATTGATTTCTTTTTGTCTGTCGGCCCAGCAAAGCGAAAAAGTGGCTATCATGGTGCCCATCAATAATTTGTTTGAAGGCATGAACAAGGGAGACAGCGCTCTGGTACACAAGGCCTTCAGAGACGATGTTACTTTTGCCACCGTGAGCGTAGACAAAGAAGGTAATCCAAAATTAACCTTCGGAGATCTTCAAAAATTTTTAGTGGCAATGGGTACGCCTCGTCAACAGGTTTATTCCGAACCCATTTGGGATGTAAAAATAGAGGTGGACGGCAACCTCGCACAGGTTTGGGCAAAATATGCCTTTTATCTAGACAAAAATTTCCACCACTGCGGGGTAGATGCATTCCAACTGTTTAAAGGCCCTGACGGTTGGAAGATATTTCAACTGACTGACACCCGGCAGCAGGAAGGCTGCAATATTCCCAAAGCCATACAAGACAGGTTCAAATGAAAAAAATACTATTGCTATTCGCGCTGGCAGGAGCGTTGATGACAGGTTGTGCACAATCGCCATCTACTGTCACCACTTTTATTTTAATACGCCATGCTGAAAAAGCGGATGACGGCACTAAAGACCCGGACCTAAGCGAAGAGGGAAAATCCAGAGCGGCAGTGTTGACACAATTGCTCCGTGAAACCAAAGTAGACGCCATCTATAGCACTCCCTTCAAACGTACACAACAAACGGTACAGCCGCTGGCAATGGCCAAACAGCTGACCGTAGGCACTTACAATCCGATGAAAGGGGAAGACATGGACAAACTCTTGGCAGCTCACCGGGGCCAAACGGTATTGCTTTCAGGTCACTCCAACACCACACCATGGGTAGCCAATTACTTTCTCGGCAGTAACGTGTATCCCGATTTCACAGATGCCGATTATGACAACCTGCTCGTGTTGTCTGTGATTGAGAAAGGAAACGCCACCGTAACGTGGATTAACTTCGGCAAGCCTACCCCCTAGAAGCATGGAGTACAGAAGACTTGGGAAATCCGGACTTCAGTTAAGCGCCCTGTCACTGGGTTCCTGGCTTACCTTTGGCGCCCATGCCGATGACAGCATCGCTGATGAACTGATGACCGTAGCGTATGAAAACGGGATCAACTTTTTCGACAATGCAGAAAGCTATGCCCAGGGAAAATCTGAGGTAGTGATGGGCAACATCCTGAAGAAAAAACAATGGCAACGCGACAGCTACATCGTTTCCAGCAAGGCATTTTTCGGAATGGGCGGTGTGCTGCCCACACAAAAAGGGCTGAGCAGAAAGCACCTTGTTGAAGCATGTCATGCGGCACTTAAGCGGCTGCAGGTCGATTACCTGGATTTGTATTTCTGCCACCGTCCGGACAAGCAAACACCCATCGAAGAAACGGTGTGGACCATGCACAACTTGATCGTGCAGGGAAAAATTTTGTACTGGGGTACCAGCGAGTGGAGCGCTCAGGAGATTACCGAAGCACATATGGTGGCGCAGCGTTACCAGCTTATCGGTCCGGTGATGGAACAACCACAATACAATATGCTGGTAAGGCAGCGTGTGGAGGTGGAGTAAGATCAGTTGTACAAGACTGTTGGCCTCGGTACTACAGTGTGGTCGCCTTTGGCCAGCGGAGTGCTGAGTGGAAAATACAACGAGGGCTTGCCCAAAGACACCCGCCTGGGTAAAGAAGGACTGGATTGGCTCAAAGACAGGAGTTTTGCAGAAGGCAATTTGCCCCGCGCTAAAAAACTGGCGGTGTTTTGCCAAGAGCTGGGAATGTCAATGCCTGTGGTGGCATTGGCGTGGTGCCTTAAAAACCCCAATGTGAGCAGCGTCATTCTTGGTGCTTCCAAAGTGAGTCAGCTGAAGGAAAACTTGAAAGCCTTGGAGGTGCAGCACCAGCTAACGGGAGAGATCATGGAGAGAATTGAAACATTACTGGACAACAAACCAGCCCGCCCGCTTTTCTGATGCAATTGTCAGCGAAAAGTGACAATTATTTAATCCGCTTCTGCTATTTCTTCGTTAAATTGAGATATGCATCGGATAATTATCATATCACTTGCATGCGCACTCCTGCCCATTATCTCCTTTGCACAACAGGATGAAATCAGGAAAAGTATTTATTTCCGCGGAGGCAGTTATTACGTAGACCGGTTTCAGGCAGAAGAACTCTCCAATTGGCTGGATTCTATTCCCAATTTGCTGGAAAAATATCAAATCCAGCTCACCAGCCACACCGACCCGATAGGAGGAAAGGAATTCAATGAATGGCTCAGCAGAATGAGAAGTGAGACAGTATTTCAAATGCTGTTGGATTTGAGCATTCCTGAATACATGATTCACATCAAAGACTGGGATTATGAAAATGCCGTCTACAGAAATGACAACTACTACGGCCGGGCCCTCAACAGGAGGGTAGACGTTATTCTACACCCTATTGTCTTCTGAATACCCAAAAAGTGCACCCGTCCGATATAGGACACCTTTTTTCGTAACCGGACGATTAACTACGTAACTTGAGTGTTTAAATATCGTCTAATACCCTAATTAGCCCTTGGCATTATTGTTGGCTATTGTGGAACCTGAAACCATTCATGCATGATTCAATTAAAGGACATCGATAAATATGTCGATTCACGTTTTCAACGCACGTTTATCTTAAAAGGCATTGACCTGAAGGTAGAACAGGGTGAATTCCTCACCATTATGGGGCCCAGCGGGGCCGGGAAATCTTCACTCATGAACATCATCGGTATGCTCGATGAGCCTTCAGCCGGAGAGTACTACTTTTTCGATGAACCTGTGCACAAAATGAAAGAGCGCAAGAAATCGGATATGCACAAAAACTACATCGGTTTCATCTTTCAGGCCTATCACCTAATTGACGAGTTGACGGTATACGAAAACATTGAAACGCCCTTGTTGTACAAAGGTGTGAGTGGAAGCCAGCGCAAAAGCATGGTGGCGGAACTGCTGGATCGATTCAACATGGTGGCCAAAAAAGATCTTTTTCCGGAGCAATTGTCAGGAGGCCAACAACAACTGGTGGGTGTTGCCAGAGCCATTATCGGGCAACCCAAACTATTGCTGGCCGATGAACCTACCGGCAATCTGCACTCTGAACAAGGAAAGCAAATCATGGACATCTTCGAACAATTGAACAACGAAGGCATGACCATCATCCAGGTAACCCACTCAGAAGAAAATGCACTACGCGGAAAACGTGTGGTGAAGGTGGTGGATGGAGCCGTAGAATCAGATGAGTTGGTAAATAAAAATGTAAAGATTAAATAATTTATAAGGGAGTATATGAAGTATAGTGCACTACTGTTTTTGTTTTGTGTTTCCACTTTTGCATTTGGACAAGAGGCTGAGAAAACGCTTACTTTCAAAGAGGCGGTTAAGATTGGATTAGACCACAACCTGACGCTCAATCAACAGGAAAATTTGTTGGTTTCGTCTCAGGTCAATAAAACATCCGGCATGCTGAGCATGGGCCCAAGTGTAAATATCAATGGTAATGCTGGGCGCAATGATGGTAATTCGTTTAATCAGCAACAAGGACAGGTGGTCAACGGGGTAATTGATTTTTTTGGCGCTACGGCTACGGCCAGTATGCCCCTCTTCAATGGCTTTAATAATTTCAATACTTACCGCCAGGCCTCCAGTCAGTATGAGGCACAACTGCACCTGGTGAAGAGAACCAACCAGGATGTTATCCAGCTGGTGGCAGCGCAATACCTTCAATGTCTATTGGATCAAAAGCTGTATCACATTCAGAAGCAAAACATGGACACACAACAGCAGCAGTATGATCAGATCAAAGCACAGGTAGACGCAGGCGCCAGGGCTGAAATCGATTTGATCAATCAGGAGTATCAGGTAAAGAATGCAGAGCTGCTGGCCAGACGTGCTTCTTTCACCCTGCGCAACGATCTGGCTACCCTGGCACAAACCCTGCAGCTGGATCCGCTTACTTCCATTTCATTGGAAGAACCGGACTGGGATGTGAACATGGAAGACTTTGAAGTACAGAGTATGGAAAACATGAGCGATGTGGCGCTGGCCAACAGAAGTGACCTGGCACAGGCCCGCTTTCTGGAGAAAGCTTCTCAGTTTGGATTCCAGTCTTCCAGAGGTACGTATTTCCCCAACGTAAGTCTGTTTGCTCAATACGGGTCGCGCTACAATTACATTCATCCTTCAGCTACATTTTCCCCTACTAACCGATCTTTTGAACAACAATTCAAAGACGACAATACCCAATTTACCTATGGTTTGACCTTTACTATTCCCATTTTCGGAGCACTTCAAACGCGCAACACCACTGTGCGCAACAAGGTGGCTTTTGAGAACATGAAATTGCAAACTGAAAACACGGAAATACAGGTGAAGAGCGATGTGCTGCGCGCCTATCAAAACTACCG
>DDTF01000010.1:62145-62689 GCA_002345965.1 Flammeovirgaceae bacterium UBA2371
ACGCTGATGTTCCAGCGATTGTTGATCAATTATGCTGCAGGTACCCTTAAATTCGAGGATATACCCTGATTTTTGAGCACCAAATAGGTCTGTTTATACCTATTTTTTATACATTTGCAGCCCCGCTGAGTAGTGGGGCTCTTTTTATTGATAAAAAGGGTGTTTTAAACATAAAAATGGAGTAGTCAGCCCAGCTGCACCATGTAATCAGGGCAAATAATAAGATGACAAAACCAAAAGGAGAATCAAAAGCCAAAGCAAAACCGGAATCCGATGAACTGAAGCCTGTGGCCAAAAAGGCCCACAAAGCAGAAGTAGAAATCGAAATCGATGAAGAGGATGAGCTGGCTGAGTTTAAAAAAGCCAAAAAAGCGGAAGAAGAAGGAGAAGAGATCGCGCGCATCATCAGCAAAGTGGCTGATCGCAGGTCTGCCAATACCTCACCCGTATCATTAGAAAGTTTTGATTGGAATGCGTTTGATCGCAAAGGGTTTGGCGAAGGCTATTCTCAAAAAGATCGCGAAGAAATCACCAACCTTTATTC
>DDTF01000044.1 GCA_002345965.1 Flammeovirgaceae bacterium UBA2371
TCATGTACCTTCCTATGATACGGATGTTGTATAAAGTTCTTCTTGCCCTCAAGCCGGGCGGGCTTGTCCTTTTTATTCGCGGACTCTATTCTATTTTTTATGGTGCTCATGAATGCTTCGCATTTGTCATCGCCCAAAAAGGACACAAAAACGCTAGGCAAAAAGATGCTTCCACACATGCCCTCACACCCCCGCCTCCCGATAGCTATCGGGATGCAATGCCAGCGCACTATCCCATCCTATTGAGATTTGGTAAGTTGTTGAAGTTTTGAAATTTAGCACATCTGGCTATGAAAATCACACTAACCTCTTCGGTCGTCCTTCGTCCTCCCTTCCGCCAGCAGTCGGACAGGTTGAATGAAGGGATAGCTTAATCCGAGGATGATCCTGCTATAGTTCCACGCAGCCCTTGAAAAGCACTATTTAGAAACATGAAATAAAAAAATGCTCAAATGCAGAACAGATGAAGGAATTATCGGTTTTAAAAGCGGAAGTCTTGATCACAAACAATGCGTAACGACATTCAAATCATACGTTCGAGATTGAACGAAAAAGCCCAACAACAGCAAGCTAAAAGGCTTCTGCTCAGGTTACTCATCCTATCGAGCGGACTGCTCTTCGCTGCACTGCTGATAATCGGCATGATTCAGGTTAAGCCTCAGGTTGAGATTCCCAGTATATTTTATCTGGGCAGCGTTATTATTATATTAAGCAGTGCCGTATTGGTGGCCGCAAAAAAAGCCATTGTCAAAGATGACTTACAAATAGCAGTTTACCTGCTGGTGGTATCACTTGGATTAGGCGTTGCCTTCGGTTTCATCCAACTCATGGGTTGGAGCTCCCTGTTGGCAACCGATACCATCGGCAGGAACATCCTTCTCCCCTTTTCTGCCATACACTTCAGTCACCTTGTAGTTGGCATCGTTTTTCTTTTCGTGGTTTTTAAAAGACTGAATAATTTTCAAATCCACTCCAAAGCGATCTTATTCACATCCAATGTCTTTTACTTCTGGCATTTTCTGGGACTCATTTGGGTTGCCTTTATCGGAGTAATCGCTTAATCATATGGGTTCAGAATTATCAGCAACAGCAGAAGACAGAATCATAGAGATGGCGTGGGAAGACAGAACTCCCTTTGAAGCCATTGAAGTACAATTTCACCTTTCCGAAGGGGATGTCATTGCGCTGATGAGGAAAATCCTCAAGCCTGCGAGCTTTAGGCGCTGGAGAAAGCGGGTGCATTCCGGTGTGAGTCAGAAACACCTAAAGAAGCGAAGTAACGCCATCAATCGGTTCAAGAGCAGCCGGCAACGCCAGATATCATACAACCAAATTTCAAAAAGGAAAGTCCCCTCTTAGAAAAAAAACAGGCTTCAATAATCCCTCTGCTATGCACTTATCACAGTCCTCCATTGAGCAACTCCCAAAAGTAAAAAGGCTGAATATCATCAACTCCATTTCTGGCATCAAGCCTGGCAACCTGGTAGGTACCGTCTCCAGGGCAGGAATTCCCAATCTGGCCATTGTCAGCTCAGTCGTTCACCTCGGCAGCCATCCTCCCCTGCTCGGATACCTGTTGAGACCCAGAGACGAAGTGCGCAGAGACAGCTATGAAAACATATTGGAAAATGGATACTTCACCATTAACCACATCAGCACTGAATTTATAGAAAAAGCACACTACACCTCTGCTAAGTTTGATCAGCATACTTCTGAATTTGATGCCTGCGGCTTGACACCATCTTATGATTTTGGATTTAGTGCGCCATTTGTAAAAGAAAGCAAACTCAAGGTGGGACTCCGGCACGTGGAAAGTATTTCCATACCCTCCAGCAACACTACGCTGATTGTAGGTGAAATCCAGCACCTGGATATTCCTGATGACGCATTGAATGAACACGGTTACATCAACCTGGAAAGCATAAACAGTGCAGGCATATCGGGATTGAATTCGTATTATAGCTTGAATAAACTGGCCGATTTCCCTTATGCCCGTGTACACGAGGTGCCAAAATTCGCGGTGTGAAAAAGCAGCATTTGCCCACTAAAATATGCCCGGTGTGCCAGCGCCCTTTTGCATGGCGCAAGAAATGGAAGTTGAACTGGAAAGAGGTACTGTACTGCAGCGAACGATGCAAAAGAAACAGAAAATGAAAACTGTCAATTTATTGTTTCCTCATCAGCTCTTTCAGGAGCACGAACTCTATCACAACGGCTTTCCTGTTTATCTGATCGAGGAGCAACTGTTCTTTAAGCAGTTCAACTTCCATAAGACTAAACTTGCCTACCACAGGGCATCCATGAAATCCCATGAAGCGTTGCTTAAGAAAAAAGGACTTACGATAAAATACATTGAGTCTCCGGAGCCCGCCTCAGATGTCAGGGTGCTGCTTCGGCATTTGGCACAGGAGAACATTGGCGCTATTCATTTCATCCATCCAACGGATCACTGGCTGGAAAAGCGAATCCAGAAAGAGGCCAAACAGCATAACATCAAATGGACAGCGTATGAAAATCCACTGTTTATTAACACCCGTGAGGAGCTATCCCACTTTTTTAAACCCGGCAAACAATCCTTTTTTCAAACTACGTTTTATAAACAGCAGCGCACCCAAAGAGGTATTCTTTTGGATAAAGACCATCAGCCTTTAGGTGGTCAATGGAGTTATGACAATGACAACCGCAAAAGATATCTCAAAGGCAAAGTGCCACCAGCGGTTTTGTTTCCAAAGCCAGATGACCATTGGACAGAAGCCATACAATACGTGGAGAAGCACTTTTCTGACAACATTGGTCAGCTTCATTCAGCAGTGTGTTATCCACACAATCGCCATGAAACCGATCGATGGCTTCAGCAATTCTTCCGATTGCGCTTTAAGGAGTTCGGAGCTTATGAGGACGCCATTGTTCAAAACGAATCCGTACTCCATCATAGTGTGCTTACGCCCATGATGAACGCAGGCATCATAAAGCCCCAGGAAGTTCTTGAAAGTGCCATTGCGTATGCACGTACACATGACATTCCCCTCAATTCGCTGGAGGGTTTTGTGAGACAGGTATTGGGCTGGAGAGAATTCATCAGAGGCTATTACGAATGCAAGGGGGTGGAAGCCCGCACCCGAAACTACTGGAACTTCCATCGCAAAATACCTCCTTCATTTTACTCGGGTACAACAGGGATTGAACCCATCGACCACTTGATAAAAAAAGTTTTGCGGGATGGTTACTGCCATCACATTGAGCGGCTGATGGTGTTGGGCAATTTTATGTTGCTCTGCGAATTCGATCCGAATGAAGTTTACCGTTGGTTCATGGAATTGTTCATCGACAGCTACGATTGGGTGATGGTGCCCAACGTATATGGCATGAGTCAGTTTTCCGATGGGGGCGCAATGGCAACAAAACCCTACATCAGCGGAAGCAATTACCTGATGAAAATGAGTGACTATCCAAAAGGCGATTGGCAACAGGTATGGGATGGATTGTTTTGGCACTTCATGAATAAGCAACGTGATTTCTTCTTAAAGAACCCAAGGTTGTCCATGCTGATCAAGACGTACGACAAAATGGAGGTAGCCAAACAAAAGCAACATCTTCACCAGGCAGCACAATTTCTGCACAGACTCGATGAGGAGAATAAATCGCTTTGACTCAAAGCAGTACTGTAGCAGTTTTACTTAATAGTAAAATCCACGGAATAAATGGTTTGATCCCAGATCAGCTGCAGTGAACCCCCCGCGGTGTTTTCAACCACCTTAATGGTAAAATCCTCAGTCACTTCCGCTTGCTTAGACACCTTCATAGGCACTCTGCCCAGGTCGAGGGATTCGTCATACGACTGACCATTTTGGCCGGTCTGCTTGTTAATGATCAACACGCCTCCCTCCTTTTCAGGAATGGTAAACAGTGTGTATTCCCCGGCAGGAATTTCCAGGCTACCCATCTGCAAATTTTTGCTGGTGCTAAAATGTGTGGCGCGGTTGGCACCCGTTCTCCACCTCGTTCCATAAGACACAATGCCACCGAAAATAGCTCTGCCTCTTTTTTTAGGCGAGCCGTAGGTCACGTTAAAGTCAGCACCTTTAAATGAAAAACTATCCTCTACCCCTCCCGACAATTCGCCACTGAGCGGGCTGCCATTTTTATCCTTTTCAGCAAAACCCTTCACTATGTTTTCAAAGTCTAACGTGCCTGCCCTGTTAACGATCAATTTTCTGGTAGTGAGTGCCGCATCCAATTTCACGAGGTTACCGTCCTTATCTACTGTCACGCCCATTACACCACGTGAAGGGTGGCGCAAGGTCATGGAGTCTGCTTTCACCTTGTGAATAATGAAGTCAGCGTTACTTCTGCCTGCCAGCAACATTTGGTGAATGCTATCGCTGGCACTGCGCATCGCTGCATTGAATGCCAACTCAAAAGGCCAGTGCACCATGTCTATAAACGGAAGAGTGCCTTTCTTATTCAAAGCGGCTGTCCTGCGCGTTCCTTCCTCACCGGTAGTCTCGCTGATCAGCGAGTCTCCGACTACCGTAATCTGCTGTGTCACTGTTCTTCCCTCAGGGGTAAATGCCTGCAGTGGATCCTGACTGTACCTTGTCATGGAGGCAATACCGCCATTGGCATCTTGTTGTAACTCATATTCAAAGTACAGGGTCTTGGGGCTCCTCAGCAGCACCCGTGCGCTAGTCCCCGCCTCCGACTTTACCAATTGTTCTACCGCCAGGGTATCGTTACCCAACAAGGTGACGAAATAAATGGACTGCGCATTGCGGGGAGTATTGTCACAACTCCAGGCGATGAGACTGATCAAAAGTACAGCGAGACCGGTGTTTTTCATGTAGCTAAAGGTTAATGGTCTCAAAGTAAAATGGTAGGAGGTAAAACAAAAGAGGAATTATATGATTGGTGTGCTTATGAGGAAATAATGGGTAGGAAACCGCACTGCATACCACGCTCACAGCTACTTGATAGCTGCCTGCGCCCGATCCAACAGTTGCTCATCCCCGATCTTTTTGCAAAAGGCGGCAAAGGCGGGGGTAGGTCCACGCCAGCGCAGTTCGGAGAGGTTCTTAAAAAGCCTGGCATCGGTGCGCAGGGTGGCAAGCCGTTTAAACAGCAACGCCTGCTTCCGCTTCTTGCCCAGCACGCTGTCAGGAAAATCTTCAATAGGCCCATACTCATTCAGCAGGTTGGCAGCTCCGATCTTACCGATGCCCGCAATACCCGGATAGCCATCGGCATCATCGCCCACCAGCGCCAAAAAATCTGGAATCAAAGCAGGGCTTACACCAAATTTCTTCTTCACTCCTTCTTCATCCCGGATCACATTCGCCCTGCGGTCGATCTGCACCACGCGGTCTCCCTTTACACATTGCGCTAAATCTTTATCCGGTGTCCAGATACAAACCTTATCTACGCGTTTGCTTCTGGCAGCACGCCAGGCAGCAGAGGCCAGTGCATCATCCGCTTCCAGCTCTACCATGGGCCACACAGCAATGCCCATCGCCTCCAATCCCTTCTCCAAAGGACCAAACTGGGATCGGAGTGCACGTTCAATTCCATATCCCGTCTTGTAACCCGCCCAAAGTTTGTTGCGAAACGATTCGATCACATGGTCAGTGGCTACGCCCACGTGGGTGGCATCGTCTTCAATCATCTTCAAGATGCCGCGCAATACACCCGATACCGCACCGTAGGGTTTATCCTTTCCTTTGTTAAAGGTTCTAAGGCCATAGAAGTGGCGAAAGAGTTCGTACGTTCCGTCAATAAGGTGGATAATCATGAAGGTGTGAAGATAGTGAATCTGGCTTACAGACTAAGCCTGGTCATAACAGCGACATACCTTGGGCATAAGAACGCTGGGGACGAAGACCTGACTTCACTATTCTTAAATTACTATAGCCACATTCCCTTTTTTATGCCCTTGTTCAGTATACACATGTGCTTCTGCTATTTGCTCCAACGAATAAGTCCGGTCAATTACTGGCTTGAATTTATCGGCTTCAATGAGTTCTTTCAGAAAAGACACATCTGCTGCAGTATGACTAATTACACCCGTGATGACCTTTTTACTGCTCGTCATTGAAATCCAAACGCCCTGAAGCATCTCAGACAGGCCTGCGGCACTCAAAATCATTATTCCATTCTTGTTGAGCGACTTTATACTTCGCGAAACAGATATGGCTTTCACGGTATCAAAAATCACATCATAAGTATCATCAAGCTGAGTAAAATCCTCCTTTTTATAATCAATTACATGGTCAGCACCTATGGATTTTACTAATGCAATATTTTCTGTGCTGCAAACACCGGTCACATGAGCCCCATATGACTTTGCCAACTGAATAGCAGCACTTCCCACCGCACCTGAAGCACCTACCACAAGCACTTTTTGCCCGGCTTTTATGGTTACCTTTTTGATAAAGTGCAAAGCCGTAACTCCACCAAAAGGAATTACGGCTGCCTCCTGGTGAGAAATACCTGCAGGTTTTAGTGCTAATGATGCATCTTCAGGCAGACATATATATTCAGCATAGGCACCAAAGCGCATGTCTGTATGGCCAAAGACTAAATCGCCCACTTTGAATTGTTTTACATCTTCACCTACACTTTCAATTTCGCCTGAAAAAACACTGCCAAGAATATTTACTTTTGGCCTTATCAAACCAAAAATAAATCTTGCCGCAAAGGGGTCGGCTTTGCGCAAGCGCCAGTCACCTGAATTGACTGCGGTAGCCTTAATGTGAAGTAATAGCTCATTTTTGGCTGGTACTGGCTTTTCTACTTGTTTGATATGTAGTACCTGTGCCGGACCGTATTCATAATAAACTGCTGCTTTCATATTTTTTGTGTTTTAATTATTCTAATTCCTGAGGTTTAAGCTTTCCCGCAAATGATTGTTACTTCACTTTCATTCCGATTCCAAATTCCAGTGCCAGGTTGTTCATGTTGCCTTCGGTATATAAAATGTTGGAGCCCTTAATCGGCCAGGGATACAGTGGCAAATACATTCGGTAGGTAAAAAAGTACTTTTTCCAACCACGCTTTGCACTGTACAAGATCCCATAGTCTGGACTGAAGGCACTGATTGAAATGCTGGCTTTGTCCAAGTCAGGGTGATTGAGCGTTTCCTTGTAAGCAGTGTATTTGATGCCAGCCATAAGCATAAAAGTGTGAGAGCCTTTCTTTCTGTTAAACATCATACCTGCGCCAAATTTTTGATTCAGTGAATAGTTGTAATCGGTATGTACATAATTAAAATCCTGCAGCATAATATTATTGATGCTGTAAGATGAGTGTGCCCCGAAACTCCAGCGTTTGTGTGAATTCCACTGAACCAGGTTTGTAATCAAAAGGTCAGTTCCAAAGTTGGTATGAATGCCAATTCCGGGTTCCACCGTCAGTTGGCGAAATGTATTGGGTTGAGCTGCACCAGTGGCGTTATCCCTTTGTGCATAACCTATTGTGGAAATACTCAGGATAAAAAGCAGTGCGAGATAATTATTTGTTTTCATAGGATTGTGTTTAAATAAGTTTCTGGAAATGATTTTATCGGTTGCTGAAATAATAGTTTAGTGCACTGATGATGTTGGGATTTCTTGATCCCATGTGATCGAGGTTTCTCTCGCGGTTTTTTGAAAGCTTGATGTTGGTATAATGGTTACGAAGGGTTAGGTAGAATGCCTCGAAAGGCGCCTGCATTCTGCCTAAGTTTTCCATCTCACCAATGCCCAGGAATACCAGTTGAGATCGATCCTTGTTATTGGCTCGGTTGAGCTTTTCCAATTGAAGCACTACTTCATTGTCGAACCAGATGGAAGGACTTAACAACAGGTAGTTGCCAAACAAGTTGTTGTCTACGGCAAGTACGCATGCTCCGAATAACCCTCCATAAGAATGGCCCATGATGATTCGGCCGTTTCGCGTAGTATCTACATTGAAATCTCGTTCCATAGTAGGTATCAGCTGATTCTTTATGAACTCCAGAAATTCAGCTCCACCCCCTGTCATTGAACTGACTTTAGTGGGCGTGTAATCCATGCTCCTATCCTGTCCATAGCCGATGCTTACAACTACCACATTTTGTGTTTGGTTGTTAGTAGAAATTTCTTTGCTGTGGTTGGACACAAATTCAAAGTTTTCCTCCCCATCCAGCACATAGAGGGTAGCATACTTCTCGCTGGATGAAAAGTAATCCTCGGGCAACCCCACTTTGATTTGATAGTTAGCTCCATTGGTGTTGGACTGAAGAGAGAACGATTTCGTGAGCGCAGGATCAAATTCTTCCACCTGGCAGGATTGTAAGAAGAGAAGGCTTAGTAGGACGATAACGCCCAGGCCAAGCATCCATGTTTGTTGTTTTTTCATAATCATTTTGTTTTAGGTAAATGTTGTTTTGGTTTTGTTGAGACAAAGGTCAGTGGCAAAATCATTCCCGCCTAGGTCAACAACGCGTCATAAAAGGACAAGCTTTTAATTCCAATGAAAGGCATGCGAATGATGGATCTCATTTGTCCGTTCCTGACGCATTTGTGTCCTCCGAGGCATCCATCACCAGAATACCTTTGCTTCATGAATAACAACACTTAATAATTACCTCATGAAAATTGCATTCATCATTCCTCCTGCAGTAGAGCTATTGGACCTTGCCGGACCGGTTCAGGTTTTTACAGAAGCCAAATTTTATGGTCATCCAATAGACATGGAATTCTACTGTTATCAGGATAAACCTGTTTCGACATCAGGATTAGGTCTTGGAAAGCTCCTCCATTATAAGCAAGCCAGATTGAAAGAGGGCGATTTTGTATTCTTTCCCGGTATGGATCAGCAGTATGTGCGAAGCCATTCGTTCAAAGCTGAGAAGGAGCTTTTCATGTGGCTGAAGGAATGTGCCGACAAGAAGATAACCACATGTTCAGTTTGCAATGGTGCATTTGCTCTGGGTTATGCCGGATTATTAAATGATGTGGAGTGCACAACGCACTGGAGACGCGTAGATGAATTACAAGCACAATTTCCGAAGGCCAAAGTCTTGACTGATATCATCTACGTCAAGAATAGCCACGTATACACCAGTGCCGGGATATCTGCTGGTATAGACCTGGCGTTGTCTGTACTGGAAGATGTGTCTGGTCCGCAATTTACCAACAAAGTGGCAAGAGGACTGGTGGTCTATTACCGGAGAAATGGAAGACGCAAACAAGAAACCATCTACCTGGATTTCAGGGAACACATCAATGGTAAAATCCATGAGGTTCAAGACTACCTCGTAGATCATGTAGGAAGTGATAATTCCATCACCAACCTGGCCGAAATGGTGGGTATGAGTCCCCGCAATCTTTCCCGGGTGTTTAAAGAGGCAACGGGGACTACCATAGTTAATTACCTTACGCAGTTGCGATTGGCTCATGCCAAAACCATGCTTAAGAATTCAGAAAACAGCATGCACACCATCGCCAGGCATTGCGGTTTTAAAACTGTACGGCAGCTGCAAAGGATATTAAAGCTGACTTCAGGATCATCCCACTGATTGATAACCGCTTTATACAAGGCTACACAAGCAAAGGCCAGAAAATAAATTGAGAGCCGTTCTCAACAAGAGCTATTCATTATGGCTATCTTCGATAAGCCTTAAGTTATCCAATAGGCAAACCGATCCATGAAGCTAGCGTTTATTGTTCCGCCCCATGTTGAATTATTGGATTTGGCGGGACCGGCTCAGGTGTTTACTGAGGCCATATCACAAGGCCTTGATGCAACAATGGAGTTTTACAGTATTCAGGAAGCAAACACCTCTACTGCAGGCGTTGCTTTTGGCGTTATAAAAAATTATAAAGAGGCTGACTTAAAAGCCGGTGACTTCCTGTTCGTGCCAGGTACAGACCACAGCTATTTGCAAAGTGGTCTGTTTGCTGAGGAGCAAAGTTTTTTTAGTTGGTTAGCGCACTGTGCTGAAAGCAAAGTAAACACCTGCTCAATCTGCACGGGTGCCTTTTTCTTGGGTGAAGCGGGACTGCTGGATAACAGGGAATGCACTACACACTGGAGACGAACGGACGAACTGAAATCTCGCTTTCCAAAAGCAAAAGTACTGGAGGACACCCTTTATGTAAAAAGTGATATTATATACACGAGTGCCGGCATTAGTGCAGGCATCGATCTTGCACTGGCCATTTTGGAAAACCTGAAAAGTCCTCACTTCGTTCACAAGGTAGCACGGGGTCTTGTGGTATATCACAGGCGTGATCAGTCCCATTCCCAAAGAAGTATATACCTGGATTTCAGAAATCACATCAATCCAAAAATTCATGAAGTGCAGGATTTTCTCATTAATAACCTGGCAAAAGAAAACTCAATTGAAGATTTGGCAGAAATGATCGCCATGAGCCCAAGAAATCTGAGCCGGGTATTTAAAGAATCCACCGGGCTGACCATTGTTGAATACCTTACTGAACTTCGCAGGGAGATGGCAAAAACCTTACTCAATAATCCTGCCTTCACCATCGATTACATCGCTTCACAATGCGGGTATAAAACCCCCAGGCAGCTGCAGCGAATATTGAAGTAATAGTCGCACATAGCAATTCGTGAATGCTATAACCCAACCTTCCGATGTGCTAAACCTAAAGACAAATACGTTGTCCTATTATGACGTGATCTTGACCTTTGAATGTGTACGAAGGCGCCCCACCTTTGTGGTGAACACAAACAAACCCATTTAAAATTCCATCACCATGATTGCTACCCTAATAGGAATATCATCAAGTTTAATAACCATACTGATTTTCTATTTCCTGAAACGATTGGACAAAAACACCATCTATGGTTTAATCCTTATGGGAATTGCATTCCTTTACATTGGATACACATGGACCAACCTCGAAGTTGCCATCATAAGCTTCATTCAAGTATTATTCTTTCTGCCCTTTGCCTATTTGGGAATTAAGAAAAATGCATACTATTTAGTGGCCGGATATTTTCTCCACGGAATATGGGATGTGGTATACCCTTTTCTTGGCAGCCCTGACTTACTTCCTCCCGATTACGATTATTTCTGTATTACGTATGATGTTATTGTTGCCCTTTATCTTTTAATCATTAATCACAAAACAGACAGCAATTAATAACTCTTCTCCTACCAAATTTTTATCCGCTCCTCTTCAGGCTTATAATTTTTATCACCGGGTTGCAGCGCAAAGGCTTCATAAAACGGAGTGAAATTCATGAGCGGTCCGTTTACGCGCCACATGGCTGGCGAATGGGAATTCGTATTCACATAAGTACGCATGTATTCATCGCGGGTCTTTACACGCCATATGCGGGCTACTGACAGGAAGAACCGTTGGTCAGGTGTAAAGCCATCAATTTTAGTATCACCCTGCCCCTGCTCGGTCAGTTTAAACGCATCATAGGCGATGGAAATACCACCATTGTCTGCCGTGTTTTCTCCAATGGTCATGGCGCCTTTAATATGCACTGTGTCGAGTACCGTGAAGGTATTGTAGCGGTCGATCAACAATTGTGTCTTGGCATTGAACTTCTTATAGTCTTCATCCGTCCACCAGTTTTTTACATTACCGTCTTTATCGTATTGTGCACCCTGGTCATCAAAAGCATGGGTCAATTCATGACCGATCACCATGCCAATACCTCCGTAGTTGATGGCATCGTCTGTATACAAATCAAAGTAAGGGTATTGCAGAATGCCTGCAGGAAAAACAATCTCGTTGAAAGAGGGTCTGTAATAAGCCGTCACAGTAGAAGGTGACGGGCCCCACTCATGTCGGTAAGGTGGCTTGTTCAGCTTGCCCAGTTGATACTGATATTCATCTTGCTTCAGCGCTATTACATTTTCAAAATATTTGTCCCTTTGCATCGTAACATTGTACTCTCTCCAGATATCAGGATAACCTAGTTTTTTGGTAATGGCATTGAGCTTCTCTTTGGCTTTGACCTTGGTGCTGTCGCTCATCCAATCCAGGTTGTTGATTCTGTTTTCAAATGCCTTGGTAAGATTATCCACCAATTCACCCACACGTTTTTTGGCATCTTCGCCAAAATGTCTTTTCACATACAACTGTCCCAGTGCAAAACTCAGTTGCCGGTCTACTTCCTGCGCGATCACTTGTGTGCGTGGTTTTTCCGTAGATTGTCCCGTCAAGGCTTTGTTGTATTCGAAGGAGGCCTGCTCAAAAGAACGACTCAGGTATGGGTCATAGGCGGATATCGTACTGGCCTTGAGGTACACTTTCCAGTCGTTGATAGAAACGGATTGCAACATCGCATTCAGCTTATCATAATAAGCGGGCTGCCTTACATCCAGTGTGTCGGTGTCCAGGCCAAGGTGGTTGAGCAGGGATGGCCATCCGATGTGAGGCTGTGTTTTTTGAAGTTCGGCAACAGACAGTTTGTGGTAGTTATTCTTTACCTGCCTGCGTTCTATTCTTGTTTTGTGTGAAGTGGCCAGCTGCTTTTCGATGCCATAGGCCAGCGCTGCCTTTCTGGAAGCTTCGTCCCGCGCATCACCGGTAAGCTCAAACAAAGTGGCTATATATTTTTTGTATTCATTTTGAATACCGATGGTAGGTGCGTTGGTATTGAAATAATAGTCGCGATCGGGTAAGCCGATGCCTGCCTGGCTGAAGTGCGCAATATTGATGGTGCTGTTCTTATCGTCAGGTGAGATATTGAAACGAAAAAGGGAGTAGTTCCCTACCTTCATTTGATCGGCCACAAAGCGCATGAGGGTAGCTTTGTCTTTGATGGCCTCGATACTGGTAAGCACGGGTTGAATAGGCTCAAAGCCTCGTTGGTTAATGGCGGTAGAATCCATACCTGATGCGTAGAAATCCCCTACCTTTTGCTCCACACTTCCCTGGGGGTGTGTGCCTGCAGCTACTTCTTCCAGAATTTGTTGCAGCAATACCTTTTGAGGAATATTGAGAAAACTGTAGGAACCCACTCCCGACTGGTCATCAGCAATCTTTGCTGTATCATACCAGGTACCGTTGACGTACATGAAGAAGTTGTCTCCAGGTTTGATAGAAGGGCTCAGCCCTTTTACATCTACAAATTGTCTTTCTGCTTTTTCTGTACAGGCAGTGGCCACAAGGGCAATGAGTGCGCAATAAAGTAATCTTTTCATCAAAGGGTGGTTTGATTCAGTTATGGTGAAAGGTAGAGAAATTTAGAAGCGGGCAGGTGAAATATTCTGTGAGTGGTTTGATGGAGGTGTAGTGTACCTCTAAACTGACCGGGTCATCTGACCCAGTCAGTATATAAAGTGCCCGAAATTTTCCTGCCGTTTTATCAGGCAGGTATGTCAACGGTAACGCGCAGGAACGTGGCTGGTATGGTGGTTACGTTTGACTTCGTACTGGTGTTTTGTCTTTTGAATAACATCTCAAGCTCAAATTGCAAGTCATCGGCTTTGCCATTTGCTTTGGCAGCCTCAAAAGCATTCATGGTAGGTCCATAATACATTTTGAAATCGCGAACAAATGCATCGGTTGTTCCCGAGTAATGAAATACCCAGGTATCTCTTAGGAAGGAAATGTTTTCCTCAGGTATACCTGCCTGGCCAAATCGGTCAATCACGTGTTTTGCTACACCCCAGAGCATAGGACTGATGAACCCTTCAGGTGGTGGTGGTGTGAAGGCTGAACTGATCTTCAATAATTGTGCTACCAGTGTAGGATCGTCTGGTATCCAATTGCCCATGACTATTCTGCCTCCTGGTTTGGTAACACGCACCATTTCTTTGGCTACCTCATTGGGTTTTGGTGCGAACATAGCACCAAAAATGCTGACCACCCTGTCGAAGGAGTGATCCTCCAGCTGTAGGTTGCAAGCATCACCATGTTGAAAAGTAATGTTGGAGAGCTGGCTCTTCTTCGCTCGAAGGTTGCCTGCCTCTACCAGATTGCGGGCGATGTCTACGCCCAAAACCTTGGCGCCTCGTTTGGCAGCAGGGATGGCCGTAGTACCATCACCGCAGCCCAGGTCCAATACATAGTGTTCTTTTGTAATGCCCAATTCGTTGACGAGCGCTTCTCCGCTTCCCCTCATGCTTTCTGCAATGCGGGTGAAATCACCCTTTTCCCATAAAGCTTGATTGGGATTAATGATATAAGTTGTTTCCATGGTTTTGTAATTTATTTTGTACTGCTTTTAGAAATTATAGAATAAGCCATCTTTCAGAATTTTGATGACAATAAATAACACTACGCTGAGCCCAGCCAGCAAGGTCATGATCTGCTTCACTTTTGTTCCATCCGTTTTGTTCATGTTGTTTTAGTTTTACGTTTGACATTTGATGACATCAAAACGGCAAAGCTATTCGGCAGGCTGAGCTTCAGGATTGGTTTATTCTACCAGTAACATGGCTGAATGTTGCAAACCTTCAATTCTCAAGAAATTCCAATAAAAATTTGAGCTTCGTGTAAGACGGCTAACGGTTGTGAGAAGGGTGTGGTGACGTAATGACAAGGGATTGGAACACCGGGACAGATCCTTTGAAAAAGGCCAGCCTATTTGAGATCATCCAACAACTCCAGCTGGCCTTTATGCTGTTCTTCGTAGTGGGATGGCGACACTCCAAAATGCTTTTTAAAGGCTTTGGAGAAATAGGAGTAATCATCAAATCCTGTCATCAGGGCAATCTGTGTAACCGTGTCTACCTTATTAATAATGAGAAGGGCAGCCTTCCTTAAACGAATGCTACGAATCAACTCGTTGGGTGGAAAACCGGTGATTGATTTTATTTTCCTGTGCAGGTTGGTGCGGCTCATGTTCATTTCCATCGCCAATTTTTCAACACCAAACTGCGGATCACTGATATACTTCTCCACAATGGCTATGGCTTTCTTCAATAGTTTTTGATCGTACGACTCCAGCAATTCGTTGGAATCATTGATCAATGAAGCCTTGTATTTGTCAATCGTTTCTTTGTGTTGTCGGGTGAGGTAGTCTATCTCCAGGTTGAGTAACGCCCTGTTTTTGCGATAACGGTATCGTTGCAGCTGATAGATTCCTATAGAAAGTACGATCAGTAAAATAGTCAACGCGATGAGTATGTTTTTCCAAATGTTTTGAATGCGCATTTCATTTTCCAAAAGTCTGACGTTTTGTTCCTTCAACTCCAGGGCATGCTTTGCCTCCATCTCCACGATTTGTCTTATTTTGGAAGTATTTAACAAACTGTCGCGTACGGTGTAATACTTTCGAAGGTAGACCAGCGCTTCCTCTCCCCTTCCCTGTTTCAGTTTTATATCCACCAGCCCTGCATAGGCATGCCGAATTACCCTGCGCAGTCCCAGCTTTTGAGCCAGGTGCAGTGCCGCATTCAAATAGGCTTCGGCTGACTTCAAATCATTGTTATGCAGGTAAGTATGACCGATGATGTCAGTAATGGATGCTTCTGAGATTTGATTGTGGGTTGCTTTGGCGAGTGATAGCGCCTCGTTGTAATAAGTAAAAGCACGATTGGGATCTTCTGCAGCATAACACTCTCCGATGTTGGAAATAATTCTTGGAAATTGATTGGCTGCAATACCTTTTTGTTTTCCCAGTTCGTAGGCCATGTTGTAATAGAAGAGGGCGCTGTCGCGCTTGTCTTCTATGAATTTAATGACTCCCTTCATGTTGTAAATACTGCACAGCAGTTCCCAATTGTTTTCCTTAACCGCCAATTGCTCTGCATTTTTTATGAATTCATTCGATTTCTTCTGTTCATTCAAATCCATATAACTGCGTGCGAGAATATAATTGCTTTCAGCCTGAATCAATGGATCATTTTCTTTCAACCCTATCTCAAGGGCTTCCATGGCAGACTGAATGGCAAGGTCATTGTCACCAAAAGCCCAAAAACAAAAACCTCTTAAATTATTGGCAACCGCTATTCCTTTTTGATAATTAATATTTCTGGTCAGCGCCAGCGCCTGATCGGCATAATCCAACGACCGATAGGAGTCTGCCCATTGAAAATCCTTGCTTTGTTTCAGGAGCGCATCAACTTGATCCTGGCTGGCCATTGTGGTTCCAGATTTAGCCTGAGAAAAACAGGAAAAAGCTATCAGGAAGGCGCCCAACAGGTAATACCATTTCATAGAATTAATATTACGATTTTTTCCCTTTAGGGTTTATCTTTTATAGCCGGAATGATAACCCAATAGTCTCCGTGCTTTGTTTTACTGCTGGCCAGGCTGGCGCTATGCGAAGTGCGGAATTGTTCTTAGGGCGATTTCAATTTTCAGCATTAATTTTACCCTTTAAGTTTTCTGAATACTCCTTGATCAGCACATTCAAGATTTGATGATTAAGGGAGTAATCCACCGCCAGGTCAATCAATTGAACTCCCTTGCTGTTCAAAGCTTTTGACAAGGTAGTTTTAAAGTCTTCTACCGAAGTGGGCTTGTAACCAGTGGCACCAAAGCTCTCTGCAAACTTTACAAAATCAGGGTTACTATAATCCAATCCGTAAGATGGAAATCCTTCTCCTTCCTGTTTCCACTTGATCATGCCATAGGCACTGTCATTCAGGATGATCACCACAAGATCCAGCTTCAGACGCACCGCAGTTTCTAGCTCCTGGCTGTTCATCATAAACCCGCCATCCCCGTTGACAGAGATTACCTTCTTGTCAGGATTCAGTTCTTTGGCCATCATGGCAGAAGGCAACCCCGCTCCCATTGTAGCCAGGGCATTGTCAAGCAGTACACTGTTCTGTGCATAGGCAGGATAATTTCTGGCAAACCATATCTTGTACACCCCATTGTCGAGTGTTACGATACCATCCTCAGGTAAAATGTCTCTGATGATTTTGACCAGCCTTTGCGGCAAGATGGGAAAGCGGTCATCCTTTTCATATTTTGTCAAACGGCTGGAGACATTGCTTTTGATGCCGAGAAAGAATTCCGTGTTCCACGAATTGGCCTTTGACTGTAAACTTTGGGTTAATTGGATGATGCTGTGGGCGATGTCTCCGATTACATTCAGCTGAGGAAAATACACCTCGTCAACTTGTGCCGGGAAAAAGTTTACATGAATGACTTTCCTTTTGTCACCGGCATGCATAAAGAACGGTGGCTTTTCAATGGTGTCGTGGCCCACGTTGATGATGAGGTCTGCATTGCTAATGGCTTCATGCACAAAATCGTTGGCCGACAAAGCTGCTGTACCCAGGTACAAAGGGTGTCGCTCATCAATAATTCCTTTTCCCATTTGGGTATTAAAAAATGGTATACCCAAAACATCTACCAACTCGGTCAAGGCAACACTGGCTCGTTTCCTGTTGGCACCGGCACCAATCAATACCAATGGTCTTTTGGCGGCCGCAATCATTTCTGCAGCTTGTGATATAGTCTCCTTTCCCGCATAAGGAATTTTGAAATCAACTACTTCAAAAATCCGTGGTGCTTCTACCTCTTCTACAGCAATGTCTTCGGGAAGCTCGATGTGTACCGCTCCTGGTCTTTCCTCCTGCGCCAACCTGAACGCCTCACGAATGATCGATGGAACATGTGCGCCATGTGTTATTTGTTTGGTGTATTTGGTGAGCGGCTGCATCATGTCCACCACATCTACGATTTGAAACTTTCCCTGCTTACTCGTCTTGATCGGTTTTTGTCCTGTAATAATCACCAGTGGCATGGCGCCCAACTGCGCGTAAGCAGCAGGCGTTACCAGATTGGTGGCGCCTGGTCCCAGTGTTGCCAAACAAACGCCTGCCTTTCCTGTAAGCCTGCCATAAGTAGCGGCCATAAAGCCTGCTCCTTGTTCGTGCCTTGTCAATACCAATTTGATTTTGTTGGATTTTCTCAGCGACTCCAGAAAATCAAGGTTTTCCTCCCCGGGAAGTCCAAAGATGTATTCGACTCCTTCGTTCTCTAACGCTTTGATAAACAAGTCTGATGTTTTCATACCCTGAATTAATTCTCTGGAATTTAACGCTTTTCAACTCGGAAAAAAATCAAACGCATCCAACAGTTTAATTTTACTCTGAATGTGCAACTAATTGATTATGTCTGATTCTTTTAATCCATTTTTCAATCTCCACAGCCCAAAACACAATGCTGGATATACCGAGACAAAGTACTAGTTCATAAATAGTCAGTGATTGCGTTCGGAAAATATCCTGCAGGTAGGGAATGTAGATTACTCCCATTTGCAGACCCAAAGTCAGGAGTATGGCGAATATCAATTGTTTATTTCCAAATACACCCTGTTTGAAAAGTGATTTCCAACTGCTGCGTATAGCCAGGGCATGACCCATCTGACTAATGCAAAGTACAGTAAACACCATGGTTTGCCATTTACTATTATCCATATACATGGCCCATGCCTGAACAGTGAGACAAACGGTACCCATCAATAAGCCGACCCACAGAATGTGCAATCCAACACCATGTGCAAAGATGCTTTCGCTGGGTTTGCGGGGTTTTCGCTCCATACTATTGTCTTCCGCAGGTTCCGCAGTAAAGGCCAAGCCCGGCAGTCCATCGGTAACTAAGTTTATCCATAAAATGTGAATGGGTAAAAGTGGAATTGGCAACCCGGCAAGCGGGGCTAAAAAAATGGTCCAGATTTCACCTCCATTACTTGATAGCGTATATTTTATAAACTTCCGGATGTTGTCATAAATACGTCTGCCCTCTTTTACAGCTTTAATGATGGTAGCAAAATTATCGTCCAACAAAATCATATGCGCTGCCTCCTTGGAAACATCCGTGCCGGTGATACCCATGGCAATGCCAATGTTGGCCCGTCTTAACGCGGGTGCATCGTTTACGCCATCGCCAGTCATGGCTACGAATTGATTTTTCTTTTGTAGTGTTTTTACAATCTGAAGTTTCTGCTCTGGCGACACACGCGCATAGACCTTAATGTATTCCGACTCCTTTTCAAATTCCTCATCAGAAAATGCTTCCAGTTCAGCACCGGTCAGTATCTTATCCGTTTTGTAACGAATAATTCCTGTTTCTGTAGCAATGACTTTGGCAGTAATCGGATGATCGCCTGTTATCATCACGGGTGTAATGCCTGCCTTGTGGCAATCAGCAATAGCCTGCGTGGCCTCTTCACGCGGTGGGTCAATCATGGCCACCAATCCCACAAATTGCAGGTTGCTCTCGATTTGGTGGATGTTTATTGGTGAAGGCAATTCATCCATGACTTTTATGGCAAAGGACAACACGCGCTTGCCCTGTGCCGCAAAATCCAGCGCCACCTGATTGATCTTTTCTGCATCCACCGCTGTACAACAAGTCAAGACTGTCTCTACTGCCCCTTTTGTAACAACCAACCATTTTCCATCCAGCGAATGGACAGTACTCATTCGCTTGCGGCCCGAATCAAAGGGTAGCTCATGAACGCGCTTAAATTGGTCTTTCCATTGCTGGTTGTATTCTTTGTTTTTTCGGGTGTACTCCACCATGGCTATCTCCGTGGGGTCACCCTTATACTGGTTAGTGTCTTCAGTGATGACATCGTGATTGAGTTCCATGCACAACAGCAATGCCTGTTGTGTCGTAAAGTTGTGGATTGCTGCATCAGCATCATTGCTCCATACATCCACTACCGTCATTTTGTTTTGCGTAATGGTGCCCGTCTTATCAGAACAGATATAGGTAACAGATCCCAGGGTTTCCACCGCTGGCAGCCTGCGGATTAATGCATTTTTCCGCACCATGCGCTTGGCTCCCAAAGCCAGGGCAATGGTAATCACAGCGGGCAATGCCTCCGGTATAGCTGCTACTGCCACCGATATGGCAGTGAGCAACATTTGAATGGGATCTTCACCACGCAACAAACCCACACCATACAGCAAAACACAAATTATAATCACCAGGAATGATAATTTCATGCCAAAATCTGCCAGTCGCTTCTGTAATGGGGTCTGACTTTCATCCTCCTGGAGCAACTGCGCAATACGACCAATTTCAGTTTGCATACCCGTGGCCACAACAATTCCTTGCCCCCGTCCATACGTAACGATGGTGGATTTGTAGGCCATGTTGATACGATCACCCACAGGAAGCTTTTCCCCATTTAATACTTCCGTGTTTTTTTCTACAGCATTCGATTCGCCAGTAAGTGAAGCCTCTTCAATTTTTAATGAATGTACTTCTGTCAATCGGATATCGGCAGGAACCAGCGCGCCCGTCTCCAACAATACCACATCACCGGGCACCAATTCAGAGGCAGCTATTTCCCTCGTGCTACCACCCCTGAGTACCGTTGCATGGGGTGTCGACATTCTTTTCAAAGCCTCCATCGCCTTTTCTGCACGGTGCTCCTGTATAAATCCGATAATGGCATTGAGCAGAACGATCACTAAAATCACCACCGCATCCTTCAAATCCCCAATAGAAAACGAAATGACTGCCGCTACCATTAAAATAAGAATCATCACATCTTTGAACTGATGAAGGACCAATAGCATCACTGATTTTTTCTTTTTTTCAGTAAGCGTATTCTTACCGTATTGCTTAAGCCTTTCATCAACTTCGGCAACATTCAATCCTTGCTTGCTGGTGTTGAGCAACAATTGAACTTCTGATAGGGACAACAGGTGGTAATTCATTTGTAAACATTCTTTACTTTCATCGCAAAGTCTCCCTTTTAAAACGCTGGGCCTGACTATGGACTTGCATCCAAAGATGAAACTACTTAATCCATGGGAGATTTAGAATCATGCAGCTGTGTCCTTTTACTTTACCGAACATGAAGCCTTTCCAAGGGTCCCCATCTTAGGTTTTTAACTCATTTTTTACAGGTAAAATCAAATCAACACAGTGCAACATTGATCATTGCATTGACTTAATGATGCGGAACCTCTCCTACCTGAATTTTCGACAAGTGCCGAAGTCCAAAAAAAATGGAGCCCCTGAAAGAACTCCATCGTAATAATTGTAAATAGAATGTTTGCTTAGAACTTGTATCCCACCACGGCACCGTTTCCGGACGAATAAAACACCATGCCTGTTACACCATCCATTGTATAGTTAGGAGTACTATCCTTGCCCAGGTCAATGGTTCCTTCACTTTCACCGGTTGTTTTGTTGACCTTCATCAAGACATTGTTCTTGTCTTGCTTGATTAGCACCACGGTAAAATTGTCAGCATTTTGGGTAGCTTTAAATCTTGTGTTGGCAGCCTGCCACGACTTCTTGGCAAAATCAGAAGCAGCATTGCCCAACTCACCATAGGCACTGCCAATACCTTCTAATATCACGCCACTTGCCTCTTCCTCATTGGCTTTGGCTTGCTGCCCTGCAGATTGAAATGCAGCTGATGCGGTATAGGCTACTGCTCCAATGTAAGCGGCACGCACTGCCTGTGCGTATTGCAATGCACGGATCACACCTGGTTCACGTGGAGCCTCAAAGTATTTTTGATAGGCGATCTTTCCATCATAACCTACCAGTGCTAAATTTTGAGACGAACTAACCAATATACCGTTGTTGCGGAGTTCTATATTTTGTGGTGACTCCTTTCCCTCGAACTTGATACCCGCTGTCACTACTTTCAGGGATAGATTAGTTTTATCCAGCTCCAGCAAGGTGTTGTCTTTGAGATTGAAGACGTAGACAGCATTTCCCTTTTGAGCTGTCAAAGTAGGCAATGTGGGTATTCCTTGGTCTAACAAAAGATTTCCAGTGACGATATCCAGCACATTCATCTCTTCTGTTGTAATATAAAACAGTCCCTTCGGTGTGGTCTCGCTGGCAACTAACCTGCCATCTATCTGCACAGGCTTATCGAATGTGAGGGATGCTGTATTTAAATCCAGGTAAGACAAAAAATTCTTACCGGATGAATTTTGTGATACCAAAACCAGTCCGTCTTTTACCTTTTCATAACTATATACTCCGCCTTTAATATTAATGCCTCTGCCTTTCTTGCCCCATTTTCCTTCCTGTGATTTGTAGTCATAACTGTTCACTTTTGTGTTTGATCCATCATCAGGCATGATAACTATACCACTTTCGTCAAAATAGACACCACCTATTTTACCTGAAAGATCCAGCGGTTTAGCCCATATACGATTACCATTGGTCATATCAAATGCTGAATAAGTGGTGTGATAGCTGGGACCAGCATTGGTAGAGGTAGTCGTGGTAAATCCACCCGTTGAGGCAGGCTTACCCTCTTGTTCGGATGCAATGTAGAAGACGGGTTGAGTGGGATGTTGGTAGAACCTCACCTTAAAGTCTACAGTCTGTGCTACATTGGAGGCAGCTTGCTTTAACAATCCACCCAGCGCCCCCATATTTTCCATTTGTTTGTTTGCCTGAGATACATCATTTTTCCAGATCACACTTCCATCAACAGGATTTACTTTGTAGTTGTAGAAGATGGTTACAATTAACAACTCATCCTGCCCGATTTCGCTGGCCGTAACGAACCTGCCAAAATCATCTTCTATTTTCCATTTCACTTTACCGTCTGTCAAGGATGACATTAACAACATGTCCTTGCCTTGCGCATTGCGACCGGAGACTAAAATTCCATTGGCCTTATACAATACTTTCTGATCTCTTATTTCGCTGATACCCGCTTCGCGTGCATCAAACTTGATCGCACCGGAAAATGGATCAAGGATAGTGATGTTAGTGCCATTACTTATTGCAAGCAGTGCGGAAGAACCCAATTGTTTTATCATGTCTGGGGCGAGCGCACCCACTTTGTTGTTTTTCCATAGTATCTCACCTTTATCAGGATCAATTCCAGCAAGGCCTTGTGAAGTTCCGACTACATAATTTCCCAAAGAGGTTACCATTTGCCAGTTGACACCTTCTGGTAACGTCTTGGACCACAATGGTTTTACTTGTTGCCCGTAAAGGGTGGAGAAGCACAGGAAAAATAGGAGTTGGACAAGTTTTTTCATGATGTTGATCTGTTTGGTTAGGTAATGGACAGTTTTACAATAATGGTGCCAAGGGATGAGGCAAATGAACTCAAGCAATATACCGATTTTCCAAGTACCGGCTCCTGAATTCAAGTCAATCAATGGCGCATATCCTGTGCGTAAGATTTAACAGTTGCTATTCCAAACGATAATCAATGATGCGATCGATTCGCCAGTAAGTGAACCTTCTTCAGTTTTTAATGAATGTACTTCTCTCAATCTTGCTACCTTAGCTTCATGCTCATTGAAGAGAAAGCACTCCTGCACTGGATCAAGCACTTTTACGGCTATGGATCGTGGCAGGCCAAACACTGGTTCGTAGCCTATGAAGAAGGTGGCGGTGATACTCCCGATGAAGTAGCCGATAAGCTCAACTATTTCTACCTTAATGTACAGGGTTCATCACTTTGTGACATCCGAGACTTGTACCATCATGTCAGGTTTAAGTTAGACGGCCCAAGAGCCGAATTGTTCACCAACCTTTTTGATTACCGCTTTGGCAATGATGCCGTGCTGCACGGTACTTGGAAAAACCTCATTGCCTTTGTACATGGCTACCAAAACAAGCCGCTCCCCGAGCTGCTCGCCTATCAGAAAAAACTCCTGGCCTTGTCGTCCAATAAAAATGAAGCTTTGCTGAGGTTGTATCCCCTGCCCACACACAACCATGCCTGGTATTATAGCTGGCTCGACCTCCCTCAACTGCCTTTCCTCAAAAGCCGCGCTGCCTATCAGGAACATGTCTATACTGATCGCATGGCAACTATTCTGCATAACATAAAAGAGTACCAGCCTGAAGTGGTGCTCATGTATGGCATGGCCAACATCGACAAACTAAAGAAGTCAGTGAAGGCGTTTTTTCCTGATACCCAATTTAAAATGATCAAAGCCACCCCGCGACAGATTCCCTCCCACCACCGGGCTGACTTGCCCAATACCACCTTGCTGATTACTACACAACTCCCATCACTGCGACACAACAGAATTGAAACGGGGTTTGATTGGGAAGCAGTTGGGTTATCATTAAAAAGGAACCCTTAATACCAGATGGGTGAGTTTCCCAAAATCGAACATTATTATTCAAAATCGTGCAAGCGTACACTAACAGCCACCCGAAAATGTACAGTAATAACTATTTTACATACTGGCACCAATATTGACTTGTTAGCCCACAAATTAAATGGCCTATGCTAAGGAATTTTATCGTCATCGCGCTTCGTAATCTACTCAATCAAAAAGGATATTCAGTTGTAAAAATCGCTGGACTGGCATTCGGCATTGCCGCCAGCCTCATCATTTTCCTTTACGTATTGGAAGACCTGTCGTACAATAAACACAATAGTAATTATGACCGCATTGTACGATTGCTCACCATCGACAGTGCTGAAGGGGTAAGCAGTAAGGTGGTCGGGGTAACACAACCCATGCTGGGCCCTGCTGCCAAAGAGGAATTGCCTGAGGTCGTGGAAAGCGTTCGTATTACAGGCGGAGGTCGCTATGACCTCAGCTACGGAGAAAAATCATTAAAATGTGAAAATGCCATTCGGGTGGACCCTTCCTTCTTCTCGGTGTTTGACGTCACCGTTATAGACGGTCCTCCGTCCGGTATCCTCGATGACCCAGGTTCCATCGCCATTACCCAGTCGCTGGCAAAGAAAATCTTTGGCAACGAAAATGCATTGGGCAAAACACTCAAGTTAAATCAAAATACAGATTTGCACATCACTGCAGTGCTGGCCGATCCACCGGCCACATCACACTTGCAATACGACCTGCTGCGTACTTTGGTGCCCGGGCAGGATGAACAGGGATTGCTGCAAGCACTCCAAACCTGGCAAGGCATATTTTGCAACACCTATCTCCTGTTGGATAAACCTGCAGAAGTGGAGGGACTTACCGAAAAGCTGCAGGGCATCAGCAAGAAAAACAATGCCTATGAATTCTTTACCCCCATCACTCAAAAGCTGAGTGATGTACATCTTCATTCTAAAGACATCCTCTTTGAAATCAACGCCAACAAGTCCGATGCACAAAATATCTATGTACTCAGTATTATCGGATTTCTCATACTTGTACTGGCCGCTGTCAATTTTGTAAACCTGGTTACAGCCAACTCTACCATGAGAGCCAAAGAAGTAGGCGTGCGCAAAGTGGTAGGTGCATTGAAGCAACAACTCATTGGGCAGCACCTAGTGGAAAGTCTTGCCGTTACCTTTATCTCCGCCATCATCGCCATAAGTCTTGTCTTTATCCTGGTACCTACGCTGAACAGTTTTTACCAGCGCCATGCAGATGCACTTCAATTACTGCAGCCTGCCAATATGCTGGTCATACTGGCAATCGTTGTGCTGGTGGGTGTTGTGGCTGGATTGTATCCCGCTTTTGTGCTTTCATCATTGAAACCAGGTCAGGTTTTAAAAGGTGATTTTAAAAGTTCTGCCAGTGGTGTGTGGCTAAGAAAATCACTGGTAGTGCTGCAGTTCACCATCTCCATTGCACTCATCGTAGGCTCCGGCATCGTATTCCAACAGATGCAGTTCATCTTCAATGCCGACCTGGGCTATAGCCGCGATCAGGTAATTACCATTCAGCAAAGTGGACCTGCCATCGCGAACACTACCTCATTCAGATCGGAATTGATGCGCAATGAAAACATTGTCAACGTGGGTACCGCTTCCTCAAGAATCGGTCAGCAGCTAGGCAGAACAAGCATCTTTCCCGAAGGCAGGGACATTAACGAAACCAATATCATCACCAGCACCATGACGGCCGATGAGAATTTTGCCTCGGCCATGCAAATGGATATGCAGGCAGGGCGCTTCTTTTCCCTGGACTTTGACGACTCCCTATCCATGGTAGTCAATGGTGAGCTTGTTCGTTTACTGGGATGGGAAGATGCAGTAGGAAGAAGAATCAACCTGCAATCCGGACCCAACCCCACAGACTTAACGGCTTATACAGTGATAGGTGTGGTCAATGATTTTCATTTTGCCACCATACGGCACAAACTGGAACCTATGTTTATGCTGTATAGCAATGCCAATGGTGCCATGGCCATCAAGATCAAAGAACAAAACATGCAGGAGACCATCGCATACATCGAAGCCACCTGGAAGAAAGTAAATCCAGGACAAACGTTTGAATATGATTTTCTGGATGACCAGTTTGCCAAGCTCTACAGCAATGAAGAAGCTTTTGCTTCCATGTTCTCACACTTCACGCTATTGGCAATGGTGATTGCGGGTCTGGGGCTCTTCGCATTGTCGGCTTACACGGCCCAACAAAGACGTAAAGAGATTGGCATACGCAAGGTACTTGGCGCTTCCAGCGGCAGTATATTGGTAAAGCTTTCTGCTGAATTTGTTTCGTTGATTCTGATTTCTTTTGCGCTGGCGAGTGTCATTGCCTACTTTGTAATGTCCCGATGGTTGGAAGATTTCCAATACAGCATTGAGATCGGAATTGGCATTTTCCTCTTGTCAGGTTCAGCCGCATTACTTGTAGGACTGCTCACCGTAAGCTTTCAATCACTAAAAGCAGCCTGGAGCAATCCTGTGGATGCGTTGAGAATAGAATAATTTCAAATAGTGGCTGCATCTCATTTTCAACGGTAGGATGTACTTTAGTCCTTGCATGGACCAATAGTGTCTCCGTGTTTTTCATGCGCTGGCCAGGCCGATTTAGAAATGGTTAGGGTTTGGGAATTCTCACGATTACCGGGTGGTTTGTGGCATATGGTAATTTTGTCGGAATCCTTATCTTTTGATTCTTCAACTTCCTCCTTTTCAGGATTTTCATCTTTGGGTAGCTCACACACAAACGAAACGGTTTGAGTAGCCGTACCCGCTGAGTTGGTGGCCTTGATCACAAAGTGAGCTGTGCCAGTGATGTCCACATTGGTAACAGTA
>DDTF01000049.1 GCA_002345965.1 Flammeovirgaceae bacterium UBA2371
CTTCAGTTCGCAATGACGTGAACGTTATCCGAAGTTGCCGTCACTCAGAGTGTTAACGAGGAGTCTCATTGAGATTCTTACTTTGCTTTACCAAGGTGCTTAACCGCCTTCTCCAGATCCTCAGGCGTGTCTATTCCAATCGATTCGATATCTGTTTCTGCCACCTTGATCTTGTAGCCATTTTCTAACCATCGGAGCTGCTCCAACGATTCTGCCAATTCCAGAGAGGAAGGCTTCAGCTGGGTGATTTCACCAAGTATGTCAGACCGATAACCATACATGCCAATGTGTTTGAAATAACTTTGCTTTTCAAACCATCCTTCCATTGGAACATTCCTTAAATGAGGCAATGGACTTCTGCTAAAATAGATGGCCTCGTTATGGACATTGCGTATCACTTTTACAATGTTGCCGTTGTGAACAGCCTCCGGATCTGTTATTTTTTTGATCAATGTGGCCAACTCAGCTTTGCCATCCAGCAATGATGCCAATAAATCAATTTGACGGGGATCTATAAACGGTTCATCACCTTGAATGTTGATCACATAATCGAATTGTTCACCAGTTGAAGCCAAAGCTTCTGCACATCTATCGGTACCGCTCACATGATCGGGAGAGGTCATGGTTACCTCACCACCTTTTAGCTTCACATGGTCATAGATTTTCTCATTGTCGGTGGCTACTATAACCCGTTCCAATTTGCTAGACTTCTTGGCTTGATTATAAACCCACTCAATCATGGTTTGACCTGCAATCTCGGCTAATGGCTTGGCAGGAAAACGGGTAGATGCGTAGCGGGCAGGTATTATACCAACGATTTTCATGCTGTTACCTTCCTGACTTTTAACGTAGAGCCTTCGATTTCAACTACTTTAACTGAATCTCCCTTTTCTATGTAGTCACCACGGCTAAAGGCATCATAAATCTGATTGTCAATCATGATTTTACCACTTGGCCGCAATACTGTGTAGGCAGTTCCGGTTTTGCCGATTAAGTCACCCTCATTATTAAAGTTGGAAGTATAACCCTCCGATTGTGCTTGTGTATCGGATAATGCAATTCTTTTAAAAAAACCAGACTGACTAAAGCGCACTCCTCCTACAAAAAGTAAAAGCACTCCTCCAGAAAGCCCACCAAATATGGCAAGGGAAGCCACTATTATATCGTTGAGGGGTACCATCTCGAAATTGAAAAAGTCGTTATTGACCATGATCAACACCATGGATCCAACTGTGAGGGTGATGCCTGCAATACCTGCCACACCAAAGCCAGGAATTACAAAAACTTCCACAATGATTAAGATTACGCCCACAAACAGTGCTATGATTTCCCAGTTCTCTGCCAGGCCGTTGAGGTAGTAGGGAACCAGGTAAAAGATCAAGGCGGTAATGGCTGCGAAAATAGGAAATCCTACTCCTGGTGTCTGTAACTCAAAGTATAGTCCACCCAGAATCACCAGTATAAGAATACCGCTTATGAAAGGGTTAAGGAAAAAGGCAATCACTTTTTCAACATTGCTAATTTCAAATTTTACCAGCTCGTAGTCAGGCACACCGTTTCTTTTTAGTATTTCATCAATGGATTCCACCTGTGCCTCGCAGTAGCCATATTTTAACGCCTCCTTGGTGGTAAAGGTGATCACGCTTCCTTCAGCCGAAATGCTGTCGATGGCGATGCGCTCATCTACCATGCCTTCTGCTATCCGGGGGTCCCTGCCGTTGTGTTCAGCGGTAGACCGCATGATGGATCTCATATAAGATTGATACTTGTCGGGAGCGGCCTCTCCGGTACCACCCTGAACGACCGTGGCAGCCCCTATGGTGGCGCCTGCAGCCATATAAATGCTGTCGCAGGCAATGGAGATCAGAGCTCCTGCAGAGGCTGCATCCTTATTGATGAATACCCAGATGGGCACCTTGAGGTCCAATATGCGATCTACAATATCTTTGGAGTCGGTAAGCACCCCACCGTATGTGTCCATTTCTATGATCACATAATCGGCCTCTATTTTTTCCGCATTATCCAGCGCCAAATTGACATACCGCGACATTCTTGGGTCTATTTCGGCTTTAATTTCCATCAGCATCACCTTTGGCTTCGTTTGCCCGAAAGACGGCTCTGGAACAAGGGCCCAAAGCATGGAAAATACGATCATTAATTTCTTCATCGTTATTAAGGTGATTAACTTGCATAAAGTTAACCCAAAATTGTCAATCAGGTTCAAAATTTCGACTTCCACTGTTTTGAGGTCGGTTTTTGAAGTCCTAGATTTTTGTGAAAACTGGCATGGATTTGAAGGGACAAAAGGAACAGGTATTTTTTAAACTTTGGTTATGATAAAAGTTATTTTTTTAGCTGCCCACTTATTGACCTTTTCGGATAACCCGCTGCCAACGGATTCCCTGCGACTGGAAACCATTGGCGGAAAGTCTTTTGTTATCCATCAGGTGGATGAGCAGGAGACGCTATATGGCATTTCAAGAAGATATGGTGCTTCTATCACCCAGATTTTGGAATACAACAAAGAGGCAGATGCAGGCTTGAATGTAGGGCAAATTTTAAGGATACCTTATACTCCGCGCTCTACGGTAAAACCTGCTAAGGATTATCATACAGTGGCTCCGGGTGAAACACTCTTTTCCATATCCAGGGCTTACAACCTTTCGATAGACGCATTGAAGGCAATGAATAATTTGGCGGATAATGCATTGTCAGTGGGACAGCAACTGCGTATAAAAAGTGAAAATACTGCTGTTGTAATACAACCGCAGGTTCAGGCCACTACTGTAATTGGATATCACACCGTTGCGCCAAAAGAAACGTTGTATTCAATTTCCCGCGACTATGGCGTTTCTGTTCAACAATTAAAAGCATGGAACAACATTGATGGGAGTAGCCTCAGTATAGGTCAATTGATCAGAGTGGCTGCCCCTGATACAAAAGAAACTTCAGTGCCAACATTACAAACTCCTCAACAAGCGGAAGACACTACTAAAAAAGTGACAACCCCTGTAGTAACGCCAGTAGAAACCATTGTTAAAATCTCCGAAAATGTAGCAGGCACTGATGAAGTTAAAGAATCGGGATTGGCTGAACTGATTGATGGCACTGAAGGAAACAGAAAATACCTGGCCCTTCACAGAACGGCCAAACCAGGTACCATATTAAAAGTGCGCAACGAGCTCAACAACAGGGAAGTATTTGTACGTGTGGTGGGTCCGCTGCCGGCCACCAGTGTGAACGATAAGATCATTATCAAAATTTCGAAATCTGCTTTTGACAGATTGGGAGGAGTAGATGCTAAATTCAGAGCGGAGGTTACCTACTATAAGTAATTGGTGAACCTCCAGCAACTTAAGTCTTTTTTGGACGAGCGGGTTGCCGTTTACAATAAGGCGGGCTTTATCGAAAACGACCCTATTTCCGTTCCACATGCTTATGTCAAAAAACAGGATATAGAGATAGCCGGCTTTTTTGCAGCTACACTCGCCTGGGGTCAACGAACTACTATCATCAACAAAAGCAGGGAGTTGTTGGCACTGATGGACAATGCCCCTCATGATTTTATAATCAATCATTCCTTAAAAGAACTTAAGGTGTTTGATCAATTTAAACACAGGACATTCAACAGTACAGACTGTCTTTACTTCATTCGTTTTCTTAGCACGCATTACAAGAAGCATAGCTCTCTGGAAAGCGCTTTTCCTATAGAAAAAGAAGATCTCGATGTGGAGAAGGCGCTGATTCATTTCCATAATTACTTTTTTAGTTTGGAGGATTTTCCACCCAGAACGAAAAAACACATAGCCACTCCGTTGCGTAAATCGGCATGCAAGCGAATCAATATGTATTTGAGATGGATGGTGAGGAAGGATGCAATGGGCGTTGACTTTGGACTTTGGAAGACCATTTCATCTTCTCAGCTTGTTTGTCCATGCGATTTGCATGTGGAACGGGTGGCCAGAAAACTAAATTTGATAAAGCGAAAACCATTGGATTGGCAAACTGCTATAGAGCTCACCAATGCGCTGAAGCAATTTGACCCTAACGACCCGGTCAGGTACGACTTTGCACTCTTCGGCCTGGGGATTGAAGAGAAATTTTAACTACTTCCAATTGGCGGGATCGAGGCGCCAGGATTTTACGTGGATGAGCTGCTTTTCATCCAGGTATTTCATTTGAACGGCCGCATTAAGAAGCGCATTGAAATCACTCAAACAAACCAGAGGAATTTTGGCTGCTGTAAAATTCTGCTCGGCTACTTCAAATCCATAGGTAAAAATAGCTACCATTCCGATCACCTTAACGCCTGCATCTGCTAGTGCTTGTGCCGCTTTTAAAGAACTTCCACCTGTTGAGATAAGGTCTTCTACCAATACCACTTTTTTCCCTTTCTCTATTTTCCCTTCTATCTGGTTTCCAAGTCCGTGTTCTTTTGGCTTAGGGCGCACATAGACATAGGGTAGATCTAACAGGTCGGCCACCAGAGCACCTTGTGGGATACCCGCTGTGGCAACTCCGGCAACATAATCTGCCTCACCAAAATTCTGACTAATGGCCTTGGCCAAGGCTTCCTTGATGTATGTGCGAATGGCCGGGTAGGATAGGGAAAGACGGTTATCACAATAAATCGGTGACTTCCATCCCGAGCTCCAGGTGAAGGGATGCTTGTAATTGAGCTTGATGGCTTCAATTTCAAGTAATTTCTCTGCAACGGGGCCCGCTGTTGGCTGATAGATAGTGATAGAATTCATTGCTCAATTATTGTGTTAACCCATGATAAAACAAGACATAACCACCACAAAACAGATGATTGGTCTCAATCGGCAATTTATTATGAAAGTGCACCTGCTCCAAAAATTCACCCTTAAAGTGAAGTTATTATTGATATGCTTCTGAGAAACTGAAAATAATTGGCGAATCATGCCCACAATGTTTGACACATTGGTTTTTATTTATGTTTTTGCACCCATGGTAGTTATCTCTGTTTCAGTATGAATCTTTTTGTTAACGATATTCCTGTTAAGCTCCGGAAGCCAAATGGCACCCCTGGGGAGGGTAGCTACAACCATATTATTGATGCAAAGAAAGAAGTTATTACCAAGGCCAAACTGATTCACCATGTATGGATCAAGAATGTGACAAAGGATGACATCCAGGTTATTTTGGTCTTACTTAATTCAAAAGTGCCAACGAGCCTTTTATCCATTGAAATCACTACTGACCATTACGAAGAGGTAAAGGAATTTATTAAGAAACAGTTTAAGGTAATAAAAGCAGCGGGAGGGTTGGTTCGAAAGAAGGATAAACTTTTGATGATTTACCGTCTTAAAAAGTGGGATTTGCCCAAAGGAAAAAAGGAGAATGGTGAAAGTTATCCCGAAACTGCGGTCAGGGAAGTGGAGGAGGAGTGTAACATTACAGTTAAACTAGGAGAAAAAATCTGCACCACCTGGCACACCTATACGATGAATAAAAACAGCATGCTCAAGCGTACCAAATGGTACGTAATGAATGTGAATGATGATAGTAAGATGAAACCTTGCCTTGAGGAGGATATTGAAGAGCTGCGCTGGATGACTCAAAAAGAAGTCTATCATGCATTGGAAAATTCATACAAATCGATTCAGTTTGTTTTTGAGGAATATTACCGAAAGACTGAAAATCTGGAATTGGATCTGGATCGCTAGAGCCGATAGGGCAGAAAGGCAGAAACATCTCCATCATATCGATGTACCTCTCTTATGATAGAAGAACTTATGGCGGCAAACTGTGGACTGGTAATCAGAAACACAGATTCCAGCTCTGGATTGAGATGACGATTTACCTGAGAAATACTATTTTCGTACTCAAAATCAGTGGTGTTGCGCAATCCCCTTAGCAGATAATTCGCTTCGTGTTTTTTAGCGAACTCTGCAGTCAACTCAGAAAAAGTAAGCACTTTAATGTTAGGGTATTTTTCAAAGGTTTCGCTAATTTTCTTTACCATCAATTCGACCTCGAAATATCGCCTGCTCTTACTGCTATTGTAACCGATAGCAACAATAATTTCATCAAAGAGCTTTAGACCTCGGATAACAATGTCTTCGTGCCCTTTGGTAAAGGGATCAAATGAGCCAGGGAAAAGTGCTATACGTTTCATTCTAAATGTCCAGGACTATCTAAAGATAATAAATTGCTACTTCTAACTATCACCTATCAAGTGCATGGAGTACAAATCATAAAAATGATGATCCTGCACCTCATCAAAGAGATAACCGAACGTGAGTTGTTTGGTCCGCCATCCAAAGGTCACATTTTTGATGTATTTAGAAAACTCGATAAAATGTGGTGACTTTTTCCCAATGTAGCCCCACAGGATAATTTTGCTATTTTGTTGATCCATTTTCATGGCATTCAACACCAGCATGATGTACTTGACATAATCAGAAAACTGTTGAATAGGAAACTGATTGTAGTAGACAAGTTTGCCCTCCCTGGCAGAGAGAATATGCAGCTTGAACCGGTCAACATATATATAGAGGGGAGGAACGCTCTCCTTAGGGGCTTCTTTAAGTACACCTTCTATCAGGCATGCCGACTGGTGCACAAAACTTACCGTTGAATTCTCATAAAGGTTGCTTATCCACTGATGGATTTCTTTGTGAAGCGCAAAAACGGTTACCGCACTGCTTTCTTTGCTTTTGCAATGGAGGATAAGCTCTTTGTCTAGGTCAAATTTGGCATTAAGCCGCAGGTATTCACTTGCTGCGTCTTCTACAAACAATGAACTGGGAACCTGAACCAGCTTATTGTTTTTGATGGAAAACTTTACCTTTTTCCAGAATCCGGCAGTAAGCAGCTGATGGGATTCAAAAAGTTCCTTCAGCAGGTCAAGCTGATCATCAATAGAATTCAGATTTTGAAATATATAATCTTCAAAAAAGACGAGTCTGTTTTGAAGATTGACGATACCAATTTGCAAATCGCGAAAACCCAGATGAATGAGTAAAGTATATTGATGCAGGTGATCTACATCAAATTTTTCATCTTTGATTTTCTTGATCAGCTTATAGCTCTGAACGGCTGATGCCAAAGTGTATTAAGATTCCCAGTTTCCTGAAGTCGAGACGTCAGTACGTGAACCAAATCGCAAAGGTTTACGATTTTTAGCTTCGTTGCCCTCACTTCTGAACGGATTGTCAGGTGAAGGGTCTTTTACCTCGATCACGTCCACCATGATACCTCCACGGTCCACCTTGCCGACATAAATATCAAACTTTTTGTCAGAGTCGGGCTTAAAAGCAAGTCTGCTCAGGTCTGTTTCAGGTTTGAATTTATAATCCCAAATGGTCATGATAATTTGACCTTTGCGAACTGGATCTCCAGTTTTTAAGTCAGCCATAGAGCTGATAAACCCGTCTTCCGTAAAGGGTGGTTCGCTGATTTTATCGCCTATTTTCAATGAATAACCGCGCTGATTTTTTACGGCTCTGTCGCCCAATTTTACTTTATATCCCATAAATGTGCCATTGTCGGCAGCATTTACGTTGAAGGTTTCTTTGAAGATACGCTCGCGAGCAGGGGTAAAACCAAGTGTATCGATGTGAACAATTACCTCTTCTCCGCCATATGCTTTTTGGATTAGTTCCTCTCTGCGCTCTACTATGGCCACTTTTCCGTTTTCAATAAAGTTGATCAATGAGTCCCAATTAGAGGTATACCTTCCATTTACTTCCTGAAATACGATTTCAGCTTCACGGATCAATTTTAATTTCTCAATAACAGCCATTTCTTTGGTATCAATCATTTTACGGTCATTGACTGTCTTCTGGACTCCGCTGTACAGATAATAGCCCAGATAAATACTGATTCCAAAAAGAACGAAGGTCAGGATTTTAGTAAGATTCATTTTTCACAGGTTTAAGCTTGCAATTATAAATATTTTAAGCCGTTTAACACAACCAATCATAATTTAAAATAACCCCTTAAATCAATGATTTTAGCTGGTTCAGCAACATATTTGAATAGTCCATGGAGCTGATTCTTCTCCATTTGAGCGATTTCTTCCCAGGATAGAAATCGAACGTCAACAATTATTTGCTGTTCAGATTTCATTTCAGGATCAGCGCCTTTCCTAATGGCTCCTTCCACCCATTCTACTTCAAAAAATAGCTCAATAGCATGAAGTGGTTCAGCACAAAATTCGGTGACAAATAAAAGGTCCTTTGGCTTTATTTTGATATGGGTTTCTTCAAGAAATTCTCTTTCCAGAGTCTGGTGAGCAGTTTCATACAACTCAATTCCTCCACCCGGGGGAGCCCAAAAATCATTTTCCGCTAAATGCTTGTGATTTACCATCAACAGTTTGTTGTCAACCACACAAATGCCGCATGCTCTTACCCTCACCTTGTTTCCAAATAGATTTTTTATTGATTCTGGCATGCTTTTTACATAGAAACCAATTTGTGTTTCAATTCGTTAGTAAAGCTATATGATATATGAATGCGTAATTTTGAAAAAAATCACAGTTATGAGGCACATTATTCCATTTTTCGTTTCCATGTTGATTTTTTCGGCCGGTTTGGCGCAAGATCAGACCAGTTTGCCTCAAGGCCCTACTATTAAATGGGAGAACTCTTCTTTTGATTTCGGTGATTTGCAACGAGGAGATCGGGTAGAGACAACGTTCAAATTTACTAATAATGGCACCGCACCTTTAATAATCACCAATGTAGAAGTCACTTGCGGTTGCACGACCCCCAAAGGCTGGCCAAGAGACCCCATTCCACCAGGTGGAAAAGGAGAAATTACCGTTGCATTCAACTCCGTGGGAAAATACGGACGTCAAAATAAGGTGATTAAGATTATTTCAAATGCTGTTTCGCCCCAAAACCAGGTGATGTTTACGGCCAACGTGATAACGAAAGAGTAATTCGGAGTTACTTTCGGGCACTTAACAACAACAATAACCAGCCAGCAATCAGCAAGACACCACCAATCGGTGTTACTGCTCCCCAAGTTGTGACTCCACTCAATGAAAGTAGATAGAGGCTACCACTAAAGACTACCGTGCCACTGGTGATGAGCAAGGTTGACCATGAAAGTTTGTTCGCTTGTAGTTTGTCGGTAAGGGCAGCCATTACAAGAAGTGCTAAGGCATGATAGAATTGATACCTGACAGCGAGCTCATAAGTTTCTATTCTATTGTTGGCAACTAGTATCGCTTTGAGTGCATGTGCACCAAAAGCCCCTAGCCCTACTGAAAGTCCACCAAGAAGCGCACCAAGGATAATTAATTTTCTCTGAAGGCTCATGTTTTATTGCGCTCTCCAAATATTGCAGTACCTATTCGCACCATGGTGCTTCCCAACTCCACTGCGATGGTGTAGTCTGAACTCATTCCCATGGAGAGCTCTTTCATTTCAATGTTCTTGCTAAACTTTTTACTTTTTAATTCTTCGAAGTAATGTTTTAGTTGCGTGAATTCTTTGGCAATTTGTTTCTCATCATCGGTAAGTGTAGCCATTCCCATAAGACCAGTTACCTTCACGAAGGGATAATTGTTCACTGTATCTAACAGGGTGATTAGATTTTCATATTTCAATCCAAACTTACTCTCTTCATTGGCAATGTGCACTTGTAGCAGGCAGGGTATCACTCGATTGCATTTATTGCCTTGCTTGTTGATTTCTTCCAGCAATTTCTGACTATCTACAGAATGAATTAAGGAGACAAAAGGGGCGATGTATTTTACCTTGTTGGTCTGAAGATGACCGATCATGTGCCACTCAATATCTTTTGGCAGTTCAACAAATTTTTTCTCCAGTTCCTTGGCTTTATTCTCACCAAATACCCGCTGACCGGCTTGATATGCCTCCATGATCTTTTCAACAGGCTGGGTCTTGCTCACAGCAATCAGCTTGCACTTTTTTTCGCTCAGCTCCCGCTCTAGTAAGTTTATGTTATTTTTAATGTTCATTTTATAACTTTGCCAGCTCCCCTGATACAAGGGGTACAACTGAACTCGAATGCAATAATATGGCGATATTAGGCACGTTACTAAAAAAAGGCATAAAACTTCGCGAAAATTTGGAGCAGGAGTACTCCTCTCCAGCGGAACTGCAAAAGCAGGAATTGAAACACCTCTTGATAACAGCCAGCCAGACCGAGTTTGGGAAATACTATAACTTTCAGAACATCCTCACCCAATTTCGAAAAGGGGACGACCAGTTTTATGAAGCATTCAAATCCGTGGTGCCTACACACGATTACAATAAAATATATAAAGACTGGTGGCACCTGTCACTCAAAGGCGCAAAGAATGTATGCTGGCCTGGAAGGATAAAATATTTCGCATTGAGTTCAGGAACATCAGAGGCTTCTTCCAAGCATATTCCTGTAACCAAGGAGATGACAAAGGCAATTCAAAGAACAAGTATCCGTCAGATACTGACATTGTCAAAGTATGAATTGCCAAACCAATTTTTTGGCGCAGGTATTTTGATGTTGGGAGGCAGTACACATCTCAATCACAAAGGAAGTTATTTTGAAGGCGACCTAAGTGGAATTCAGGCAGCAAGGCTTCCATTCTGGTTTCAGCATTTTTATAAGCCAGGAAAAAAGATTGCTAAGACAAGAAGCTGGGATGCAAAACTGGAAGATATCGTAAAGAACGCACCACAATGGGATATAGGGATAATTGTAGGCGTTCCTGCATGGATACAAATATTAATTGAAAAGATATTAGCTCATTATAAGGTCCAGCACATTCATGAGATATGGCCCAACCTGAGTGTGTATGTCCATGGGGGAGTTTCTTTTGATCCCTACAGGAAGGGATTTGCCAAACTATTGGGCAAGCCGTTGCACTACATAGAGACTTACCTGGCCTCTGAAGGATTTATCGCATACCAGGCTTTTCCTGAGCGCAAATCCATGAAGCTAGTGCTCAATAATGGCATCTTTTATGAGTTTGTTCCTTTTGATGACAAGAACTTTACTCCGTCAGGGGAGGTAAAACCTGATGCTGATTCTTTTTTTATTGATCAGGTTGAGGAGGGGAAAGAATATGCAATATTGCTGTCTACATGTTCAGGCGCATGGCGATACCTAATAGGAGATATCATAAAGTTTACCTCAAAAGAGGAGAGTGAAATTATCATCACAGGCAGAACCAAACATTTTTTGAGTTTGTGTGGAGAGCATCTTTCTGTTGACAATATGAACAAGGCCATTGAGTTGACTTCTGATGAAATGAATATTGATATCAAGGAGTTTACGGTAGCGGGCGTTCCTCATGGAAGCCTTTTTGCACACAGATGGTTCATAGGAACCAATGATGAGGTGGATGGAAAAGTGTTAAGAGATAAGCTAGATCAGCATTTGAAAGCGCTTAATGACGATTATACTGTTGAACGCAGTGCTGCACTAAAAGAGGTTGTTGTGGATATTTTACCGGTAAAAATCTTCTACGAATGGATGGAATCAAAGGGGAAGGCAGGTGGACAGAACAAATTCCCCAGAGTGCTTAAGAAGAACCAGCTAGATGAATGGCTCGAGTTTTTGGAGGCTAATAAAACTTCATGATTATACTAAATGGCGTAAAATTTGGTTTGATTCTGGCGCTTCTGATCGGGCCAGTATTTTTTACCATCATTCAAACGAGCGTTGAAAAAGGATTTTGGAATGGTACACTTGTGGCCATAGGGGTATCCTTGAGTGATATTTTTTATGTGGCTATTTGCTATTTAGGCATGGCCACCGTGCTAGAAGACCCTGCTTTCAGAATGTATCTTGCTTACACAGGTGGGGCCATTTTAATTCTTTTTGGCTTTTATCATCTCTTAATCAAAAGCAGGCGTGGCATTCATACGGAGGTATCCGTGGCTTCAGAGAAGGGCTTTTTTAGATACATCTTGAAAGGATTTGTAATCAACGGGCTTAGTCCGATGGTACCTATTTTTTGGATTGGTGCCATCAGTATTGCCTCTCTTGATTTAGGTTATTCAAGCGGATTTACCTTATTCCTTTTTCTGGCGTCCTTACTTTCAACGGTACTGATTACAGATGTGGTAAAAGCGTACCTGGCTGATAAATTGAGAAGTATGGTGACCTCCAGATTTCTTACGATCATGAACGTAACCCTGGGTCTTCTTTTGATAGGATTTGGAGGCAGATTAATAATGATTGCTCAGACCTTCACAGGGGCACTAGTCTTGTAAGACGTTGCTTACAAAACTGGACTTGAGCAATAGCCAAAATAGTAGCAGAACGACAGCCCACCTTAAGTATACAAAATAGAAGTCAGCTGTATCCTTAAAGCGCGTTTCTTTAATTTCGGCTTTTTCGTACTGATCGATTTTTCTGAACACGCTCTCCAATGCTTGATTATCGGTCACACGAAAGAATTCTCCGGAACTGATTTCAGCAATTTTACGCATGGTAGTTTCATCTACAGTATTTTCCACCATGTGCGGCCTCCCAAAATAATCTTTACCAAACGGAACTAATCCTTCTTTGCCAACCACAATCGTATAGGTTTTAATGTCGTAGGCTGCTGCCAATTCAGCTGCAGTAATAGGGTCAATATTTCCTGCTGTATTGTCACCATCACTCAATAAAATGCAAACCTTGGATTTGGATTCAGACTCCCTCATTCGATTGGTCACCACTGCCATGGCGCTGCCAATGGCAGTGCCACGATTTTCAATCATGTCAAAACTTATCTCATTGAGATAGGCATTCAGCAGATCGTAATCTGTTGTAAGTGGCGCAAGGGAAAAAGCATCCCCTGAGAATACTACTATTCCTATGCGGTCCTGCACACGGCCTTTGATAAAATCACGTGCTACATTCTTTGCAGCTTCAAGCCTGTTAGGAATAAAGTCTTCAATTTGCATCGACTGTGAGATATCAATGGCAAGCATAATGTCAATTCCTTCTGTCCACTGCTCTACTTTTTCGTTGGTCTTTTGTGGACGACTCAACGCAACCAGTACAAGAGAAATTACCAGTGCTAATAATAGATCAGGCAGTAACCTAATAAGCGTAAATGGAGTGCTTCTGAGATCGCTCTTTACCAACGCAACAGGTAATTTTTGATTGAAGAAATACCTGTATGTCCACCGGAGGATAAAAATAAGGGGCACTAGAAAAAGAATATACAAGTACAGTGGATTAGCCCAGGTAAATCCAGAGATTGTGCTGGGGTAAAACCAGGTCAGCGAATACCAAGCTTCCATCAAACTATCCATTTCTAACCTCCTCTAATTTGTCCTGGAATTTCTTTTCTGTGTATTGCTGTAATTCGAGCAAAGGCGCTTTTTCAAGTTTCTGACCCTCCCGATAGATGGTTCGATCGATTTGCTTTAAGGCATTGGCCAGCTTCTCGTTCCGTACCATATTAAATATTTCCTTGGTCGTGTACTTGGTATAGGGGCGTGACTGCAGTTGCTCCATGTATTTTTTCCACATCAATAAAGTAGACTCAGCCTCATGGTTACTGTAGTTGTTTTCAAGCGCACTGATGGCATTACCAAATTCATTCATGAATTGGTGATAACTCTTTTTTAGTTTTTTTAGTTTGAAATACTTTTTGATTCGTTTCCCAAAAATTAACCAAACCGCAACAACTGCTACTATAACAACCCCAATGACAATTAATAACAAGGGGTAATTGAGAAGCCAACTTACAGCCTGATAGGCAGTATTGGTTTTTAGCGGAAGCTGATCCATGGAAACAGAATCAGGGACCTGCTTTACCATTTGCTGCAAGAAGACAGAGTCGATTCTTGCATAAACAGATGTGCAGTCGGCCCTGTTTACAATAAAGACAGGCAAGGTCAGGCGCTGTACAGTATCGATCTCAAAAGAGGTAAGAAAATAGACAACACTATCATAGCTGATGTCTCCAGTCGTTCTGGTAGGGAAATAGGTTTTATGATCTATTTCGAAAGGATCGAAGGAATAAGTTGAATCAGGAAAAACTACATTTTTATCTTTTGGATAGGTAGCTGAAAGTGAATAGGGGAATGGAATGCCAATCTTGATGCTATCAGCATGAAACTCTCCGCGCACTTTTACTTCCTGTGCATGGGAAAGAAGGGATATAAGCAAGAGAAAAAGGATAGTAAGTCTCACCGGGTCAAACGCTTTTCATCGATTTATTCCTAACCTTAAACAACTTTAACAACTTTGGCACATAGTCGTCAATGGTGTTGATACTTAATAAGTTGATTTGATGTTTCTTGCTAAACGTAGAGAGTTCTTCCTGCCTGGTAACATGATGGTTATATATCCTGCTGCGAAAATCGCCAAATGAAGTATTTACCCACAACGTCTTTTTACTTTCCTTATCCTGAACGGGAATGATGCCCAGTTTAGGCAAGTTGGTTTCTCGGTTGTCGCTAATTTGAATTAAAACCAAGTCGTGCTTTTTAGCCAGCGACCTGAGGTTGGGATAAAAGGATTCATCTATAAAATCAGAAATCATTATGATAACACTTCTTCTTTTAATGGAATTCAAGGCAAAGGCAATTGCCTTGCTTAAATCTGTTTTTGAAGATTTGGGTACAAGCCTCACCAGGCTTGAAATAATTTCATAAGCCTGGCCCATTCCTTTTTTGGGGCGTAAATACTTTTCTCGCTGGTCGGAGTAGCAAATGAGTCCCACCTGACTGGATTCTTTAACACCTGAAAGTGCCAACACACCACAAATTTCTCTTCCTATATCAAACTTGGTTTTGCCAGGAGTACCTATTTCTTGGGAGGCACTTACATCCATGATAAAAAAGATGGTCTGCTCCTTTTCCTCTCTAAATGTTTTTACAAAAGTGCCGTGACCCTTGGCGGAAACGTTCCAGTCTATTGTACGGATATCGTCTCCATACTGGTAAGGCCGTACATCATCAAATTCAAGTCCGGTGCCTTTGAATATAGAGTGAAAGTCACCCTGCATCTGGCTATTAATGGCCTTGCGGATTTGAATTTCATACTTCCTCAGCTTTTTGACTAGATCTTTCAAGCGTCCTTTAATTTCTGGCCCAAAAATAGCTGAAATATGAGTATTTTGGTGCCGTTTTCAGTGTATCCAACGGTAAATTTGACAAAAGGTGTAATAGAAATGACGGGATGGATGAAGTATATAGGACTGGCGGTGATATTGACCCTGTTGCAGTGCAAAGGAGATGAAAAACCGAAAGGCGTATTGACTGAGCAAGAGATGGTCAACTTAATGGTTGAGCTTTACCTGGCAGAGGCTAGAGTAACCCTGACGGGAATACCCCGGGATTCTGCCGCTAAGTTGTTTAACCCCTACGAGGAAACCCTGGTGGCTAAAAGAGGAATCTCAGATTCAACTTTGAAGGCCAATTATAATTATTACCTTCAAAATCCTGATAAATTGGAGCGCATACTCGATGCGGTGATTGATACCCTCAATCTTAGAGAGCAAAGGGCGGGGGAGCAACCCTAAATCATAATACGTTATGATTTATCCCAATGATTTTGAGCATAAACTGGGGTTTGATCAAATCCGTCAATCCCTTAGTAGATATTGCATAAGCACACTCGGACGGAATGAAGTGGATGGCATCAGATTCCTGTCTGACTTTCCTGCGATCCAATTGTTGCTTCATCAGGCCAGGGAGTTTAAAAGTATCAAAGAGAGAGGTATGCCATTTCCGCTTACCCAATACCACGACCCGTCAGAACTATATCCCGTTATCTCCATTCAAGAGAGTTTTATCGAAGCAGAATCGCTTCGTGAAATAGCACTCTCTATTCAGGTAATTGACGATTGTGTGACTTTTCTAAAAAAGTATAAAGACGATTTTCCTGCTTTATTGTTCTTAACGACTTCAGTGGCGGTGCCTGGTATCGTTAAAGATTCAATCAATGCCAAAATTGATGAATTTGGAAAGCTCAAAGACAATGCGAGCCAGGAACTACAACGCATTCGCAAAAAGCTAAGAGATGAATCAGGACGGGCAAGAAGACTGATTGATCAAATGTTTAGAGAAGCAGTAAGCAATGGCATGGTGCCGGAGGGAAGTGCTCCAGTGATTCGGGACGGACGGGTAGTCATTCCAGTATTGTCAGAATACAAAAGGAAAATCCGTGGCGTAATTATGGATGAGTCGGCTACGGGTCAAACGGTGTACATGGAGCCTACTGAAGTGATTGAGGCCAACAATGAAATCCGTAACCTTGAGTTGGAAGAAAGGAGAGAGTCGATCCAACTATTAAAGGGGTTGACAACTTTGCTTCGTTCCTACTTGCACGAACTGAAGCAGGGATTTCAGTTTTTGGGACAACTTGATTTTATTCAAGCCAAAACCCGGTTTGCATTGGACATTGAAGCGGACTTACCCAACCTGGTGCCAACTCCCGATTTAAATTGGATTGAAGCCCGCCACCCACTCCTATTTCTCAGTCATAAGGGAAAGAGTCCTGTGGTGCCTCTTACCATCGATCTTTCTTCTCAAGATCGCTTCTTGCTGGTATCCGGACCTAATGCTGGAGGTAAATCAGTATGCCTTAAAACTGTGGGTTTGATACAGTATATGGTACAATGTGGCTTATTGGTGCCATTGACTGTTAAATCAAGAGTAGGCATTTTTCAAAATATATTTCTGGACATTGGAGACCAGCAGTCGATTGAAAATGATTTAAGTACGTACAGCTCGCACCTTCGTAACATGCGCTATTTTGTGGAAAAAGCCAATGAAAAAACATTGGTGCTCATGGATGAGTTAGGAGCAGGAACCGACCCCAACTTTGGTGGAGGAATAGCAGAAGCCATATTAAAAAATCTGGTTGACAAGAAAGTGTGGGGGGTGGCTACTACCCACTATTATAATCTGAAATTATTTACTGATCAGCATGCTGGTATTCGAAACGCAGCCATGCAGTTTGATAGCAAGCGGTTGGAGCCTCGTTTTATCTTAGACATTGGAAAGCCGGGAAGTTCTTTCGCATTGGAAATAGCTCGTAAAACCGGATTGGGAAGTATAATAAAAGAAGCAGAAGATATTATCGGAAAAGATCTCACAGGATTGGAGTCTCTCATTAAAAAAGTAAATGACGAAAGACAGGCATTGACCAAGAGGGAACGTGAGGTAAAAGAAAAAGAAATCAGGTACCGGGATCTGCTTAACAAGTACAACCAATTAAACCAAGAGCTGGAGTTAAGGAAAAAGGAAATTATCAACAAGGCAAAGGAAGAAGCCTCTACACTGCTCAGGCAAACCAATAAGGAGATTGAGAAAACTATCCGGCACATCAAAGAGAACAGGGCTGAGAAAAAGGAGACGAGACGGGTTAGGCAAAGCCTTGAAGGATTGGAGAAGAGTGTTAAGCCTATTGAAGAAAGAGCAATACGCAGTAACGAAAAGATTAAAGAAGGCGACTATGTGAAAATGATTGGACAAGACGTATCCGGTAAAGTTGTAAGCTTGAAAGGCAACTCGGCTGTGGTACAATTTGGTGATATGCGTTCTTCAATCAAATTGGAAAAATTAGTGAAAAGCAGTGCGAGGGAGGACAAGACTGCAAAAGCAAATAGGTCCTTTGGTGTTGATTTACTGGCCAAGCAAACCAACTTTTCCACTACGCTGGATGTAAGGGGCATGCGTGTAGATGAAATAATCCCTGTTCTTGACCAGTTCTTAGATGATGCCGTATTGCTTGGTCATGGCGGATTAAGAATCTTGCATGGGAAAGGGGAAGGGGTATTGAGAAAAGTGGTAAGTGAAAGACTTAAAATGAATAAGTACGTGGCAAGTTTTGGTCACGAACACATCGAGCGAGGCGGAGATGGAGTGACCACCATCGTATTAAAATAAAAAAGGCTCCCACTGGAGCCTTTTTTATTTATTGATATTTTTTCTAGTTGAATGTAAATACCCATTGGCCTTTCACATTCGAGGTTCTTCCTGATGAAGAGTATCCATTTCCGGTAAAAGTATAGGTAATCTGTAATTGGGTATCTGTCACAGAGTAAGTCATGTTCAACTCATCTGCAGTTCCTGGGTCTCGAATGATTTGTGTTTCAGGGCTGGTGCCAAATTTCCACAAGCCGCTGGATAACCATGAGCTGGTTTGCGGCCTGCCACTTGTTGAGTAGCTAAAGGTATCTGATCCGGCTACACCCGAAATAAGCAAGGAAAAGGTATCGTACCCGGTTTGATCCACATTATCAAGTTTTACAGAAGTTGCTGTCCATGTTTTGGACAGCTTCTTTAGCTGGATATCCTCTACAGATTCACCGGGGCCTGAATCTTTTTTGCAACTCTGGCTTACCAAAATCGCACCAAATACAACAGCCAACAATATTAATCTTCCTATTTGTTTCATTCTGTTATGATTAAAAATCGTATTAAACTTAGTAAAACGGCCTATCTTAAAAAAGACATCAAATAATTAGTGCCGTAAATAACGCTTATTCAACATCTTTAATGGTCTTTAAGCCTTGAATGTAACCTACTTAAGGCTCATTAAATCGACTTTCTGTGCACTTTCAGGGTATTCATAGTCTGTATTGGAAGCTATGAGTACCAGGCGGGAGGCTCCGTATTTTGTCAGGTTTGTCTGATACCAGTCGATTGCTTTCTTGTCCAGGTTGGAGGTTGGTTCATCCAGAAAAAGGCTTGAAGTATTTGAAAAAAAAGCCAATCCCAGTTTAAGTCTTTGCCTCATGCCCGAAGAAAAGTTGGCTATTTGTTTGTCCCGCGCATGCCCAAGTTCTATCAACTCCAAAAGATCCTGGTGTGAATGTCCGTCAATTACCGATTTGAATTTGAAATGAAAATCTATCATTTCGTTTAAAGTAAATTCTTCAATCAGTTCCAGGTAAGGAGTGGCAATGGAAACTTGTTGATACACTTCTTCAATTGGAATTAAATTCTCCTGATTAAAGTAGGAGAGCGTTCCTGAACTGGGTGGTACCATGCCCCATAAAACCTGCATTAATGTGGATTTGCCAGAACCGTTGGGCCCGACTATGGCGTAGCAATTACCTTGCTCAAAGGTGAAGTTAAAATTTTTGAAAATCCATTCGCGATTGAATCGCTTGCCCAGATTCTCAATTACAATTTTCATTCAAATGTTGCAGAACTGGTTGAGAAACCTTTCATAACGCCTCGCTCGGAGCTCTTAATAAAATCAACAATGTAATTGCGCTCCTCACTAGGGATTATTTCTTTTTCTACTAGGTCTATGGCTTTAGAATTGTTAAGCCCCTTTAAGAATATGATGCGATAGGTATCCTGAATCTCAGATATTTTTTCTGATGTAAATCCTCTTCTGCGCAGTCCAACGGTATTTACGCCACAGTAGGTGAGTGGTTCTCTCGCGGCTTTCGTATAAGGTGGTACGTCCTTTCTTACCAGCGAGCCTCCCGATACCATTACGTGTGCACCCACTTTCACGAATTGATGTACTGCACTTGATCCTCCTATGATGGCCCAGTCTTCAATCACAACATGACCTGCTACCTGAACAGCATTCGCAAAGATGCAATTGTTGCCTATGGTGCAATCGTGAGCGATGTGTACGTATGCCATCAACAAGCAGTTGCTTCCTATTACAGTTTTGTGTTTGTCAGCGGTACCTCTGCTGATGGTAACAAATTCGCGGATCACGGTATTGTCGCCAATAAATGTCTCTGTCTTTTCCCCTGCAAATTTCAAGTCCTGCGGAATGGAGGAGACAGAGGCACCTGGAAATACTTTTACGTTTTTTCCCAATCGGGCACCTTCCCAAATAATGGAGTTGGGGCCAATCCAGCAACCGTCTCCGATGATCACATCTTCCTTAATGGTTGAGAATGGTTCGATAATAACATCTTTACCAATTACTGCGTCTGGATGAACGTTGGCTAGGGGGTATTTGCTCATGCGTCTTTTCTAACAATGCTTGCTGTCATGGTACCTTCACATACCAAAGAACTTCCAACATAGGCTCTTCCCGACATCTTTGCAATACCTCTCTTAATAGGAACGAGCAGGTTACATTGAATTACTAAGGTATCGCCAGGAAGTACCATCTTTCTAAATCTAAAGGATTCAATACCCAGGAAGTAGGTCCAATAGTTTTCCGGATCGGGTACGGTATTCAGCACGAAGATGCCACCAATTTGTGCCATGGTTTCAACCTGAAGGACAGCTGGCATTACCGGGTTTCCAGGGAAGTGTCCTTGGAAAAATGGTTCGTTCATCGTTACGTTCTTTACACCTGCCACACTTTGATGATCCAGGTGTATGATTTTATCAATCAGTAAGAAAGGGTAACGGTGTCTTAAAATGTTAGAGATCTGATTGATGTCCAACACTGGAGGTAGACTTGGGTTATATCTGGGTATACCTTTCTTGTCGGCCTCTTGCATGGCTTTCTTCAACTTCTTGGCGAAAGCTACATTGGCAGCATGTCCTGGTCTTGCGGCCAGAATCTGTGCTTTTAAAGGACGTCCGGCAAGTGCAAGGTCACCGATGATATCCAACAGTTTGTGTCTTGCGGGTTCGTTGTTGTATCTAAGTTCAACGTTGTTGAGGATGCCTTCCTTTTTTACCTCCACCTTGGGTTTGTTGAGCATCTGAGCAATGTTGTCCAACTCATGCTCCTGAACAACCCTGTCAACGATAACAATGGCATTATTTAAATCTCCTCCTTTGATGAGGTTATTTTTATAGAGCATTTCCAGCTCATGCAAAAAACAAAAAGTTCTGCAAGAGGCTATTTCCTTTTCGAATTGTCTGATATTGGTAATAGAAGCATGCTGGCTTCCCAAGACAGGAGAATTGTAGTCGATCATTACAGTTACCCTGTAATCGTCCAAAGGCAAGGCTGCAATCTCTACATTGCGGTCTACTTCGCGGTAGAAGATGCTGTCCTGCACCTCAAAGAAGTCGCGTAGTGCATTTTGCTCTTCTGTTCCTGCCTCTTTGAGTACGTTCACAAATTGGATCGAGCTACCATCCATTATAGGGGCCTCAGGGCCATCTACCTGAATCAACACGTTGTCGATCTCCAATCCGGTAAGTGCAGCCAGTGTGTGCTCTATGGTGCTTATGCGGGCTCCACTCTGTTCGATGGTGGTACCCCGGGAAACGTCCACCACATTATCACAATCAGCGTCAATGATCGGTGATCCTGGTAGGTCTATTCTTTGAAACTTAATGCCGTGGTTGGGTTTGGCGGGCAGGAAAGTCATGTTGGTGACAATCCCCGTGTGTAGGCCAACTCCGGACAAAGTCACGGATTTCTTGATTGTTTGCTGCTTGTGATTTAGCATCTCTTAATTAAAAGGGGCAAATTTAACCTCTATTCCTCGTATAATCTAAAAAAATGGATGCCCGCTCGAAATTTGGGGCTAATTATAACCAAAAAAGTTCAGGAGGGGCCTATTTGAGCAAAATCATTCTGATTTTACAGTAGATTGAACGGAGGCAAGTTTGGCTTCAAGCTGTTTGAGTCGTGTACTGATATCGGGCAGTTGCTTAAATACTGCATAAGATCTAAAGTACTCTTTTACATCCAATACAGGGTATCCAATTAGCCTTTGGCCTTCTTCTTTCACTGATTTTGAAATACCAGCCTGAGCGCCTACACTGGTCTTATTCGCAATTACCAGATGTCCTGCAATACCCACTTGTCCGGCCAGAATACAGTTTTCACCAATTTTGGTAGATCCTGATATTCCAGTTTGTGCTGCTATCACTGTGTTCTTTCCAATTTCAACGTTGTGTGCAATCTGAATCAGGTTATCAAGTTTTACGCCTGATCTCAAGATGGTAGCGTCTCCGGCAAGCGTGGCACAATCAATAACGGTGTTGGCCCCAATGGTAATGTTATCTTCTAAAATCACATTGCCAAGCTGCGGAATAGACTTATAGGTACCATCTTCCTGCGGGGCAAATCCAAATCCATCACTTCCCAACACAGTTCCCGAGTGAATTACACAATTGTTGCCAACAATAGTACCTGCATACAACTTTACGTTCGGGTGCAAAATGGTATTGTTTCCAATAACAGAATTGTCGCCTACATAGGTATGCGGATATATCTTTACATTATCTCCAATCTTTACATTTTGGCCAATGTATGAGAAGGCTCCTCTGTAAATGGCCTTTCCAGTTTTGCTGTTTTCTCCAATATAACATGGATCCTCTACACCCACTTTTTGAAAACTAATCAGCTTGTGATATTCCTCTAATAGCACAGTAAAACTGGAATATGGATCATCCACTAGGATCAGACTTGAACTGACTTCTTTTCTGGGAACAAAATCCTTTTTTACAATGACTGCACTTGCTTTGGTCTCGTATATGAAGTGCTCATACTTGGGATTAGACAAGAATGCAATCTGCCCGGGTTTGGCATCTTGAATTTTGGCGAGCATGTTAATCTTGGAACTGTTGTCTCCCTTTACAACACCACCTAGCATGTCGGCAATTTGCTTAATGGTAAATTCCATTAATTAAGTAAGGATTTGATTGTCATAGATTGGCGCGTTCTTGTGATCCAGTCTTTTTCAAAGATACATTTTTAGGGCAGCATAGATAGCTTTTTTTAACGATTTTGCTGAGGGCTTTTATATTTGGTAGGTCAGAGGCTTGAGCGATTTCCTTAATCTCACCATTTTTGGTCAAAATGTTAATTCCATGGCCTTCGCTCACGTAAGCTTCATTAGAAACTACGCCATGTGAGAAGAGAAAAATGGCATCCTTTCTCAATATTTTGTAGTTGTCGCATATTTCCGCCCTTACATTCTCGATGGTAATCTTTTCGATCGGATCATTGGTAAGAATTATTTTAAAGAGATTCCTATGAAGCAGCATTTTGCAAAGCGTAGACAATATTTGGTCAGCATGCTGTTGCCATAGTTTAATGGCTCCCCAAATGTCATTGTCGTCCAACTGCCCAAAATTTTGGATTACCGCCTCCTGCTTAAAATCCTGAATGGTATAGGTGTTCTTTAGAAATAAATGAAGGGCTGCCGAGCAAGGCAGCTCATTGCCCGATTGCAAAAGGTACTGTGCCCTCCGTATCAGATTAACCAACATGCGCTCAGCACTTACTGCGGTCTTATGTAAGTATACTTGCCAATACATGAGTCTGCGAGCATTGAGAAAATTCTCAATGCTGTAAATGCCCTTTTCATCTACAACCAACTGATCTTTCCATACATTGATCATCGCTACTATTCTGTCAACACCGATAGAGCCTTCGTTTACACCTGTAAAAAAACTATCTCTTCTTAAGTAATCCAACCGATCGGTATCGAGTTGACTGCTTACCAGCTGATGAAAAAATTTTCTTTCGTAGGTGTTTTGAAAAATTTGAAGTGAAAGCTCAAGTTCTCCATTAAAAACGGAATTCAGTTTTTTCATGAATTGAAAGGAGATGCTCTCATGTTTTACTTGTGGCAGGAGGGTCTCTTCGAGAGCATGCGAAAATGGGCCATGCCCGATGTCGTGGAGCAAAGTAGCAATCTGAGAAGCCTCATATTCCGCTGGAGTGATGTCTACGCCTTTGAGCCGTAAATTGTCCAACACCCTGCCCATGAGGTGCATGGCACCCAAAGCATGATTAAATCGGGTATGGATAGCACCCGGATAAATTAGTTCGGTAAGCCCCAACTGTTTAATGTGCCTCAGTCTTTGGAAATAGGGGTGTTCTATGAGATCGAAAACGAGTTCTGACGGAATTGAAACGAACCCATAGATGGGATCGTTTATGATTTTCTTTTTATTAATGCTTTGGCTCAAGATTATGCGTATAACTCGTAAATTAGGCTGAATTTTAAATAAAAAGCATAGTGCAAAGGTATAACATTTTGTGGGCGGACGATGAAATTGATCTTTTGAAACCGCATATCATTTTTCTCCAACAGAGAGGATATGACATTACTCCGGTCAACAATGGATCAGATGCGGTAGAGCTTAGCGAATCCAAACACTTTGATCTGGTTTTTCTGGATGAACACATGCCAGGAATGTCAGGGCTTGAGGCACTTACACTGATTAAAAATGGGAAACCCAATCTTCCGGTGGTGATGATCACCAAGAATGAGGAAGAACAAATTATGGAGGAGGCCATCGGTGCCAAGATCGATGACTACCTGATTAAACCGCTGAATCCAAGTCAAATATTATTGTCTGTAAAGAAAATACTGGACAACAAGAGATTGGTAATTGAAAAGACGAACCTGAGTTATCAGCAGGAATTTCGAAATATAAGCATGTCTTTTCTTGATGACCTCGATCATGAGAAGTGGGCAGAGGTATACAAGAAACTTGTTTTTTGGGAACTTCAGTTGGACGAGGGTGACAACAAAGACATGGCTGAAGTACTAGAAATGCAAAAGGTGGAAGCTAACACCAACTTCTGTCGGTTTGTAAAAAGAAATTATGAGTCTTGGCTCAACGATCCCAATGCGGCCAAGCCATTGCTGTCGCACCAAGTGTTTAAGAAAAAAGTATTTCCTGAAATAAAGAAGGAAATTCCAACTTTTGTCTTCGTGGTTGACAATCTTCGTTATGATCAGTGGAAAGTGCTAAAACCAATTATTGAGGAATTTTATAACGTGGAAAAGGAGGAGTCTTATTATTCTATCATTCCAACTACCACAGCTTACTCCCGTAATGCTTTATTCTCGGGTATGATGCCATCGGAGATGGCGAAAACACATCCTGACCTATGGGTAGGTGACGATGAAGATGACGCTAAAAACAACTTCGAAGATGAGTTTTTAACCCGTCAGATAAGAAGAAACAATCTGAATATTAAACACAGCTATCATAAAATAAAGAAGACAGAAGAAGGTCGCGACCTGGTCAATTCGGTGAATAATCTTTTTGACAATGACCTCAATGTGATTGTATACAATTTTGTAGACATGCTCTCTCATGCCCGCACCGATATGGCCATGATCCGTGAACTGGCACCCGATGAGTCGGCCTACAGATCACTAACACAATCATGGTTCATGCATTCTCCTTTGCTGGATATCCTCAAAAAGATAGCAGAGAAGAAAGTAAAACTTATTATCACCACCGATCACGGCACCATCAGGGTAAAACGACCCTTTAAGATAATTGGCGACCGAAATGTAAATACCAACCTAAGGTACAAGCAAGGCAAAAACCTTAATTATGATGGCAATAAAGTACTGGAGTGCCCAAAACCGGAAAGATTTTTCCTTCCAAAATCCAATGTGTCTACTTCCTATGTTTTTGCCCTTGAAGATCAGTTCTTTGCCTATCCCAATAACTATAATTACTATGTGAATTTTTATAAAGACACATTTCAGCATGGGGGTGTTAGCCTTGAGGAAATGGTCATTCCTTTAATTTTCTTAACTTCGAAGAATGCCTGAGAATTGGGTTAAGGCTTTGGGTGGCAAACCAGCATCCATTGATGATTTGAAGGTGGTTGCGCATGAATTGTTACGCGCTGCCGCAGATATCAGGGTGTGGTTTTTTGAAGGAGAGATGGGAACAGGTAAAACCACTTTGATTAAAATTATTTGTGAACAATTGGGTGTGAGTGAGGGTACCAGCAGTCCTACTTTTTCCATTATCAATGTATACGAAGCAGGGGATGGGGCATCTATTTTTCACTTCGATTTTTACAGGCTTGAAAAGGAAACGGAGGCTTATGATATGGGTGTGGAAGAATATTTTGAGTCGGGGTCTTATTGCTTTGTAGAGTGGCCTGGTCGTGTGCCGTCATTGTACCCGCTGCACTATCTGAAAGTCAAGATAACTGAACATACCCCTGATACTAGAACAATTGAATACGTCTTGTTATGACTGAAAAAAAGAAAACAGGATTCGCGGCACTGGCAAAGTCCAGCTTGTCTACACAGGAGCAACTTCTAAAGGTGAGAAAAAAGAAAAGCTCTTTCTGTATTGGACTTCCGATGGAAACATCACTGCAAGAAAACAGAATTAGTTTGACCCCTGATGCGGTAGCTATTTTGGTAAACAATGGTCATGAAATTTGGGTAGAAAGAAAAGCAGGAGAAGGCTCTAAATTTTCTGACAAGCAATACAGTGAAGCAGGCGCAAAAATTGTTTATTCTCCTCAGGAAGTTTTCAAAGCTGATGTTATTTTGAAAATTGAACCTCCAACGATGGAGGAGATTGAATACTTCCATCCGGGGCAAACTTTGATATCTGCATTGCAACCTGGCCATCTTACCAAAGAATATGTGCAGGCGCTTTTGAAGAAAAGAATCACGGCATTGGCATGGGAATACATCGAGGACAAGGTGGGAGGTATTCCGATAGTGAGGGCCATGAGTGAAATTGCAGGGAGTGCTGTTGTATTGATTGCAGCGGAATACCTAAGCTCCGCCAATAAAGGCAAGGGAATCATTCTTGGAGGAATAACAGGGGTTCCTCCTACCAAAATGGTAATCATTGGTGCAGGTACGGTAGCCGAATACTGCGGCAGGGCCGCATTGAGCCTGGGTGCTGAAATCCAAATATTTGATAATCACATTTACAAACTACGGAGAATCAAGCACACACTCGGACACCAGTTTTACACGTCCACCATCGATACGGCAACACTTAGCGAAAGCCTTAAAAATGCAGATGTTGTGGTGGGGGCACTTCGGGCCGAAAAGGGAAGGGCGCGTCATGTGGTATCTGAAGAAATGGTAAGTCAGATGAAACCTGACTCATTGATCATAGACTTAAGCATCGATCAGGGAGGCTGTGTGGCCACCTCGGAAATAACCACCCATGCGAAACCTGTATTTAAAAAGTACGATGTGATCCATTATTGTGTGCCCAATGTGGCATCCAGAGTAGCGCATACTGCCACTACTGCGCTCAGCAATATATTTACGCCAACCATACTTCGTGCCGAAGAAGAGGGGGGTGTAGAGGAAATGATACTCTCGCACCGATGGTTTCTAAAAGGTGTCTACTCTTACAAGGGCAACCTTACCAACGAAGCAATAGGAAGGAAATTCAAACTTAAATACAAGAACATCGAATTGTTTGTAGCGGCACGCTTCTAGCAACCCAACGATTTCAGATTTTCTTCCAATACGGCAATCTTGGATTCCGCATCTGCTTTCTTTTTTCTTTCGGCTTCCAACACCGCAGGTGGCGCACCATTGACAAATTTCTCATTGCCAAGTTTTTTCATCACTGAATTCAGAAATCCTTTTGTGTATTCCAACTCCTTGGTAATGGTTTCACACTCTTTGGCAATATCTACCTTACCTTCCATCGGAACGAAGAATTCAATGGATTGTACGATGAACACAGCTCCGTTGCTGGGCTTGTCATTGGTGAAACTTACTTCCGTGATGTTGGACAGTTTTTTGATGATGGACACAAAAGGACTTGTCTTATTTCTACCCGCATCGCTCACAATAAGGCGAATGGCTTCTTTAGGTGATATGCCTTTTGTATTCCTTATGTTTCTGATCTGAGTAATCACTTCAAAAGCAAATGCACCTTGCTCAACAATTTTATTGTCGAAGGCAGCAGGCTGTGGATAAGCTGCAACGATTATGCAATCGTCCTGTTTCTTGCCGTCCAATTCATGCCATAACTCTTCTGTGATAAATGGCATAAAAGGGTGCAGCAGCTTTAAGATCGATTCGAAGTAGCCAACCGTCTTGTCGTAGGTGGTTTTATCGATGGCCTCTCCAAAAGGGGGTTTGATCATTTCGAGGTACCATGCACAAAAGTCGTCCCACACCATTTTGTAAGTACTAAGCAAGGCATCAGAGATTCTGAACTTGGCGTAATGATCCTGAAGTTCATGCATGCATTGGTTAATTCTGGATTCAAACCAGGCCATGGCAACCTGATTTTCTTCAGGGGCAACCATTTCCTTTGTTTCCCAGCCTTTTACCAGACGGAAGGCATTCCAGATCTTATTGGCGAAATTCCGACCTTGCTCACAAAGCTTTTCATCAAAGAGCAGGTCGTTACCGGCCGGTGAACTGAAAAGCATTCCTGTGCGCACACCATCTGCACCATATTTGTTGATCAAATCCAATGGATCGGGAGAATTGCCAAGTGATTTCGACATTTTTCTTCCTTGTTTATCGCGAACAATACCAGTGAGGTACACGTCTTCAAAAGGCTTCTCATCCATGTATTCATAGCCGGCAATGATCATTCGGGCTACCCAGAAGAAAAGGATCTCAGGGGCTGTTACCAAAACTTGAGTAGGATAGAAGTATCTTAAATCAGCATTGTGGGTTCGATCAACTTTCCCGTTGGCCTTGTCATAATACTGATCATTGAAACCATGGAACACCTCTATGGGCCACAGCCAGGAAGAGGCCCAAGTATCCAACACATCAGGATCTTGATGAAGGTCAGTTGCTGTCAACTTTCTGCCTGATTTTTTGGAAGCCAATAGAATGGCCTCATCCAGAGATTCAGCTACCACAAAATCTTCATCGCCATCTCCGTAAAAATAAGCTGGTATACGATGACCCCACCAGAGTTGGCGCGACACGCACCAGTCTCTTACATTCTCCATCCAATGGCGATAGGTGTTCTTGAATTTCGCAGGATGAAGTTTGATCTCATCTTTTTCAACTGCCTGATAGGCTTTGCTTGAAATCTCTTTCATTTTCAAAAACCACTGCAGCGAAAGTTTAGGCTCTATTACTGTATTGGTTCGTTCGGATCTTCCAATACGCGTTACAAACTCTTCTTCTTTTACCAAGTGGTCTGCCGCTTTGAGATCTTTGATGATCTGCTTTCTAACAACGAAACGATCTTGTCCTACGAATTTAGGAATCTCACATTTTTCATTCAGCGTACCGTTGTCGTCTATCGTATCGATCACGGGCAGATTGTGTCGCAGTCCTATTTCATAGTCGTTGACATCGTGAGCTGGCGTTACTTTTAGACATCCCGTACCAAAATCTTTGTCTACATAATCATCAGCGATGACTGGAATCTCCCTATTGATAAAAGGAACCAAAACTTTTTGTCCTATTAGTTTTTTGTATCGCTCGTCAGTAGGGTTTACAGCAATGGCCACATCACCCATGATGGTTTCAGGGCGCTGGGTGGCAATGATTACCCACTCATCCTGAGTGCCCTTTACCTTATACCGAATTGAATACAGGATAGACTTTTCACCATCTTCCTTGTAGATCACTTCTTCATTGGAAACAGCCGTTTTGGCTTCAACATCCCAGTTGACCATTCGCATTCCGCGATAGATGTACCCTTTGTTATAAAGATCAACAAACACCCGGATCACTGCTTTGTAATAATCCGGATCCATGGTAAATGCTGTCCTTTTCCAATCACAGGATGCCCCCAGCTTTTTCAGCTGCTCCAAAATGATTCCTCCATACTTTTCTTTCCACACCCAGGCGTGTTTCAAAAAATCTTCCCTNNATGGATGCATGATCTGTACCGGGCACCCAGCAGGCCGATTTTCCTTCCATTCTTGCCTTTCTGATGAGTACATCCTGAATGGTGTTGTTGAGCATATGCCCCATGTGAAGTACACCAGTGACGTTGGGTGGTGGGATTACAATAGAGTAAGGCGCCTTATTGGGGTCAGGTTTGGCATGAAAAAGATCGTTTTCATTCCAATAGGTATACCATTTATCTTCTACAGCAGCTGGATTGTACTTGGTCGAGAGTGACATGGACAGGAATCGTATTTAATTAAGCTGCAAAAATATGAAACTTGGCCCGAATTGAGGGGTAATCTGCCCCGAAATCCAGATAACCCAACTACTGCGTATATTTCAAGCGAAATTAAAAAGATGCAGGATTTATATGAATACAGCACAGTCAGAAACGTATGAAATTCAGAGTATCCAATGGAAACAACTTTGGAGCCTGGCAGCACTTTATGGATCAATAATTATTGGGTGGATAGCCTATGAAAATTATCAACCTAAGTTGTTGGTTCAATTTCATTTTACCGATTTCAGCTTTTTACTCTTCGTTGTTCAGGGTATTATTTTAGTAATAACTCCTATATACGCAGGAAAGCTTGGGGACAAATTTCGTTTTAGAGACGGTCATCGGTTGCCTATCATTAGCTCAGGAATCAGTTTTGCTGCCATGGTATTTATGGCCGTGGCCTTTACGTTATTCGCTGAGCCTGGTGAGGTATTTAAATGGATATTGCCCGTCCTCATTGTGGGTTGGCTTGTAGCGATGAGCGTCTTTACAAGTCCTGCACTTTCTACTTTGGAGTTGTTTACACCCGTAGAAAAATTACCCAAAGCAATGGCTGTACTTACTGTTGTAGCCAACCTCATTTATTCCCTGGAGCCAGTAATCGTTGATATCATCGACTACCTGGGTGCCCCTGTCACTTTTATGGCAGGAGGTGTCATTACCTTTTTAAGCGGATATGCCTTGAGGAAGAATTCACTTGGTCTTTTCAAGCTCAGTGGGGGGCATGAATCCAAACCCATGGCATCATTTCAATTGGATACACAGCGATCCCAATACGCTTCTATATTTTTTATGGGCATTGTGTTGGGCTTGGCAACTACTTTATTGTTTAATATTTTTCCCGACTTACTTGAAGACAGTTTAGGCGCCTTGCTCAATGGAATGAGTGGAAACCTTATCCTGATGTTTGTGTTGGTATTTTCAGCACTCATTTCATTACCAGTGAGTAGTAAAGTCAATCAATTTGGATTAGAGCGTTCCTTCAATGTAAGTGCATTGGTCACTTTGATTGCGATGGGTTTAATCTTGATTTACCCGGCCACATGGTTGGTTTCCATTCTTATTCTGGTATTCTCTTTTTCATTCACTTTGCTCTCGGTGAGTTCTTTGCCATTGGCCATTCAAAAAGCCAATTATTACGAGAAGGTGTTTTGTGTTGGAATATTTTTCAGCGGAGTAGCATTACCGGATGGAATCATTGAGGCGGTATTGTCCTACTAAAAAAACTATTGCGCTTTCATTCTTATTCTCCAGTTGGATGGATAGAGATTGTTGATGCGATTGGGAAGCAGATTCACCCAACCCAGGGCATTGCCTTTGTAGGTCAGCAGCACAAAACCTTTTTCATTTGAACTGATCTCAATTGGCTCCTTCCTCAAGTACAGGATGGCTTGCTCCAGGGTGAGCGCTACCTTTATGAAATTGTTTTTGTTGAGTGAAATTGAAAGTGCGGCTCCGTGTTCTGGCACAAGCTTCCCGTGCTTGTCTGTAGCCAATGGAATACCAATCAGGATGGAATTGAGCTTATTGGATAGGTAATTTATCTTTTCATAATTGCATAGAGGCACGGCATTGATTTGACCTTTGATACTGAAGAATTTATATTGACTGGGATCTTCCAACCATTGCGAGATCTCCTCATTCTTGCATTTATCGCCCAGGGCATATTTGGTATGAAGACGGACATCATTTTCGGGATCGAGCTTTCGCACGGCCGCAATAAAAAATCCCTCACCCTTAACTTTATGCGGATAAAAGCGATAGCCAATCGTTTGTTTGAAGGTTGTCTCAACAATACCCCAGTCAGGTTGTACCGGTATCGACAGAAATTCGCATTTACCGGTTTCACTCAACCACTCCATGGTTTCCTCATCCTCTTTCGTGTTGTAGGTGCAGGTACTGAATATCAATACTCCTCCCTGTTTAAGCGCTGGCCAGACATCTTTCAGAATTCTGCGCTGACGAAGCGCACATAATTCTACATTGCTCAGGGACCACTCATTAAGCGCGTCATTGTCTTTTCTGAATAATCCTTCCCCAGAGCAGGGAGCATCCACAACAATCAAATCAAACATCCCCTCCAGTTTAGAAAAATGAGAGGGGTCGTTATTGGTAACCATTACATTGGGATAACCCCACTTTTGAATGTTTTCAGTTAATATGGAGGCACGGGATCGGATCACCTCATTACTGACCAACAAGCTATCTGGATGTAGCAAGGAAAGTAGGTGTGTCGATTTTCCGCCTGGTGCCGCGCACACATCTAACACCATGATGGGTTGGTCTATCACATTGGCGGCTTTTACTGCTTGTTCCAGAAACATGGAACTAGGCTCCTGCACATAATAGGCTCCTGCATGCAGTGAAGGATCGAGGGTATAAACAGGCCGTGTTTCCAGGTATTTGCCCCATTTTGTCCAGGGGATGTTGGTGCTGTTTTTTGCTTCGTAATTTTTATGTGGATGGAGACGAATGCTTGATGGAGAGACTGAATGCAAGGATTCAAAAAATGAAAGAGACTCGTTTCCCAAAAGGTCTTTTATTATCTTTTGGAAATCTTCTGGTATGATCAATTCTTTATGCACGTGTCAAGGTAATAAATGTGGAAGTGATATAGAATCATACCAATAGTAAGTTAGTTTTGAATTAAACAATGTGTACATGAGAAAATCAAATGATCCTAAGTTAAAGAGTTGGGTAGAAGTACCTAAAGGTTCAGATTTCCCAATTCAAAACCTTCCATTTGGAATATTCAAAACCAACTATCTCACTGCTGTAGCTGGCGTGGCTATCGGCAATTACGTGCTTGATTTAGTGTATTTGTACGAAAAAGGTTTTTTTGATGGAATTGGATTACCTCCTGGTATTTTCAATCAAGAGTATCTCAACGGTTTCATTGGTTTGGGTAGAAAGAAATGCGGTGAAGTGAGAGAGCGAGTCTCGGAATTGCTAAGAAGCGATAATGATGAATTGAAAAACAACATTGCAGCCAGAGAGTTAGCGTTAATACCCATGGAGGAGGTTCAAATGAAAATGCCAATCCTCATTCCAAATTATACAGACTTCTATAGTAGTGAAGAACATGCAACCAATGTGGGGACGATGTTCAGAGATCCCAAAAATGCATTGCTCCCAAACTGGAAACATCTGCCGGTAGCTTATCATGGCAGAGCCTCTTCCATAGTGGTGTCGGGTACACCTGTTCGCAGACCAAAAGGACAGATAAAGCCACCCGATGCTGAGGTCCCAATTTTTAGCCCGAGCAAAAAATTAGATTTTGAGTTGGAGATGGGATTTATCACATGTGCCAATACCGAATTGGGATCTTCGATCACTGCTGCTGATGCTGAAGAAAATATTTTTGGAATGGTACTTTTCAATGACTGGTCTGCCAGAGACATTCAAACATGGGAGTATGTGCCGCTGGGTCCTTTCCTTGCGAAAAACTTTGCTTCCACCATGTCTCCCTGGATTGTTACATTGGATGCCCTGGAGGCGTTTCGCGTGCAGGGGCCCAAGCAGGATCCGAAAGTGCTCCCTTATTTGGAATATCAGGGAAAGAAAAATTTTGACATTGAGCTGGAAGTAGCCATTGGCGCAAATGGCAAGGAGACCGTAGTATCAAAGTCGAACTTTAAATACATGTATTGGAATATTTGTCAGCAACTGGCACATCATACAGTAAATGGTTGCAATGTACAGGTTGGAGATTTGTATGCTTCGGGTACCATCAGTGGACCTGGTAAAGGTTCATACGGATCAATGCTGGAGCTAACTTGGAATGGAAATAATCCCATTAAGTTGGCCGATGGCTCAGAAAGAAAATTTATTGAAGATGGCGATACCGTGAGCCTTAAAGGATACGCTCAGAAAGAGGGGGTAAGAATTGGATTTGGGGAGTGCATCGCAAAAATTTTGCCTTCATTGTAAATAGTAGAAAAATGGTAACAATTGACCCCAAAGAAATTCCGGTTCCCAAAATGCATAGCTACTTGTTGGGGGCAATTGCACCGAGGCCGATTGCATTTGCAAGTACCATCGATAAAGAGGGGAACATCAACCTGAGTCCCTTTAGTTTTTTCAATGTTTTCAGCGCTAATCCTCCTATCCTGGTGTTCTCTCCCGCCCGCAGGGGAAGAGACAATACCACCAAGCATACCTATGAAAATGTGATGGATGTTCCTGAAGTGGTGATCAACATAGTGAACTATGCCATGGTACAGCAAGCTTCACTGGCCAGTACAGAATACGAGCGAGGTGTTAATGAGTTTGTAAAATCCGGACTAACACCGATTGCTTCCCAAAAGGTAAAACCACCGAGGGTAATGGAGTCTCCCGTTTCTTTTGAATGTAAAGTAAATCAGATCATTCAATTGGGTGACCAAGGGGGTGCTGGCAACCTTGTGATTTGTGAGGTGTTGCTGGCCCATTTTAAAGAAGAGATTTTGGATGAGGAGGGAAAAATTGATCCACAGAAACTAGATGCGGTAGCGCGCATGGGTGGAGATTATTATTGCCGCGCTCAAGGTGAGGCCATCTTTACTGTACCCAAGCCTTTGCTCACAAAAGGCATAGGAGTAGATCAGTTGCCTGAAGTCATTAGAAACAGCAAGGTGCTTACAGGAAATGATTTGGGAATGTTGGGCAACGTTGAAGCGCTTCCCTCAAAAGGCTCTGTAGATGAGATCATAGAGTTTTCAGGCGCCACAGAAGTGCACCAACGTGCGCATCAATTGCTTAACCAGAAAAAAGTGCAGGCGGCATGGAGACTCCTCCTTACCTACCACAACTTGTAATAATTAATCTCTGTACAACACAGCCTTTACTGCTTTAACACTTCGCTCCACATTCGGGAGTATAGCATCAATAAGCGTAGGTGCGTAGGGCAGAGGCACATCCAGACTGTTGATTCTATGGATAGGAGCATCCAAATAATCGAAAGCGTGCTTTTGAATGTGATAAGTGATTTCAGAAGAGATCGCTGCCAATGGCCAGGCCTCCTCGATGATCACTAACCTGTTGGTTTTTTTTACCGATTCTACCACGGTGGCATAATCGATAGGTCTTACAGACCGTAAGTCAATTACTTCGGCTGAGATGTCTTCTTTTTGTAATTCTTCAGCAGTAGCCAAAGCCACCTTCATGAACTTTCCAAAGGAGACAATGGTCACATCGGTACCTGCTCTTTTTACATCTGCAGATCCGATAGGGATAAGATATTCTTCTTCCGGCACTTCACCTTTATCACCATACATCAACTCCGACTCCATAAAAATAACGGGATCGTCATCGCGGATGGCAGTTTTCAATAGTCCTTTGGCATCATAGGGATTGGAAGGAACAACAACCTTTAACCCAGGACAGTTGGCATACCAGCTTTCAAAATTTTGAGAGTGTTGAGAACTTAGCATTCCAGCGTTTCCTGTTGGTCCTCTGAATACCATCGGGATATTAAATTGGCCACCAGACATAGACATCATCTTGGCAGCTGAGTTGATTACCTGATCGATGGCCACCAAAGAGAAGTTGAAAGTCATAAATTCAATAATGGGGCGTGTTCCGTTCATGGCAGCACCTACACCCACTCCAGCAAAGCCAAGCTCAGCAATTGGAGTGTCGATCACACGTTGAGGACCAAATTCATCAAGCATACCCTGACTTACCTTATAGGCACCATTGTATTCAGCCACTTCTTCTCCCATTAGAAATACGTCTTTATCTCTGCGCATTTCTTCGACCATGGCTTCCCGCAATGCTTCTCTAAATTGGATTTCTCTCATGATTGCTAAAAGTGTTAGTTTGCCCCCTTCCATTGTGAGGAGGCGTAAAAATAGTCATACGGAGTAATTGGATGAAGGGAATGGTCAACTTTTCTACTAAAGGTTGTAAAACAAAAAACCCCTTCCTATTAGGGAAGGGGTTTTTAATACTTTCAGTTATGACTACTTCAATGCATTTCTGAATGCATCAGTAGTAGAGAAAGCTGCGAATTCAAGATCCGTCAAAGCTTTGTCTTTCAAACTAGGGTCTATTTTAACTGCGCTGGTAAGGCTGGCAGCAACACCGTCAGCGTTGCCAGAGCGAGCCGCTGCAACAGCAGCACCATAGTGTGCTAGTGCCATATTGCTGTTCTTTCTGGAAGCTTCAGCAAAAGAAGCAGCAGCGTTGGCGTAGTCCTTATTCAAAACCTGAGCAAGTCCTTTGTTGAACAAGTTTACATCAGTATCCAAAGCTGAAGACTCAGAACGAACTGCGTCAGCATACTTTGCCATGTAAATTTCACAAGCACCTTTGATTCCGTTAACACCGCGTGATACATCTCCACTAGCACCATTCAATGCTTTAGAAGCATGGCTCGCTGCTTTGTAAGGGTTGCCCTGCATTAAAGCTACAGAAGCAAGGTTGGCATGAACTTCAGGAGTTTCCTTCAATTTGGCAGCAATTTCCAATTGAGCGCCAGCTTTGCTCGCCATGTCAGCAAGTTTAGCATTGTCGGCAATGGCCATAGCAATGTAAACAGCACCTAAGTTGTTGTGTGCATTCCAGTTGCTTCCTTTTTTGGTAGCGGCAGTGTAGATAGCTGCTTTCTCCTCCAATGAAGGGGTAAGCGTGGCAGCATACATCATTTCAGCAAATGATAATGTATCGGCCTTCATCTGGCCTTGTGTGATTTGCTTTGCCAATACAGAAATCTCTGCATCTGTCTTCTTGTCTTTGATGGTAAGGATTTCAGTCTTAGCTGTTCTCAAACCAGGATATACATCCTTAAACACCTTGCGGTAAGTAGGAAGTTTCTTCAATTGTCTTTCTTGCTCTACAAACGTTCCACCGCTGTTTACGATGTTCAGGTAGGCAGATTTTTCATCAGAAGTGATGCCGTCATATTTTGACAATGCAGTCTTGAACTCGCTCCAATCTTCTACAACTGGCTTAAGGATGAATTTAATTGAATCAGCCATGCCTTTGTAGTCATACTTCTTCATCTGAGCACGGTAGTACTTTTCGATGGCAGCAGCACGATCTTGAGACAAACGAGAGTTGATCCTCTCAGCACCTTCTGGAGAGTGAGTACCAGTGATGGTTACAGTTCTGGTTACGTTTTTAGAAGCGATATAGGCATCTAACATTTTGCCTTTTTCACTTTTAGTTTCAGTAGTACGTAGCACTGATCTTCCTTGCTGGAAAATGAAGTCTGGGATGATCACTGGAATAATTTCTTCCTGGTTGTTGTAACCATGGCCTGCAAAAGCAGCATAGTATGAATTTTGAACCAATTTGGAAGTGGTGATGATACCAGTAGCCACAGCCAAACGAGGTGTGGTTTTGGATTTAGCACCTTTTACTGCTACACCTTCTACTTCTAAAGTACCTGTCTTGTAGGCAGGCTGGTATGGAAAAGAGAAAGATTTGGTAACCTTAGGTTGCTCCGTTTTAGCGTTAGGATAGTCCTCAGATTTGAAAGAAATAGGGTCCATAGCCACTTCGCTGTCCCCATACTTATAGAAGGAATTCAGGTTATAAGTGGTCCCTTTCTTTAACATTTTCACAGGTAGATTAGCAGCCATTTCATAGCTAACAGTATCCTTGTGAACTTCTAGCGGGTTCGGAGTTACAGTTAAGTTTTGTTCTTTAGACATCTTAATCATACTGGGAAGCGTACACCCGGTAAAGGTCAACGTCCCTATGATCAGGAATGCGTACACAAATTTTCTCATGGATTTTCGTTTAATAGTTGTTAAGCAAGTTGCAAAGGTATGGTTATCGGTATTTTTTTGCAATTATAGTCAAAAAAATAAGATTTTGGCCATTTAGACTAGGGTTTTAACCGCTTATATTTGTAGCGCGTTTTTTATTTCGACAAATGGACATTTACTCAGGTAAATGGTTTGGATTCTCATAAATTAGGTTACAATGACATTGGATTTTGTAAAAAGAATACAACACTTTTTTGAGAAACATGCCTTTGGTGTGTGTACAAGGCTTGGTGAGAAGCTGGGTATTGCTACCTCAAGTATCAGATTATTCTTCATTTATGCTTCCTTCCTCACCTTTGGATCACCAGTGATCGTATACCTGGTGCTGGCATTTGTCATGAATATGAGGCGTCACCTCAGAAGAAGAAGCACTATTTGGGACTATTAAAGCTCAAATCGCTGAATTTCCTTCTTCCACTCAAATAGAAGGCTGTAACAATTGAGCCTTTGTAGATCAGGCCTGCTTCATAGGGGAGTACTTCAGACCTTTTATTGAACAATTCAAAGAGGTGGGCAAGAATGTACCCATGCGCCCTAAAAACCGCTAAGAAATCTCTGCCTTTGCCTGAAAACAGGAATTGGTGTGCTGCAATCCAATCCAACAGCACCCTAATGGGCAGTTTATAGATCAGTTGGTGGGATTTTAAATTTTTGATGAGAAGGATAAGCCCGTTTCTGAAGTTATAGTACGTTTTACGCGGATTCGCGTGATCCAAAGTAGCACCACCCACGTGATAAACCTGGCTGTCGCCACAATACATTACTTTGTATCCTGCCCTGTTTAATCTCCAACATAAATCAATTTCCTCCATGTGTGCAAAGAAGGTTTCATCCAGACCACCAAGGGTGTGATATAAATTGGATCGAATCATCAAACAAGCACCTGTAGCCCAGAAAACCTGTGTCGTGTCGTCATACTGCCCTTTGTCTTCTTCTATTTCTGTAAATATCCTTCCCCTGCAAAATGGATATCCAAGGGAATCAATAAAACCACCGGCTGCACCCGCATATTCGAATTGATGCTTTTCTCTAAAAGACAGGATTTTTGGTTGCACTGCCCCTACCTTTTTATCGCTTTCAAGCAGGGCAAGCATGGGTGATAACCAATTTGGAGTTACGGCTACATCTGAATTGAGCAGCACATAATAATCGGCACTGATCTGCCGCAGGGCATAATTGTAGCCACCACAAAAACCAAGATTATCAGCAATTGCGATCAGTTCAATCTGAGGAAAAGCCTCTTGCATAAAATCGAGAGAGCCATCTGTAGAATGGTTATCCGCAACAACAATGCGGGCATCGCCACTGAATTGGATAACAGATGGTAGAAACTTTTTGAGAAGTTCTTTGCCATTGTAGTTGAGAATGACAACGGCAACGTTACTCATCCCATCAGATTACTTAAGTCCATGCCGGGGATGTTGGGGATTATGCCCTCCGTGCTCTTGCGCAATTCCTCCTTGGCAAGCACTTCTGCTTCTTCCATCGCTTTGTTAATGGCGGCAATAGACAAATCTTGAATGAGTATTTTATCGTCTGCCTTTAGAATGGTAGGATCAATATCCAAATCGATGAGTTGTTTCTTCCCATTGACGGTGGCTTTCACCATTCCACCTCCGGCTTCACCAGTTGCTTTGATATGTACCAGGTTATCTTGTGCTTCTTTCATGCGGGCCTGCACTTCTTTCATTTTGCCCATCATTTTCATCATGTCCAGCATAATAGTATTGGTTGATGTTGGATGTCTTTAGAATGTAAAGTTAGGATATTTAAATTGTTGCGCAGTGGATGCGCTCCCTACTTCTTTCGCCTCAGCAGCGCAACCGTTCCTGATTCCTTAAACGTGCGGCCGGCCCGATCAGTTACTTGTGCAGTCCATACATAAGCATCTTCGGCCGCAGGCTTACCATTTATGGTGCCATTCCAGGGTTCGTCTTTTTTGGTGGTTGTAAAAATCAATTCACCCCAGCGATTGAAAATGGAAAGCTCCATTTTTACAATGTATTGACCGGATACAAAGAACTCATCATTCAGTTGGTCCCCATTGGGACTAAAAGCGGTAGGGAAAAATATCTTGGAATCTTTGATAAAGACCAGCGGATTTGAGATTGAAACAGACACGGCACCCTCTACTGGGATTGCCCTTACCTTATAGGTAACAAATTGATTAACGGGATCAGGATCGTCATCTACAAAAGAGGTGCTGGTGCCCATGCCGATGGATTGAATCAAGCTTCCGTTCAAATTCAGTTTGTCGATAACATATTCATTGACACCATTAATCCATCCTTCATATTCAGTCCAGCTAAGAGAAATGACATTATTGTCCATTGAACCGGTTAATCGGATGGGGTCGATGACAATGCCCTCCCCACTCTTATTGTCACATTCGTCTGTATAATTGACGCGGTAAGTAAAATTACTTTCTGTCAGGTAATCTTTGTGGAGGAATTGCGTAGAGGATGAAGTACCCAATGCGCCATAATTTTGGTCATCGATTGCAATCAGGATTTCATAACCTGGTGGATTACTGGATGGGTCTTGTATCCATTTGATTTCAAGGCCCTGACTTGTTACCACGGTGCTGGCATTGGTGATAGCGGGTGGATTATCGATTTTAAAAGAGACACCACATTGCTCAAGCGTGGTGCTCGTGGCACCACCAGGATACCGGGTAATCAACCGGTAACAGTAGTTTACTTTACAATCAATATTCGAATCCGGAAAACCACTTTGAGAGGGACCAATGCTGGTATAGAACGTGCCATTTCTTTCAATCGTAAAATTCTGAATGCCTGTATTGGTGGTGATCCAATTTAGATTGTTCACTCCACTTTGAATGTTAAGGTTGAGTCGTTGACTACAAATTGTAGTAGACGAGGCTGCAATAGATCCCAGGCAGGCATCGAAGGCACTCAACCGAAAGCAATAAAAGTTTTCTTCCGTTTTCAAATTGGTAACCTTATAGGTTGTGGGGTCATAAAGCGTGGCCAATTGTTGAAAGGGCCCACTACTATTTACGGCTACCTCCAATCTGTATTGGATATTGGGTTGTGCGGTAAAATCCAATTGTATGCTTGCTTTGTCCAAAACAGTAAGCTTGGTGATGGCAGGTGGAGGGAGTGCAGCCAGTGCATTAAATGTTTGCACTTTCGAATCGCAATTGTCTGCCGAGTTGATATTAAGTCCTCTTACAGCAATGGTTTTGCTACCGGGTGTGGCATAGTCATGATAGGCTATGGCATTATTGCCACTTGGAATAGTGGCATCCGTTGTGCCATCATTGGTGAAATCTATGAGCAATTGCTGGTAACTTTTTTCCAATACTTTAATGGTGACATCAGAATTGGCACAGGAATAGATTTCGAAGTTGGGTTGAATGTTAGGTACAACGGTGATGGTTATTTCATCGTCCCCTTGTCCTTGATACAGCACGCGAAGCTTATATACTCCGGGGGTAGTGTACTGAAAGGTAAAGAGATTGAGTGTCTGTTGTCCGTTTCCCAAATAGTCCATCGAACACGGATTGCCAGCTGTACAATTTCCTGCCAGCAAGTTGGTAAGGGTCACAGTGAGGGGTGCACATCCTTTCACCTGGTCTACCTGAAAACGACCAAGGGCACTGGTATAGGGCTGCGCCATGGCCACACTCGCCATGAAAAGCGTTCCCACGATCAGTACAAAATTCCTGCTCACTTGTTGAGATTATATGCTTTTAGAAATTGCTCCGCCCGTACCATATCATCATGAAGCAGGCGGTCTGTTTCTATAAACGGTACCACTGCCCTGAAAGTATGAACAAATTCCTCCAATTGAGTTGAACTCCTCAATGGTCTTCTGAATTCCAGTGCCTGTGCGGCTGTTATCAACTCTATGGCCAGTATGGAATAGAGGTTGTTCACCACCCGATATAATTTGGTGGCAGCATTGGCACCCATGCTTACGTGGTCTTCCTGTCCGTTGGACGAAACGATCGAATCCACAGAAGCAGGGGAACTCAATTGTTTATTCTGGCTCACCAGTGATGCGGCTGTATATTGCGGGATCATCAATCCCGAGTTAATACCAGGATTGGCCACAAGGTAATTGGGTAAATCACGCGCTCCAGAAATCAATTGATAGGTTCTGCGTTCTGATATGCTTCCCAGCTCTGAAAGACCAATGGCTAAGAAGTCCATCGCCAGCGCGAGGGGTTGACCATGAAAATTGCCAGCAGAAATAATTTTATCTTCTTCAGGAAAACAATTCGGGTTGTCGGTAACACTGTTGATTTCAGTTAAAAAGGTTTGGGCAACAAACTGAACGACATCCTCCGTGGCGCCATGCACTTGAGGTATGCATCGGAAGGAGTAAGGGTCCTGCACATGTTTCTTGGGCTGCGTAAGAATACTGCTGCCCGCTAAAATATTTTTTACTTCACGTGCTACACTTACTTGTCCACGGTGCGGCCTGATGCCATGCACCAATTCATCAAATGGCTCTATGCGTCCATCAAAGCTGTCAAGTGACAATGCACCGATGAGATTGGCAAGACTAAGCAGACGCTGAGCGTGCAAAGTAGACCACACACCATACGCACTCATAAACTGCGTGCCATTGAGCAACGCCAATCCTTCTTTGGCTTTAAACTCAATAGGGGAAAGGCCCAGTTCTGACAGCAATGCAGCACCCTGCATTCTTTTGTTGTTGTACACGGCTTCACCGTGTCCGATCAACGGCAGGGTAAGGTGGGCCAATGGCGCCAGGTCTCCCGATGCTCCCAATGATCCCATTTCATACACAACAGGCAATGCTCGGTGGTTGTACAGCGTGATTAGGTTTTCTACGGTTTGCAATTGGACACCCGAATAGCCATAAGCGAGTGATTGTACTTTCAATAGCAACATGAGGTGTACAATCTCAGGAGGCACTTCCGGGCCGGTGCCGCATGCATGCGACAACACCAGGTTCTTTTGAAGTGTCCCCAGCTCGGGCAAAGGAATGTTTTTGCTATAAAGAGATCCAAATCCGGTATTGATGCCATACACCGGTGTGGTGGATTGGCTGACCTTTCGATCAAGGTATTCGCGACACGTTACAATTTTTGAAACGGCCTCTTCAGATAATTGAATGCGACCATTTAAGATGCTGCCCACTTCTGACAGGGTCAGTGCTTTCGTTGAAATGGCGTGTGTCTTGCTCAAATTAAAATTGAATTAGGATTTCTTCTATGGACAATTGCTGCTGCTCACCTGTCTTCATATTCTTAAAGGTAAGTTGTCCGCTTTTCATTTCATCTGATCCGATTACGATCACGAAAGGAATTTTTTTCTTGTTGGCATAATCCAGCTGCTTTTTCAATTTAACTGTATCCGGATAAATTTCTGCGGCTACCCCCTCTCTTCTCAATTGCTTCAATGCCTTAAGTCCATACAGCATGGTTTCGTGATCCAGGTGGGCAATCAGCACTTCAGTTGACTCGTCTGTTTCTTCAGGAAATAATTTCAGTTCCTCCATGGCATCGTATAAACGATCCACACCAAAGGAAAAGCCCACACCAGAAACACCCGGTAACCCAAACACCCCTGTAAGGTCGTCATAACGGCCACCACCACTTACGCTGCCGATGGCTACCTTGTTGATCTTGACCTCGAAGATTGTTCCGGTATAATAACTCAGTCCCCGCGCCAGCGCTATATCAAAATCGATGGTTTCCGCATCAAGGTCAAACTTGGAAAGCAGTTCAATGATTTGCTTCAT
>DDTF01000041.1 GCA_002345965.1 Flammeovirgaceae bacterium UBA2371
TTGCGGTGATCCAGGTAGATGGTCGCATCGACCAGAACACCGGATCTTCATTGTATTCTCTGTTGATGATCAGCCACATGTCCACACCCTGCTGTTCCATTAACTTTGGCAGCAGGTTGGTTAGGCGATCTTCAAGGATTTCATCCATAAGGGCAGCCCTTTCCTTCAGTGAAAGGAGCTGCGGCATTTCCTGCTGACCAAAAACGGTCAGCGCAGAAAAGAAAAGCAGCAAATAGGTGGAGTAGCGTTTGATCATACATTTTAGGTTTTGTTAAATTTCCTAAAATGCCCCAGGCTATACAATAAAAGTTATACCAGTGGACAGAGTCAACAACATTTGTTGTCCTGTATAACAATTCAGGTTACTTCTCCAACCAATATTTGCCCAAATGACTGTTTCTCCTTGGAATTAAAATCCAATCCTTTGCACGACCATCTATGAACCTGACGCCATCTTTGGTATAGACCGCATCTTCCTCCATCGCAATTCTGATTTTTTGATTACCAAATTCAGCAATAGGAACTTGCGCATTCAACTCAATGGAATAAGCAGTATTTACATACAAAGACCATTCTGCGGCTCCTTTCATAAACTCTTGTTTTTCTGATAATCCAATGGTTGGTCCTGCACCATGACCATGGTATCCGATAGGATGAGAGTATAGTGTACCATCAATATCTTCTTTTTTCATTTGTGCCAATGCTCCTAATGTCAGGTCATTGCCTGTTTTTCCTGTGGCAAACTGAGCAATCTGAATGTCTTGTAAACGATTGGTGACAGCAAGGGCCTTCTTCAGGTAATCGGGCACATCAGTTTCTCCAGGTTTCAACACATATGCATTCTCCTGCGTGTCTGTGTTTAATCTCAAATAGGTAATTCCGAAATCACACCATAGCATGTCACCATGTTGAATGACCTCTTCATCGTTCCTATAGCTGTTGACAACATTTTTGTCCTTATCGTAACGCTGGATGGTTACAGATGGAAAGAACCATGTATTCAATTTGAGCTCACTGATTCTTTCGAGCATCCACCAGCGTACATCTGTTACTGTAGTAGCACCCGGTGTAATCACTTCCTGTGAAAATGCTTCTGCAATAATGGTGTGTGCGATGTTGCCTGCCGTTTCATACAATGCAATTTCACGTTCTGTTCTGGTTTCCAACCAGCGCACTGCCAATCCTCCGCCTTCAACAATCCGGCTTTGGTATTTTTTGGGCAAGCGTTGCATCAGGTTGCGATAATCGGTAGTTGCTAAACCATCTGCATGTTTGAAAGTCTCTGAAATATTCAGTGATAGTTTCTTAGGGTCTTTTTCTCCAATCAAGGTGATCAGGGCATTCCATTGATCATCTTCATACCATTTGGGTGGATTCTCTTTGGGTGTCCAGGCACTTTTATAACCCGGCATACCGTGTTTTTGTATGTAATACCTTTCCACGGGTTTTCCGGGAGCGGGCTGATAAAAAGCAATGATGGTTCTGCGCCTGGCATTGATCCAGGTGGAAGGTCGCATCGACCAGAACACCGGATCTTCATTGTATTCTCTGGTGATGATCAGCCACATGTCCACACCTTGTTCTTCCATTAACTTTGGCAACAGGTTGGTAAGACGATCTTCAAGGATTTCATCCATTACAATAGCCCTTTCCTTCAGCGGAAGAATATCGGGCATTTGTTGTTGGCCAAAAACGGTCAGTGCAGAAAAGAAAAGTAGCAGATAGGTAGCGTAGCGTTTGATCATACATTTTAGGTTTTGTTAAATTTCCTAAAATGCATCAGGCGATACAATAAAAGTTATACCAGTGGGGCATGATCAGGGGTCGAGAAATCAAACTAGCAGCTATGCGCCTCAGCGGTAAACAAAAACCAAGCTTAGCAAAGCCAAAACCCTACCCTACCACTTCCTCATACAACCGATACAGGTTCCCTCCCATGATCTTGTCAATTTGAGATGGGGTGTACTTTCTCTTCACCAGATTTTCGCGGATCACGTTCATTCTGGATGGCCCATTGAGTTTTTCTAAAAACAGCGGCCAGTCGGCAGGTTTGAATTGCGCTCCCTCCTCTTTCAATAATATCTGAATTTCTTCTTCCGTACTGGGAATCACGCGGTGATCGCGGTCGCTTCCGATGGCCACGTGATCAATACCGGCCGTTTTTACAGCGTGATCAATGTGATCGAAGTACACTTCGAGGTTATTGGTTTTTTCCTTGGTCATAAAAGTTCTGATCTGGCACATGCCAATCACACCTCCATGGTCGGCCAGCAACTTCAGGTTTTCATCTGTGGTATTTCTCGGATGTTGGTACAATGTCCTGCAGGTGGAGTGAGAAATGATGACAGGCTTTTTAGAGGCAGTGATCGTTTCTGCCATGGTTTTCATACCCGCATGCGACAGGTCAATCAGCATGTTCTTTTCATTCAAGCGGGCCACCAGCTCCATACCAAAGTTGGAGAGTCCGGCATCGGTGCGCTCATAGCATCCATCTCCCACGTAGTTGCGCGAGTTGTAAGTCATCTGCACACTGCGCAATCCAAGATTATAAAGAATGTCTAATCTTCCGAGGTCTTTTTCAATAGGCTCCGAACTCTGAATGAGATAGAACACCGCCAGTTTCTTTTCCTTGATGGCGCGGTCAATATCAGACAGGCGTGTGGCTTTTATAAAATGAGTGGGATGATCGTAAAAGTATTTATCGTAAGCAGCCAGATCTTTCAGCAGGATGTCGTAGGCTTCGTGCCCATAATGTTTGGGATCGGAAAGTGTAATGGCAATGGCCCGCGTGCCACTGGCAAGGATCTCATCTATCAACTCCATGGTATACACATCGCGAATTTCTCCCATGGCATCAAAGACAAAACCGGAAGGGGCATCTTTGGCATATAATAAATTGGGAAGCATAGCCAGTCCGGCAGTGGCAGCAGTGGCTTGTTTAATAAAATCTCTTCTCTCCACGGATAAGTTGTTTAGTTAAGTTTTTGAAAATAGCTGCTATTGAGATCAATTACAACATTCAAAACATTGATTTTATAATACCATTCTTGTACAATTGAATTATGAACCTCGAAACTGCTCTATCCCGATATAAGGATGTGCACGAGCGTATACTCCCATCCATCATCTCTGGTTTCACGAAAAAAAATCTCAAAACAGGTTACCTAAACCTCAACCCTCCCCTGTGGATACTTTGGCACATGGCGCGAAGTGAAGATTTTGGTATTAACCGGCTTGCCTGCGATGGCACTCAGGAATTTATCAAAAACAAATGGGGCACCAGGCTCAATGTAAAAACCAACAGAATAGGCACAGGCATGAGCAAGGAGGAAGTAAAAGAAGTTTGTGAGCAATTGAACGCAGTTGCTTTGGAAAATTATCGGACTGCTGTATTTAAAAACAACATTGATACCCTGTCGCGTATTCAATCAGAAGACCTGACCACTGATTGGAATGATGACTATTTGAATAATGTATTGTTCACAGAAGGCACATTAGATAAGGGCACCAACAATATTTTGCCTGTCTATCAAAAAAAAACCAGGGAGTGGTTTGTTGTCCACACCCTGGTTGCACATTCTTTTTACCATATTGGCCAACTGTCAGTTATCAAACAGTTGACGGGAAAAAATTAGTTCTTCTTCTCTAAATCAAGCTTTTGATCAGGCAATTTGTTGTTGATCTGTGGCACCTGCTTCTCCAGAAGCGTAGTGTATTCCTCCTGTACCCTGTCCATTCTTCCCTTCAATACACCATATACCTCACCCTGCTGATTGGTTGGCTTAAAGTCAACCCCATTGGCAGAGATGTCGCTGGCCAGTGCGCTTAGTCTTCCGTACAGTTGCATCGGAGAGCGGAACGCATCTTCTCTTGCTCCTGTAAGATGGATATCATACAATTTGGCAGAGATGCCTTGTGCCTGTGCTTCCATGGCCATCAATTCCTTCTTCAATTTGGCATTCTTGGTAGCAGGAATTAATTCACCCAGCTCTTTGCGTATCCACTCCATTCTGTCGATCATCTCTACTACGGTGTTCATGGCATCGCGCAACTGCAGGGAGAATATTACCTGCTCCTTAATCTCTTCCTCTGTTCCGGTAGTGTTTGGATCTTTCAGCACATCGAATGTTTCAGTAAACTCTTTATCACCAATCTTTATTTTGGCAGTGAATTTTCCAGGAGCAACACGCGGCCCAAGCTGACCTTTCCACAAATCCAGGTCCCAGGTAACCAGGGGTCTCCATCCTTCACCGTTCATTTCTACCCAAGGTCTTCCGGGAGGTTTTGTTCTCAACTTAGGCTGGAAGGTAGGCTCATATCTTAAGTCCCACCACACTCTGTTAATTCCTGCTTTGTTGGTTCCTTTTAATGTACGTACCAGCTCTTGCTGATCGTTGTAGATTTCAATCTGTACACCTCCACTCACTGAATCCTTCAACATGTAGTTGACTGGAGTTCCGTAAGAAGGGTTTCTTCCTGCGTTGAGGCTTGGCGCATCCGTCTTAATGGCTTCTACTTCCTGAAAGCGGTAAGCTTTGCGGATGTTGAACACATAACTTGACTGCTGTGCTACAGCTGCATATTCTCTCAATAGCGAGATATCGTCCATGATATAAAATCCACGACCATAGGTACCTACTACCAGGTCGTCAAAGTTTTCCTGAATGACTAACCAGTACACCGGAGCTGGCGGAAGATTGTTGCTGAATGACATCCAGTTCTTTCCGTCATCGAATGACACATACAAATCGTTATCTGTACCTGCATACAATAATCCTTTCTGCTTGGGGTCTTCCCTTACCACGTGTACAAAACTCAATATCGATTTTGGAATACCATTACTGATTTTTGTCCAGGTCTTTCCGTAGTCAGTCGTTTTGAAAATGTAAGGATCAAAGTCGCCCATCTGGTGCATGTCTACTGAGATGTAAGCCGTAGCAGCATCGTAGCGAGAAGGCTCGATGTTGGCAATCGTACCCCATTTCGGCATATCGATATTTGCAGAAACGTTCTCCCAGTTTTTACCACCATCTTTTGTGATGTGCACCTGTCCATCATTAGAACCTGTCCAGATCAAATCTTTTTGAACCTTGGATTCTTCGATCGCAAAAAGTGTAGCGCCATCAAAGGTCATCAGGTTGTCTGTAGCGATCCCGCCAGAGCTCTGCTGATGTGATTTGTCGTTGGTAGTCAAATCAGGGCTGATGGTTTGCCAGCTTTGGCCTTCATCATCAGATTTGTGTACGTGCTGACTTCCTACATACACCCTGTGTTGGGTATGCGGTGAGTGCGACAGTGGGAAATTCCAATGCCATCTGTATTTCAAATCTGCAGGAGACCAGCCGTAACCTGCCTCAGGCCATACACGTACTTCGCGGGAATGTCCTGTTCTTAGGTCGTGACGTTGCAAACCACCGTCATAGCAACCCGACCAAATAATATTGTTATCAAAAGGATCAGGACGTGCAAATCCACTTTCGCAACCTCCTACCCCTTTCCACAATCCCAAAGGAATGTACCCTTGCATACTGTTGCTTGGTCCACGGTACGACCATCCATCCTGACGGTTGCCGTAAACAAAATAAGGAATCTGATTGTCCACCTCTACGTGGTACATCTGTGCAATCGGAAGGACTACTCGTTGAAAAGTCTTTCCTCGATTAAGTGAGATACTGGCACAACCATCGTGGGCTACCATCATGCGATCCGCATTCAAAGGATCAATCCATATATCGTGGTTATCACCACCACCACGTGGGGGTCTTTTCTCCAAAGTTTTACCTCCATCCAACGACTGGGCAAAACGCACACTCATGAAATAAACTTCGTCTGGATTGTCTGTAGAAACGCCCATGCGTGTATAATAAGGTGCACGCTCTGCCATATCATGGTTGTTGCTCATGAACTGCCATGATTCACCGCCATCATCTGAGCGGTAAAGCAAAGGACTCTTTTCTTCGAACAAGGCATAAACCCTTTTAGGGTTACTATGAGATACAACAACGTTGGTTTTTCCTACAGGTTGCTTTTTACCACCGGGCAGTCCTTTGGTATTCATTGGCACCCACGTATCGCCACCGTCAGTAGATCGGTAAATACCACCTCCTTCGCCACCACTGTTGAGACCCCAGGTATTGATATGAACAGACCACATGGCTGCGAACAATATGTTTGGGTTTTTAGGATCGATCGCAAGGTCAGCTGCTCCTGTGTTTTCGTCTACAAACAACACTTTCTGCCAGGTGTTACCGCCATCTTTTGATCGGTAAACCCCTCTTTCTTGTTGAGGACCGTAGGTATGACCCAAAGCTGCCGCATATATAATATTAGCGTTGCCGGGGTGCACGACCACTCTGCCAATTCTGCCTGTCTTTTCAAGGCCTTTATTCACCCATGTTTTACCCGCATCTTTGGAAAAGTAAATACCGTTGCCAACAGAGTGTGCAGGACGAATCACAAATGTTTCACCGGTACCTACCCACACCTGAGAAGGATCTGTAGGCGCCAGCGCCACCGAACCTATGGATGATACATTCTGATCATCAAAGATGGGATTCCAGGTTACGCCACCATCATCGGTTTTAAACAAACCACCAGATGCTGCACCAATATAGTTGACCATAGGATTCCCCGGTTCACCGGCAATGGCAATGGCACGATTCCCCTCCGGCCCGATAAATCGGTACTTCAGTTCTTTGAACGTCTCTGGCTTAAATTGCTGAGCCATGGAAGACGCTATCACGGCATACAGGAAAAGTGCCGTTAACACTCCTTTTCGTAGTATAAAGTTATTCATTGCTTAAATTAGACTTTGTTTAAATTGAGCATCCAATGTAGGGAAATGGTGGTGCGCTTGACACCGCAATTGGGATGATCGGTGGATAAACTCAATCAATACAACAATTGACATGGATTTTGAATAAACTATGAACCACGCCAACTGGTCAGCATTCACAAAACGAATTCCTGTTAAATCAACTGTGGAGAAAATCTACAGGGCATGGGGTACGCAGGAAGGGCTAGAAAAATGGTTTCTAAGATCGGCTGTTTTCATTACTACAGAAAAAAAACAACGAGAAAGAACATCATTTATTCAAAAGGGAGACACTTTCACCTGGCATTGGCATGGCTACTCCGATTCGGTGTTTGAAAAAAGAGAAGTGATCTCTGCAAACGGAAAAGATCAGATTCAATTTACATTTTCAGGAGGGTGCCTGGTAACGGTCACAGCTCTTCCTGTAGGTGACATAACCATCTGCGAACTTAAACAGGAAAATATTCCATCAGATGACAACCCAAACACCAATTTATATGTCGGATGTGGCGAAGGATGGACATTTTATTTAGCCAATCTAAAATCGTATTTAGAAGGAGGGCTTGACCTTCGTAATAAAGATGTTACCATTACCAAAGTTATTAATTCATAAAACATGAAGTCAATTCAATTCGTAGGCCTCTCAGTGCTTGCTGCACTTTTTTTTTCATGCACACCAGAGAGCGTAGAAAAAGGAGTTTCTTATGAGCTTGCGCAAACACGGAAAGAAAGCATTAAGGACATACAATATGCTTTGCACTTTGATATTCCTCTTGAACAAAATAAAAACATAGCAGGCACCAATACCATCACCTTTCTTTACAAGAAAAATACTTCTAAAAACCTCTATCTCGATTTCAACGAGGAAGTGGATCACTTACAAGAGGTCAAAGTCAATCAAAAGGTCACGGATGTCATTTTCGAAAATGAACACATTGCTATTCCCAACACCTTGCTAGTAGAAGGCAAAAATGTAATAGAAATAACCTTTACCGCTGGCGACCTGTCGTTGAACAGAAACGAAGAGTACCTCTATACCTTGTTCGTTCCCGATCGGGCATCTACTTGTTTCCCTGGTTTTGATCAACCCGATTTGAAAGCATCGTTTGTACTTTCCATGTCAATACCCAATGAATGGGAAGCCATCTCCAATCAAAGCGCTACGATCACGGGCAACGCTGATGAAAAAAGGCTATACCAATTTCTGCCTACCCAGCCCATTAGCACCTACCAATTTGCTTTTGCCGCAGGTAAGTTTGAAAAAACGACTGACTCCGAGACGGGCATGACCATGTATTACCGGGAGACAGACTCAGCCAAGGTAGCCAGCAACGTCAAAGCTATTTTTGCGCTGCACAGCGAAGCCATGGAGTGGTTGAAAAACTACACCTCCATTGCTTATCCTTTTGAAAAAATGGACTTCGCACTGATACCTGCCTTCCAGTATGGAGGTATGGAACATCCGGGCAGTATTTTTTACAGAGAGAGCAGTTTGATTTTAGAACCCTCTGCATCGGTCAACCAACGAATGCGAAGAGCCAGTTTGATCGCCCACGAAACGGCACACATGTGGTTTGGCAATTTAGTGACGATGAAATGGTTTGAAGATGTCTGGCTCAAAGAAGTGTTTGCCAATTTTATGGCAGCAAAGATGGTGAACCCACAGTTTCCTGAGATCAATCACAACCTGCGTTTTCTGATGGCGCATTACCCATCTGCTTATGAAATAGACAGAAGTGAGGGTGCACACCCTATACAACAAAAACTGGATAACCTGAAAAATGCTGGAACCTTGTACGGGGCCATTATCTATCAGAAAGCCCCCATCATGATGCGCAACCTGGAAACCATGATGGGCGAGGAAAGTTTTAGAAATGGACTTCGCGATTATTTGTTGGCTTATAGTTATAGTAATGCTTCCTGGGATGACCTGGTGAACTCACTTAAAAAATTTACAGACAAAAACCTTACGTTGTGGGACCGCGCCTGGATCAAAAGCAAGGGGATGCCTGATCTGAATTACACGTTGAACAGTGAATTAACTATCCGGGTTGGTAACGATAGTATCGGAATTGTATGGCCACAGACATTTCAATATCTATTCAATGGTGACAAGGAGGAATTAAAAGATATTTTCATTGAAAGTACCGATGGTTACACCACTCCCGTAACCAACACGCAGTCAATGGTGATTCCCAATTATAAAGGAAGAGGATATGGGTACTTTGCAGCAGATGAACCCAGTAGAAAATATATGCTCAGCAAAGTTAGCGACATCCAAAACCCCGAGGCACGTGCTGGTGTGTGGCTAAACATTTGGGAATATGTATTAAGAGGTGAATTAGAACCCCAACAAGTAATGGAGACCATGCTCCTGGCCATTACCAAAGAGAAAGATCCACTTTTACTGGAATACGTCACCAACAGAATGAACAACTTGTTTTGGCAATTCACGAAACCTGAAGACCGCCAGCTTATCAGTAAAAACATCGATGATACTTTATTTGAATTGATGGCACTTGAAAAGGACAATTCGTTGAAACGCGTGCTGTTCAATTGCTTCACCCGAATAGCCAGCAGCACAGAAGGAATTGAAAACCTTAGAAAGTTCTGGCAAAACGAAATGACCTTAGGACTTGATATCTCAGAGCAAGATCACATAGACCTTGCTTACGAGCTGTCACTAAGAGATCCGAAAGGAAGCAATGAAATCCTGCAAACCCAATTAAGCGATACCCAAAACCCGGATAGGAAAGAAGCAATGAAGTTTATTATGCAAGCTTTATCCGGTGAAGCTACTCAAAGAGATGCCTTCTTTGAAAGTCTGAAGGAACCTGTCAACCGGGAGCACGAGCCGTGGGTACTGGAAGCTTTGGGCTATCTACATCATCCCCTTCGCGCAGACCAATCCGTTCAATACATCAGGCCGAGCCTCGATATGTTGCAAGAAATTCAATTGACCGGGGACATCTTCTTTCCAAAAGGATGGGTGGAGCAAACAGTATCCTCTTATCAATCAAAGGAAGCAGCAGATATCGTAAGACAATATTTAAAAGATAATCCAGGCCTTTCAGATAACCTGCGCAACAAACTGCTCCAGTCGGCTGATCCGCTTTTCAGGGCAGAAAAAATTTTATCGATAAAGCAGACACGAAATATGTAAATTGAAATGATCAACTAACCTTACCCTCATGAAAGTATTTACATCACTCTTTTTGAGCTTGCTGCTTTTTAGCTGCGACTATAACACACAACAGGTTGCCACTGAGGAGCCCGTAGATCAAAAGTGGACCTGGGAGACTGAACGATTTGAAAAAGCGGTGAACCAGGTTCGCGCTGGCAGAGACCTTACGCCCAAGACCTGGCCCAACGGAGCCAAAGTAGCAGTGCTGCTCTCCTTTGATGTAGACAATGAAACAGTTGCCTGGTGGGATGGTGAACCTACCATTTCTGATCTCTCGCGCGGGGAGTACGGTTCCCGCGTGGCCCTGAGAAGAGTGGTGGATCTATTGGAAAAGCATAACGTTCCCGCTTCGTTCTTTATCCCGGCATTAAGTTTACACCTGGCCCCTCAAATGGCGGATGAGATCAAACGACTGCCTCGACATGAGTTTGCCGTGCATGGGTGGATTCATGAGCGCAACACAAGAGTGCCTGCCGACAAGGAGCGTGAAATGGTGATCAACGCCAAAAAAATGCTGACTGAATTAACGGGTGAAACTCCTGTCGGGTATCGCGCCCCTTCTTGGAATTTTAGCGCTGCTACTCCTGCAATCATTCAAGAAGTAGGATTTTTATATGAAAGCTCAATGATGTCGGATGACAGGCCGTATGAATTGGTGATCAATGGAAAGCCTTCCGGTATTGTAGAGCTACCGGTAGAGTGGATATTAGATGATGCACCACTGCTCAATCCAAGGGGTAACAACTATGCCAACCCCCGGGAGTTACTTGAAGTTTTGAAAGATGAATTTGATGTGGCTTACGATGAAGGCACCATGTTTTTGATGACCATGCATCCTCATATCAGCGGGCACCGATCGCGTATTGTGGCATTGGAAGAGTTGATTCGATACATCCAATCCAAAGACAAAGTTTGGTTTGCCACGCATCAGGAAGCCGCTGAATATGTAAAAGCACAAGCAGGACTTCAATGATACTTCCTCGATAAGCCTCTGCCGTGAGCCAATTTATTCGCGCCATTCGAAAATGGGACCTGGTGTTGTTGATGATCAACACCATTATCGGTGCAGGTATATTTGGGCTTCCTTCCAAAGTATTTCAACTCTCTGGCACCTACAGTATACTGGCCTTTGTAGTCTGCGCCCTGGTTATTTTTAACATCATCATTTGTTTTGCAGAAGTAGGTAGCCGATTCGACAAAACAGGCGGCCCCTATATATACATATTGGAAGCATTCGGAAGCTTTCCTGCTTTCATCATGGGATGGTTGCTCTTATGGTCACGCATAATATCCTATGCTGCTTTGATCAATTTATTGGTAACCTATAGTTCTTATTATCATCCTGCACTCAATCACTTTGTTCCGCGCTTATTGATCATGGTGATACTCACTGCACTATTAACAGGCATCAACTATGTGGGAGTAAAAAAGACTACCACGGTCAATAACTTTTTAACCATCGGAAAAATGGTGCCGTTGGTTATTTTTATTTTGGTGGGTCTATTTTTTTTACAACCAGAGCTCCTCTCCTTCCAGGAGATGCCTGAGTTCAATAATTTTTCATCCTCCGTTCTTTTGCTGGTTTTTGCCTTTGGCGGTTTTGAAGTGGTGGTGATCAACTCCGGTGAGATGAAGAATCCCAATAAGATTGTGCCCTATGCGTTGATCATCTCTGCCCTGATCGTGATGGTGCTTTACGGATCAATCCAACTGGTATCGGTAGGCACACTTCCCGGACTGGGCAATTCAGAAAAACCCCTGGCTGATGCCGCTCAAAGTTTTATGGGAGATTTTGGAGGTAACCTTATTACCATTGGTGCCATCGTTTCTATTGTAGGCGCCTTGAATGCGATACTGCTGGTGGGCTCGCGTTTATTATTTGCCTTAAGTGACGAGGAACAATTGCCACAAACACTCTCCACCATTCATGAAAAATACCGCACCCCTACTGTAGCTCTATTTGTATTTACAGTTATCTCATTAATTATTGCTGTTACCGGGTCTTTCATTTATGCCATCACCATCACTGCAATCATTCGCACTGTGATGTATGCCATGGTGTGTGGCGCGCTGATCAAATTGAGAAAACAGGATAAGAAAGGAAAAGAGGCAGCGTATATAATTCCTCACGGAAAATTATTTGCATTGACAGGAATTCTATTTTCTATTTGGTTATTCTCCAGTTCACAGTTGGTAGAAATGAGAGATGTATTGATCTGTATTTTGGTTGGCGTTGTCACATACTGGATATATAAGAAGTCAAAGGGAATTTAATATCAATCCGGGACCGAACCCAACTGGTCGTAAAGACACCCCATTGTCATTTATCACCCAAACAGGCGAAAATCGATGATCTCAATTGTTGGTCTGATTTCTTAATGAATAATTATTCTATCTTGAGTAACCTTTAACAGAAAGAGAGGTTTTTGGTTAAAACCTGCCATGATTGCCAATTACTTGAAGATTGCTCTCCGTAACCTCAATCGTCACAAAGGATACACCATTATATCCGTTAGCGGGCTGGCGTTAGGATTAGCCTGTTGCCTTACCCTTTTACTTTACATTCAGCACGAATTAAGTTACGACACCTACCATCACAACAATAATCGCATCTATCGATTGGTGACCGATGTAGAAGGCTCAAGCTATGGCAGTATTGCTAAAGTGCATGGCCCCTGGGGTCCTACAGCGTTAAGTGAACTGCCAGAAGTGGAATCCATGACACGTTTTGTTTTCGCTAATCAAACACTTTTCACTGTCGGTGAATTAAAAGCCTATGAAAATAATGGCTTCATTACTGACTCAACAGTCTTCCATCTGTTCGATTTCAAAATCATTAACGGAGATGCAAGCTCCGCCCTTACCCGACCAGATGGGATCGTCATTACGGAAAGCCTGGCCCAAAAATATTTTAATAATCAAAACCCACTAGGTAAAACCATCACGCTTAACAACGAACTAGAAGCTGAAGTTACCGCAGTGATCGAAGACGTTCCCACCAACTCTCACTTTACCTTTACTTTTCTTTTGCCTATGTCTGGGTATAATCACCCGGACAAAGCAAGCTGGAGACTCTGGAATCAATTTTATACTTACCTCTTACTAAAGGATGGCGCAAGCCCTACAGTGGTTAGTAACAAGTTTAAAGATTTACTTCCCTCCTACCTTGAAGCAGAAGTCGCTGAGTCGTATATCCCCTACCTTCAATCGCTTACATCTATTCATTTAGGATCGCATCTATTCAGAGAGATTGAGGCGAATTCTGATATCACTTATCTCTACGTGTTTGGCGCCATTGGAGTATTAATACTTTTTATCTCTTCCATCAATTTCATCAACCTCACTACCGCCAGGGCGCTGACGAGGATGAAGGAAGTGGGAATAAGAAAAACATCAGGTGCCGCCCGATCTCAATTGATCATTCAATACTTGAGTGAAGCTTTGATCATCAGTTATATTTCACTGGCACTTGGGTTTCTTCTGTTTTATGTGTTTTTACCCTCATTCAATACACTGACTGGCAAAACACTCTCTTTGCTTGCTAATGGCAATAACCTGTTTTATGGCTTAGCCTTTTTTGCAACTACTATCACGGGATTACTATCAGGCAGCTACCCTGCTTTTTATCTGGCCAGCCAAAAACCATCGGAAGTACTGAAAGGAAAAACAAAAACCTCTGGAAGTAATACCACCAGAAAAGCATTGGTAATTATACAATTTGCAATATCAGCCTTTCTCATCATCTCAGCAGCTATCATTTTTCAGCAACTGTCTTATATCCAATCTAAAAAGTTAGGGTTCAATCCGAGTGAACTTATTACCATCCCCATTCAAGACAACGTCATGAGGGATAAAGCTGAAGTAATAAAAAGTGAGCTTCTGGGTAGTCCTGAAATCGAAGGAGTGACTGTTTCAGGGGGTCTGCCTGGAGGTAACGACTGGGGTATACCTTTAGTTATAGAAGGAATGGACCCTGATCAGATTCCTCCTATGCGTGTCCTTGCTGTGGGACATGATTTCATCAATACCTTTCAAATGGAGATAGCGTCTGGCAGAGATTTCTCTAAAGATTATGCAAGCGATACGATTGCCTACATTATCAATGAAGAGGCAGCCAGGCAGTTGGGCTGGCAAAATCCCCTGGACCATCGAATCAGTATGCCAGCTGTAGGAAGACCACCGGGTTCAGTGATAGGGGTAATCAAGGATTTCCATTTCCGGTCATTGAAAGAAAAGATTGCTCCGGTGGTGTTGTTTATTCCTCCAGCGAGTTGGTCGAGCTACTATACCATTAGAATCAAAACGGACAGAATGCAGGCTGGCTTAAATGCAGTGGAGAATATTTGGAATCAATTCGATACCACTCATCCGTTTACCTATACTTTCTTCGATGAAACCTATGGCCGGATGTATGATGCAGAAAATAGGCTGGGAACCTTGGTGGCCTACTTTACTTTCATTGGAATATTCATTGCGTGCCTTGGTCTGTTTAGTTTGTCATCATTTATGGCAGCACAAAGAACCAAGGAGATAGGCATACGTAAAGTAATGGGTGCGTCAGTAAAATCCATTACTGTGATGCTCACCAAAGAATTAATCCTTCTTGTCTTGTTGGGTTTCATAGTGGCTGTTCCTGTTGGATACTACATTATGAAACAATGGCTCGGTGACTTTGCCTATCGAGTAAGCATTCGACCCGAAATCTTCGTGATTACAGCGCTTGTAACTTTGACCATCGCCATTATTACTGTCAGCTTCAAAGTGATTCGTGCAAGCTCAAAAAATCCTGTTGAAGCCCTCAGGGCCGAATAATGTTCACTATTGTGTCTAAACGATCGTATTCGGACACAAATTTGAATCAAAATGTCCCTAGTTCCGGGTTATAAAGACTGAATGAAGCAATATTAGTTCATGGCATGCAACTTGATCCTAAGCAAATTGTCATTAACCTATCCTTCAACTAACATTTGACATGATCAGTAATTACCTCAAAGTTGCCTTAAGAAGTATATTTAGAAATAAACTTACTGCGGTGATCAATATCGCGGGTCTTGCATTGGCCATGGCATGTGCACTGCTCATCTACCTGTACATTATGGATGAGGTGAGCTACGATCAGTACAACAGTAAGGCCGATCGAATTTATCGTGTAAGACGAGATTTCAAATCTCCCGATGGCACCGTCAATCTGCGCCTGGGAAATGTAGCACCTCCTATTGGTCCCTTACTGAAAAATGATTTTGGCGAAATTGAAGAACTGGCAAGAACCCTCCACACTACTCTGGTAATTGGCCTGGAAGAAAATGGTGTGCTGAAGAAAAACTTTTCGGAAGAAAGACTTTTTATGGCAGAGCCTTCCATCTTCAAAATATTTGATATCCAGGTATTGGAGGGAGATCCAAATACCGGCCTTGCCCGGCCATTTACGGTCATGCTCTCAGAGACAGCAGCTAAAAAATATTTTGACAGCAAAAGCAATGTGATAGGAAAAAGACTTCGCGCCAATAATGCGTTCGATATTGAAGTAACAGGAGTTTACAAAGACTTTCCTGACCAAGCCCATTGGCATCCTGAAATGCTTGCGTCCTTCAGCACTTTGGAAAACGATGAGATTTACGGAAGACGTGGCCTGGAAAGCAATTGGGGAAACAATGCCTTTGGCACCTATTTCTTACTTGAAGAAGGTGCCGATCCAAAAAAACTGGAAGCACAGTTTCCAGCCTTTCTTGAGAAGCACTTTGCTCCGTTTGTGATTTCCAATTTTGGAATGCCACAGGATTTTTCAGCTTCGAAGGTTACTGCTCTCTATGCTCAGAAAGTTACTGACATTCATCTCCATTCCCACCTCGATGATGAGGTGGAGATAAACGGAAACATCAACAACGTGTACATGATGGGAGTGATAGGGCTCTTCATCGTTTTTATCGCCAGTTTTAATTTTGTAAACCTATCTACAGCTCGTGCCACCAAACGCGCCAAAGAAGTGGGTTTACGCAAAGTGGTAGGTGCAGTGCGCGGACAACTGATTGCTCAATATCTGAGTGAGTCTGTTCTTGTAAGCCTGCTGGCCATGACTCTTTCTTTGGGGCTCGCATTCATTGGACTGGATTGGCTCAATGCTTTTACCCAAAAGAGTTTGTCATTCAATTTCTTTCAAGCACCCACACTACTTATTGGGCTCATTATCGTGTCAATAGTAATTGGATTGCTTGCTGGCATTTACCCTGCATTTATTGTTTCTGGTTTTAAACCAGCCCTTACACTGAAGGGACAGCAAGGGTCTGCCAAAGGAAAAGGGACTATAAGAAAAATCCTGGTGGTGTCGCAATTTTCAATTTCTATTGTATTGCTCATTGCAACAGCTATAACTATTCAACAATTGAATTTTCTCAACTCCAGAGATTTGGGTTTTGACAAGGACCAGGTGGTGACACTCGGTTATTTCAGAGAACTGGATCCCTCCTATGAAGCCTTCCAAAATGAATTACTGCGCTCTTCAGCCATTAAAAATACAGGACGATCCAGTCGGGTACCTACAGGAAGGCTATTGGATAGTCAGGGAGCACCTCGAATAGCCATGGGTGATAGTCTGGTGAATACATCTGTCTCTACCAAGAATGTAAGAATTGACGAAGGATTTTTTCCTACTTATGGTATGGAGATAGTGGCAGGAAGAAATTTTTCCAAATCCATAGAGACCGATGACTCCATCGCATTCATCATCAATGAAACTGCAGCCAGAGCCTATGGTTTCAATTCTCCAGAAGATGGAATTGACAAAGACTTTGGCTATGGGGGTGTGAACGGAAAGCTGATTGGAGTGGTTAAAGATTTTCATTTCGAATCGCTGCACCAGGATATTATCCCCATCGTTTTTCACCACGGAAGATTTAACGCTATCTCCGTAAAGATTGCTGGTGGCAATCTGCAGCAAGGCCTTCAGCAAATCGAAAAAGTTTGGAATCAGTTCCTGCCCAATCGCCCATTTGAATATCAGTTTCTGGATGAAAGGTATCGCCAATTGTATGAGGCAGAACAAAGTCAAGGTCAGCTATTCGCTGTCTTCTCCGGGCTTGCCATATTTATCGCCTGTCTGGGTTTATTTGGGCTCGCTACCTTCAATACCCTGCAACGGGTAAAGGAAATTGGAATCAGGAAAGTGTTAGGCGCCTCTGTGCCAAACATCTTGAGATTACTCTCTACAGAAATTGTAGTACTGATTATCGTGTCAAACGTTATTGCATGGCCTGTAGCCTGGTATTTGATGGGCCAATGGCTGGATTCCTTTGCATATCATATCAACATGAATCTGCTCATCTATCTGATTTCAGGGATTGTTGCAGTGTTGATCGCATTGGTAACAGTGAGCACACAAACTGTGAAAGCGGCCATGACAAACCCATCCAGCACATTACGCTACGAATAGCTGTATGTTCTGGTTTGTGGTTTGATGTGAAGTAAACCTTTTGAAAGGTTGGAGGTCTAACCATCGCCTACTGGTTGTTAGGGTAAAAAATTACATGAAAGGGTTGATTTATTCGAATTAATACCGTTTACCTTTGTAACAGTTTTTAGGAGCACCTTAGATTTAATAAAGGAATTGAAAAACACATCAACATTCAATGAGCCAATTTGCCTTACAGGCAACGATACCTTCGCGGAGGGTACGCTCTTTGCTATCCTTTTCACCTCTCCTTCAATGGCCATAAGGCGCATACGAAGGCAAATTCGCATTTGATATAGCCCACGTCTAAGCTATTGCGAAATGCGAAGAAGGCATTTCGCCTTTCGTGCTTTGGCACATTTTAAATTATTCTCACTTTTTAATTCGAAGACATTGAACGATCATAAAATCATCGTTCGTTTGGCCACGCCAAACGATAGCCATTATTCCGAAATCATCACAGAGGAGATGGCCCAATCTGCACAAGTACGCGGAACGGGCATATCAAGACGATCCCCTGAGTACGTCAAGCGCAAGATGGAAGAAGGTAAATCTATAATTGCAGTAACCAGCGATGGCACCTGGGTGGGCTTCTGTTATATTGAAGTCTGGGATCATGAAAAATTTGTGGCCAACTCAGGATTGATTGTTGCCCCAGCATTTCGTCAAACTGGTGTAGCCAGAGAAATCAAGAGCAAGATCTTTGATCTTTCCAGACATAAATATCCCAACTCTAAAATATTTGGACTCACCACCGGACTTGCCGTAATGAAAATTAACTCAAGCCTGGGCTACAAACCTGTTACCTATTCTGAACTTACTACCGATGAAGAGTTTTGGAAAGGATGCCAGAGTTGTGTGAACTTTGACATTCTAACTCTGAAGCAGCGTAAGAATTGTATTTGTACGGCCATGCTGTTCAACCCGGCTACAGACGCTGCCAAGGTGCCCATGCCAACGATCACTACCGTTGTCACACCAACCGGGCATGTACACAAAAAACGCAAGCGTGAATTCAAAGGCAACTTCAAGTTGTTTGAGCGTTGGGTAAGACTCAAAAAATTTGTGTTGCTGAGAGACAGAAAGAAAAACAGCGGTAATCCCTCAGGTAATGTATTATTTAAAATTTTCTTCTGGTAATGACTAAAAAAGTAGTATTAGCATTTAGTGGCGGTTTGGATACCTCTTATTGCGCAAAGCTTCTCAGTGAAGACCTGGGGTATGAAGTGCATACACTCACTGTCAACACAGGAGGGTTTTCTGAAAAAGAATTGCAAGAAATTGAAAAGCGGGCCCTAAACCTGGGTGTGACTTCTCATCAGGCAGTTGATGAAACCAAAAACTATTATGAAAAGGTAATCAGATACCTGGTGTACGGTAATGTACTAAAGAACAGTACCTATCCATTGAGTGTAAGTGCAGAACGCATGTCGCAAGCACTTGCCGTAGCCAATTATGCCAATCAAATCAATGCAAACGCAATCGCCCATGGAAGCACTGGTGCTGGCAATGATCAGGTTCGATTTGATATGGTGTTTCACGTATTGGCACCAAACATGGAGATTATTACACCCATCCGTGACAAACAATTGAGTAGAGAAGAGGAGATCGACTATCTGAAATCCAAAGGAGTAGTCTACAACTTCGAAAAGGCCAAATACTCTATCAACAAAGGATTGTGGGGAACTTCAGTTGGAGGGAAAGAGACACTGAACTCAATGGGTATGTTACCAGAAGAAGCCTGGCCCACTGCTGTCACCAAATCAGAAGCAGAAGAAGTAACACTCACTTTTGAAAAGGGTGAGCTGATAAAAGTAAATAACAAATTCTTTGATCATCCGGTGGATGCCATTCACTTTTTGCAAACAATTGCGGGCCCATTCGGAATTGGAAGAGATGTGCACGTAGGTGATACGATCATTGGCATCAAAGGTCGTGTGGGTTTTGAAGCAGCCGCTCCCGTAGTTATTATCAAAGCACATCATGCATTGGAAAAACATGTTCTTACCAAATGGCAACTGAGCTGGAAGGAGCAGTTGAGTCAATTTTACGGTAACTGGCTTCATGAAGGGCAATACCTCGATCCCATCATGAGGGACATTGAAGCCTTCCTCACCAGTGCGCAACAAAATGTAACAGGTGAAGTATCCGTTTCGCTGCTGCCCTATCGTTTTCAAATCAATGGCATCCACTCTGCTTTTGACCTGATGTCTGCCAAGTTTGGAAAATATGGAGAAATGAACCTGGGTTGGACAGGTGAAGATGTAAGAGGTTTTTCCAAGGTATTTGGAAATCAAACGATGATTTATCATCGCGTAATGGAAGAAGCAAAAGATGGAAAGTAAAAAAATAAAAGTAGGCGTGGTAGGCGGAGCCGGATATACCGGAGGCGAAACATTACGTCTGCTGGTCAATCACCCCAATGTTGAAATTACATTTGTTCAAAGTCGAAGTCAGGCTGGGAAAAAGATAAGTGATACCCATCGTGACCTGCTGGGAGATTGTGATTTAGTGTTCACCAGCACACACGATATCCCTGCAGATGTGGTGTTTCTGTGCCTGGGGCATGGAGAAAGTAAAGTATTCCTGAAGGATGCCAACCTGACACCAGCCACTAAGGTCATTGACTTAAGTCAGGATTTTAGGTTGGGTGAAAAATCAGGGGACCGGTCTTTTGTTTATGGGTTACCCGAATTGCACAAAGAAAAAATAAAGAAGGCTGATAACATTGCTAACCCAGGTTGCTTTGCCACTGCCATTGAGCTAGGGCTGCTGCCTTTGGCACAGCAAAGTCTGCTGGCCGAAGTTTATCTCACAGGAGTAACCGGCTCAACCGGAGCAGGACAAAAGCTGCAGGAAACATCGCATTTCAGTTGGCGGACTAACAATATTTCGGCTTACAAAACGCTCACGCACCAACATCTCAAGGAAGTCAAACAATCGTTAAATAGTCTTCAATCGGCTACCGAGCCATCCATCCATTTTGTGCCATGGCGTGGTGACTTCAGCAGAGGCATTTACGTAAGTGCGGTTACAAAATCCAGTCTGACGTTGGCGGATGCCAATACATTGTACCAAAACTTCTATCAAGATGCTTTGTTCACTCACGTGTCTGATACGATGATTGATTTGAAACAAGTTGTGAATACCAATAAATGCTTGATTCACATTGAAAAGGTAGATGAACACCTGGTCGTTCATTCGGCCATTGATAACTTATTAAAAGGTGCGAGTGGCCAGGCAGTTCAAAACATGAATCTGATGTTTGGCCTGGAAGAAACTGCTGGTTTGAAGTTAAAAGCAACCGTTCACTGAGATGAAACACTTTCTTTCTATTGAAGACGTAAAAGATTACAAAGCACTGATTGCATCAGCCCTTGCTTACAAAAGCAATCCATTTGTCGATAAGACGCTGGGTCAAAACAAAACAATGGGCATGATTTTTCTTAACCCAAGTATGCGCACACGCATTAGCACACAAAGAGCAGCGCGCAACCTGGGAATGGAAGTGATAGTTTTTAATCTGGACAAAGAAGGCTGGCAGCTTGAATTTGAAGATGGTGCAGTGATGAATGGAACAAAAGCAGAACATGTAAAAGAAGCTGCTGCTGTAATGGGGCAATATTTTGACATACTGGGCATCCGTACATTTCCGGGCCTGATTAACAAAGAAGAAGATTATAGTGAACATTATATCAATCAATTTGTAAAATATGCTGGTATCCCTGTTGTGAGTCTTGAGAGCGCTACGCTTCATCCCTTACAAAGTCTGGCAGATGCTGTTACCATTCAAGAACTCAGAACCACCATCAAGCCAAAAGTTGTATTGACGTGGGCACCTCATATCAAAGCATTACCGCAGGCAGTGCCTAATTCTTTTGCGCAGTGGATGAGTCATTGGGATGAAGTGGAGTTTGTTATCACTCATCCTGAGGGTTATGAACTGGACAAAAAATTTACTGGTTCCAGTAAAATCGAGTACGATCAGGAAAAAGCACTTCAAGGAGCTGATTTCATTTACGTAAAAAACTGGTCTTCTTACAAAGAATATGGTCAGATCCTGAACACCTTACCTACGTGGATGGTGACAAAGGAAAAGTTGGATGTTACCAATGATGCCAAGGTCATGCATTGTCTTCCGGTAAGACGAAACCTCGTAATTGCCGATGATGTACTGGATAGCAGCAACTCAGTTGTTACCCAACAAGCGGGCAACAGGGTATGGGCCGCACAGGCAGTATTATCAGAAATATTAAAGTACAGTTAGTCATGCAAAAACTTTACATTATCAAAATTGGAGGAAATGTGCTCGATGATGAGCAGGTACTGAACTCCTTTTTGAAAGACTTCTCCAGCATTCAATACCCTAAAATACTAGTGCATGGAGGTGGCAAGATAGCGACCAAAATCGGTGACAAGATGGGCATTGAGTCCAACTATGTGAACGGAAGAAGGATAACAGACCAGCCCACACGCGACCTGGTCACAATGGTTTATGGGGGATTAATCAATCGACAAATTGTTACCACTCTTCAACACAACAACTGCAATGCCATAGGGCTCACAGGTGCTGATGGCAATGTGATCAAAGCAGTTAAAAGACCTGTTGGTGATATTGATTTTGGATTTGTAGGTGACATTGAACCTAAAAATGTAAATACTTCCTTTCTGTATTTCCTGCTAAAACAAAATGTGGTACCTGTATTTGCCCCACTCACCTATGCTGATGGTACCTTACTCAACACCAACGCAGACACCATTGCTTCTGTGCTTGCAATAGCACTAAGTAAACATTTTAACATCCGCCTGATTTATTGCTTTGAAAAGAAAGGCGTATTAAAAAATGTAGATGATGAAGGCACAGTGATCCGCTCAATTGATACTGCTTATCACCATCAACTGTTGCAGGAAAAGGTACTCTTCGATGGCATACTTCCAAAATTAGAGAATGCATTCGGTGCCATACATCAGGGCGTCAATGAAGTGCTTATAGGCCACTCAGCTGATTTGCTTAAAAACATGGGAGAGGAAACAGAAGGTACATTAATCCGAAAGTAATGAATCCACTGTTCCATTCAGCCAAGGAATTATTGCAGCAACTCATTGCCATTCCCTCCTTTAGTAAGACAGAGGACAACACAGCCGATGCTATCGCTGAATTCTTTTCATCCCGCGGTGTCTCCCCTCAACGCCTTGGCAACAATGTATGGGCAATCAACAGACACTTTGATGTGGACAAGCCAACGTTACTCCTCAACTCCCACCACGATACTGTAAAACCCAACTCTGGTTATACCCGCAATCCATACGCGCCATCGATAGAGGATGGAAAACTATTTGGACTAGGAAGCAATGATGCCGGAGGCGCACTGGTTTCTCTTATTGCCACCTTCCTTCATTTTGAAGGTGAAAAGAGTCTACCATTTAATATTGTCTTTGCAGCTACTGCAGAAGAAGAGATCTCAGGCATGGGAGGTATTGAAAGTATATGGAAGGACTTGCCCCCGATTGATTACGCAATTGTAGGTGAACCTACCCGAATGAACATAGCCATTGCTGAAAAAGGGCTTTTGGTTTTAGATTGTATCAGTAAAGGAAAAGCAGGCCATGCTGCAAGAGAAGAAGGAGACAATGCGATCTACAATGCCATGAAAGACATCGCGTGGTTCAGGGATTTTGAGTTTCCGAAAATTTCCAAAACGCTGGGCAAGGTAAAGATGTCAGTAACCGTGATTCAGGCAGGACAGGCACACAATCAGGTACCAGCAGACTGTAGGTTCACAGTAGATTGCAGAGTAACTGATGCCTACAGCCTACAGGAATTGTTGTCCCTTATTAAGGAGCATGTGTCTTGCGAGGTAATCCCAAGAAGTATACGATTACAGCCATCAGGAATTGATGTTGACCATCCCATAGTGAAAGCCGGACAAAAACTTGGAAAAGAATTATACGGTTCTCCTACTACTTCTGATCAGGCATTAATCCCTGTACCATCTATCAAAATGGGGCCTGGTGACTCCGCACGTTCACATTCGGCTGATGAATTTATATTTCTGGATGAGATCAGCAACGGAATACAGGATTACATTCGGTTGATTGAATTACTTTCACTCGAATTACAAAACAACTAAAGGCATGAAACTCTGGCAAAAAGATAAAGATGCATTAAAAGAAGTCAGTCAATTTACAATTGGCAATGATGCCGAATTGGATCTCTTTCTTGCCCCATTCGATGTATTGGGCTCTTTAGCACATATACAAATGCTTGAATCCATTGGATTACTGAAAAAAAAGGAGCTGACAGTATTATCCAAAGAATTAAAAAGTATTTACAAACAAATACAGAAAGGCGATTTTAATATTGAAGAAGGTGTTGAGGACATCCATTCGCAAATTGAATTGATGCTAACCTCAAAATTAGGCGATGTTGGAAAAAAAATACACAGCGGGCGTTCGCGCAATGATCAAGTGTTATTGGATATCAAATTATTCTTGAGAAATGAAATTCAATCGCTGATCTACGAAATAAAAACCCTTTTTGACCTGCTGATTTCATTAAGTGAGAAACATCAAAGTGACTTATTGCCAGGCTACACGCATTTACAATTGGCTATGCCTTCGTCCTTTGGGTTGTGGTTTGGCGCTTATGCAGAAAGTCTTGTAGATGATGTCATCAGTTTACAGAGTGCCTTTAAGATTGCTAATAAAAATCCATTGGGATCGGCAGCGGGTTATGGCTCTTCATTTCCTTTAGATCGTAAAATGACTACCTCGCTATTGGGTTTTAGTGACCTCAATTACAACGTGGTCTACGCGCAAATGGGAAGAGGCAAAACGGAAAAAGTGATAGCCGCTGCACTGACCAACGTGGCAGGCACATTGGCCAAGCTGGCTATGGATGCTTGTTTGTACCTCAATCAAAACTTTGCATTTATAAGTTTCCCGGAGGAACTGACAACCGGTAGCAGCATTATGCCTCACAAAAAAAATCCTGACGTATTTGAGTTGATACGAGCACGTTGCAATGCACTTCAGGTATTGCCTCAGGAGATTGCATTGATCATTTCCAACTTGCCTTCCGGCTATCATCGCGATCTCCAGATGCTTAAAGAAAAACTATTTCCTTCGTTTAAGGTATTGAAAGATTGTATACAAATGACAGGCCTTATGCTTAGTCACATCGAAGTAAAAAAGAACCTGCTGGAAGATGAAAAGTATAAATACCTCTTCAGTGTAGAGGAAGTAAATAAGCTGGTGCTGCAGGGTGTGCCTTTTCGCGATGCGTACAAAAAAGTCGGGCAGGATATTGAAAAGGGTCAATTCAGTTATGATACCAACGTTAAGCATACCCATGAAGGCAGTATTGGAAACCTCAATACAGCGGAAATCAAAAAAATGATGAATGCCGAAATCAGCGCGTTCCCATTTCAATCCATGGATGAGGCCTTGAAAAAGCTCTTGAGCTAACCAAAAACATCCGCCCTATCCGTACTGCTGGGTACCCAGATTCAGGGATAACAGGTATATCCCCTGCCTTTTTTTTGTGTCAATTTTACAACTCTTTCACATTCGCATGATATGAGTACCACACGGAACAAACCAGCTTTTATCACAATGCTTCTCTACATCCTTCTTTTGGTTGCAGCACTATTTGGAGCAATTGTCAGTGCCATCCTAATGTTGATTGATGGTTTTAGCATCCTATACACTGTAATCATTTTACTTTCCATGCTCGCCACCTATTGGACGATACGCAAGATGATCTTCCTCTATGGCAACTGGAAACATAATCTGATTAAGGACATCAATGATGGTGCAATTGAAGTACTGGACAATTGGAAATTCTCAGAAAGTGAGTGGGCCGATTACCTCCAATGGCTGAAGCAACACAATAAACGCGATGTTTTGAAGATGGGTAGCTGGGCTGCCCTCTTTGCATGTCTCTTATTCGGATATTTTCTTTACCCAAATCAAGATTTCATTTCTTTTATCATTTACACCCTGATTGCCGGATTGGCTTTTGGTTCACTCTTTTTCCTTTTATTCCGTTGGGGCCACTCTATTCGCATGAAGGGAATAAGCAGTAACAAAACAGGTAATATTACTTTCACCGACCAGGCCATCGTGATTAACAATCAGTTGATCTATTTCAATCTATTTGGCAGCCAACTGGAAAGCATCTCCATTCTAAAAAAAGACGCATGGGATATATTGGAACTGCTCATCACCACTGATGGAGAAGAAACTAAAAGCGATCAAATTTACTTCATTCCAATACCCAGGGATAAGATGAACAGTGCTGAAAAGTTAGTATACAGGTATAGAAATCTGGATCAATAGCCTGGTCCGTCAGGATAAATCAAAAAAAATGGAACGCAGAGGAATGTGGTGATTTAGCACAAAAATCGTGATTTTTGTGCTACTATGAATCCGACCTCCCTTCTTTACATCCTATTGGGCATTGCTGCAGTTAGTTATGTTTTTGATCAAGTACTTGATTATATCAACCTCAAGGCGCAACGCAAAGACATCCCTGAAGAAATTGCTTCCTTCTATAACAAAGAAAAATACTTAAGGTCGCTTGATTACCACCAGGATCAAACGCGCTTTTCATTCGTTACGTCCGCTTTCAGCTTTGTGCTTTCCTTCAGTATGCTTTTGTTTGGAGGATTTGGGTATCTGGATACCCTACTCAGGCCTTACTTCGATAATGAAATATTCTTAGCCCTTGGTTTTTTTGGTGCCATCGTAATTGCTTCTGATATCCTTACGATGCCATTTCAGTGGTACTCAACTTTTGTGATCGAAGAGCGATATGGATTTAATAAAACCACCGTCAAAACTTTTGTGACTGATAAGCTCAAAGGCTATTTGTTGGGCAGCATCATTGGCGGTTCCTTGCTGGCATTGCTGATCTATTCCATCAATCAGATAGGCCCTGATTTCTGGATTTGGTTTGGTCTGCTGGCCGCTGCTTTCATTTTATTCATCAATATGTTTTATACCACGCTACTTCTCCCATTGTTTAACAAATTGACTCCTTTGGGCGATGGTGAACTGAAAAATGCCATTGAAGCTTTTGCCAAAAAAGTAGACTTCCCCCTCGACAACATCTTTATCATGGACGGATCCAAAAGATCCAAAAAAGCCAATGCTTTCTTTTCAGGAATTGGCAAGAAAAAGAAAATCGTGTTGTTTGACACGCTTATTGAAAATCATACCACCGAAGAACTGGTAGCAGTACTGGCGCACGAAGTGGGACACTTTAAGAAAAAACACATTGTATGGAGTTATGTGCTTTCGGTGGTGCAAATTTTCTTTACCCTGTTTATTCTTTCTTTGATGGTCTTTAATGAAAATCTGTCGCTGGCTTTGGGAGGACAAGTGCAGGCCATTCACCTGAACTTAATCGCGTTCATGATTTTATTCTCTCCAATATCAGGCATCACGGGTCTATTTACCAGTATGTACAGTCGCAAAAATGAATTTGAAGCAGATGCCTACGCCAAAACAACCTTTAACGGTGAAGCGTTGGCCAATGCGCTTAAAAAACTTTCGGTAGACTCATTGAGTAATTTGTATCCGCATCCAGCCTATGTATTTTTTCACTACTCTCACCCACCCCTCCTGCAAAGACTGACAGCCATCAACAGAAAGGATGTTTAATCCACCTCAGCTTTCTCCGAAACAATTACTTTTCTGTCTTTAAGGTTATAACGATTCCCAGCCTTTAACATATAAAACTCCTTGCTTCCTGGTGGCAATTGGAAGACAGTATCTTTCTCTGCTGACCAGCGTGTGCCATCATAGATGACTACATAACTTTCTCCTACCACTTCAAACTCATCTCCTTTTACAATGATTCCGGTATTTTCATCCAGCCCGATCCCAAGCAGCTCCGGCTTCTTCTCCAATATTTCAAACATATCAAATTGACGGTTTCTCGCCAGCAAATGCTGATCGATGGCCACGTTGGTAATAAATCCCATACCCTCTTCGTGATCCCCCATCATAATGGTGTTCTCTTTGGTGTCTCCTCTTGCCAGGTAGCTGCCCTGAATGGTAGCGCCAGCAGATGAACCTGCTATTACTCCACCTCTGCGCAGAAGCTCCTTAAATGCTTCGTGAGTTTTTGTATTGAGGTAAGAATCCGCATGCCTCCATTGACGACCACCCCAAAACCAGACGCCCACCGCTTTTTTTACTGGCTCAATGAATTGCTCGCTATTGGCAACTTCTCTATCCCTGGTGTGCAATACCGTTACATTGTTGAAACCCCTTTCCATAAAGTTTCTTTTAAATGCGGCCAAAAACTCAGCGTCCAGGGTATCACTGGAAAATGAAGTAGGAACAACGATCACTGGTGCATCAGGGCCACCTACCAGTTCCATAAATTTATCATAGATAGGCTTTTTAGCAGCCCCTCCTACAATTAACAATGTTCCGTTTTCAGGACCCTTCACTTCTGCTTTGGCCATCCATGCAGCGGCTGGATCGGCATCCTTATTTTGAGGTCCACATCCAACCACAGCGATGGTGATCAACAGTAAAACAGGTAATAACTTCATTCTATTCTTTTTTTTGAATCAATATAACTCCATTACCAGTAAACAAAAATAGCAACCGAGGGTTGCTATTCTATTAATCCATGTACGGTAGTGCTACTGCTTTTTTCTAATGATGATATCTCCGTTATAGTTCTTCATTGTAAATTCTGGTCCACCACCATTCACATCTCCCTTTACCCAGTCATCGATAGTGACCCGGTAAGTTCCAGACTTAGATTCACTTTTCTGAACAGGTCCTGTCTTAATCAGGTTTACATCAAATCCGGTATAGATTTCCCCTCTTTCCGTTTTCAACTTTAACGATCCCTTAAATGAAGGCGGGAAAGTTAAATCAATATCACCATTGTAGGTAGAGTAAGACATGGGAGTACCTTCAGTCAATTTGTCGAATGTTATTTTGATGTCTCCATTGTAGGTAGATGCCACTACTGAGCCGGATATATTTTTTGCCGTAATCTCTCCATTGTAATTGGTAATTTCTACTTCTCCCTGTACATCGGTAATCAAAATATCTCCGTTGTTGTAGGCTTTCACTTTCATATCAAAACCGGAAGGCACCTCAATGATCAGGTTGATGCGATTGCTCCATGAGTCCGATCCTACCTTTACGGTATTGCTGTTCTCAGTCACTTCCAGGTCCATGGTGCCACTGCTGATTCTTTTTAATCCATCTTTAGTTTCACCGCCTTTGTCTTTTTGCTTGTCACTCAACACCTGACTGTACTTTACCAATATATCTTTCCTGGCAGTACCTTTTACAGTTATAGACCCTGTGTTGAGTTGTGCTATCAACTTTCCGCGTTTACCAGGATCACTCAGCGGTACGGCAAACTCACCCTCCGATTGCGCCATCAGAATTTGAGGTAACCCCATCAATAACATCAGCACAATACTTGTTACACTTATTCTATTTTTCATGTCTTTTTTCATTTTCAAATTTCTTTTAAATAAACATCACCATTAAATGTTTCGATATCCAGATACACTCCACCATTGCCTACTTTATATCTGCTGCCATTTAACTTATACGCTACACCATTCTTTTTGGGTGTCTTTTCTAATTGGACTGGCAACGCCTCTATGACATCTACATTGGTAAAAAGATTTCCGTTAAAACTTTCAAAGCTTACACTGGCACCCAATCCTTTTTTAAACTGAATGTTGATGTCACCATTCAACGCATAATACTTGCAAGGTTGAATTGGGTTCTGCTCGTAGATCAGATCAAGGTCTCCATTGATAGAGGATACGCTGGTAGCACCTGAAACATTATTGAGCTTTATGCTTCCATTGATGTTGTCTGCTAAAATGTTCCCTTTTACTTTTTCAACAGCGATGTCTCCATTGTTAATTGTGCTCACAGCTAGATGAATGTCGTAAGGAACTTTTACAGTGAAGTTCATCAAGTAGGAGTATTCTTCTTTACAATCTTTTCTATCCCAACCTGACCAGTTGTAGTTCCATCCTTTCCCATCCCTATCGTTGCGATGATACCGCTGATTCTTGCGTCCAAAATCGCTGCAAGTACCTTTGACATACAGTATCAGTGTGTCTGCCAGATCAATGATCCCCAACTCAATTTCTTGTTTTCCCCTTTCGAGTCGTTCATTTGTTTTGGCCATTATCTTCTTGTCGACCTCCACTAAAATTGTGCTGCCTTCATAACCTACCACTTTGATGTTTCCATTAATATTGGCCACCATGAGTGCGTTCTTATCCGACTTCTTTTCAAAGGTCAATTCCTTCTTAATCGTCTCATTAAATTGTTGCGCATAACCGACCCAACCAAGGGCAAGCAATGCAGTTACAGCGAATAGCTTTTTCATTTCTTTATCAGATTAATACTTGAATACTTTCCTGAATACGATCCTTCACCTCCTGAGGTGTTTGCTCTTCCTCCAATAGCTTTCTTAGCTCTTTCACCGACTTTTTCTCCTGTAGTTGCACCATTAATTCAGCTAAAGCCACCTGCACCATGGGCGAACTTTGGTTGGCAATGGATCGGACCAGGGCCTCACGCACATTGCCATCACGTGTATAAGGCATTAATGCATCTAGCGCTGCCAGCCTCACGTTTACATTTCCATCCTCGTTGAGAGTTTTAATCAATGCCTCCGTCACTTTTTTACTGGCTTGGCTCATCTCACTGGTAAGACTTACTGCCTTTAGTCGATCTGTCGCAGATTCTTTTTCCAACAACGACAACATGACCATCTCCTTCAAATCAGTTACCTCTTTGGTGAGCGAGGCCACTTCACTTCGTTTTTGAGGCTGATTGAACCAATACCCTCCAGCAAAACCTGCTACAAGAATAGCCAGTGCAAAAGCCAACTTCGGCATCATCAGATTCCATTGTGGCCATTGAAACCGAAATGTGCGCTCTTTGGCTTTTTCCTCCTTTAGCATGGAATAAAACCGATTGTCCAGTTCCATGGATGGATTTGGATCCGGTGTATTCATTAAGTTATCCTCCAGCAACTTCAAATTTTTTAGTTCCATCAGGGATACGATGCCTTTCTCAATCAGAAGCTCCAGTTCCTGAATTTCTGATGGATCAACAACCCCTTCGTTGTACTTTACAACCAACTCCTTTGCACGATTCTTTTCCATATCACATTTGTTTTTCCAGTTGTTCATATACAGCCTTCAGCTCCTGAAGTGCTCTAAAAACCTTCACTTTCACGGCACCTTCCGAGCAACCCAGTATCTCTCCTATCTCCTTGTATTTTTTTTCCTGGTATTTGCTCAAAAGCAGTACTTCTCTTTTCTCACTGGGAAGCTTTTCCATTGCCAGGTTGAGCATCATGTGCTCATCCTCTTGTTGCATTTCTTCCGATCGGTTGTCCGAGTGCCCCAACTTGTGCTCCCAGTTTTCTACAGCATCCTTTCCCTTGATCTTATCCTTTCTGAACTGGTCGTGGCGCACATTTCGCGCGATGTGGAACAACCATGTTCGGAAATCGCCATCTCCGCGAAAAAGATGGCGGTACTTCATCACCCGGTAAAAAGTATTTTGGACAAGATCCTCACTCAGTTCCTGATCTTTATTCATGCCATAGAAGAAACCATACAAAGGCTTCTTGTATCGCTCGAATAGGAGGCCCAGCCGGTCCAGGTCACCGTCCCGAACGTTGATCATCAATGCATTATCGGAAAGCTTTTCCAAATCAGGAGTCTAAGTTCATGCAGGGAAACTTGCCCTTTGGAGAATGGTTACAACCCTACCTAATAAAATTAACGATTTCGATCTTGAGGCACCAAATCCAGGTTTTGAAGCAGAAAAGCGGTTGGCTCATAAAGCAAAAAAGATCAGGGGACTCCTGATCTTCTTCTATACTATTATGGTGTAAATCGGACTTATGCGCTGCGCATTTCAGCCATCTTATTCCGTTCATTTTGCAATTCGCGCGAAAGTTTCATCTGCTTCTCCAGTGCTTTGCGCTTGTAGTTTTCAAACTCCTTGCTGATTAGGTTTTCTGCATCCATTTTTTCTTTCAGCGATTGGTAAATCATTTTCAATCTGCCGGTGACCAATCCGATCAAAAGAATCATACCCAACAATACAAAACCAACTAACCCGATAAAAAAGCTTTTGGTGAAGTCCATTCCCAGAACGGTGATGTGTGTTGCTGCATATTCAACATCGGCCATTGAAGCTTCTTTCTGCTTAACGGCCGCCATCGCAGCATTCAGGCTGAGTTGCAGTTGCGCTGCCTCAGTGCGTGCCTCGGCCAATTCGGCATGTACTTTTTTAATAGAATCGGTAGTTAGCCTCCACATTCCATCCAGGATGTACTCTTTAATCACTTTGTACTCATTGAAGGTTTCTGATTTTTCCTTCATCACCGCATAACGCTCTTTCAGTGTTTTAGCATCTTTCTCCAGTGCTGCATCGGCCTGGGATTGTGCCCATGCTCCTGTTGAGACCATCATCATGAAAATAACAAACGTAAATTTCATAGTATGCATAAGTTATAGTTGAGGGATATCAAACGTAGCCTTCTATAGAGATAAGTCATAACCATTAATTGCAAAGCATCATATGGATCGTTCAATGAAGGAATCTGTCGTTGAAATGATCCGGGATCAATCTCCGCCATCCCCTTAAATCACTCACCGCCCATCAATTGTACTTCAATTTGTAAAACATTGACCACAATCTCTTTAAAAGGATTGATTATAAGGTAGTTAAGTAATATTAGATGCCTTTGTGACGATTTTGAACAGTTTTGCTCCGGCCCAATGCCTGAATTCAATTGTGCACGTTGCCCTTGGTTTGAAACCATCAATAAGCGCTCAATAGGAAGCTATCTTCTTGATTATCAGGGTATTTTTTAGTAAACTTTGTAAGTACCAAATCCCTTCTAGTATGAGCTTAGTTACTAAAATTGAGGGTTGGGGAAACTCTCACAGGCCAGGATGGCTTGACATCTTCAGGATAGCCCTCGGTCTTTTTATCACTTTCAAAGGTTTCGAATTCATGTTCAACATCGACAACCTGAGGACCACCACCTCGGGCATGGATGTAATGTTCAGCGGAGCAGCACTAGCACACTATGTCATCTTTGCCCATGCGTTGGGTGGCCCGCTCATTGTTTTTGGGCTTTATACCAGGATAGTAAGTTTAATTCAAGTGCCCATATTGATCGGTGCTGTCGCCCTTGTCAATTACCCCAAAGGATTTTTGTCAGTGGGCAATCACATGGAGCTCGAAATCTCCCTGATTGTGTTGATCGGATTGATCGTTTTTATGGTATTCGGAGGAGGGAAATTCTCCGTGGATGAAAAAAGAAGAAAGGATGTAAAAGTAGCTTAACGGGTGAAGTCGTTTGCTATTGCTGCTTTACCAATTTGAATGCGTGCGTCCACTCATTTCTAATAAATCCGGGTATGCACCACAACATGCAAAGCGGTTCAATGGCTCTTGCTGATTCTACTTTACCAAAGTCACTGGCTTCCCATCCAAATTGGTTCAGGATTTCTGTTACCAGTTTTTTAGCCTTCTCATCATTACCACAAATAAACATAGTAGGCCTGCCTCCCGTCATCATTGGATTCACCATCAATAAATTGCCTACGCTGTTGTAAGCCTTCACAAACTTTGCTGCTGGCGCTATCTTTTGTAAACGCTCCATCAACGATTCGTTCAGAGAAGTAAAGAAACTCAAAACACCATTCACAGGGGGTGACTCAGCAATTGGGTTGGTAGCATCTATTATCACCTTGCCTTCAAGCTTATCGGCAACGGCTCGGATAAGCGATTCAGCCGCTGTGCCTTTTACCGCCAGTACAATTACATCACCGAAAGAAGCTGCTTCATCAAAAGTGCCTGTCTGTCCGTTTCTGGATTTGGATTTCCACTCTTCTGTTTTTTTTGGATCCCTGCTGCCCATCATCACCTGATGACCATGCATGAGAAAACCACTGGCCAGTACCTTTGCTACCTGGCCCGAGCCGAGCACTCCAATTTTCATTGCTTCCATATGCGACTTATGCTTAACTTGATTTTCATTAAACAAAACCCGAAGTAATAATGTTCATTCGCCTCATTTGGATTACCAGTTTTTTGGTGCTTGCCGTATTTACTGCCACAGCTCAATTAAGGACCCTGCCCGAAATAGAAAAAGCAACCAGAAGTGAATTTCCAGGTGCCGTAGATGAGTTCCGGGCTTTTCTTAAAATTCCAAATGATGGCCACTACCCTGAGCAGATTCAGGCCAATTTGGAATGGGCAACCAAAGCATTTGAAAATAGAGGATTCAAAACCCAACTCATCACTACACCAGGAGCTCCTCATGTGTATGCCGAGAAGCAATTTGTCAAGAAGGGAAAAACAGTGCTCTTCTACATGCAAATTGATGGCCAGCCGGTAGATGCATCTGCCTGGGATCAGGAAAATCCTTTTAAAGCAGAACTTAAAGAAGAGAAGAATGGTCAATGGCAGTCCATCGACTGGAACAACTTTAATGAAAATTTTAATCCTGATTGGCGCATTTTTGCCCGATCAGCTTCCGACTCAAAGGGTCCTGCCATGTGTTTTCTCACTGCACTTACCATTCTGGAAAAGAACAAGGTAAAACCCAACTTCAACATCAAAGTGATCATGGACTTTCAGGAAGAGATGAGTTCGCCACAACTCGCCTGGGTGGTGCAAAACAATCAGGAGCTATTGAAATCAGATATGGTACTCATCATGGATGGTACCCGGCATGTATCCAACCTACCTACCCTTTGTTTTGGTGCAAGAGGTATCGCTACCGCAACGCTTAAAGTATACGGCCCGCGTAATGCCTTGCACAGCGGGCAATATGGAAACTACGCACCCAACCCTGTTTTTGCTATGTCCAAACTTTTGGCAGGATTGAAAGATGACAATGGCAGAGTGACGATCCCCGGATTTTATGATGGCATCCACCTCAGTGAGACAGACAAGAAAGCATTGAATGATATCCCTGAAGATGAAGCAGCAATCAATAGTACTTTGGGTATTGCCAAAGCCGATGGTGTGGGTGCTACCTATCAGGAGGCCATGCAGTATCCCAGTCTCAATGTACGAGGCCTGAGAGCTGCCTGGGTGGGCAAAGAGGTGCGCACCATTATACCAGAGGATGCCGTTGCAGAAATTGACATGAGGTTGGTGGTTGAATCACCAGGAGAACGGCTGATGGAACTCTTGAAAAAATACATTGAACAACAAGGCTTTCATCTGGTAGAGGGTGAACCCACAGATGAAGACCGCATGAAGTATTCAAAACTGGCTTCACTTACTTACAAGTTGGGCTCGGCCCCATTCAGAACCGACCTTGATACAGAATTGGGCAACTGGCTTTCGAGGTCACATGCAAGGTTATTTGGTGATCAATTTGTGAAGATGAGGACTACGGGGGGATCGCAACCGATTGCTCCGTTTATTCAAACGCTAAACATTCCTGCCGTGTCGGTACGCATTCCTAATCCTGATAACAGCATTCACAGTCCGAATGAAAACATCAGGGTAGGCAATTTCTTTGAGGGGATTGAAACTATGGTGGGGGTATTGACGGAGAAGTTGTAAAACGCTATAAATGAAAAAACCCCTGCAGTCGCGATAGCTATCGAGATCAGGGGTTTTTAATTGTTTACGAAAGTGTTCATCTGATTTTACGTTTAGTAAAACTTAGTTCAGACAGCTGAGCCGATTGCGGGCTTTTTGAGCCAAACTCTACGCGCAAATAGTTTTTAATAGCCAGTGCGTTGCTATACAATGACCCAGCACCTTTGTAGAGCAGCGTATTGCGATGGATACGTGCATTGGCCAGTGCTACTTTTGCTATCGACCAGGACTCATTCAGTGCCATCAGCTTTTCCGCCTCGACTTTCAACGCAGCGGGTTTTAGTTCCGGAGCAGCAGAGGCATAGCCGGGAACCATCTCAATCAATTGTGCCAATCGCATAAAGTTAAACGCTTTCGCCACATAACTTTGCTGCGTCATTGAACGCTTGACAATAGATTCCGACTCATTGTCCTCACTGGGAACTGCCAGCCTGTTACTGTTAGTGCCCGACTTCATTCTCCCGGTGATCAGGCGGGAGTAATACCGAGCATTAGCCAGCGTTTCCTCCGATACTTGGGAGGCCTTCAAAGTACCAATGATCCGGCTGATGAGCAGATCCAGGTGCTTGTAAGCCCTTGTCCTTTCGTTGGTAATACCACTCAGGGCATTACGTTTTTGTGAAACATCCTGCAATGAACTTTGTACTGCTTTGAGTAATGCTCTCATTGCGTTAAGCTGGAGGGTTTGGCGACCAGGGTTATACTTACCTCCGTACCCGGTGCATATTCCTACTAACCTTGAGTAGGCGTCCGCGTTTTTAACATGTGACATAACATTTGTTGTTAAGTTGTTATACATATTAATTATTACGGAATTCCTTAGTATAAAGGTTTCAATATTCAGAAAAATCTTTTAAAAATATTTTGATGTTTTTATCACCTCCCATAATCAGCCTGTCATAGCCAATTGGCGCGGTCCTACATCCCAAAACAACAGTGACTTATCCCGAAGCTGCGCCATCAGCTCCAGGAGCTAAGCGGTCGGGTGCAGCAGCTGCAGGGAGAGGTGAAGTTTGTTCACAACAAAATGCAGTAGCTGATCTACTATCTCGTGAACCAGCGCAACCCTACGCGCTACCCACAGTACCAAGCCCTGTCACTGAACTGTCTTCTGCCATAGTTGCAAGCACAACTCCCAGTGCTGCGCCATCATCCGCAGAGACTACGGTGCTTTTCCCGAAGCATTCATCTTCATCCGCTAAAGAAACGGTGCCAATTCCCAATTATGCGATGAAAGACGCAAATTACAAGGTCTCCTGCCCGGGCTTATCACTCAGACTTTTACTAGTCAGCAATGCTGTGCTCAAACAATTAACTGTAAAACATTACACACGCCATCATCCTGGAAAAAATAATCTTAGATTTGTCGGTTAAAATCACCTGTTACCCTGCGGCTTTATGAAGGTATTGTCTCCACCCCATCCAGTCTTAAGCTTTCAATCACTGAAAATTTCACTCGTGCTTATGTGGGCTTGCTGCATGGTGCCTCAAATTGGATTTTCTCAGACAGGACCTGGCGGTGTGGGTACAGCCAATGGCGCTTCTACTTTGCGTGCCTGGTGGAGAGGCGATACAGGCGTGACCTCCTCAGGAGGTGTTGTGAGTGCATGGGGAGACCAATCCGGTTATGGCATTAATCTTTCTCAAGCCACCGTGGCAAACAGACCCACTACAACCACCTCTGTTGCATTAAACAACAGATCAGTAATTCGTTATACCGGCTCCAGTTCACAATTCTTTACTTCATCCTTCAACGGACCCGGTGTTGATAATATCACCTTGTTTGTGGTGGCCAATGGAACGAACTATCAGTCGCTGATAAGGTATCAGGCCGTGGCAGGTACCTATGTAGTGTATCCATGGAGTGGTACGGGGCTGGTTTTTATTGCTTCCAGTGATGGAGGTACAGGCTCTGGTGTGGCCAGTGGGCTGGTTGTCAGTGCGAATAACATAGGTGGAGCACGGTACAGAAGGAATACTGCCAATGGCATGCAAACCTATTTGAATGGAGCAGTCAACGCCCAGCGCAACTCGGTGAATAACGCCTTGCCCAGTCAGAATTTCTTTTCTGGAAAATATAGCGGAGGCACAGAATACCCTACAGCCGATGTAGGGGAAATGATTGTCTATTACACTGCACTTAACGATGCCCAGATGGTCATCGTTCAAAACTACTTGTCTGCCAAGTTCAATGTAACCCTGAGTGCAAATGACTTGTATACCATGGACAATCCCGCCAATGGTAACTTTGATTTCGATGTGGCGGGTATAGGCCGCATCAACGCCACCAACCTTCACAGTGATGCACAGGGTACAGGTATAGTTCGCATCCTCAACCCTACTGACCTCGGAAATAATGAGTTTCTATTCTGGGGAAGCAATGGACAGGCACTTACTCCATTAGTGACCACTGATCTTCCATCGGGAGTGGCATCAAGGCTTTCCAGGGTTTGGCGAGCAAGTGAAGTAAACACTTCCAGCACAGCCGTGGACGTGGGTGCGGTAGATGTTCGGTTTGACCTCACAGGATTAGGCACACTTAACGCTGTCTCCCTCCGGCTGTTAGTGGACACTGATAATGACAATTCATTTGCTGATGAAACACCAATCGCTGGCGCGACCAGCTTGGGAGGAAATGTCTACCAGTTTGCAGGGGTCACTCAAATCGCCAATGGCACCCGATTCACCGTGAGCACCGATGCTGTCAGCACCTACTACTCTTTTGCAAATGGTGCATGGGAATCCAACACTTCGTGGAGCTTAAGTTCTGATGGTTCTTCGGGCGCATTGCCTGCGGGAGTGTTTCCAGGACGCGGAGATAATGTGGTTATCCGAACCGGACATACTATTACTGTAGATAATGTGGCTGACAACGGCTACCCTGGTTTAAAGCCGGATGATCTGGCGCAACCCAACATAGGCCCTTTCAGCGCCTCCAACCTGGCCATGTTTTACCAAACCGGAGATGTACGCATAGAAGGTACCCTTACCATACCAGGTATAGAAGCCATGCTTGGAGGCTATACCGAGATCGCCAGCGGAGGAACACTCTCTACCGGTTCGAGTTTGGTAATCACTGGTTATCTTGAAGCAGCCAGCGGCTCCACATTAAGCACTTTGGATGATTTAATTTTGACTGGCAATAGCATTACCATCATCAATACCAACTCTACTTCATCTGACGACATCATCATTGATCATACAGACGCTACCTTATGTGGAACCGGTTCTACCATATTGCAAAACGGAGCCGGCAGCAACATTACTTTCGCCAATAGTGGCACCATTAATCAGGTTTGCTCTTCTTTCACCATAAGCTGCGTAGGGGCTGGTTGTGCTGGCACCTTTCCAACTGTTGGAACAGGCTCCGTCATATTGGGTAACACTGGCCCTGCTGGAATTGGGGCCACCGATGGTAGTACTTCCCTGGTGCTTTGGTTAGATGCAACGAGACTAAGTGGTGTCAACAACGCCACCATTACTTCATGGAATGACCTATCAGGTTACAATTATAATTTTACCGTTGGTAACGGTGCGGTCTTTAAAACCAATGCCGTCAATGGTTACTCTGTGCTGGAGTTCAATGGCACTTCCCACTATTTTCAACGTGCTTACACGGCTGCATTAAACCCAACCAACTTTTCCGTCTTTTCAGCCAATAATGTAACCAGTACTGGAGCCTATAAAACGGTGATATCCAGCAGAAAAGCTGGTCCTACAGGGGGTTATATGCTTTATAGTATTCCAACAACCAACGTTTGGACTTTTTGGAACGGAAACGGTGGTGGTTGGGATCAGCTCAATGCTACCAGTACCGCAGGATCATGGGCTTCCCAATCGTTTATTTATAATGGTGCAGCCAATAGCAAATCCCTATCCATATTAAATGGAACTGCAGTTACTCAAACACCCACCTTTGTAGTCAACAATACCACAAACACCCGGGTGGGCGCAGGTCAAAATGAAGGAGGCCCTAATTTCTATTTCAGCGGACGCATTGGCGAAGTGATCTTATACGATAAAGTAACCAACGCTGCGCAGGTCATTCTCATCAACAATTACCTGGCCGCAAAATATAATTTCACCCTATCACTTAATGATGTTTATACTATGGACAATCCTGGGACAGACTTCGATCATGAGGTAGCTGGAATTGGTCAGGCATCAGACGGATCCTATCATAGAGATTCAAGAGGAGGTGGTGTGGTACGCCTATGGAACCCCAGGAATCTTGGTAACGGAGAATTTTTAATGTGGGGGCACAACAATGCTGCTTACAATAGTTCTACCACAGCGGTAGGTACGGCAGTGGATGGTACCATCATACAAGAACGACTCAACAGGATATGGGCAGTAAGCGAAACCGGAGATGTTGGCAACGTGTCTATTTCATTTGATGTAAGTACTTTGACAACAGGTTCGTTTCTGGGCTCCAACCTGTTGCTGCTCATCGACCGGGATGGCGATGGGTTTGCTGACAATGACGTGACCCCCATACTGGGATCCTTTTCTGGCAACAGGGTAGTCTTCTCTGGCATCAACTTTCAAAATGGAGATCGCTTTACTTTGGGAAATACCAACGCCAGTCAGCCACTTCCTGTTAAGTTGGTTTCATTTACGGCAACACCACAAGCTGAAGCTGTGTTGCTTGAATGGAAAACAGCAACTGAAATCAATAACGACTACTTTCAAATTCAACGCTCCACAGATGCTGAGCAATGGATAGTAATTGATCAGATGAAAGGCGCAGGAAACTCAAACCAACCCATTCAATATCAGCTTTACGATCACCAACCCTTTTCAGGTCAGTCGTACTATCGTTTGAAACAATTCGACTTCGATGGAAAAACAGACTACTCACCCATAGTGGTCGTGAATTACATGGAACGTGCAACTATAGAGGTTTATCCCAATCCTTCTGACGGACTGTTTACGTTTCATCAAATGCGTATTGCTGAAGAACAGATTCAAGTATTTAATAGTCTGGGGCAAAGGGTACCTTTTACGCTCAGTGTTGACAATGAAACGCAAATTTCATTAGCCAACCAACCGGCCGGAGTATACCTGGTAAGAATCTTCAACGGTCAGGTGATGAATACCATTCGATTGGTAAAAAATTAGAAGTATTGTAAACCGGCATCTCTACTTACAATCCGAGCATTCCCACTCCTTGTCCAGGTCGATGACAGTAACGATGGACAAGTGCTTTTGTTTGGGTGCTACTATTACGCGCAGGTGTTGTTTGTCGCGAGAAGTGTAACCCTCCATGGCGTATTTTGGTCCGCGGCTGGCCTGCAAATCACTTTTCTTGTAATTGACTTTTGCTTTGCGCACGATTTCTTTTACCTCCTTTTGAGTAATGCTTCTGCACTTCATGCGGCAACGTGCATGTTGGGTAAAGAAGTACTTGGCTTCAGGATCTCGAAATACGTCAAGATCCGTTCTTACTTGCTTATCCTGGTAGCCGAAAGCCTCCGCATCCAAACCGATCTCTCCATCCCTGTTGTACTTCACTATTAAAGCGACCACCAGCAATGCAAGCAGCAATAAATAGGGTGCCCACTTTTTTATCATGCGTTTATAAAAAGATGCATACAAAATCCAGCCCATGAGGCTGAACTAATCCACCTGATAAATATAAGACTTTGCTAGTTTTGAACGATGATGAAAATTGGTTTACTCTCCGACACCCACGGCCATTTGGATCCCAAAGTCTTTGATTACTTCAAAGAGGTAGATGAAATCTGGCATGCAGGCGACATTGGAGATATTGCTGTAGTGGAAGCATTGGAAAAGTTCAAGCCTGTGAGGGCAGTATTCGGCAACATCGACAGTGCTTCGGTGTACAACCGCTTTCCCGAAGACTGGATGTTTACCTGCGAAGGCGTTGAAGTTTGGATTACCCATATCGGGGGTTCGCCACCGAGGTACAACGACAGGATAAAACGCCAACTGGTAAAGCACCCGCCAGATCTTTTCATCTGCGGCCACTCCCACATCATGAAAGCACAACGAGATCCCAAGTACGACAATATGCTTTACCTCAATCCCGGTGCGGCTGGCAATCATGGCTTTCACCACATCCGAACTATAGTAAGGTTTGAACTGTCGGATTCACAAATCAAAAACTTACAGGTGATAGAACTGGGCAAGCGGGGAAGCATTATTTGATGCGCTTCCAAAAGGAGCAAAAAAAAAGTCAACCGTTAAGGTTGACTTCCCATATATTTTTGGATCAATAAAAGCCTTATTTACCGGCTTTTGCTTTGAACTCTTCCTTGATCTTCTCTATATCCACAGATTTCATTACAGGCTTGAAATTCTGATTTTTCAAGTCCGTTCTTCTGCGTGCTGATTCAGCCCTGTCTCTCCTTACTTTTCTTTTCAATCTGGTAACTCCCATGACGCTAATTTTTAATGTGATTGCCTGCCATTGTGCAGGAGGTCGCAAAAATAGCAGATTCTGTCAATCTTAAAAAATAATTTTAAGCTAATCCGTTCAATATACCATGTATATCCGCCCAATCATGGTTAATTTTGGCCTTAGCACATGGAAAAACCAACATTACCGAAAGGAACACGAGATTTTGGACCAGCTGTGATGGCCAAACGACAGTACATTTTAAGTACCATCAAACAGGTCTTCCAAAAATATGGATTCCTTCAACTGGAAACCCCCGCCATGGAAAATCTTTCTACTTTAACAGGAAAGTACGGGGAAGAAGGTGATCAACTCCTGTTCAAAGTGCTGAATTCAGGGGATTACCTGAAAGACGTTGATGAAGAAAAATTAAAGGCCCGCGACTCAAAAGGAATCACTTTCGACATTTCCGAAAAGGGCTTAAAATATGACCTTACTGTGCCCTTTGCGCGGTACGTAGTCATGAACAGGCATGAGATTACCTTTCCCTTTAAAAGGTTCCAGATACAGCCGGTGTGGCGTGCAGACAGACCGCAAAAAGGACGTTACCGCGAGTTTTACCAATGCGATGCGGATGTAATCGGAACTGACTCGCTGCTGTGTGAAGCTGAGATCGTTTTAATGATCAGAGAAGTGTGCAAAGGGCTGGGCATCCAGGATTTTTCCATTAAGGTAAACCACCGTGGCATCCTCTCCGGCCTGGCCGCAATAGCCGATGCCAAAGGCAATGAAACTTCTCTTTTTGTGGCCATTGACAAACTCGATAAGATTGGTGATGAAAAGGTAAAGGAAGAATTAAGAACAAAGGGCTTTAGTGACAAAAGTATTGATCGCATTTTTGATATACTTCATTTCCAGGGGTCCAACCTTAATAAATTAGAGATGCTCAACAGCAAACTTGAGGACACAGAAACAGGACTAAAGGGTGTTGAGGATATGAAGCAAATCATTGAACTGCTT
>DDTF01000036.1:0-15223 GCA_002345965.1 Flammeovirgaceae bacterium UBA2371
GGATCCATTGTGGTGGACCATAATTGCTCAGGATTCATTTCTCCCAATCCTTTATATCGCTGCACGTTGATGCTCTCTTCCTTACCATCTTTGGCCATCTCTTTGACAAAAGCCTCTCTGTCCTCTTCTGTCCAGCAATAGCGTTCTTCCTTACCTCTTTTCAGTAAATACAACGGGGGTAGCGCGATGTATACATAGCCTTGTTCTATTAACTCTCTCATGTATCTGAAAAAGAAAGTAAGGATCAAAGTCCGGATATGACTTCCGTCTACATCCGCATCCGTCATTATAATTACTTTATGATAGCGCAATTTTTTCATGTTCAATGCCTTGTGGTCATCCTCCGTTCCAAAGGTCACCCCCAAGGCAGTAATCATGTTCTTGATCTCTTCATTTTCATAGATCTTATGCTCTTGTGCTTTTTCTACGTTGAGGATTTTACCTCTTAGCGGCAGAATAGCTTGAAAATTACGGTCTCTTCCCTGCTTGGCAGATCCACCTGCCGAGTCACCCTCCACGAGGTACAATTCGCAAATGGCAGGATCTGTGCTGGAGCAATCGGCCAGCTTACCGGGAAGACCAGTTCCTGAGAGCACGTTCTTGCGCTGCACCATCTCTCTTGCCTTACGGGCAGCCAATCTGGCCTGAGCCGCTAAAATCACTTTGTTGACGATCTGCTTGGCCTCCCGAGGATTTTCCTCCAGATATATCTGAAGCATCTCGCCCACTGCCTGATCGACCGCACCCATCACATCGGAATTACCCAATTTGGTTTTAGTCTGCCCTTCGAATTGGGGTTCCTGAACTTTTACTGAAATGACAGCTGTAAGACCTTCCCTGAAGTCGTCTCCACTAATCTCCACCTTGGCGCGCTCGAGCAAACCTGATTTATCTGCATAGCTTTTCAGCGTACGTGTGAGCGCCCTTCTAAAACCAGCTACGTGGGTTCCACCTTCGTGGGTATTGATGTTATTCACATAAGACACCAGGTTTTCACTAAAAGAGGTGTTGTAGCTCATGGCCACCTGCACAGGAATCTCTCCCTTCTCACTTTCAATGTAAATGGGTGCTGGTATTAATTTCTCTCTCGTAGCATCTACATATTCAACGAACTCGCGCAATCCACCTTCAGAATAGAACACATCGCTGCGGTAACCTCCGTTCTCATCTTTTTCTCTCAGGTCTTTCAACGTAAGCTTGATGCGAGGATTAAGGAATGCCAATTCTCTCAATCGTGCTGCCACTGTTTCATAATTGTATTCTGATACAATGAAAATGGTATTGTCCGGCAAGAAATGAACTGTGGTACCCCTTTTGTCTGTCGTTCCTACTTCTCTGACACTGTACTTGGGAACGCCCCGCTCATATTCCTGCTCATGGATTTTACCATCCCTGTAGACCGTTGCTTTCAACATGGTAGACAGTGCGTTCACGCAGGATACCCCTACACCATGCAATCCACCAGAGACCTTGTACGTGTCTTTATCAAATTTTCCTCCGGCATGCAATACGGTCATTACCACTTCCAGTGCCGACTTTTGCAACTTGGGTTGAATATCTGTAGGTATACCGCGTCCGTTATCCTGAACGGTCACCGAATTATCCTCATTAATGGTTACATAAATGTCATCACAATGACCACCTAACGCCTCATCGATGGAATTATCCACCACCTCCCAAATCAGGTGATGAAGTCCTCTCACGCCTACGTCTCCGATGTACATGGCGGGTCTTTTTCTCACCGCCTCAAGGCCCTCTAAAACCTGAATGTTACTACCGGAATAATTGCCTTTATTTTCGCTCATTTTGGGGTTTTTATAAGAGGGCAAAAATAAGCTTTTTTGACTCGTAAACCGCGCTTTTGATCACATATTCTCCTGTTAATTTTGACCCATTACCAACCTCGAACAGCCCCTTCTTTCAGGCTAAAATTTACCCCCATTTGGGTCTGTTTTTTTTTACTCCAATTTGATCTGTCGTTTACCCTTTCCTACCTCAGCGCATTAAGGGGTGATTAGATGAAAATATGTTGGCATAAGCCTCACATTTTGGGTATAATTACATAATGAGATTCAAGGTTCTCGTGCTTTCTCTCCTGACGCTCATCAGTCTCTCCCCAGTTTCTGCTCAATCTGTAGAAAACGTAGTTGCGGAAGTAGGTTCAAATGGAAAAGTAATCATCACTTATGATCTGAAAGGTGATCCGGAAAAAGAGCGTTTCAGTACCAGTATTTACAGCTCGCACAACGGTTACAGCCAGCCGCTCGTCAATGTGACTGGTGATATTGATACAGAGTACAACGTGATCCCCGGCTCAGGCAAACGCGTGGAATGGGATGCCGCCTCAGAGCTGGGCTCTTACAATGGAGAGCTGGCTTTTGAAATCAGGGCACGGGTATACCAGTTTTTACGTGTTACCCGACCTGCTGCTGGTAAATGGGTAAGAAGGGGATCCACCACTGCCATCACCTGGGCGGGTGGGCAGTCTTCCGAAAAAATTAACATACAATTACTCAAGGGAGAACGCATTGTCTCCAATTTGAGTACTGTTAACAATTCAGGATCTTATTCATGGTCCATACCAAAAGACATCGAAAAAGGAAAAGATTACAAACTCCGATTGACAGGAAGTAAAGGACCAATAACTACGGAGCCATTTTCCATTAATGCCAAATACCCCTTGTTGCTCAAAGTGGCTGTACCCGCAGCCTTACTAGCAGGTACAATTGTATTAATCGGTGGAGGAAGCGATGATGGCCCTTTGCCTGTTCCCCCAGAACCCAATTGAGCATGAAGCAATTAGTTGTCGTTTTTATAATTTTTTTATCCTCACTTCAACTGTTCGCACAGCAGTTTGGATTGCAATGGGTGGATCACTTTGTAGGGACCAATGCTACCAATAATATTCAAAACGTCAATTTCGCATTCGACAATAGTGGAAATATTTATGCTGCGTTTACTTTTATTGGAACCGTTGATTTTGACCCTTCAGGTGGAACCTACAATCAAATTGCTGGAAGCGAAGATATTTTTGTTGCCAAATACACTACTGATGGCGAGCTGACGACTGACCGGTTTGCACTTTTGAATGCAGGGTATCAGGCCGTAAACGATATTGTAATCGATAGTCAGGGGAATATTTATATAGCCGGCACTGCAAGTGGACTTGTTAACTACAGCCCTTCGGGTATTACTGCCAACGTGGCCAATGTGGGCACCACCGGCAAGGATATTTTCATAGCAAAATATACAGAAACAGGACAATTCGTATGGGTTAAAACCTATGGCAGTGCTACTGATGCAGAAGGTCTAAGCCTGGCCATCGATGGCGCTGATAATTTGTACCTCGCTGGTAAATTTCGTGGAACAATGAGTGTAAACCCTGGAGGAGTGACCTCAAGCATATCAGCCCAAGGTTCGTTAAGTGATATTTTTCTTGCCAAATTTCAAAGTTCCGGAACGCTTACCTGGGTCTATCGTTTTGGGGAAACCGGAGACGATGTTGCCAACGATGTCTATTACGATCCTTCCAGTCAAAGTATATTCATTACAGGCGCCTACCAGGGAACGGTAGATTTTGATCCGGGTCAGGGAGAAGTAATTCTATCTTCCACTGTATTTGCAGACAACTCTTACCTGGCCAAGTACAGCACTGCCGGAATTATAGACTGGGCCATTTCATTTGGCGGAGGCAATAGCCTGGGCAATGGTATCGCGGTCGATGACAATTCCAACGCATATGTAACAGGTTATTTTCAAACTGGTTCCCCAGGCGCTGATTTTGATCCCAGTCCCTCTAACAATGCTTTTGTCATTGCCAAAGGAGTTCCTGACAGTTACATCGCCAAATATGACGTGAATGGAAACTATGAATGGGCCAAATCCATGGGGGCTGGTTTTGGTGTTGGAGGCGGTCTTTCCATTACTCCCAATAACCAACTTATAGCTACCGGTGTGTTTGGAGGTAACATTGATTTTGGGACTACACAAGTAAAGGAAAATGTATCGCAAACTGCCAGTTACATTGCCCGATTTGAAGAGGATGGGACCTTTTTGGATCACGCTACAATCACCCAATCGAATAATCTTGAGCACATCATGAAAGAAGGAAATTTGATCATTGGCGGAAGACTTCGAGGGACCGCTGAATTCGACCCCATCAATGAAGATGATGCCGTCACCTCCTCCTCCACCTATGGCACTTACTTTGCCAAGTATGATGCTACACCTCCCCTGCTGAAAACCAACAGCACTGCAACGCCTACACTTGGCGCAGACCTACTTGTAAGCATAGAACTGGAAGACAAGGAGACGGGGGTAACCGCAGGGGGCGCACTCATTAAGTACAGGGGTGTGAGCGAAAATTCAAATGCTGCTTTCAAACAAGTTACCTTAAATAAAAAGACAGGAAATGTATTTGAAGGCACTATTCCCTCGGATGATTTTGACGGATTGGGAATTGAGTTCTTTGGTGTCGCTGCCAACTCAGTTGGTGTAGTGGGTGCAACATCAGCACTGATTACAAGGAATTTTAATGTGCCTGATGGATTGGCAATTCCTCAACGGGGAACCGGCAATGGCAGTCAGGAAGACTATCGCATTGTATCTATTCCACTTGACCTTACCAACAAGTCGGTAAAATCCATTTTTGAAGACGACCTGGGGCCGTATAATCCCAATGAATACAGGTTGTTTTCCTATGGGGACAAAACCACAGAGTTGAATGCCAGTTCCAACCTTGAGGCCGGCAAAGGCTACTGGTTGATTGTGGCCGGCAATGACAGGGCTATCAATACAGGAACAGGAAGAACGGTGACGGCATCCAAAAGTGCCCCCTTTTCCATTCAGCTCAATCCCGGTTGGAACCTGATAGGAAATCCTTACAATTTTAATATCAGCTGGGCCGACATGAAGACTACCAATCCTGCGCTGACCGAAGACCTGAGGGTATTTAACGGCAGCTTCAGCAACGGCACCAGGTTGGATGCCATGAGTGGTGGTTTTGTATTTGCCAATGATACCAAGACGATTTTCTTTCCTGTTGTGAAAAACAGTTCAGCCAACAGCGGACGTGTTAAAGATGAGATATCCACAACGGCCGAACCACCGCTTCAACCTGGAGACTGGGAAGTAGCTCTGAATATTAGCAAAGCAGAAGCATCTTATCATTTGGGCGGAATAGGGATGCGGGCAGATGCTAAAGTGGATTACGATCCATACGATGAAGTATCGCTTCCTCGATTTATCAACTACCTTGAGATCAATCACCATAAAAAAATACATGGCCACCATTTCAGCAAAGACATTGTGCCCATTGAACCAGAGCAAATCTGGGAATTTAAAGTTGAGTCAGCACAACCGGGCTTAACTACCATCAGCTGGGATCCAGCCTTGCTGACGACACTCCACCATCAATTGGTGTTGATTGACATGGATGCCCACTGGCCGGTTGATATGATCACCCATTCCTCCTATACCTTTGAGTCCAACGGAACACGTCATTTCAAGGCTGTCTATGGCGATTACGAATTTGTGAAAGAGGAATCACTTCCTGATGAGTTCCGTTTTTACGGACTTCATCCCAATCCCGCTCATGCAAAAACTACGATCACCTTTTCTGCTCCTGATACGAATGCGGGTAACGAAGCGATTGCTGTGCGGTTGTACAGCACTTTAGGCCAAAAAATGCTCAATTTCGCTTACCCAATTACGGATTCGGGTATACAAGAACTGGAGCTGCCCTTGAGCAATGCTTCGCTTAAGCCGGGTGTTTACATTGTAGAAATACAATTCGGTGAAATCAGAAAACAATCCAGGTTACTAATCAAATAATCATGAAAAAGGTATTGACATTTATTCTTTTGTCCACCATCATTTCTTCTGGTTATGCACAGGAGATAAAAGGAAAAAGCAATACAGTTCATCTGGAATTAAATGCTGCCGTTAAAGGCAAACCTTCCATTGTGTGGCAATGGCCTGACCAAATCTCCTCAGAGGTAGAAGCAGGTGCCGTTACCATTAAAGCCGGAATACGTTCTGATGAAAAACTAAAGCAGGTTGAAATCTATGTGAATGGACGCATCCCTCCTTCTGACCGTGGCATTGGTATTTCTCCCGCAACCAATTTTGACTACAGCATTGAAAAACAGGTAATGCTTACTACAGGATCCAATGAAATTAAGATCATGGCCGAAAACGAAAGTGGGGTGGTGACTACCGAATCACGGGTAGTTAATGTGAAGGCACAAGCCATTACTTCAAGAACTGATTATGCACTCATCATTGCCACCAACGAGTATGACGAATGGAAAGACTTGATTAACCCCGTGTTTGATGCCACCACCATTGCCAATGAGTTGAAGGAAAATTATGGCTACAAGGTGGACCTGGTACTCAATCCTACTAAATCCGAGTTGTTGAGGAAGTTACGCGAGTACAACAGTATGAATTTCCTTCCCAACGACCAGCTGTTCATTTTTATTGCCGGTCATGGCAAATTTGACGATTTGATCAAAGACGGCTACCTGGTGTGCAAAGATTCCAAAAAAGTAGACGATACACACGAAAGCTACCTGCCGTTTTCCTATTTGCGCACCGCCATTGACAACAACCCCAGCCGTCATGTTTTTTTGGTGATGGACGCCTGCTTTGGAGGTACTTTTGATCAGGCCATTGCCAAGCGAGGCGAAGAGGACAACATGTACACAGAAATTACACAAAACGAATACATCAATAAGAAGCTGAAATACAAAACAAGGTTGTACCTGACTTCCGGAGCCAAAGAATATGTGCCTGACGGCAGAGCAGGAAAGCATTCACCCTTTGCCAGCAAACTGGTAGAGGCATTGAGAGGTTATGGAGGAAAAAACAAAGTACTCACATCACAACAAGTATTTTGGTATGTAGAGCGCGTAAGGCCTGAGCCCCGCTTTGGCACTTTTGGCGACAATGAACCGGGTAGTGAATTTGTTTTTGTAGCCAATTAGTTGTGCGATCAGGTGGCCTACTTGTATTACTATTAATTGTCACCCTTGGCTATTCTCAATCCCCATCAGGGATTACATGGAATGACAAAGAATACCTTGCTCTTCCACTCAAGGCAACTTACGGAGTTGCTCAACCATCACTCCCGGCAAGGCACTCCCTCAAACCCTATTGTCCACGGGTAGTCAATCAAACTGGATTGGCCACCAGTGCGGTATGGGCCAGTATATGGTATGGTCAATCACTTGCACAAGCTGCAAGTTGTCTTGAAAGTGCCAGCGTTAAAATTACCAACAACGCCTTCTCTCCATTATTTACCTACCGTTCCATCAACACGAATTCCAATTGTGATACACCTATCAGTCTGGTTTCTGTGTTAAATCATCTGGTCACTTCCGGGACTCCACGTTTCAGCGAATTCAATGACCTGTGTCCTGCTTCCATTCCGGCAGCGATACAATCAATGGCGGACAAAAATAAAATCGATGGGTACATCAAACTATTCAATCCGTTTGATACACAACCGTTAAAAACGCAAGCCATAAAAAAAGCGTTGCACAACAATCACCCCGTGGTGATTGGCATGATTGCACCCCCCTCCTTATCACTTGCAGATCAATTCTGGCAACCTCGTGAGCGGCCTGACACCACCTTTGCTGCGCAAGCACTGTGTGTGGTGGGATATGACGATCAAAAATTTGGAGGCGCTTTTGAAGTGGTGAATCAGTGGGGTAAAAGCTGGGGAGAAAATGGGTTTACCTGGATACGTTATGTAGACATGGCGCAGTTTATGCGGTATGGATTTGAATTGATCAACAGTTCCAAATGCATTCCCTTACCCAAGGCCACTGTTGTACTATACGGTGATGATGGCAAAGTGATAGATCAACTTGCCATCGCCAATAATAAACATCAAATAAAAAAGCCACTCAAGATAGGCACCCGGTTTAGGGTAACCATTCGTGCCAACAGCGGGATGTTTACATATTTCGTGATCAAGGAAAGAGACGCAACCCTATTATTTCCAACCCACCAAGTGCATCCCTACATTACACAATCACTTACCCTTCCCGGCAATGAAAGCTACTACCAACTTGAAGGCGTACCTCAAATCAATGAACTCTATTTCATCACCTCGCCCCATCAGATTGATACAATGTGGTTAAAAGATCAAATAGAAGACAACCTGTTGTTCCGTAAGATCGATCATCCGCCAACAAGCGCTGTTGCTCCTGCACCTGAAGAAAATTTACAAGTACTCCTTATTGAGCTGGAGCAGTTTTAGCTTTTCTTTTTACTGGTGTCTTTTTTTTAGCGGGTCTTTTTTTTGACTTCTTTTTAGATTTTGGCTTTCCGTTTGAATCATCCTTCTCCGCCATCAGGTGAAGTTTGGCTCTTTGAAGTTCTGCTTTCTGCCCTTCGGTGACAATAGGGTATTGCATTTTAAGCTTATCAAAATAGCGATAAATCACGGAAGCAATGGCTAGTCGCGCAAACCACTTGTTGTCTGCCGGGATGATAAACCACGGTGCATTTTCTGTGGAGGTCTCAGAAATGGCTTTTTCATAGGCAGTCTGGTAGTGATCCCAAAAACCACGTTCTTTCAGGTCGCTCAAGGAAAATTTCCAATTCTTACTGGGGTCATCAATCCGCTCCAAAAATCTTTTCTTCTGTTCTTTTTTCGAAACATTCAAAAAGAATTTGAGCACCAACATACCATTGTCTGTCAGGTTTTTCTCATACCTTCTGATTTGCTTGTAGCGGTTGCGCCAGAATTTTTCATCGATGTCTCTTAAAGAATCTATTCCCGGAATATTCTCATTCAAAATAAATTCAGGATGGACCTTGGTCACCAGCACGTTTTCATAGTGTGATCTGTTGTGGATGGCGATCTCCCCTCTTGCCGGCAATGCAAGGCTATGGCGCCAAAAGAAATCATGATCTAATTCATGGGAGTTGGGTGCTTTAAAACTGTACACCTTTACCCCCAGTGGGTTAAACCCAGACATGATGTGTTTTACTGCTCCGTCCTTGCCAGCTGCATCCATCGCCTGAAAGATAATCAGCACGCTGTGTTCATTGTGCGCATACAACTTGTCCTGAATTTCGGCCAAATGTTTACGCCCCATTTCCAACATCGCTTCAGAGTCCTTCTTGTTGAGCGTCTTACCTATGTATTTGGTCTTGTGGTCCTTGAGTTTGAGTTTCTTACCGGGTTTTACACGCAACGCGTTGATTTGAATAATTTTTTCATCGGCTAGCATAACTAATCAGGTTTGGATGGATAATAAATCTACGATGATATCCTTCCTCCCGATATGATTTGGGTCAGGTTTAGCTCAAAATTGGTGTGTCCGCAACATCACCAAAGTACAAGCTTCCAGGGCTTCAACGCCATTATCCTCCGCCATTTGTTCAAAATCCGCGTTTTCAGTGCCAGGATTAAAGATGATCCTTTTAGGCTTCAGGCTTAGCAGGTAGTCGTACCATTCCGGCTGGTGCTGCGGGCCGATATAAAGTGTAATGGTATCTACCTCTTCGATGACAGGCTTGGAACGAATATCCAGAATACTTTGCCCGAAAACCTCACCTTTTTTTATTCCTATGGGTACAATGGGATGTCCATATTCACTTAACATCGAAGCCGCTATGTAAGCATATCGGCCTGGATTAGTAGTAGCACCAACAATAACCGTTTTCTTCATTTTACTATTTTGTCAAAGTATAATTTAATGGCAGCTTCAGCACATCGTTCTCCATCCATGGCTGCAGAAACGATACCACCGGCATACCCAGCTCCCTCCCCGGATGGGAAAAGTCCACGAAGCTGCGGATGCTCCAGCGTCTCTTTGTCCCTGGGTATTCTAACCGGAGAAGATGTTCTACTTTCAACACCGACTACCTGTGCATCGTTCGTCAGGTAGCCCTTCATTTTTGTTCCAAAATTTTTGAATCCCTGCCTTAACCCACTGATGAGAAACCCTGGGAGCACTTCTTCCATTTCTATTGAAGTTAATCCCGGCTGATAGGAAGTATCCAATAGCTGTGATGAATGTTTGCCATTGACAAAATCCACAAGCCGCTGGGCCGGAGCGCGCTGGGTATTGCCTGCTACCACACATGCCTTTTGTTCAATCTCCTTTTGAAAATACATGCCAGCCAATGGTCCATACTTTTCATACGCTTTGAATCTGCGCTCATCCACCGCCATCACAATTCCTGAATTGGCAAATTTTGAATCCCTTCGCGAGGGGCTCATCCCATTCACAACCACTTCACCTGGTGCGGTTGCAGAAGGTACAATAAATCCACCCGGACACATGCAGAAAGAGAACACACCATGCTCCGCACCATCCACTTTTGCCTGATGAACCAGCGCGTAAGCCGATGCCGGCAAATAAGGATCCCGTGATTCGCAATGATACTGCAACTGATCAATCAACAATTGACTGTGCTCCACCCTTACGCCTAAAGCAAATGGTTTTGATTCAATAAGAATTTTTTTTCTGTACAGCAGTTCATAGACATCGCGTGCGGAATGGCCTGTAGCCAGTATGACAGCATCACTTTTGATTTTTTCTCCTGCTTCTGTTATTACTCCCTTGATAGAACCGCCTTCCAATACCAGATCAGTCAATTTGGTATTGAAATGAATTTCACCGCCAGCATTCAAAATACTTTCTCTCAGGTTACTTACCACTGCCGGCAACTTGTTGGTGCCAATGTGCGGGTGGGCTTCATACAATATTTCCTCCTTGGCACCATGCTCTACCAACACTTCCAGTATTCGTTTTACATCTCCTCTTTTTTTGGAACGCGTATAAAGTTTACCATCGGAATAGGTTCCTGCCCCTCCTTCGCCAAAACAATAATTGGATTCAGGATTTACAATGTGCTCTTTATTGATGGCGGCCAGGTCTCGCCTTCTGCTGCGCACCTCTTTACCCCGTTCGATTACAATTGGTTTTACCCCCAATTCAATCAGGCGCAGGGCAGCAAATAAACCGGCAGGACCCGCACCCACTACTATAGCCGCAGGTGCAGTAGACACATTCTGGTAGCCCTCCTTGATGGGATGCCTTGGCTGCAGTTTATCTTTTGGCGTAAGCTCTACCAACACCCGCACAACCACTTTTTTTCCACGCGCATCGATAGATCGTTTGAGCGGCTCGATGTGTATGTCGTCTGCCGAAAGGAGGTTTAGCTTTCTCCTCAGGTTTGAGGGAAATACCTCTTCATTGTAGGCCTCTTCGGGAGAGAGTACCAGTTCTATTGTTTTTGTCAAGTGTGAAAGGTATTTATCCTTTAAAATTATCTCCTTCCATCGAAAGAGAATGCGTATCCAAAATTAAAACCAAAACGAAATGTTTGGGCAAACTTATTCTTTGTAAGTGTAGAAAACACATTTTCAAAAATAGGTTCCACATCAAAACTGCGATATCCTACATCATAGCCCACGTAGGCGTCTATGGTAAAACCGTTGCCATTATTTTTCTGCATCAACCGTGTTCCCAGCAAAATGCCATATTCTGCTCTTTGCTCTGAAGCGCTGGCAGTAATTTGCGTAGACTGCGATGGCGAGAAAATCATATTGGCGAAATGCCCCACATTGGTAAACCGGACTTCGTGTGCAAAATACCACATCCCTGTCTTCACCGGATTATAAAATTTTTGTTTTACAGAAATGGCATAGCCTCTCTGAAATATTCTGTTTTGAGCCACTTCACTGTCTGATGAAAAGAAGGGATCTCTAATTCCTTCAAACTCAAATTCATGTCCCAGGCGTTCCTGGTTATAGAACTCCACTGCTACCGGGAAAGTGCCAATAAAGGTTGCAAAAGGATTGCCCTGAATTATCACCCCTCTGTATTCAGGAAAACGCTCTTTGAAATAGTAGAATCCTCTTTTGGCATCTCTAGAAACAGTGACCACTGCGGGTGAAGGACGGTTTAACAAGGAGTTGATTTCACCCACCAGGTCTTTGTCTTCGTAAAATGGTTTGTAATAACCTGTCAGGGAACCATCTTCGGCATACAGTTCCCATGTGCCTACCCTTAGATCATCTTCTATTACTCCTTTTGTCTGCAAGGTGCCGCTCGCATAGTAGCCGTGGTAAACGCCTTTCCCTTTTTCAAACTGACATTCTCCTTCCAGTTTTCCATCTTCAAAATAATAGTGCCACAGCCCCTGATTTTTTCCATCCACTATCTCTCCTACTGTTTTCAATTTGCCGCTTTCATGGTATTCGCGGTATTGACCTGTACCAGCAGAATAAGTGATTTCGCTTTTTAGGCCTCCGCCCGGATTGAACGCACTCCAGTATCCATTCTTTTTACCACCCACAAATTCACCCTGCGCACTTATTTTTCCATCTTCAAAATAGTAGTTCCATTTGCCTACCGGCACATCAAATTCAAATTGACCTTCGGAACTGACATTACCGGAAGGGTAATAGTATTTCCAAATGCCATTCTTCTTTCCATTTAAATAATCGCCTTCTCCACTCAGTGTACCATCTTCAGCAAAGTATCGCCAGTGACCAGCATTGCGTGTTCCCGATTTAGGGCCTTCGGCCATTATTTTCCCGGAGTGATAATACTCTATGTAGCGTCCATTGTCTTCTACGTATTCAATTTCACCTTTGAGTACTCCATCTTCAAAATAGGTTTTCCACAAACCCTGCCTCATGTTATCCTGATAGGATCCCTCTTCTTTTAACTTGCCACTTTCATAAAACACCTTCCACACGCCTTCCCGCTTTTTTTCATTGATGGTGCCTTCCATGCTTTTTTGTCCGTTCTCATAATAATACTCCCACAAACCATAATTGGAATTCTGCCGAAGTACGCCCCGCATTTTCAGGTTGCCTGTTTCATAAAAAAATTCCCATACACCGGTAGTCTCATTGTTTACAAAATGACCTTTGGATTCGATGTTGCCGTTGAGGAAGTAAGAGACATAGCGACCATGCACTAGGTTGGAAATGGTATCTTTTACCTGGTAGATTTCTTTCAGGTTTTTCTTTTCAGCATCGTGATAGGTATAGCGCGTAGCTCCCTGTGCCAGGCTCTCACCATAGCAGGAAACAATTAAACTGACCACCAAGACGATGAACTTATTCACGCTTCAATTATTGAACAGTAAATTTAGCGAGAATTTAAGGTAAAGTCTACTGGCTCAGGGCCTTAATCACTGCTGCTTTTCCCCATTCTGCCTGTTCTTCTTCAGACCACAGTTCAGGGAAGAACATGATCTTTTGAAAGCGAGGGGGCAGGTATTTCTGCCAATTGGTACCTCCTGTTGCCTTGATGTCTTCAGGATCTTTTTGCAAGTAACGTGCGGTTGCTTTTAAATGTGCCAAAGGCCACAAAACATTAGCCAGCGTGTCGTATTCGCGCAAACGTTCGATCAACTCTTTGGAGCCCTTGAACCGGTCGTTGTAAACTTTTCTGATGTTGACCTCTTTGTACCTGATGGCTGTTTCCAGAAATTCTTTGCCGTATTTTTTTTCAAATTGCTGCAAGGTCAATGTCTTTTTGCCGGACTTCAATTCGGTGGCCCCACTGCGCCAGTAGAGGTTGTCCACCAATTTTTCGATGGATGCATTTGACTTTAGTTCCTCTCTGCTATCGATGGCCGTCAAATTGATTAAGTCGGAAGAACACAATTCAATCAGTCGGTATTGGGCTGATTGGAAACCACTTGCCGGCAGCAAAGCCATTCTAAAATTCAGAAATTGCTCTTTTTCCATGCCATCGATCATGATCATGAAAGAGTTTTCGAGGTGTCTGAAATAGCGGATGATCCGGTCGAGCCGGGTAACAAACATTTTTTCTGTGAGTTTGTTATCGAAGGAAATTTGTTCAATCTCCAAAAGGATCAACCTGAAATACAATTCGGTGATCTGGTGATAGAGTATAAAAATTTTTTCGTCAGGGAAGTGTGTTTTTGGATTTTGAAGGCTAAGCAGGGTATCCAAATGTATGTAATCCCAGTAGGTAAGATAATCGGAATGCAAAAGTCCGTCCAGGTAGGCAGTCAGGTCCTGACCCATTACCTTGTACTTTTCTTCCAGTTTTTTTACTAATTCTACAACTTTTGGGTCAAGGGGAGATTTATCCATGGAATTCTCAATACTTGATTAAATTTGTCGGAAAGTTAGAAATTAAAATGATTGCAACGAATGAGTTAAGTCATAAGTGCAATTCACCAACAATAACAAAACACCTATGTCAGCATCGGCATCAACCCAGGAAACGAAAGTAAAAAAGTCAATGAAGCAGGATCAATTTGAGCATCCTGATTTTTATCAACTGGATGGACTTCTCACAGAGGAACAAAAACTCATACGCAGTTCCATCAGAGATTTTGTAAAGAAAGAGATATCTCCTTATATCGAAGACTGGGCCGAGCGTGCGCATTTCCCCTATGAAATTGTAAAGAAGTTTGGTGACATCGGAGCCTTTGGCCCGACCATTCCTGAACAATATGGCGGAGGTGGTCTGGATTACATTTCCTATGGCTTGATTATGCAGGAGATTGAGCGAGGTGATTCAGGCATGAGATCTACCGCTTCGGTGCAGGGCTCTCTGGTCATGTACCCTATTTATAAATTTGGCAGTGAAGAGCAGCGCAAAAAATATTTACCCAAGCTCGCCTCCGGTGAGTGGCTGGGTTGTTTTGGATTGACAGAGCCTGACCATGGCAGCAATCCCAGCGGCATGGTGACCAACTTCAAAGACATGGGCGACCATTATTTGCTCAATGGTGCCAAGATGTGGATTTCCAACTCACCTAAAGCAGAAATAGCCGTAGTGTGGGCCAAGAATGAGGCAGGAAGGATTCATGGACTGATCGTGGAACGAGGTATGGAGGGATTTACCACACCGGAAACTCACGGAAAGTGGTCGTTGCGTGCCAGCACCACGGGAGAGCTTGTGTTTAACAACGTCAAAGTTCCTAAGGAAAATCTACTTCCTGGTAAAAATGGATTGGGTGCTCCCATGATGTGTCTGGATTCTGCACGATATGGTATTGCATGGGGTGCTATTGGTGCCGCCATGGACTGTTATGATTCCGCCAGAAGATATTCCAAGGAAAGGATACAATTCGGTAAGCCCATTGGTTCTTTTCAGCTCATACAGAAAAAGCTTTCAGAAATGCTTACCGAAATTACCAAAGCACAGTTGCTGAACTGGCGACTGGGTACATTGATGAATGAAGGCAAAGCTACTACACC
>DDTF01000036.1:15261-24321 GCA_002345965.1 Flammeovirgaceae bacterium UBA2371
GTAGTTACCTATGAAGGAACACATGATATTCACTTGTTGATTTTAGGTAATGAGATCACAGGGATACCTGCGTTTGTTTAATGACCGCTGCTCAGATTTCTAGTTAATGAAAATCGTAACCGTACTCGGTGCCCGTCCACAATTTATTAAAGCTGCTACTGTTTCGAGAGCATTACGTGAAATTCAGGTAACTGAAGTAATCATACATACCGGTCAGCACTTTGACCGCAACATGTCGGAGGTATTTTTCAAAGAAATGGCAATACCCCGCCCGGATTATAACCTGGAGATCAGCGGACTCAGTCATGGTGCCATGACCGGAAGGATGCTGGAGGAGATAGAAAGTGTATTGCTCAAAGAGAAACCCGACAGTGTGCTGGTGTATGGCGACACCAACTCCACGCTGGCAGGTGCGCTGGCAGCGGCCAAACTTCACATTCCCATAGCCCATGTAGAGGCCGGTTTGAGGAGTTTTGAAATGAAGATGCCGGAGGAAATCAATCGCATTCTCACCGACAGGATCAGTCGTTATCTTTTCTGTCCCACTACCACTGCTGTAGACAATCTCAAAAGAGAAGGTTTTGATGCCTTTGAATGTGAAATCTCGCAACCCGGTGACGTGATGTACGATGCTGTCCTGTATTACAAAGCGCAGGTTCCCAAAAAATCAACCATTTTGGAATCCTTGGAGGTGAAAGATCAGCCTTTTTCACTGGCCACCATCCATCGCGCTGAGAACACCGATAACCTGGAAAGACTAGGCGCCATCTGTGAAGCCCTCAACCAGATTAACCAACAGTCGAAGGTAATCCTGCCCCTTCACCCCCGCACGCGGGCCATTCTGGATAAGAACAACATCCGGCTGGACTTCACTCCCATTGAGCCTGTTGGCTATTTTGATATGCTGGCATTACTGGACGGTTGCAATTTGGTGCTTACCGACAGCGGGGGACTTCAAAAGGAAGCTTATTTCTTCTCCAAGTATTGCATTACCCTTCGCGACCAAACCGAGTGGGTAGAGCTGGTGGAAGCGGGTGTAAATACCATTACGGGAACGGATATGGCGCTTATCACCCAGGCTGCTGCCAAAGGGATGGGCAAGACTGTCACCACTTCCGCGCAACTTTACGGAGACGGGCGTGCCTCTCAATTAATAGCAGAAAAACTAAGCAAAATTTAAGTTGGACATTAAACCTTTTACTTCATCGTAAGTCTAAGGGGTTAAATCAAACTAAATAACATGATTAACTACCTTTTTTCTAAAAAAGCAGGTCTGGCCCTCATTTTTGTGGCTGCCTGTGGTCTATTGGCTTGTAATTCAGATGAACAGAAAACTGCATTTTTAGAAATCCGTCTGACCGATGCGCCTGGCGATTATCAGGAAGTAAACATTGACATTCAAGGGATAGAGGTCAATGCCAGTGATGACGAACAAAATGGCTGGAAGTCCATTGAAATCGAGAAGGGCGTTTACGATCTTTTAAAGCTCACAGGAGGTATTGATACCTTACTGGGACGCGCAGAATTGCCAAGTGGCAAGATTTCTCAGCTTCGTTTAAAGCTGGGAACCAACAATTCCATTAAAAGAAACGATGCCGTGCGCGATCTCGCTACCCCCAGTGGACAGCAGTCGGGACTTAAACTCAATGTAAAGGCGGATTTGGCCGCAGGGGTGGTTTACAAGTTGCTTCTTGATTTTGATGCAGCCCGTTCCATTGTGGCTACTGGCAGTGACAAATTCAATCTGAAGCCTGTAATCAGGACCATTGTGGAAGCGCAGAGCGGGGCCATTAAGGGAATGGTTACACCCATTGCCTCCACACCTGCAGTATATGCCATTGCAGGACAGGACACACTCGCCACAGCATTTGCCAATTCAACCACTGGAAAATACTTACTCCGTGGATTACCTCCGGGTGATTACAAAGTGACTTTTGAGCCTGGTGAAGGGTTTTCGCAAAAGATTGTTGAGCCCGTTACTGTTTCATTAGGTGTAGTTACCGATATGGGATCAATTACGATCCATCCATAAACCAATTAATGGGCTTAAAGATTAAGGCTTCGATATCGAAGCCTTTTTTTTGTTTGTACCCCTTTATTGCGCTATCACTTCATAATAATTGATGAATCCATTATTAAATTCATTTTAGCGTGTTTTATTTGCAGCATTATGGCGAGAATTTTAACTGGTATTCAAAGCAGTGGAAAACCACACCTGGGCAATTTGCTGGGTGCGATTATCCCTGCCATTGCACTTTCAAAAAAACCTGGCAATGAGTCTTTTCTGTTCATTGCTGACCTTCATTCCCTCACTACCATCAAGGATGCACAGGAGCGCATCGAAAATGTGCGGGCTGTAGCTGCGGCCTGGCTCGCGTTTGGTTTTGATGTAGACAAGAATTGCTTTTATCGTCAGTCGCGTGTGCAGGAAGTATGTGAGCTCACCTGGTATCTCAGTTGCTTCACCCCTTATCCCATGCTGGCCAACGCGCATTCTTTTAAAGACAAATCAGATCGGTTGGCGGATGTGAATGCCGGACTCTTTACATATCCCGTACTGATGACTTCTGATATCATTCTTTATGATGCAGAATTTGTTCCGGTGGGCAAAGACCAGCAACAGCATTTGGAGATTGCCCGAGACATTGCTTCGTCATTCAATGCACGATATGGAGAAACGTTTGTATTGCCGGAAGCCATCATTGATGAAGGCTTAATGACTATACCCGGCACTGACGGACAGAAGATGAGCAAATCCTACGGCAATACCATCGATATTTTTCTTCCCGACAAACAATTAAAAAAGCAAATTCAGTCCATTGTTACGGACAGCACGCCACTGGAGGAACCTAAAAACCCTGATACGGATAATGTGTTTGCCCTGTATCAGTTGCTGGCTACGAAAGAACAAACCGAGGCATTGCGTCAAAAGTACCTGGCAGGCAATTTTGGTTATGGTCACGCCAAGCAGGCACTTTTTGAATTGATCGTAGAAAAGTTCAAGCAAGAGCGCGAGACTTTTAATTTCTACATGGAAAATCCCGATGAGCTGGAGAAAAAACTGGTGCAGGGCGAAGCCAAGGCAAGGGCGGTGGCCCATAAAGTTTTAAGCAAAGTACGTGAAAAGCTGGGTTATCAGTAATTATTGAGCAGACCAAACTATTTCCTGACGCTCATCACCCACGTTTAACACTACCCTGGTAGGACAGGGTACAATGGCCAGTTTCGTCTCCTTGTTGGGATACTTGTCTACCTCCACATACACTCCATCTGTAAGGCTCACCTGGTATTCGTTGTTGTCACTCACCACACAGGTTTTGGCAATGTAAGCGATAGGATACAACACGTCTGTATCCGGGCACAACTGGTCGTGTACTCCCTGCAACACTTCTTCCATGTAATCACCGAAGGCATCCTGAAAGTCATCTTCCAGGTCGTGCAGCTGCTCTTCCAGATCGTCATACTTCGGGTTGTTGTAATCGATGTTGCGGAGTTCGTTGCGCTTGGAGATGATTTCCTGCAGGGCTTTGTCCAATGCTTTGATGTCCATTTTTACTTTTTTGGATAATCAGAAATGAGATTGCAAATTAAAACAAAAGCTGAATTATGCGTAATTTAGCCCTCATTAAACGCTTTGAATTATGGAACAGGATTTTTTACCCATCAACGGCACCGATTACGTGGAATTTTATGTGGGCAACGCCAAGCAGTCTACATTGTACTACCAGCATTGCTTTGGTTATGAGCTGATCGCGTATGCTGGTCCTGAAACCGGAGTAAAGGGAAAAGCCTCGTATGTTTTGAAGCAAGACAAAATCCGCCTGGTGCTTACATCTTCACTGGATCCCAATTCTGAAATATCGGAGCATGTAAAAAAACATGGAGATGGTGTGAAGGTGCTTGCCTTGTGGGTAGACGATGCCACCCGATCGTATAATGAAACCACCGTGCGAGGTGCTGAAAGCGCTATTCCACCGCAGACCTTAAAAGATGAATTTGGAGAAGTTGTTGTCGCTTCCATCAAGACCTATGGAGAAACCATTCACACTTTTGTAGAGCGCAAAAATTATAAAGGCCCATTCCTGCCCGGCTACAAGGCGGTAAAAAGCAGTTTAAAAGTGGAGCCCATCGGATTGAAATACATTGACCACTGCGTAGGAAATGTTGAATTGGGACAAATGAACAAGTGGGTAAAGTTTTATGAAGATGTAATGGGTTTCAAGTTGCTCATCACCTTTGATGACAAGGACATTTCCACTGAGTACAGCGCCCTGATGTCCAAAGTGGTGTCGAATGGCAACGGATATATCAAATTCCCAATCAACGAACCGGCCAAAGGAAAGAAGAAGTCGCAGATTGAGGAGTATCTAGATTTTTATCACTCCGCAGGTGTACAACACATTGCCATTGCCACCGATGACATTGTCTACACCGTTTCGCAACTCAGGAAAAGAGGCGTAGAATTTTTGTACGTCCCTGATTCTTATTATGAAGATGTGCTGGATCGCGTGGGTAAAATCAATGAAGATCTGCAGGAGCTGAAAGAGCAGAACATCCTCATTGACCGTGACGAAGAAGGCTATCTGTTACAGATTTTCACCAAACCTGTTCAGGACAGGCCTACCCTTTTCTTTGAAATCATTGAGCGCAATGGTGCCAAGTCATTTGGCAAGGGCAACTTCAAAGCCTTGTTTGAGTCTATTGAAAGAGAGCAAGAACTGCGCGGCAACCTGTAGGTACCGCACAGTTTATTTTATGCCCTTTTATCTTTTGAAGATATACCGGGTGATGTAGATGGCGTTGCCATCGTCTTTGCCTGAGTCGCTCTCAACGCCACTGGTTACAAAAGCCAGGGTCCAGCCCTCTTTGGTCATCTCCGTAAGTTTGGAAGAAACAACCGCATCGTTGGAGGCAATGTTTTGAAAGTTGATGCCTGCTGCACTGTAGAAGTTGAGCAGCTTTGTTTCTTCGAACTGATCAATTTTTACATCCCCTCTTTTTACATCCCCCATACCACTCTTTTTTCCATCTGTTCTCTCGGTGGTCAGGTCTTTGTAGCTTGCCTGTTCCTGAGGATCCATCATTCTGGAACGTCCCAGTCCCATGGGCACAACGGATTCGACTGTAGTGATGATTTTATACTCCTGCGCCATCAATGACATCGAAAAGCCAGCAGCCAGTATTGTCAATAAGTACTTTTTCATTATTTCAATGTTAAATTTTAACCCTTATACGAATAAAGGTAGCACAAGTTGGGTGACACGGAAGAATTGTAACGAGATCATTCGTTATTTTTGGCGCGACAAAACACTGTTATGAGTTTAGAAGAACAAGCGAGGAAAACCGCCATGATCTGGGAGCAATCTGTCGATGCCGCCACGCAGGCTGAAGTCAGGAAAATGCTTTCCTCCAGCGACACGAAACTGCTTATTGACAGTTTCTATAAGCAGCTGGAATTCGGGACAGGAGGCCTTAGGGGTATCATGGGCGTGGGTTCCAATTGCATCAATCAATACACCATCGGAGCTGCCACCCAGGGACTGGCCAATTATCTCCAAAAGTCTTTTCCGACACAACCTATTCAGGTTGCTGTGGCCTATGACAGCAGGAACAACAGCAAAAAATTGGCGAAGATTACTGCCAAAGTATTTGCCGCCAATGGCATCCGTGTTTTTCTCTTTCCGGAACTGCGGCCTACACCCCTGCTTTCCTTCGCCATCCGATACCTGAAGTGCCAGTCGGGCGTGGTGATCACTGCCTCTCACAATCCCAAAGAATACAATGGCTACAAAGCCTACTGGAGTGATGGTGCACAACTGGTGCCGCCCCACGACAAAGCGGTCATTGAAGAGGTGAATGCCATCACCAGTTTTGATCAGATCCGATTTGAGGGCAATGAAAATAACATCAGCATGGTTGGCCCCGAAGTGGAGGAAGCTTATTATGCTGAAGTAAAAAAAATAATTCCTGCCCAGGAAATAATACGGAAACACAGCCAGATTCCCCTTGTGTTTTCAGGCATCCATGGCACCGGCAACACCATGGTACCCACCTGTCTGGAGCAATTGGGCTTTGAGCATTGTATGGTAGTAAAAGAACAGGAAAAACCTGATGGCAACTTCCCTACTGTGACTTCGCCTAATCCAGAGGAGCAATCTGCCATGCAAATGGCATTGAATTTGGGCAAAGAAAAAAATGCTGAACTGGTCATGGCCACCGATCCGGATGCCGACCGGGTTGGCATAGGCATCAAAGATGAAAAGGGTCAGTTTTTTCTACTCAATGGCAACCAGGCCTTTGCGTTGATGATCTGGTTTATCCTCAAACATCAGCACGATACCAAGGGCAAGTACATTGCCAAAACCATTGTGACCACGGAGTTGGTCGATGCCATGGCTGCCCGTTTTAATATCCATTGCTACAACACCCTCACCGGCTTCAAATACATAGCCGACCTTATCCGCGCCCATGAAGGCCAGCAAACCTTTGTGGCTGCCGGAGAAGAGAGCTACGGTTATATGGTGGGCGATTTTGTCAGGGACAAGGATGCGGTATCCGCCTGTGCTTTCTTTGCTGCCATGGCTGCAGTGGCCCAACACGAAGGCAGCACGCTTTATCATTGGCTGCTCGACATTTATTGTGAGTATGGTTTTTATAAGGAAGGCCTGGTGAACCTGGTGCGAAAGGGAGCGGACGGTGCCCAGGAGATTAAAAACATGATGGAAGGATTCAGGAAAAATCCCCCCACTGCCTTCTGTGATGAACGTGTGGTGAGGATACTGGATTACAAAAGCCGTATTGAAAAAAATGTGATTACGGGTGAGACTACAAAAATTGAATTACCCAGCTCAGATGTACTTCAGTTTTATACGGAACAAAACACCAAAGTTTCTGTGCGCCCCTCCGGCACAGAGCCCAAGATTAAATTCTATGTAAGCGTAGTGGCGGAATTAAAAAACAAAGCTGACTTTGACCAAGTGAACGCACAACTGGAAGCTAAGATTCAATCCATTGAAAAACAACTGACCTCATGAACACCACCCTCGACCACCTTCATGCCTTGTTTCTCCGCGACCTGGATTTGCTCGCGCAGGAAATTGCTGCCTACCCTTCTGAATCCGACTTATGGATTGTGGGTGGCGACATCAAAAATTCCGGTGGCAACCTTTGCCTCCATTTGACCGGCAATCTGCAACACTTTATCGGCACCCTCCTGGGGAAGACTGATTATGTCAGAAACAGGGAGGCAGAATTTGCTGACAAGGACATTCCCAAGACCGTTTTGCTGCAACAAATTGAAACCACCAAAAAAACAATCTCCGCTACATTTAAAAAACTCAATGCTTCCGATCTGGCAGCCACTTATCCTGTAGAGGTATTTGGTAAGCCCATGACCACCGAATATTTTTTGATCCACCTGCTCGCCCACCTTACCTATCACCGCGGACAGATCAATTACCACAGGAGGCTGTTGGGAGGTAAACAGCAGTAAGAAGCGGACGCCTGAGGTTTCCTGGTTGGAGAATAAGCCTTATTTTTGCAGTCCCGATGAAAAAAGTTGCCTTTTATACCCTGGGCTGCAAGCTCAACTACTCCGAGACCTCTACCATTGCCAGGGGTTTTGAAGAAAAGGGCTATCAAAAGGTCGACTTTACCGATACTCCGGACATCTTCATTATCAACACCTGCAGCGTTACGGAAAACGCGGACAAGAAGTGCCACAAGCTGGTGCGCGAAGCGCGCAGCATTTCCCCCAACGGATATGTGGCCATCATCGGCTGCTACGCCCAGTTGAAACCCAAGGAGATTTCCGAGATTCCCGGTGTGGATGCGGTATTGGGAGCGGCAGAAAAGTTTCGCCTCATCGAACTGCTGGATGGCTTTGTGCGCCCTCCCCAACCCAAGGTGTATGAATCCGAAATCAAGACCCTAAAACGCTTCAACACCGCTTATTCCGTTCAGGACAGGACACGCACCTTTCTCAAGGTACAGGACGGATGTGATTATTCCTGCTCCTTTTGCACCATTCCACTGGCCAGGGGCAGCAGCAGGAGCGACAGCATCGACAACATTATTCAAGCAGCGGAAGCAATAGCCGCCAACGATGTCAAAGAGATCGTACTCACAGGCGTGAATACCGGAGACTTTGGTCTGCAAGATGGAAAGCGCGTCAACCATTTTATCGACCTGATCCAAGCCCTGGACCATGTATCGGGCATCGATCGCTTTCGCATCTCCAGCATCGAACCCAACCTGCTCACCGATGAGATCATCGCCTTTGTGGCGCAGTCCAACAAATTTGTGCCCCACTTCCACATTCCCCTGCAATCGGGATCGAACAAGATATTGGGGTTGATGAGAAGGCGCTACCAAAGAGAACTTTATCAAGAGCGTGTACGGCAAATCAAAACCCTCATGCCCCACTGCTGTATTGGCGTTGACGTGATCGTAGGGTTTCCCGGAGAAACGCATGCCGATTTTCTGGAGACCTACCAATTTCTCAACGCGCTGGACATCTCCTACCTGCACGTGTTCACCTATTCTGAAAGGGACAACACGCTGGCCGCCACCATGGGCGATGTGGTGCCTTCAAAGCAGCGCAGCGAGCGCTCCAAAATGCTGCACATCCTTTCCGACAAAAAGAGAAGGGCCTTTTACGAAGCGCATATCGGAAAAAACTTTACCGTACTTTTTGAAAACGACATCGAAGACGGCATGATGCAGGGCTTTACGGAAAACTACATCCGCGTTACTGCCAAGTACGATCCACTGCTCGTGAACACCACCAAAAAAGTACAACTCACTGCCATCAATGAGAAAGGATTGGTGGAGGTGGAGGAGGTGGAGGAATTTGTGAAGGGTTAATTGTTTCAGGTTTCTTTTAAGTTGCCAGTTGCCAGTTACCAGTTGCCAGGGAGTTGTGAGTTTTGAGTGATCAATTTCAGATTTCAGATTTCAGATTTCAGGTTTCAGGTTGCCGGTTGCCAGTTACCAGAGAGTTGTGAGTTTTGAATTATGAGTTTTGAGTCCTCAATTTCAGGTTTCAGGTTTTAAGTTGCC
>DDTF01000040.1 GCA_002345965.1 Flammeovirgaceae bacterium UBA2371
ACCCGCGCTCACCGCCAGCAAGAATGTGGGCTGGGCGCTGGTAAGGCGACTTATCTCGGCTACGAATCGGTTCAGCATCAGACAAAGATAACTTTTATCTATTTTTACGAGTTGTTATGATGATGCGGTCTTCCTTATTTCTTTGTCTTCTTTTTTGCCTAGCCCTTTCCCAGACGGCCTATAGCCAGCGAAGAGTACGCTTGAAGGGGGCCGACAACCTTTATGGCAGCGTAAAAGACGGACAGCGCTACGACCGCCTCATCGGCAACGTGGTATTTGTACAGAATAAAACCACTATCTATTGCGATTCAGCCCACTTTTTCAAGGGAGAAAACCGTATCGAAGCTTTTGGCAAGATCCACATCACCGAAGGAGACTCCATTGATGTGACATCACGAGGTCTCTCATATGATGGCAACGAAAAGATCGCCCACCTCCGCAAGCAGGTGGTGTTTACCAAAAAGGGCTTGGCCACGCTATACACCGACTACCTGGATTACTACCGCAACCAAAACGAAGCACGCTACTTCAACGGGGGTAAGCTGGTGGACAGTACCAACGTGCTCACCAGCAAAAAAGGTTACTACGACATCAACACCAACATGGCTTCTTTCAAAAGCGATGTGGTGGGTGTGAATGAGTCGTACACGATGAAGTCGGACACATTGCAATACAGCAGCAAAACAAAAATCATCTACTTCCGGGAATACACCACCATCACCGACAAGGAAGGTGGAGTGGCCGTGTATGAGAATGGTTTTTACGACACCAATAAAAAGTTGTCATCATTGTATTATGGGGAAATAGAAACTCCCTCCTACAAGATCAAGGGTGAGAAGTATTTTCTCAACGACTTGCAAAAGACCTACAAGGCCAGGGGTAATGTAGTGATGACCAGCAAGGAGGAGAACATGATCATCTACGGTGACGTGGGCGACTATGACAGGCTGAAGGGCATCACCAAAGTATATGGCCATGCTTATTTGGCCAAGGTCACCGACAAGGACGACACATTGTTTCTATCTGCAGACACGCTTGTGTCGATAGAAAGCCCGGACCCCCTGAAGAAGAAATTGCTGGCGTACAACCATGTGAAGATTTTCAAAACAGACCTGCGCGGTAAGGCCGACTCACTGGTGTACATGGCCCACGACAGCACGTTATACTTTTTCAACGACCCCGTACTGTGGACGGACGAAAATCAGATGACGGCAGACAGCATCCGTATGCTTATCTCCAACAAAACCATCGACAGGATCTTTCTCATCGACAACTCTTTTGTGGTGTCGCAGGATTCGCTGGCCCATTACAACCAGATCAAAGGGCGGAAGATGATCGCCTACTTTGAAGACAAAGCCATCCACCACGTGGACGTGGAGGGCAATGGTGAGAGTGTGTATTTCGCCTTGCAGGAGATGAAAAAAGAAGGTGATCAGACCCCAAAAGTGGTGATGATGGGCATGAACAAGATCATCTGCAGCAACATGAAGATCAATTTCAAGGCGGGCAAGGTGAACAACATCAGTTTTTACATCCAGCCGGACGCCAGTTTTATCCCCCCTACCGAGCTGAAGGCAGAGGACCAGAAGCTGCGCGGCTTCGTGTGGCGACAGAAGGAAAAACCCGAGCGCAGCGATGTGGTGCCCAAAAAGTGAGCGCAACGCCCTTATTGGGTGATAAATTGTGTCCGCTTGTCATTTTTTTTGCCAATTTTTTAGGACAAAAACTACTTTTGCTTTAAATTATACGGTGAATAGTGTGCCTATATGATATTGAGGTTGACCATAGTGTGTCTGATTTTCTGCAGTGTGAGTGCTATGGCGCAGCGACCNNCCATTGCGCATCAAAAACACTTCGGAGAAAGCCCAGTTTTTTATCATCCGCAAAGTGCAGGGCGATTTGGGAGGCACCCAGAAAGGTTATTTCTGTTTGAATGATAACTGCCTCGAACCCGGCATGGACGAGTTTTCCAAAAAAATTGAACCCGGCCAAACCCTGAACGGCTTGTTTTACACCCTGGAAACCGGACTGGTAACAGGCCAAACCAGCTTCAAATTTGAGATCTTTGAGCGCGGCCGCGCGGCTGATGCGTTGGAATACAGTGTAAATGTATCGGTGGAGGAGCGCAAAGAGCGGAATCTGGTATTCCAATCCAAGGATATCACTATCCACGATGTGTATCCCAACCCTGTTTCTGACTATGCTTTTATAGAATACCAGATCATAAACGATGCGGTAAAAGCAGATGTTGTCATCCATAACATCCTTGGTATGCCCATGGGCGAATACGAGCTGCCGGCTTTTGAGACCAGGGCCAAAATCAGTACCGAGAACCTCGCTCCGGGGGTTTATTTCTATACCCTTTACATCGATAATGACGGGGTGCTGACGCGCAAATTAATTGTGCGCAAGTAGGGCAATTTTCACTCACAATTAAGGTTTTGAATTACAATGGCGGATTTCCTGTCAGAGTAGTATATTTGCAGGCTTATGCGGGTTAGAAAACTGATTTTCTTCTTCTTTTTGGCTGGTATCCTCGGTTTTGGGGCGTCTTGCAGCAAATTTCGTAAAATCGAAAAGAGCGAAGACTGGAGGGTAAAGTACGAGGCGGCCATCAATTACTACGAGGACAAAGACTATTATCATTCGGCATTGCTTTTTGAGCAGATTCGTCCAGTGGTACGGGGATTGCCTGAGGGAGAGAAAGTGGAGTTTTTGCTGGCCTACTGCCAGTACTACGAGCGCACGTACTTACTGGCTTCGGCACAGTTCAAAACCTTCTACGAAACCTACGGACGAAGTACCCAGGCGGAAGAAGCCTATTTTATGTACGCCTATTCGCTCTATGTGGCCTCCCCCAGCTACAACCTGGATCAAACCAGCAGCGTGGAAGCCATGGCCGCCATGCAAACGTTTATCAATCAGTTTCCCAACAGCGAATTCATCGAGAAGGCTTCCAACGTTATAACTGAAAGTCAGCAGAAGTTGGAGCTGAAAAGTTTTGAGAATGCCAAACTTTACCTGAAAATCAGTCGTTACAAGGCTGCGATCATTGCCTTCGACACCTTCAGGGAGAGTTTTCCGGACTCACAATACCTGGAAGAGACGGCCTTTTTGAAAGTAGAGGCACAATTCAAACTGGCGGAGCAAAGTTTGCCCAGCTTGCAGAAGGAGCGTTATACAACTGTGGTCGAATTTTATATTGCACTGGTGGACGGTTATCCCAACAGCAGGTTTTTGAAGCTAGCTGAAAAATATTATACAGAAAGTGTTATCAAGTTAAATCAATACAAAACATCATAAATACAATGGCCATACAACCTTCTATTATCACACGCGACATCGAAAAAATCATTGATCCTACAGGCAACATTTACGACTCTGTGGTTGTGATTTCTCATCGCGCACGTCAGATTGCCGTGAACATCAAAGAAGAGCTTAACGCGAAACTCGCTGAGTTTGCTACTACCGTAGACAACCTGGAGGAAGTTTTCGAAAACCGCGAGCAGATTGAGATCTCCAAGTTTTACGAGCGCATGCCCAAGCCTACCACAACTGCTACTGAGGAGTTTTTGGAAGGCAAGTTGAACTACAGGATGCGTAGCACTACTGAAGCCCTTCCTGAATAAACCTTGAAAGGGAAGAAAATTATCCTGGGGATAACAGGCAGTATTGCCGCCTATAAGTCGGCTGTCCTCACCCGTCTGCTGGTAAAAGCCGGTGCCGAGGTGAAGGTAATCATGACCGAATCTGCCAAGGATTTTATCACTCCCTTGACGCTTTCAACCTTATCCAAAAATCCGGTCCTTTCTCAGTTTATTAAAAACGAGGCAGGAGAATGGAACAACCACGTAGACCTGGGCTTGTGGGCCGATGCCATGGTAATCGCACCAGCTAGCGCCAACACTTTGGCCAAGATGGCCCACGGTGAATGCAACAACTTGCTATTAGCCGTCTACCTTTCTGCGCGCTGCCCTGTGTTCTTTGCTCCGGCAATGGACCTAGATATGTGGCAGCACCCTGCTTCTCAAAGCAACCTGAAGCTGCTGGCGACTTATGGCAACCATGAGATTGCTCCCGAACACGGTGAGCTGGCCAGCGGGCTGGTGGGCACCGGCAGAATGGCCGAGCCCGAAGTGATCATGAAACAGCTGGAGCAATTCTTCAGCGAAAAAAAAAAGCTTAGCGGCAAACGCGCGCTCGTAACTGCGGGTCCTACCCATGAGGCCCTGGACCCAGTGCGTTTTATTGGCAACAACTCCAGCGGTAAGATGGGCTTCGCCATTGCAGAAACACTGGCCCAACAGGGTGCGCAAGTCACGTTGGTGACAGGTCCCACCCATTTGACACTACATCATCCATCCATCGAAGTAAAGGCGGTGACTTCCGCTGCCGAAATGTTTGAAGCCTGTAAGGTGGTATTTCCAAAAGCTGACATCACTGTGCTCTCTGCAGCCGTAGCAGATTATCGTCCTGCTACTGTGGCCGACCAAAAAATAAAGAAAGCAGACAACGACCTTTCACTTCAGTTGGTAAAAACCACAGACATTGCTGCCACACTGGGCATGCAAAAAAAGGACGGGCAGTTTGTTGTGGGCTTTGCCTTGGAAACGGAGCATGAGGAGAGCAATGCCATGAAGAAAATAAAAGCCAAGAACTTCGACCTGATTGTACTCAACAGCCTCAACGACCAAGGTGCAGGCTTTGGTTATGACACCAATAAGGTGAAGCTGATCGACAAAAAGGGAAAAGTGGTGGAATATTCTTTGAAGAATAAGAAAGAAGTAGCCGTTGACATCGTTAATGCTATAGTCAATCACTATGCATAGAATAACTATTTTATTGATTTTATTGAGTGCCACGCTAACCTTCGGTCAGGAGCTCAACTTCAAGGTGATCGTAAATGCGGACCAGATTCAGACCACCGACCGCGCCATATTCAAGGACATGGAGCGGGCTTTCGCCAACTTCCTCAACACACGCAAGTGGACTAATGACGACTACAAGAACTACGAGAAAATAAACGGCACCCTTTTTCTCAACATCACCAAGATGCCTTCTATCGGAAACTTTACTGCCAACGCACAGATCACTGCCGCGCGGCCCGTATACAACACCAACTATGAAACGGTGTTACTCAACTTTGCAGACCGGGAGTGGGAGTTTGAATACATTGAGTCGCTACCCCTGGAATATAACGACAACACTTACATCAGCAACCTCACTTCCATGCTGGCGTTTTATGCCTACATCGTATTGGGCATGGACTATGATTCCTTCAGCGAGATGGGAGGCACACCCTATTTTCAGAAAGCTCTGATGGTGGTGAACAATGCGCAACCTTCCAACCGTCCGGGGTGGCAGGCACTGGGCAGCAACAGGAACCGCTATGCGCTGATTGAGAATTTCAACAACCCTCAAATGACGGAGTTGAGAAAGGGTACATATCAATACCACCGCCTGGCGCTGGACACGTTTGATAAAACGCCCGACCAGAGCAGGGTGCAGGTGTTGAACGTCTTGAAAGAGGTAAAGAAGGTTTGGACAATCTATCCAAATTCCATTTTTGTCATCTCGTTTTTTGACACCAAGGCCAATGAATTGGTGAACATCTTTTCGGATGGTAACCTGCAGGTACGTAGGGAGGCGTATGATTTGTTGAATAGTCTGGATCCGAAGAGGAATATTTATCAGAAGATTATTTCCAATTAGGTTTACTACTACATAGATAAGAGGTGCTGCAAGTCACCCAGGAGCTCCCGGGTATAACACACGCACCAGTTATGGGATAAACCAGCCCGCATTTGGAGATGGATGAAACTTTCAGAAACACCTCCCTCGCTGTCGATTGTGCCCTAAATCAATTAATATTGTAGTAGGCCTATTTTAAACCCAGGCACCCTTAAACCCCGATGCTGAGGCACCTTACCATAAAGAACTATGCGCTAATTGAACACCTGGAGATGGAACTCACAGGGCACCTCAATGTGATTACAGGAGAGACCGGTGCGGGTAAGTCCATTATGCTGGGAGCCATGGGACTGCTTCTGGGCAACCGTGCCGACACCAAGGTGCTGTGGAACGAAAAGGAGAAGTGCATCACGGAAGGCACCTTTGACATTGGTTCCTACCAACTGCAATCGCTTTTTGAAAATGAAAACCTCGACTACGATGATCAGACGGTGATCAGAAGGGAGATCAGTCCGGGAGGAAAAAGCCGCGCATTCATCAACGACACGCCTGTCACCCTCGATATCATGAAAAAGATCGGATCGCGGCTGATGGATATTCATTCGCAACACGACACCCTTGACCTGGGCAACCGTTCTTTTCAGCTTCAGGTAATTGATGCGTTTGCCGTCAATGAAAAGCAACGCGATGAATACAAAAGTGCATGGCAACACTATGTGATTACCCGCGAAGCCTATCAGGCACTGGAAGATGAAGCCAACGTATTGCGGCAAGAGTCTGATTTTGTAAAATTCCAATTGGATGAACTAAACAAAGCCAACCTGATAGCAGGCGAGCAGCGGGAGTTAGAGGAAGCACTGAAGATCATGGAGCATGCTGAAGACATCAAACTCAAATTCAATCAACTGCTGGCACAACTGGACAGGGAAGAAATTTCTGCTTCCGGGATTTTGAATGAAGCACGCATAGTCTTCAATGCATTGGGCAACTATTCTGAACACTATAAAAAGTTGGCAGCCCGATTTGAAAGCGTAAGAATTGAATTGAATGATATTGTAAGTGAGGTGGAGAGTGAAGAAGAGAAGATCGAATTTGATCCTTTGAAAATTGAAGAGGCTAAAGACCGGTTGAGTACGATTTACCAATTGCAGCAAAAACACAGGCTCGGATCGGTAGAGGAGTTGTTGCAGCTTCAGAACGAATTGCAATCGAAAGCCAACAAGACCAGCAACATGGATGATGAGTTGGAGGCCATGAAAAAGAAACTGGACGAAGCGACACAACGTGTGAATGAAAAAGGAGAAACTTTAAGTCAGTCGCGGGTAAAAAGTTTCAACGGTTTTTGCAAACAGATGACAGAGTTACTGGCCGAACTTGGGATTCCAGAAGCCAAGTTACAGGTAGAACACCAGATAATCGCCCCGGGGGCATCTGGTATTGACAACATAGAGTTGCTTTTTAGTGCCAACAAAGGCATACCTGTCCGACCCATGGCACAGGTAGCTTCCGGGGGAGAGTTTTCGAGGCTCATGTTCTGTATCAAGTATCTTTTGGCGGAAAAAACGGCCTTGCCCACCCTAATTTTAGATGAAATAGACACGGGTGTGTCGGGCGAGATTGCCATGCGGTTGGGTAAAATGATGAAAGTAATGGCGGAAGGACACCAATTGGTAGCCATCAGCCACCTCCCACAGATTGCGGCAAAAGGAGATCGCCATTTTTATGCTTACAAAGATACCAAGAGCAAGAAAACCATCAGCCAAATCAGGCAGCTAAGTGAAGAAGAGCGCATTGAAGAAATCGCCAAGATGATTGGAGGCGAAAAACCTTCCTCTTTGGCTAAAGAAAACGCCAGGGAATTGATCATGGGCTAGTCCCTTCCTTGAATATTTATCAATTAATTTTTAATTTGTATCCTATTGGATTGTGGTCTTACTTAAAAAAATCACAATTCCATTAATAACAATTTAAAAACTAATTCTTTGTCATGAACATTTTCGTTGCTCGACTCAATTTTAAGACCGGACATGATTTGCTGGAAAAAACATTTGCCCAGTACGGTGAGGTCACTTCTGCTAAAATAATTACCGACCGGGAAACTGGGAGATCCAAAGGGTTTGGGTTTGTAGAGATGCCCAATGATGAAGAAGGAAACAAAGCCATTGCTGCCTTAAATGAAACTGAATTGGACGGCCGTACCATTATTGTGAAGCCAGCCAACCCAAAAAGCTAATATCCTTGCTACATATTCAACCTTGAAGGCCTGATTGCTCAGGCCTTTTTTTACTTCTGTAAAATACGTTTGCTTTCCTTTTGAAGTCCATTATCTTGTGCTACTTAAACTCGTATCCCATTGACTGCATCCGCCTCTAAAAGTAAAATCGTTGGGCTCATTCTTGGGCCCGTTTTGTTTGCTCTGTTTTATTTTCTGTTGTCGCAAACAGCGCTTTCCTATAAAGGCGTGGTGGTTTTATCGTTGGGAGCTTGGATGGTAACGTGGTGGGTGTCGGAAGCAACACCTATACCTGTTACGGCCTTATTGCCAATGATTTTATTGCCGCTGTTTATGGTATCCACTGCCCGGGAGGCAGCTGCACCCTATGGCGACTCTATCATTTTCCTTTTTATGGGGGGGTTTATGATTGCTTTAGCATTGGAAAAGCACAACCTCCATCAACGCATTGCGCTTAACTTAATACGACTTACCGGCACCAGCGGCAACGGCATTATACTGGGCTTCATGATTTCTACCGCACTCATCAGCATGTGGATCAGCAATACCGCAACGGCCGTAATGATGTTACCTATAGCCACATCAGTAACCAAGCTTTTGAGTGGTGAGATCACCGAAGCCGACAAACCCAAGTTTGAAAAATTTGCTACAGGGCTGATGCTGAGCATCGCCTATGCAGCCAGCATTGGGGGCATAGCCACCATCATCGGTACACCTCCCAACGTGGTGACAGTAGGATTTATCAAACGCTTTTATGATCAAGATGTGAGCTTTGCCACCTGGATGGTGATAGGCATTCCCCTGATGTTGAGCATCCTTGCAGCATGCTATATCATCCTAACGCAAGTGCTCTATCGAAACGGATTGCGCTCCATAGAAGGCTCTGCCGAATTGATACAAAACAAACTGAAGCAACTTGGCGCTATCTCCAAAGAAGAGAAGCGGGTGCTTATGATTTTTACCCTTACCTGCTTCTTCTGGATATTCAGACAAAACCTTAACCAACTTATTGGTAGCAATCTATTGGATGACACCACCATCGCCATGACTGGCGGTCTTTTTATGTTTATCACTCCTACTGATCTGAAAAGATCAGAGTTTATTTTGGACTGGGTAGACATGAAAAATCTTCCCTGGGGCATCCTGTTGCTTTTTGGAGGTGGCCTGGCTTTGGCACAGGGCATGGAAGATGCAGGCCTCGTTCAACTCATTGGCGATCAGATTGCACAACAAGGCAATTTATCTACCGGCACGATGATCATTACCCTGACCGGTATGAGTATGTTTCTGACTGAGCTGATGAGCAACGTAGCATTAACGACCATTTTTATCCCTGTGGTTTTAGGGATTGCGGATGGTCTGCAAATGAACCCTATTATACTTGCAATGCCGGTGGCTTTCGCTGCCAGCTGTGCGTTTATGATGCCCATCTCCACGCCACCCAACGCCATACTTTTTGCCAGTGGTTACATTTCCGTAAAGCAAATGATGCGTGCAGGGGTGTTGGTTAACCTGAGCGCCTTGATTCTGATATTCATTGCCATGATGACGCTGGGGCAGTGGCTGTATGCATAGAAAAGCCACCCCTGGAGGTGGCATGAGAGTATTCATAAGAAAACTGAGACCTATTTATTCTCCTTGTTTTTGCTTTCTTCGATAAGGTAGGACAAACCCAATCCTAATCCTCCGAAAATGAATATCATAGAGAAGTAAGCTACTTCTTGCATGTCGAAGGAGGAATCCAACCAATAGCCCATCAGAAGACCGAGCCCTGCTCCCATTAATAACAGCGCGGCCCTGAGCGCCCCTGAAGTGGAGCGTTCCATCTTGAACAAAGTTGGATCCAGGCCTTTATCAATGATAGCCATCCTTTCCATGTTCTGAAATTTTCTTAAATAAACCACCATGATGAATGCCCCAACTAGTCCGATGATCGGGATCATTACGCCTAAAACTTCTACGTCCATAATTTTATTGTTTTTGCCCCTTTGACGCAGGGTATCACTGACGGGTTACAGGTCACTCAAAAAAATTGATAAAACAGAATACACCGGATATTGTGTAACTTCATGTTCAAACCCTGCGTCAAAGAGCCGTGATCACCATACAGGAAGAAAACGCACTTATCGACCGCATTTTGGCTGGCGAAAAGCAGCTATATACCACATTAGTAGATAACTACAAGCGGTATGCGCTCACCATTGCTTTTAAGGTAACAGACAATAAAGCTGATGCTGAAGAGGTTGCGCAGGAGGCTTTCATCAAAGCTTTTCACTATCTCAGCGGATTTAAGCGTGATGCCAAGTTTTCCACCTGGTTGTATCGGATTGTATTCAATACTGCCATAAGTTTCAAGAGAAAACACAGGCAGGTATTTCAATCCATCGATACTACATTTCATCCTGAAGGTGAAGTTGATCACGAATTGGAAAAGGAAGACAAGCGCGTTTTTATTCATCACGCGCTACAACGACTGAATGAACTGGATCGAATGTCCCTTCAGCTTTTTTACCTAAAAGAGCTTTCTCTGGAGGAGGTAGCGGACATAATGGGTCAGAAGGTGAATACCACCAAGGTGAGAATACACAGGGCACGACAACGCCTGGCGGATGAATTGAAAAGTATTTTACAAAATGAGGCATTAACTTTATAGCCATGAAAAGGGAAGCATTGGAAAATTTACTACAGGACTATCTGGATGGCAACCTAAACGAGGAACAAACCCAGCGCATAGAAAATGCACTTGCAGGTTCTGAAACTCTACGCAACCGGTTGGAAATATTGAAAATAATAGAGAATTCGTTGCGCCAAGATGAGTTGTTACAACCTTCCTCTCAATTCACACAAAAAGTGATGAGCAACTTACACCAAGTGCCTGTTGCCCCCATGATGACACCAAGGAACGGACTTATACTTTTAGTTGGTGTGCTTGTGGTTATTGTTGCCAGTGCGTCTCTGATTGACACCGGTATTTTCAATGCATTAAACGGCCTGCTTACTTTTGATCAACTGACGTTGCCTTCGGGAATTGCCACTCCATCGTTGCCCGCCATTCCTTTCAGTGGCAAGTGGGTGGTCAATACTATAATTGCACTCAACCTGGGGCTAGCCTTCTTGATTCTGGACAAAACCATCTTAAAACCTTTTTTCAAGGGAAGAAGAATGCAGTATTAGCAGCTAGCGATCTTTGATGCGGTACATGAATTTCAGGCCCGACCAGGTTTCATCTACCGCACACACTTTTACATCCACTAATCCATGTGCAAGGCCAAACTGTCGAATGATGGTTTCATCCAAATCGGAAGGAACTTTGGAGGCTTTCTTTGGCCACGAAACCCACAACATACCGTCTTTTTTAAGTTCTTGTTTCAGTTTTAGAAATTCCTTCTCAAAAACTTTTCTTTCTTTTGCAAAGAGGTGGATAAAGTCGGCTGCTTCTTTTTTTGATCTGCTCATTACCTTAATATCTTCCGGCAACGGGCTAATCCAATCCCAATAATCGGATGGCGCTGCAATGATGCGCAGCGTCAAGCCAGACTTGATGCCCAGCTTCTTAATCAACGGTGTGCCTGAATATCCTGACATTAAAGTTGAGGTTCATAAAAAGAGCCCCCCGATGATCATCGAGGGGCTCGTCTTATTGATTGAGGGGAATTAATTTCCCATTTTAGCCATTTCCTTATCGAAAGTTTCTTTGAATTTCTCGTAATCGTAGTCGATTTTCAAACGCTCATCTTTAGAAAGACGCTCATTGTATTTAGAAACCAACTCATCAGCAGAAAGTTCAATGGCTACATACGTTTTGTAAGTACCTTGATCTGTCTTTACCAGTTTTTCGCACAAAGTACGAACACCTGATAAAGTCTGATCTACCACCTCGCGGTTCAAGCTCTCAAAACGCTCTTCTACTTCTTCTCTGTTGTTCATCTCGCGAGAGTTTACGTAGTTGTCAGTAACCGTTTTTACGGTTGTAGCTATGCTTTGCGCCAATTCATTTCTTGCGTTGGTCAACGCCTTTTTCTTAGACGTTACCTGATCCTGGCTTTCGCCAATAGAATTTGCTCTGAAATATTTATTGGTGGTAAAAAAATCAGGACCAGAACATGGCACGATGATCTCCTGCTCACCCTGAGGAAGTTTCTCTTTTCCTTTACAGCCAGCAATTAGAATTGCTGCTACTGCAACCAGGATGAATGATAGTTTAGTTAAATTTTTCATATTCGATTTCTTATTTGGTTATGCAATTTAGTTAATGCAATTATAAGGCCAACTCAATTTTGAGCGTTTTTTGCCCTATTTCTACTGTAATATGGCATTTAGCAATTCAGGTAATTTTTCCTTTTCCAACACCTCCAGCGACTTATTATATGCCTCCTGGCTGGATCTTTCATAATCGAGGCTATAACCTTTAATGCGATCCAGCGTAGTGGCATATATTTCCTTATTACTCTCCAGGGTTACCACTTTAATGACGGCAGTCACATAAGTAATATAAATACTACCCGATACTGCCCCTTTCTCAGAGTTGGCATTGATGTCCATCCAAAGTTCAGCCTTATTTTTGTTGTCAGTGAATTCAAATCCCGAACTGGTCAGGTAGTTTTTAACGCGATTGGTAATTTGGTCACTGGACTTGTTGACACCCAATGTTTTTTCATCGGAGGTGATGTAAACAATTGGTCGCTGCACTTTTAGCAAGATGTTCACCTTAGGCACCACCATCCTTTCTGCCACCAGCGCATAGATAGGTGATGCGTTTTCATCTGCAAAATTCAGCATGTTTACTTTTACCCCAACCGTCTGCTCAATGTCTTTGGAGCTGATTTTAGTTAAGAGGATTTTACTCTGTCCTGTCTGATCTGTTTTGTATTCTGGAAATACGTCACCGGCCCCTTTTTCAAAATAGGCTTTCAGGGGTAAACCAGAAATAGGTTTCTTAGAGTCTTTGTAAATGGCGCTTACCATTACGGTCTCTGTTCCGGATGTTACCCTTCTGTTGAGCATAATCTCGGTGGGACTGGCCACCAGTTGTATCTTGTCCAACAGTTGTTGAATGGAAGCATATATTTCGTTGGTAAGCAAAATTTCCTTACCCTCATATTCGATGCGGATGGGTTCTGCCAGGTATTTTTCGATAGCCCCAAAACCCTTGTAGTAAAAACCAAGTGCCAGCACATCATCACCTGCGCGTTCAGATTGTTTTGCTTTGGTAAAAAAGTCAAGTGCCAGCGCTACAGCGTTTCTCTTTTGTTCGTCTTTAATTTCCTTGTACCGCTGTTTAGAAAGGCGATAATACACCCAATAATTTTGGTCATCCTGCCAGGCATCCACCTGTTCAAATTCCTGTAGTTCGTCTGTGGCGGTAGTCTTGATTATTTGTTCGTATTTCTCCTGAAATTCTTTATTGGCATCTATCTGACTGAGCACGGACGTAGAGGAAACAGTCACCCTGATTTCAGAAATTATATCCTCCAATGCGCTGCTTTTTGCGGAATTGATGTAGTTGTTTGTCCCGTCTTTTACGCTATGACCAATTCCAATGTAATAGCGATCCTGCATGGGTTTGGCGCTTAACCACTCCGGACGAGGGTTTTGCAAGTCCGTTTTCAGACTTTTATTGGTCAGCGATGGACTGCATCCAAAGCACAAAAACAGAAGAAAATAGATTCGTTTCACCAACTAAAAAGTTATAATCCTTGTTAATATATAACCACATCCGTGCCAAAGCAGGAAAGTGAAAACAAATCTAGGCTGTAAATACGGTAGGGCAAGTCAAGATCGTTTAAAAAATTGTAATTTTAATATAGAAAACGGCTAAATATGAAAGGTTGGATAGGAGTTATTGCATTGAGCATGGCACTTTTGTCATGTCAGGAAAGTGAAACTGTGTCGGAATTCACTGGAAATGAGGTAACGTACGCATTGCAGCAAACCTCTGATTTCAAGGTAAGCGGCACAGTGACCATCAAAGAAAAAAAGGATGGTACAAGTCTGGTGTTGTTACAATTGGAGGGGACTGATGGAGACATGAAACTGCCAGTGCATTTGCATTTGGGAGACATTTCTGCCCCAGATGCAGAGATAGCAGCCTTGTTAAATCCCGTTGTAGCAAGCACAGGAATCAGTGAAACTTCACTGACACAATTGGCTAACGAAACGAAGCTGAGCTATAATGAATTGATCGATTTAGAGGCAAGTATTAAAATACACTTGTCGGACGTTGGGCCTGAAAGGGATATCATTTTAGCTGGAGGGAACATCGGAGCCATCGCTTCCAAGGGGATAGCCAATGGCCGGGTGGGCATCGGTGTGTGCAAGAGTGAATAAATCTGAATAGACCTCATAAAAAAGGCCATCCTGATTGGATGGCCTTTTCTTTTATTAACCTGAACTTATCAGACGTTGTTTGAACTCAACTTGGCACTGAAATATTCTCTGTTAAGTCTGGCGATGTTGGTGATTTTTATGTCTTTGGGGCACTCCGCTTCACAGGCTTTGGTATTGGTGCAGGCACCGAATCCCTCTTCGTCCATTTGAGCCACCATTTTTTCTACGCGGGTTTTTCTTTCTACCTGTCCTTGTGGCAAGAGTGCAAATTGAGAAACCTTGGCGCTTACAAAGAGCATGGCTGACGCATTTTTACAAGCAGCCACGCATGCGCCACATCCGATACAAGTTGCTGCATCAAAAGCTTCATCAGCAATTCTTTTAGGAATAGGAATTTCATTGGCATCGGGCACTCCACCGGTGTTCACGGATATATAACCTCCTGCCTGTTGTATTCTGTCAAATGCTGAGCGATCGACCACAAGGTCTTTGATTACGGGAAAGGGTTGTGCACGCCAGGGCTCCACGGTAATGGTTTGACCATCTTTGAAAGACCTCATGTGCAACTGACAAGTAGTAGTTTGAAGGGGTCCGTGGGGGCGTCCGTTAATGTAAAGACTGCACATACCACAAATACCTTCACGGCAGTCGTGATCAAAAGCGATGGGCTCCTCTCCCTTTTTCACCAAACTCTCGTTGAGGACGTCAATCATTTCCAGAAAAGACATGTCTTCTGAAACATGGTCAACGGGATAGGTCTTAAATCCTCCCTTTGATTCATTGTTCTTTTGTCTCCAGACTTTTAACGTGATCTTCATAATTATTTATAGCTACGCTGTGTGAGTTTAACATTTTCAAATTTCAGTTCTTCTTTATGAAGCACCTCGGGCTGATCGTCACCTTTGTATTCCCATGCTGCCACATAGGAGAATTCATCGTCCTTTCTTTTTGCCTCTCCTTCCGGAGTCTGCGACTCTTCCCTGAAATGACCACCACATGATTCGGATCTGTTCAAAGCATCATCCACCATCAATTCTCCCAGTTCTATAAAATCAGCCACGCGGTTGGCTTTTTCCAGTTCCTGATTGAGTTCGCCTGCGCCACCCACTACATTCACATTTTCCCAGAACTCTTTTTTCAGTTCCTGGATTTTCTTCTTGGCTGTTTTTAAGCCTTGTTCGGTGCGAGACATACCACAGTATTCCCACATGGTAAGGCCTAATTCTCTATGGAATTGATCTACGGTCTTTTTACCCTTTATATTGAGTAACTTATTGATTCTGTTGTTCACATTTTCCATCGCTTCTTTGAACTCGGGACGGTCAGTGCTTATTTTTTCATAAGGCAAACCTGCCAGGTAATCGCCAATGGTATAAGGAATTACAAAGTAGCCGTCAGCCAATCCTTGCATGAGTGCGCTTGCACCAAGGCGATTGGCACCATGGTCGGAGAAGTTGGCTTCGCCCAGTGCGTACAATCCCGGCACAGTGGTCATCAGGTTATAGTCGACCCACAAACCGCCCATGGTATAATGCACGGCAGGATAGATCATCATGGGGCCTTCATAGGGATTATCTCCTGTGATTTGTTGATACATATCAAACAGGTTACCATATTTAGCTTCTATGTTTGCTTTGCCCACACGTTTGATGGCATCTGTAAAATCGAGGAACACAGCCAGGCCTGAACCCACGCCTCGACCTTCATCGCAAACTTCTTTCGCATTTCTGGAGGCCACATCACGCGGCACCAGGTTGCCAAAAGATGGATATTTTCTTTCCAGGTAATAGTCGCGGTCTGCCTCAGGAATTTTGACAGCGTCTTTGGCTTTCAATCCCGGCATTGCTTTTTTAGGCACCCATACTCTACCGTCATTTCTCAACGACTCTGACATGAGAGTTAATTTAGACTGGTGATCGCCAGAAACGGGAATGCAAGTAGGGTGAATTTGCGTAAAGCAAGGATTGCCAAACAATGCACCTTTTTTGTGGGCGCGCCATGCAGCAGTTGCATTAGAGCCCTTTGCGTTGGTTGATAAAAAGAATACGTTGCCATATCCGCCTGTGCAAAGTAACACTGCGTGTGCACTGTGCGATTCAATTTTGCCAGTTATTAAGTTTCTAGTGATAATGCCTCGCGCTTTTCCATCTACCATCACAAGGTCCAGCATTTCAGTACGATTGTGCATTTCAACCTTTCCATTGGCTATTTGTCTGTTGAGTGCGCTGTAAGCACCTAACAACAACTGCTGGCCAGTTTGTCCGCGGGCATAAAATGTTCTGGATACTTGAGCACCACCAAAAGAGCGGTTGTCAAGCAATCCACCATATTCTCTGGCAAAAGGTACACCTTGTGCTACGCATTGGTCGATGATGTTGACACTCACTTCAGCCAATCGGTGCACATTACCCTCGCGCGAGCGATAGTCTCCACCTTTTACAGTATCATAAAAGAGACGGTAAATGCTGTCACCGTCATTTTGATAATTCTTAGCAGCGTTGATACCGCCCTGAGCGGCAATGCTGTGTGCCCTTCTGGGGCTATCCTGAAAGCAGAATGTTTTTACGTTATAGCCGAGTTCAGCCAATGAAGCTGACGCAGAGGCACCGGCCAATCCTGTACCGACAACAATAATGTCATACTTGCGCTTGTTGGCCGGGTTGACCAGCTTCAGGTTAAATTTATGTTTGGTCCACTTCTCGCCAATTGGGCCTTCTGGAATTTTCGAATCGAGCATCATAGTTCTAGCTGGCTAAAATTATTTTAAAAAAATCATTATAGGGATAAGCGCAAACAGCGCTGGGACAATTATCGCAAATGCCCTTCCTACGAAATTAATAACAGGATTATACTTCACATGGTTTAGCCCAAGGGTCTGAAAAGCACTAGAAAATCCATGCCACAGGTGAAATGCAAGCCCGATCATACACACTACATACAACCCGGCATACCATGCTTTGGCAAACCAAAAGGATACCAAGGTATAAGCATCGCTCATTTCCTTTCCGTCAATTACCACTTTAGGGGTTGTACCCCAGTGCAACTCTGCAAAGAAATGACGGAGGTGCACCACAAGGAAGATAAGGATAATGGTTCCCAAAATTCCCATGTTGCGGGAGGTCCAATGAGAGGACTTATTGCTGATGGCATAACCTTCTTGTCCCCGAGATTGTCGGTTTTGTCGACTTAGCATGATGGCCCAAACAATGTGGATCAGAATAAGGGCAAAATTGACTTTTGATATGGTTTGTATCAGCGGGTTGTGACTCATGAATTCAGTGTAGACATTGAATGCCAGTCCACCATCATCTTTGAGGAGTTGCAGATTTCCAATAAGATGAACTAACAGAAATAAGATCAAGAAAAGACCCGTCAGGGCCATGAGCAATTTTCTTCCAAGAGTGCTTGAGAAGAGGTTAGTAAACCATTTCATCAGTTATTGTTTTGGTCTTTAGTACGATGAAATGCCCGGGACAGAAATCTTTGTTCATAAAATGATAACATCCAAAAGCATTTCTAAAAGCGTTGTTGTGCGCTGTTTTTGAAACGAACCAAAAATACTCTCCAAAGCTTTACTAAACAATTTGACGATGAAAATTTCAAGTATTTATAAAGATTATAAATGCAACGATTGGAAGTGCCCTAGTTAGAGAGCAGTTCTAACAACATGATTACCAATGACAGCAGACCCATCATAATGAATAAGAACCAATGTTTCTTGATAAAGCCCTTAATGCTGTTTACCCCTTTCATGACATCTATATTTTAATTTGTATGTCAGTAAGGACAAAGGCTGTTCCAACTGCCATTAAGCGCATTTGAGGCCTATCAGAGTACTTTTATAGTTTCTATAATGGAAATAATTCTCAATTTGGGAAATTTGATTTATCATTTTGTCGGTTGCCAGCCCTGTTCATTAAACGTATTTTTACACTTTGTCAACCACTAATCGCTTTCGATGTATTTAATCTTTGATACGGAAACCACGGGGATTCCGCACAATAAGACTGCGCCAATCACAGACCTGGAGAACTGGCCAAGGCTGGTACAACTCGCCTGGCAATTGCACGACCAGAGTGGCAAATTACTCTCTCAGCACAGTTACATCATACAACCGGATGGATTTGACATCCCCTTTAAAGCTGAACAAGTTCACGGCATTAGCACTAGCAGAGCACAGAAGGAAGGTATACCGCTAGAAAAGGTACTGAGTACTTTTATTTTAGACCTGGAAAAAACCAAGTTGCTTGTAGGACACAATATTGAGTTCGACATCAACATCATTGGGGCAGAATACATCAGACAAAAACTTCAACCTGACTATTTCCTTGGACTGGAAAGACTTGACACCGGAATTGCCTCCACAGAATATTGCCAATTAAAAGGAGGCATTGGAGGCCGGTTAAAAATGCCTCGCCTCAACGAGTTGCATCAGAAACTCTTTGGCAAAGACATCGAAGACGCTCATGATGCTGCGTATGATGTAGACGCTACTGCACGATCCTTCTTCGGCCTTATCAAAGAAGGTGTGGTAAAACCATATGATGAAACACCACCTGAGGAGATTGAATATGAGGAGCCCAGTCTCGAAGTGGGGAATTCTGCCAAGCGAGAAAAAATCGAAGAAGCAGACTATTCAAACCACGTTTCCGCTGAAGAACTTATCGATCTTCCCTTCAGTCACCTTCATACCCACTCACAGTTTTCTGTTTTGCAGGCCACTCCGTCTGTAAATGCCATTATAACCAAAGCGAAAGAACTTCAACTGCCCGCAGTTGCCCTCACCGATCTGGGCAACATGTATGGAGCCTTTAAATTTGTAACCGAGGCATTGAAGCACGAGATCAAGCCCATTGTAGGTTGTGAGTTTTTTGTAGCCGAAGAAAGAACCAAGTTGAAGTTTACAAAGGACAACCCTGACAAACGTTACAATCAGGTATTGTTTGCGAAAAATAAAAAAGGCTATCTCAACCTGGCCAAATTGAGTTCCATTGGATTTACCGAAGGACTATATGGGATTTATCCGCGCATTGACAAAGCACTGATTGAACAATATCGGGAAGGTTTGATTGCATCTACAGGCGGGTTGCTTAGTGAAATTCCACATCTCATACTACATGTGGGTGAGCGACAGGCAGAAGAAGCATTTGAATATTGGCTACAATTGTTTGGAGAAGATTTTTATGTAGAACTCAACAGGCATGGCATTCCCGAAGAAGATCGGGTGAACGAGACGTTGCTGCGGTTTTGTAAAAAGTACAATGTAAAGTATTATGCTGCCAACGAATGCTATTACCTTCAGCAAGAAGAGTCAAATGCCCACGATGTCTTGTTGTGCATTAAGGAAGGTGAGTTTAAGTCCACACCTATAGGATCAGGTCGTGGCTATCGCTATGGGTTGCCCAACGATCAATTTTATTTCAAATCACAGCAGGAAATGAAATCCCTATTTCACGACCTTCCTGAAGCGATTGAAACAGTCAACGAGATTGTCAATAAAATAGAAGCTTACGATTTGCGTCAAAATGTATTGCTGCCTGTTTTTGATATCCCTCCTGATTTCGAAACTGAAGATGACTACCTGCGCCATATTACCTATGAGGGTGCCAAGAAAAGGTATCCCGAGATCACTCAAGAGATCAGAGATAGGTTGGATTTCGAATTGGAGACCATTAAAAAGACGGGGTACCCGGGCTACTTTCTGATCGTTCAGGATTTTACCAACAAAGCCCGCGAAATGGGCGTCTCGGTGGGGCCTGGCCGTGGATCAGCCGCAGGTTCAGCAGTGGCCTATTGCACTGGCATCACCAATGTGGATCCGATCGCTTACGATTTGCTATTTGAGCGTTTCCTCAATCCCGATCGCGTGTCTCTTCCTGATATTGATATCGACTTCGATGATGAAGGGAGAGATAAGGTATTGAAATACGTGATAGAGAAATACGGAAAGGATCAGGTGGCGCAGATCATTACCTACGGTACAATGGCAGCCAAGTCATCCATTAGAGATTGTGCCCGCGTGATGGAGCTGCCCTTATCCGAAGCCAATAACATGGCCAAGTTAATACCGGAGCGACCCGGTACTTCACTTGAAAAGGCTTTTGAAGAGGTAAAGGAGCTGGATGACATCAGAAAGGGAAATGACTTGAGGGCCCAGGTACTTAAACAAGCCATCATTCTGGAAGGGTCATTGAGAAATACAGGTACGCATGCCTGTGGGGTGATCATTACCCCTGATGCCCTTACCTCACTTGTGCCGGTGTCTACCGCACGCGATTCAGACATGCTGGTAACACAATTTGACAACAGCGTAGTTGAAAGTGCGGGTATGTTGAAGATGGATTTTCTGGGTTTGACTACCCTTACCATCATTAAGACGGCACAAAAAAACATTAAGAAACGACATGGTATAGATATAGACATCGATACCATTCCACTTGATGACAAGAAAACTTTTCAACTCTACCAGAGAGGGGAAACCACCGGCACCTTCCAGTTCGAGTCGGAGGGAATGCAAACTTACCTGAAGGGTTTAAAACCGGATAAGCTGGCAGACCTGATTGCCATGAACGCATTGTATCGCCCGGGGCCGATGGAGTACATTCCCAACTTTATCGCGCGAAAGAGTGGTAAGGAGCCTATCCGCTATGACCTTCCGATTATGGAAGAATTTTTGGCGGACACTTATGGTATTACCGTGTACCAAGAGCAAGTGATGCTACTCTCCCAGCGGCTCGCCAATTTTTCCAAAGGCGATGCGGATGTTCTCCGTAAAGCCATGGGAAAGAAGCAGAAAGATGTATTGGATAAGATGAAGGACAAATTCATTGCTGGTTGCAAAAGCAATGGACACGATGAAAGGGTAGCAGAGAAAATCTGGAAAGACTGGGAAGCTTTTGCGCAATATGCCTTCAATAAGTCACACTCCACCTGTTATTCGCTGGTGGCCTATCAAACGGCTTATCTCAAAGCCAATTATCCGGCCGAATACATGGCGGCAGTACTCACTCATTCTCAAAACAACCTTGACAAGGTGACCTTCTTTATCGAAGAGTGCCGAAAGCAAAATATTGAAGTACTGGGTCCTCATATCAATGAGTCGGGGTTATTCTTTGAGGTAAATGAAAAGGGTCAAATTCGCTTTGGAATGGGAGCGATCAAAGGTGCAGGAGAGGCAGCAGTAGAATCCATCATTCAGGAGCGAGAGAGCAAGGGCGCCTTTAGAGATATATTTGAATTTGCCACCAGGGTAAATCAAAGGGCTGTCAACAAAAAGACATTGGAGTGCCTGGCGTTGTCAGGTGCATTTGATTGCTTTACAGATTTCCACCGCAGGCAATTTGTATTTGCCAAGGATGGAGACATTACCCTAACGGAAAAGCTGACTCGGTATGCTTCCAAGATGCAGCAGGAATTGCAAAGCGCACAGGTTAATTTATTTGGAGGTTCTTCTGGCACAGAAATGCCCCTGCCTAAAGTAGACGCCATTGAGCCCTTTAGTGAAATAGAAAAGTTACACTTCGAAAAAGAGGTAGTGGGTGTTTATATATCCGGTCACCCACTGGATAATTTCAAATTTGAAATAGATGCTTTTTGCAATACCCCCCTCAGCCAGCTGGCAGAGTTGAATGGCAATGAAGGCAGAGAAACAAAAGTGGGCGGTATTGTTGCCTCAGTGGAGCACCGGCTTACTAAAACAGGCAAACCTTTTGGCAAGCTGGTGTTGGAAGACTACAGCGGCAGGTTTGAGTTTATGATGTGGAGCGAAGACTACCTCAAGTACAAGTCCTTTCTCATGCCAGGTCTTTTCCTTTTTGTGGAAGGAAACATTGTTCGCAAAACCTGGGGAGATCAAAGTCTTGAATTTAAAATCAGGAACATTGACTTGCTCAATGAACTGGGTTTAAAGCGAACCAAAGGTCTTCAACTCAAAATGGATACCAGTGCAATCAGTCATGATTTGATCGGGCAAATTGAGGCAGTGTGTACCGAGTTTTCCGGTGATTGTCCCCTTTTCCTGAAAATAAAGGATGATCGGGAAAACATCAATCTGGAGCTATTATCTCGAAAATATCGCGTAAAGCCGGTTAATGATATGGTGACCAAAATCAAGAAAATTCCAGACCTGGAGGTAGAAGTAGTCTTTTAAGTTGGTCGGGATGCTGACGAAATTCACAGTCGGTATCGGGTCAGGAACAAAAAGAACTATATTTGTGTTGGCTATTTGAACATATTCACAACAACTTATAAACATACCGAAATGGGTAAAACATTAGAACTGAACGATTCAAACTTTGATGAAGCAATTAAAGGGGATAAACCAGTATTAGTAGATTTTTGGGCTGAATGGTGTGGGCCATGTAAGATGATTGGTCCTGTAGTGGAAGAGCTTGCCGGAGAGTACGAAGGAAAAGCTGTAGTGGCCAAAGTTAACGTTGACGAAAATCCTGAAGTAGCTGGTCGATTTGGAATTCGTTCTATACCAACCTTGTTGGTTTTTAAAGGTGGTCAAATTGTAGATAAGCAGATTGGGGCAGTGCCTAAATCTGTGTTGGCACAGAAGCTGGCTGCCCAGGTAGCTTAATTTATAAAAGGTTAAAGCACACGGTCGTTCCTCTTTGGGGAACGACTTTTTTAATTTATACCAGATTTGTTTTCTTGAGTCGCTCCACCATCTCCAACACAGCAGGACAAACCATCGTATTTTTATAGGTGAGATCCATGACCTGCACCATCTTCTTTCTATTGGTATGTGGGTACTCACGGCAAGCCTTGGGACGACTTTCGTAGATGCCACAATAATTGTCAGCATCTAAGAAAGGACACGGTGATGATTGCAACACATAATCTTTGTCTTCATCAATTCTCAGGTACTTATTTACAAAATCGCCAGGTCTCATGCGCAATGCTTTGGCGGCCCTGTCAATATCTGTTTCATAAAAGATAGGGCTGGTTGTTTTGCAGCAGTTGGCGCAAGTTAGGCAGTCGATCTCTTCAAAGACCTCCTCATGCATGGCATGAAACGCATTATCCACTTTCCGTGGATCTGCTTTTTTAATTTTGGACAGAAACGTTTTGTTGGCTTTGGCTTGTTTCTCAGCGCTTGCTTTAAATTTTGCCAAATCCATTTCAGATTTGCTCATGGATTGGCAAGTTATCAATAATCTTCCACTTCATTGATCAGGGAAGACAGGCCACGTATGACCTTATCCAGTGCTTGCGTCTCCTGACTGATTAGTTTGATTACACGTTCTTGCTCTTCAGCTGAGAGGTGACCTCCGTTGAACAGATTGACTAGTCCTAATAAGGTAGCCACATGTGCCCTTACCTCATGGGAGTTGATAAACGCATACTTCATCAATACCTGAAATTGTTCATTCAGTTTATCCCGATCGTTTTTTCGAACAGTAATATCTGTGACTGTACCCTCAAGGTAAGAAATGGTTTTGTTGTCTTCATACACAAGATGAGCACTTAAGCTGATCCAAATTTTTTCCTTCTCTCTGGTAATGCTTTGGATTTCCATTTTATTAACAAAGCCTTTCACCAGTAATTCTCCAAGTAGTTTTTCCCTGTCTTCCGGGCGGTAATACAATTGATCCGCAATGTTTTCAATGGAGAGCAACATTTCTTCTGGCGAATTGAATCCAAATATTTTTGCCAGGGAAGGATTGGCCAACAGGAGTTTACCTTCAACTGTACTTCTAAATATTCCCTCTGAGGTATTTTCAAATATTTTTCGGTAATTCTTCTCACTTTCATCGAGCTGTTGACCCAACCATAAAGGCGCTTTGCCCATGGCCCTTACAAAGGCTGCTCCAGTAAATGATAGTAAGAGTCCAAAAATAAAAATAGGAATGGTTTCTTTTACAGCGCGGCTTTTGTCTAATCGTGTTACAGACAACTTCAATGCTCCGGAAGGAATATCTACCTGGGACGTGAACGTGGGATTATCCTTTTTATTGGCTTTCAAAAAGAATTCTTCCTTACCTGTGTTGGGGTTTACTTTCGATAATTGAAATTGAAATCCATCATGAGCCACCGTATCGATTCCAGCAGCATCCAGTAGAGTTTGAAGTTTTATCAACACCGCTGAAAAGCCCCAAAATTTATTTTCTTTGAATATGGGCAATCTCCCCACAACTGCCACTCCTCCTTGCTTTAGTTGAAATGGACCAGCAAAGAATAGCTGTTTTCTTTCAATGGCTTCGAAGGCTTCTCTGTTGCGCGTTACATCATTTAGGATATCGTATCCCACTACCGGCTCATTACCTTTTAAAGGATATACGCAACATATAACTCCATTAGGAACCAATTCAATGGCGTCTATGTACTTTTGTGCTTTCAAAATTTTGGCAGCTATCGAGTCAAAATTATTGATCGTCTCATCATCATATTCTTTGACCAGAAAAGCCATGAGTTCTGTAGCTGATATACTATAAGCAAATACCTCCTGCATTCTGTTTTTAGCCTCATTCACCAAGGTATAGGCTACAAAAGATTCTTGCGCGGTAGTGGCTTTATATCGCTCTATTGAGAAGTAGCAGGTAATAAATAGTAATACAACAAAAGTGCCAGCGCCCAAAACATTGGGATTAAGACGTGACTGAAATAATTGGGGCAATTTTACTCGAGGCATCACTTTTCTTAACTCCACTTCATAATTGGGCTAGAAATTAGTACGATTAACCTATAAAGCCAATACCCCCCGTTTAATTGGTTGATTATTTTGATACGATGTAAGAAAATGATGTTAATTAAATGAAATGAGATCGTTAAGTAGCGATAATGCCAAATCGATTGACAGATAGAGAAATGATCAACCTCAATGGATATAACAGATCGTCCGGATGTACTTACTTAAGTAAATAACAGGTACTAACCACCAATTACATCTAAAACTATTTTCCAATTGGCTCCTCCTTCCCTCTTCCAAACACGAAGGTAATTTGCTTTTTCCATACTGCCGTCCTTGCTCTCTATTTTGACTTTACCATAGGTGAACCCCAAATCACCGGATTCAGCAACGTCTGCATCTACTGGTTCAAAATAGAATTGTCTTTCTTCCCTTATATTCTCAATTACTTTCCATGAGGTATACGGCCAATTACCCGAACGATGAATTCGGCATTCGCGAGAAAAATACTCCGGCAAAAATGAATTGCCAGTTTCATTCAACCATTGCGTATAGGATTGTTCAATAAAACTTAATCCCTCTTTTGTAGAATCCAGGGGCTTTTTACTTTTACCAGTGGCACGTCTAACTGTCCTTAGCTGGTGATTCTCTTTCTCTGACTCCTTAAAGTTGATACCGAGGTCTATGGCTACTTTCCACTCACCCTCTTCATTTTTTTTCCATACCGTAGAATAATAACCAAAACCAAATGGGTCGCTGTTTTTATCCTTACTCATTTGGTAGGGTCCTGTGGTATAACCAAAATCCTCAGCAAAGGATATGTCGGCAAAGACGGGCCACCAAAATAGTAATCCATTGGAGTTCGGCTTCTTTTTCCATAATTCGTGGCCATTGATAGGTTCTCCATTGGCAAATACTACAGCATCCTTGGCGAGGAATTCCATGAAGGCATCTTTGGTGCCTTTCTCTTTTGACATTTTTGCAAATGACATCTCGGCATCAACCACCTCCTGGACGGGGCCAGACAATCGCTGAGCCATACTTATATGGATGGACTGAGCAAATACAAGAAGAAATACAACAAGAAAACCCTTGATCATTATTATCCCAAATTAAGCTGAAAATGTAAAATAATAACGTTCAATTAAAAATCCCTTATCTGGATGGATTTTTGTTAACGGCAAAATGGAACACTATTGGCCGTGTTTATTATCCATGGGTGGAAAAAGTACAGGCCTGATCGGTATTATTAGGAACTGCCAAAGTTATTTACTCCAATTTGATCTGAAGGTTGGGAGCCAATGCCATCACTTCATCTTTGGTTAGCTCGATTATGTTTACATCCAATGTAATGGGTACATGAGGTCTATCCGTTGAATCTCTACTCACAGCTACTATTTGGTCAACCACTTCCATACCCTTTATAACTTTGCCAAATATGGTGTAATTACCATCGAGCCGATGCACCCCTTCTTTATTTTGCACAATGTAAAACTGGCATCTGGCAGATAGCTTTCCAGGATTATTATCCCTGCCTGCCCCAAGCGCTCCATAGTCGTGCAAAAGGCTATCATTAAACTCTGGTTCAAGCAGATAGGCAGGATCGTTAAACCCGTCAGGGGTATCCGGACATCCACCCTGCGCCACAAAATCAGGGATCACTCGATTAAAAGTCAATGAATCCCAGTAACCCGCGTTGGCCAATTGAATAAAACTTTCTTTGTGATTGGGTGTCTCATTGTAAAGCCAAAGTAAGATTTCACCGTTGGGTGTTTTAATCTGTCCAATCTCGTACACTTCTTTTTTAGGCAAAGCACATCCCAGTAAAAGTACAATTATTAAAAAGATAAGGTTTTTAAACATGGCAGGTATTCTTTAGGGTAATATTCTCAGAAAGATATGCAAAAAGGAAAATTACCGCTTAACAAATGCTACCTCTATTTCGCCACAAAGCCCTTATTTTTGGGGTTCGAACAACAATCAATTTAAAATAGTGATATGAAAATCCACATTACATTTTTACTGGCATTCGGACTTGTTATCTCCGCATTCGCTCAGAATCGCAAACTGCCTGCCGATACCTCGGTAATTACAGCCCACGAGGTAACGGTGAAAGGAAAACGTTTTCCATATACCGCCACTACTGGTACTCAGCCAGTGTGGGACAAGGATGGAAAAGTGATAGCTTCTCTCTATTATACTTATTATGAAAGAAGTGATATCAAAGATCGTGCATCACGTCCTTTACTAATTTCATTCAATGGTGGCCCCGGATCAGCGTCCGTGTGGATGCACGTAGCCTATACTGGCCCTCGTGTATTACTCATTGATGCTGAAGGGTATCCTGTTCAACCTTACGGTGTTAAGGAAAATCCGAATTCTGTTTTGGATGTTGCCGATATCGTCTATGTCAACCCTGTCAACACAGGCTATTCTCGTGTACTGGATGAAAAGGCACCACGCGAGACATTCTTCGGTGTGAATGCCGATATCAAGTACCTTGCTGAATGGCTCAATACCTTTGTAACACGTAAAAACCGCTGGCAATCTCCCAAATACTTAATTGGAGAAAGCTATGGTACCACACGTGTGTCCGGGCTTGCACTTGAGTTACAGAACGCACAGTGGATGTATTTGAATGGTGTAATACTTGTATCCCCAACAGGATTAGGTATTAAAAGAGATGGCCCTGTGGAGGCGGCTAACCGTTTGCCTTACTTTGCCGCTGCAGCCTGGTATCACAAAGTGCTTCCTGCAGACCTGCAACAAAAAGACCTGACAGTGGTGCTTGAGGAAGCAGAGCAATACACCATCAATGAACTCATTCCAGTTATTGCCATGGGAGGATTTGCGGATCCTCAAAAGAAAAAAGATGCTGCCGCAAAGATGGCGCGTTACTCTGGCCTCAGTGAGAGCTTCATTTTACAAAACAATTTGGATGTAAGCACCCGTGCATATTGGAAAGAGCTTCTTAGAAGCAAAGGCTATACCATCGGAAGATTAGACTCGCGTTACCTTGGAATTGATAAAATGGATGCTGGAGAAAACCCCGACTACAGTGCAGAATTAACTTCATGGCTGCATTCCTTTACACCAGCAATTAATTATTATTTGCGTGAACACTTGAAGTTCAAGACCGACATCAAATACAACATGTTCGGACCAGTTCATCCTTGGGACAATTCAAATGATAACACTGGTGATAACTTAAGGCAGGCGATGGCACAGAACCCCTATTTGAACGTAATGTTCCAATCGGGATACTATGATGGCGCTACCACTTATTTCAATTCCAAGTATTCCATGTGGAACCTTGACCCAAGCGGTAAATTGAAGGATCGCCTGAGCTGGAAAGGCTACCGCAGCGGGCATATGATGTACTTGCGCAATGAAGATTTGATCAAATCGAATGACGATGTAAGAGAATTCATCGAGAAATCTTCATCCAAAGGCAAGGCTGCGAAATATTAAAAAATTACGCATCAAAATTAAAGCCAAATGAAATCCTCGAACGACTTTCAAATTTTAATCGTCTTGTTCGTGGGTTTCATTTGGCTCTTTTCTTCCTGTTCCTCCAAGACACCATTGGCACAACTGAAGGAAGACATCAATAATGAGTTATCGAAAGTTGAGGGCGAATTTGGAATCGCCTTCAAAGATTTGACAACAGGAGAAACGCTTTTCATCAACGAGAAAGAAGTATTTCATGCCGCCAGCACAATGAAAACCCCGGTTATGATTGAGGTTTTTAAGCAAGCACAAGCTGGTCATTTATCTCTGGCGGATTCTATCCTTATTAAGAATGATTTCAAAAGTATTGTAGACAGCACACACTATAGTTTAAATGCTGAAGAGGATAGTGAGTCAATGCTTTACCATCAGGTAGGCACAATGAAACCACTCAGTGCTATTGTCTACGACATGATCAATATGAGTAGCAATCTTGCTACTAACATTGTAATCGAACTGGTTGATGCCAAAAATGTAACGCTAACGATGCACGATTTAGGTGCTAATGACTTACTTGTGTTAAGGGGTGTTGAAGATTCAAAGGCATTCACGGCTGGATTGAACAATACTACCACAGCCTATGACCTTATGATGATTTTTGAAAAGCTGGCAAAAGGTAAAGCAGTGAGCCCGGAAGCAGATCAGCAAATGATCGATATTCTATTAGATCAAAAATTTAACGAAATCATACCCGCCCAACTTCCGGCCAATGTAAAAGTGGCGCACAAGACAGGAACTATCACTGGCGTTCAGCACGATTCGGGGATTGTGATGTTGCCCGATGGGAAAGAATATGTGTTGGTTACGCTTTCTAAAAACCTCACTGATTCGGAAAAAGGTGTAGCTGCCATGGCCAACGTCTCTGAACTGATCTACAAGCACGTAGTTGGCCACTAGCATTTACTTGTTTGCAGGGATAAAATAATAATACATCATTCTTAAGGTAGTAAAATTCAAAGCTGTATCTTTCTCTGCTTCTAAAGATTCGGTTATGGAAACCTCTACAAAGAAAATAGGATTATGGACCAGCACCTCGTTGGTGATTGGTAACATGATTGGGGCTGGAGTATTTTTAATGCCGTCTGCACTTGCTACCTACGGAGGTATAAGTTTATTGGGATGGATTTTTTCCGCTGCAGGGGCATTATTTCTTGCCATGCTTTTTGGTCGACTCAGTAAAATGATGCCAACAGGTGATGGAGGTCCTTATGCCTACACTCGCAAAGGATTTGGAGATTTCCCTGGCTTTCTTGTCGCGTGGGGATATTGGATTTCGTGCTGGACCACCAACGCTACCATCGCAGTATCGCTGGTAGGTGCATTAAGTTTATTCATTCCAATATTAGGATTAAATCCTGTTGCTGCGGTATTGACGGCACTTGGTGCAGTATGGGGTCTCACATGGGTGAATGCGCTTGGAGTAAAGGAAGGTGGAAAAGTTCAGTTAGTGACCACAATGCTGAAGTTAATACCGTTAACACTCGTTGCTTTTGGAGGTTTGTTTTTTATCGACTTCAATAATTTTTTGCCTTTCAATATTAGTGGCCTTTCAGATTTTGCGGCCATCAGCGCAACAGCCGCCATGACCATATTTGCATTTCAAGGCGTGGAATGTGCCACAATTCCCGCGGGCGAGGTTAAGAATCCTGAAACTACAATTGCTCGTGCTACCATGATTGGAACTTTAATTACGATCGTTGTTTACATCCTTAGCACAGTTTCTGTGATGGGCATTATTCCAGCAGCGGAACTGCAAAAGTCTGTAACGCCTTTTGCAGACGCAGCCGAAAAAGTTTGGGGTGAAGGTGCCAGGTATTGGGTAGGTGCGGGTGTGGTTATATCTGCATTTGGAGCCCTTAATGGGTGGATCCTTATTCAAGGACAAGTTCCTTTTGCCATTGCGAAAGACAAACTGTTTCCTCACATCTTCGAAAAAAAGAACGAACGAGGCGCACCTGCTTTTGGTATTGTGATTTCTAGCGTACTGATATCCATATTAGTTTTCATGAATTACACCAAAGGATTGGTAGAGCAATTTCAATTCCTTGTATTATTGACTACAGTTATGGTTTTGGTACCTTATTTATTTTCATCAGCATCTTATCTTATGCTATTGATTGAAAAAAAACATTTGAACACAGGAGGATGGATAAGAGCCATTATTCTTACCGCTGGCGGATTTACCTTCTCTATCTGGGCGATTGCCGGCTCAGGGGAAGAATCAGTATACTGGGGATTCCTGATGCTTTTAGCTGGTGTCCCTTTCTATATGTGGAATATTTGGAAAAGAAAAAGTGTTGAACATGAGTAACTACAGTTGCCACTCAGAATTCGGAAAATTAAAATCAGTTTTTATTAAAGGAGCCAGAGAAGCTTTCATCAGTGACGCACACCTTGAAAAAAACTGGAAGCCACTTAACTATCTGTCGAAACCAGATTTCAGCAAAGCCATTGAGGAGTATCAATCATTTGAAGCACTGCTGGCATTGTCAGGAGCCGACTTGCATTATTTTCCAAAAAATGAAAAAGTCAACATGGACTCCATTTATTGCAGAGATGCTTCCATTGCCACAGATCACGGAGTTATCATTTGTAATATGGGCAAAGCCGGAAGAGTGGCAGAACCCCGTGCGGAAAAGGAGGCATTTGAAATGTACCAGATGAAAATACTTGGTGAGATAACATCACCCGGTACTGTAGAAGGTGGAGATGTTGCCTGGCTGGATGAAAAAACTTTAGCGGTTGGACTTACCTATAGAACCAATGAAGAAGGAATTGGTCAACTAAAAAAACTTTTATCCCCATATGGCATTCAGGTTTTGGTTGTGCCACTCCCCCACTATAAAGGTCCTTCTGATGTATTTCACTTGATGTCTATCCTTAGTCCGGTAGATCATAACCTTGCTGTAGTTTACTCCCCACTTATGCCTATCGTATTCAGAAATGAATTGATCCGTAGAGGCTTTCAGTTTGTAGAGGTTCCTGATGAAGAATTTGATTCGATGGGATGCAACGTGTTCGCCACTGCGCCCCGAAAATGCCTGATGGTAAATGGCAACCCCAAAACCAAAAAAGCATTGGAAGACAAAGGATGTGAGGTGATGGAATACGAGGGAACCGAGATAAGTGTAAAGGGAGGCGGAGGGCCTACCTGTTTAACTCGTCCCATTCTTCGTTATCGATAGGCTTAAGGCCAATCGTTTAAACTCCAATCATAATCAAGATATGAAATGCTCGCATTGGAATTAATCGTTACTGGTGCATATTTATTCAAGAAATCAATGAGTGATCCTTTTTCTGTGAAGTCGCCTTTATACCACTTGAAAATACTTGAAATCTCTGCTTTTTGAGAAGTTATTTTATTGCGGAATGAATTACTTAAAAAATCTCTTCCGGCCTGATCGAGCTGTTGCTCCAACCGGGCGGCATTGAAAGCTTCATTGAAGAGTTTTGGGCAAGACTTGGATGCACATACCACTGCGAAATGTATCCGTGGATCATTATAAGCCCTCCTGAGTTTTCCATGTTCAATATTGTTCAGGTCGTAAGTCTCATTACCAATTTTAATAAATTGAATATCCCATGGGGTATTTACTTTATAGATGCTACCCCCCAGATCTTTGATACTTTTCACCGGGTAATTATCAATAATCAATTTGATGGTAAACGCATTGTACGCATTGATCCAAAAAGCTTTTATTTCGTTGGTACTCCATGTCTTCTCGTTGGGAGGGTTTTTTGATAATGTCTTCAGGTACTTGTTAAATTCTACAGAATCCTTGATGAACCCTTTATAATTCACTCTGCCATCTTCAAGCACATGAATTTTTAACAACTTATCAAATGCACCATGTGAGGGAGCTGTATTTTGCGCCACAGCTGATGCTCCAAAAAATAAGATTAAAATAGAAACTGTTATTTTCTTCAAGCTCATATGATTATGCGATTTCTTGCAGTTTACCAACTTTAATAACAGGTTAATGTCACCTCTATTACAGATATACGTATTTTTAGTGTAATTAGATTGTTAAAAATCCAGTTTAGTTGCTTGTTGCGTATATTTAAACATACGGATATTTTAACCTGTTATACCAGTCTATGAAAACCTACTACAATCCTGAAGACCTTAAGAAATTTGGCAACATCGGTGAATTTCAAAAAAAATTAGCTGATAAATTTTTTGATTATTATGGTGAGACGTTTAAAGAGGGAGCTTTGACCGCCAGAGAAAAGTCATTGATTGCGCTTGCTGTCGCCCACACTATTCAATGCCCATATTGTATTGATGCCTATACGGTAGATACCATGGAGAAAGGTTGTGACGAACAACAAATGATGGAGGCCGTACATGTAGCAGCTGCCATCCGAAGCGGTGCTTCTTTAGTCCATGGCGTACAAATGATGAATAAGTACAAAGAACTTTCGATGTAATGATTAAATCTTTAAAAGCGAGACACAGTCAACTTGCGGACGTAGGCTATGAACTTAAAATATTAAGTCAAAAAACACCAACAGGGTTTGAACCCGATGCCTTTTCTTCCAAGTTGAGGGAGTCCAATCTATTTCCCCTTCAACCTACAAAGATTGACACACTTCAAATTAATGTAGGTAAGATGTGCAACCAGACCTGCAAACACTGTCATGTAGATGCTGGCCCAGACCGGAAAGAAATCATGACACGTGAAACAATGCAGCAGTGTCTCGATGTGATCCAAAATAATTCGTTTACAACTGTAGATATGACCGGGGGTGCACCCGAAATGAATCCGAATTTTAGATGGTTTGTTGAGGAGATTCGAGCCATCTCCAAAGAAATAAAAATAATAGTACGGTGCAACCTTACCATCATTGTTGCCAATCCCTCCTATCACGATTTGCCTGATTTTTTTAAAAAACACAATGTAGAAGTGGTGTCGTCACTTCCCTATTTCAGCGCGATGAGAACAGATGCGCAGCGAGGAGAAGGTGTGTTTGAAAAATCAATTCGCGCTTTGAAAATGCTCAATGACGTGGGTTATGGAAAAGAAGGCACTGGATTGATACTTGATCTGGTATATAATCCTTCAGGCGCCTTTCTTCCGGGCAATCAGGAATCGTTGGAATTTGAATTCAAGAAAAAATTGAAAGAGCCCTTTGGTATTTCATTTAATAAGTTATTTGCCATTACCAATTTGCCGATTAGCCGGTTTTTAGACTATCTGATTAGCAGCGGAAATTACGATGGTTACATGGAAAAGTTGATTGCCTCCTACAATCCGGTAGCTGCCGAAGGAGTGATGTGTCGGAATATGATTTCGGTGGGTTGGGATGGTCACTTATACGATTGTGACTTTAACCAGATGCTGGAGATGAAAGTTGAAACACCAGGTCAACATATTGCTCAATGGAACAACAACGATTTGCATCGTAGAGAAATTCAAGTCAATCAACATTGCTTTGGTTGTACCGCAGGTGCAGGGTCCAGTTGTGGAGGAGCCACCACTTCATGATTTTCATTTTCGTATCATATAAATAACACCGACTTGTTCATTAGTGTGATCATACCCACTTACAATGAAGAAAGGTACATTTATCGATTAGTTGAATTTATTCTTCATCACGGAAAGGCTATTGTTACAGAGGTGATAGTAGTAGATGGCCAAAGCACGGACATGACGGTGCTTGAGGCACAAAAGGCGGGAGCAATAACCCTGATTGCACCTCACCGATCGCGTGCGGCTCAGATGAATTTAGGCGCAAAACATTCCACTGGTGATGTTTTGTTTTTTGTACACGCAGATATAAAACTAGTGAACAGTTTTGTTCAAGATATTCAGGAATCTATTCAATCAGGGTATGTGGCAGGATGCTACCGTTACCAATTTGATTCCACCAGAACAATTCTTAAAGTCAATGCCTATTTCACCCGCTTCAATGGCATCATGTGCCGCGGTGGAGATCAAACATTATTTATAAAGAAAGACATATTTAATAAATTAGGTGGCTTCGATGAAACTTTTGTGATCATGGAGGATTATCAATTGATACAAAAGGTGCAGAAGGGTTATCCGTTCAAAATTGTTCCTAAAAGCATTCTGGTTTCTGCCCGCAAGTACAGCAACAATTCATGGTTGCGCGTGCAACTGGCTAACCTCACCATATTCTTTTTGTATTTTTTAAACCATCCACCTGAAAAAATGGCTGCCCTATACAAAAGAATGCTAAATTAAGGCGGTTAAAAATTAGGTGTAGTAATGGAGTTGCCCATAATAGCAGGAATTCAACAAATAGGAATAGGTGTTGCCAACGCTGAGGAAGCCTGGACGTGGTATCGCAAGCACTTTGACATGAACATTCCCATATTCAAAGACAAAGCCACCGCATCATTAATGACACGGTACACCAACAATGTTGCTGAGGATCGATTTGCCATTCTGGCCATCAACGGGCAAGGTGGCGGTGGATTTGAAATCTGGCAATACACTTCAAAAACGCCCGAACCCAACAAAGAAGAAATTGCCTTAGGAGATACTGGAGTATATGCGATCAAAATGAAATCCAGGAATGTAGAAAAATCTTATTCTCATTTTAGAGATCATGGAATTGATACCCCTGGTGGATTACAAACCAGCCCTGACGGACGAAAACACTTCTTCGTAAAAGATCCCTACGGTAATTTGTTCCAGGTGATTAATGGCAACAGCTGGTTAAAGAAAAATAAATCGCACTCTGGCGGTGTTTCTGGTTGTGTCATTGGCGTTTCCGATATAGCTAAAGCACTGCCTTTGTACCAATCTGTACTGGGATATAAAGAAATCATTTACGATGAAACTGGCATTTTCAGTGACTTTAATGGTCTTTCTGGCGACCAGCAAAAATACCGAAGAGTCCTTCTGAGCAGTAATTCTAAAAGATGGGGAGCCTTCAGCCGATTGCTAGGTCATACCGAGTTAGAATTGGTGGAAATAATCGGTGAGCAACCAAAAAAAATATTTGAAGGAAGAAACTGGGGTGACTTGGGCTTTATTCACGTGTGTTTTGATGTTCATGGTATGGCCCAGCTAGGCACTAAATGCGCCAGCCATAATTTCCCTTTTACTGTTGACAGCAGCAATTCATTCGATATGGGGAAGGCAGCTGGGCATTTTTCATATTGTGAAGATCCAGATGGTACTTTAATTGAATTTGTGGAAACCCATAAAATACCCATTATGGAAAAATGGGGTTGGTATCTCAATCTTAAAAATAGAAATCCTTTGAAACCTTTACCTGACTGGATGTTTTCGATGCTGGGTTTGGCCAAAGTAAAAAACTAATGAGCCGGTAAAAATTTCCCCTTAAAGGGTGATAAAAATTAAAAATAATTTTGGCAAATTAGCTACTGAAGAAGGGTCCATGCATCAATACCTAAACCTAATGATTGAAGAACGCTTCTTTAGGAGGCATTTCAATTTAAGAAATGCCTCTTTTCTTTGTAAACCCTTGTGAAGCAAGCTTAACACATTACACGATTCTCCAAAACGTTGATATCTTTACATAAACTATCACATTATGAGGCTCTTACTATTATGTCTATTGGCTTTCCATTTCTCTACCAGTTTCGGGCAGGCTGTGGAGTATGAGGACTTCAAACTTGTTGATCAGGAAATAATATACCAGGCGGTATTTCAAGACGAGCAAGTGACTTACGCTAAATTGGAAGAACAATACAAAAAGAATAAAAGCTTCTCCAATATAAAAATTGCGGCCAACGGAATCACTTTTGACGTTAATGACCTTACTGTTGACTACCTAAAGTTTCAGTTCAGCCAGGTACAAACTCCCCTGATTTTACAAACAGGAAAATTTAGCGGCAAGTGTTCAGTCTCTATCAGAGAGGGAAGATATCGTGTTACCTTTAATAAGATAATGGTGACTGGAGAAATTGGATATAAATCCATTAAAGAGAAAGAACCACTAACAGGTTTGTGCAGTAAGAACAATGGCACTCAACTTTCCCAAGACTGGATGAAACCCAATACACTTGGATTGCTGGGAAAGGCGCTGGCGGATAATTTTGAATTCAAGATGAAGGATGACGACTGGTAGCCATTAGATATCCGGCTTTTGTCTCCATTGTTTCTTTTCACCTTTTAATTTCTTTTCTTTTACTCGCTTTTGCACCGAAGACTTGGTGGGCTTTGTTGGCATTCTTTTCTTTTTTTGAACAAATGCTTTTCGGACTAGCTCATCTAATTTCTTAATTGCCGCCTCTTTATTAACAAATTGCGAACGAGATTCCTGTTCTTGAAGTACCAGCACCCCCTCCTTGGTGAGCCTACTTTTTAGTTTACTCAGCAAATGTGTTTTCTGTTCTTCACTAAGACAGGTTGAATTCAAAACATCCCATTTAAGAATCACTTTGCTATTGACCTTATTTACATTCTGACCACCTGGCCCGCTACTGCGAACAGCGATTAAATCGAGCTCGCGTACAATAATATTAATATCCGGAGCTGAAAGTTTCATCAGGGCATAAAATAAGACCGTACTGTTTCATAGGGTAAATTCACTTCCAGACAAACGGGCGCATCATTGATGCTATGATAACTTAACTCTACCATACACTTTCTGCTATTCTGCGGATCAGGAAAAATTCTACCCACATTGTCCATGTTTACCAAAATCAATCTTATCTCCTCCTCATCCGCAATTGGAAGCTCTATGAACTTGTTCATTGTATTTCTAATTTAAATTGTAGTTAGTAATTATTTGCGAGATTTCCATTAATGCACCGATACGTATTCCCTTATCCATCTTCAACTGACAAAAATATCCTTTAACTTTGCATTTCTATGTCTTTATTTGTCGCTTCACTCAACTCTGGCAGTAACGGTAACTGCTACTACATTGCCAATCAGGATGAAGCCATTCTGATAGATGCTGGTATCTCATGCAGGGAGACAGAACGAAGGATGAAGCGACTTGGTCTTTCAATGGCCAATGTGAGAGCTATTTTTATTACACACGAGCATTCCGACCATATTAATGGCATTCCATCGATTCAGAAGAAATATAACCTGCCTATATATATTACTACTCGTACCCTGCTTAAAACGCAATTGAGGAAAACTGAAGCGTACCACTTTGAACCCTATGAGCCCATTTCAATTGGCAAATTAACAGTTCGGGCATTTCCCATTCCTCATGATGCCGTAGATCCACACAATTTTATAATATCCAACGAATCTGTCAACGTAGGTGTGTTTACAGATATTGGCAGTATTACAGATCATGTAATCCATAATTTCAAACAATGTCATGCTGCATTTCTGGAGTCGAATTACGATGAGGAATTGCTGGAAACAGGACGCTACCCGCTGTCATTAAAAAATAGAATCAGACAAGGCTATGGTCATCTCTCTAATGTACAAGCTGCTCAACTATTTACAACCCATCGTCCTGATTTTATGAGTCACTTGTTTCTTGGGCATCTTTCCAGAAATAACAATTCGCCAAGAATAGTTCAAAATCTGTTTGAAGGCATCGCCCATAAAACGGATGTTGCCATCGCCTCCAGGTATAAAGAATCATTGCTTTACGCTATACATCCACCTACTGGTACGATTAACCCAACTCCCTATAAAGGAATTATTTCTCCAGTGCAGCTTAAATTGTTTTAGTTCGCACAAAACCTTGATTCATTAAGGCTTCAAAAGTTTGAGTATATTACGCTAGTAACTGTGTGACTATCGATGGCTCCTCGCTTTCCAATTCTGCTAAAAAATTTAAAAACTTTATACACAAAGTTAGATCTTCAAAGCCAGCAAAAATTAGAGGAATGTTTGTCACAGTTGAGACAATGTAAGCTTCCCAACAACCAATCGTTGGCCGAATATCACGAGTATCTTTTGTTTCTTTGCGCCTACCCTTCTGGCAACAATCATCTACTACTTGCGGAAAAGGAGCTGTCCAGAATAACGCGAGAACTAAAAAAAAGAAGGAATAAATCATCAAAATCATTATTAAACTCAGGACTTCCCTTCACTCCTTTTATCTCTAATTTTTCTCATGATTGTCTTTGCTGGCTTAGCGAGCTATCAGAATGTCGATTAGAAATATCGAATGAAGCACACTCCAATCTCAATGAACTTTTTCAACACACCCTTCCTTCAATGGAGCGCAGTTATACAACCGCAGGGTATAGTAATAAGGAACTGCTAGATACTCTGGGTGTTAAAACCACTCAACTACTTAATTTTTATGTGAGTCAATTTAAAAATCTCAACCACAGTCCTTCCATCAAGGATTATCTTTTTGATCAGCTAGGCCTGGAGGTTAAAATTATCCCAACTGATAAAACTTTTTCCAGAACTTATAATCGATTAACAATTGAAAAAATATATTTTCAAGAAAATTGGAGCAAGCATTTTGACGTTGTTGAATTGTTGAATCGTAACCTTCCAGAACCCAAATCTCTTAACTCACTTCAGCGAAAAGAGTTAATTACTTGCATAAAAAAAGCAATGGCCCTGAACGATCGTGAAACCGATCCTACCACTTATCTTGACGCTGCCTCATTAAGGCTTTATGAATTAGAACGTGGTATTTCTGTTGCTATATATGGAATGATAGCTTCCCGGCAATTGCCAATGGAGTCTTATGTTGGATATACTTTGTTTAAAAATGGCTTTCCCGTATCGTATGGAGGCTCTTGGGTATTTGGTGAGCGCGCCAATTTTGGGATTAACATTTTTGAATCCTTCAGGGGTGCTGAATCGGGTTATACCTTTTGTCAGTTACTGCGTGTTTTCAAAAATACATTTGGCGTATTGTTTTTTGAAGTGGAACCTTATCAATTTGGCCTGGGTAACCCAGAAGGAATTACCTCGGGGGCCTTTTGGTTTTATTACCATTACGGGTTTCGTCCTATGGATAAAGCGCTGAAGAAGTTAGCCGCTTTTGAAAAAGCTAAGATTAATAAAAATAAGTCTTATCGAACTCGAAAATCCATTCTTCAACAATTTACAGAAAGCAGTATGGTGTTGAAGCCAAGCAAAAAAATACCACTATCACTCCCTTCGGTTACCAACAAAATCACTAGCATGATTGAAACCCAATTTGGTGGAGATAGGGATGTGGCCATTAATGAATGTACAAGACTTTTTGAAGGTCAAACAAAAATAAGGCACCCGCTCAACCAGGACCAGCAAAATATATTGTACGAAGTTGCCCTTGTTTCTAAAGCCCTGCGAATAACTAATAGCGAATCACTTACACTATTGGCAAAAATGATCGACACAAAACCCATCGATCTGTATGGCTATCAGCAACTCCTGTTAACGTTTCTCAAGAAAGTTAATAATTAGTGGTCAATAACTTGGGCGCCTGACGATGTTTCGTTCCTTGTTCATAGGAATAAGCCATCTCCAAAAGCAATGGTTCGCTCCATGCCCTACCAAAAAAAGAAATACCTACTGGCAACCCTTCGATGAAGCCCATTGGAACAGTAATATTCGGATAACCTGAACGGGCCGCTGGCGATGAGCTGGAAACATGACCAGCGTCCCCATTGGTCCAGTCTGTCTTCCAGGCTGGTCCTCCAGTTGGAGCAATGATGGCATCCAATTGATGCTCGTTCATCACTTTATCAATACCCTCTTCCCTGCTTCCCCTGAGCATTTTTTCCAGGGTTTGTTTGTACTCATCGGATTCCAAATCAGCTTTCCCCAAAGCCATTTCGAGATATTGTTGATTATAATATTTTAATTCTATGCTATCCGATTCATTAAATGCAATAAGGTCTTCCAGACTTTTAATTTTAGCATCAGGGCCCAGTGACTTAAAATATTTATTCAACCCATCTTTATATTCGAACAACATTACCTCAAAGGACAACCTGCCTACTTCACCTGCAGCTATTTCCTCGATGTCAATGATTTCCGCACCTTGACTTTTAATAAATTCAATTGCCTTGTTCATCACTTCATCCACTTTAAAATTCCTTCCCATGGGTGCCTTGTACCATCCTATCCGTTTACCCTTCAATCCATCCGCTTTAAGAAACTGAGTATAATCCTGATGTGCTGTCCTGTCAGCAGCGAGTGTTTTACTGTCAGCGGTATCTACGCTTACCAGTACACCTAAACATATGGCTGCATCTCTAACCGACCGTGCCATTGGGCCTGCGGTATCCTGGGTAAAAGAGATAGGTATAATTCCAGACCTGCTCACTAAACCCACTGTAGGTTTAATCCCTACTATTCCATTTGTTGTAGACGGGCACACAATGGATCCGTTGGTTTCAGTACCAATGGCTATCATGGTAAGATTGGCAGACACAGACACACCAGACCCAGCACTGGAACCACAAGGGTTGCGGGTGATGTCGTAAGGATTTTTTGCCTGACCTCCAACACCACTCCATCCGCTGGAGGACAAATTACCACGAAAGTTGGCCCATTCACTCAGGTTGGCCTTGCCAATAATTACAGCTCCGGCATTGCGCAGTTGCTGAGCCACAAAGCTATCTTGTAAAGGATGCGACCCCAACAAGGCCCGAGAACCTGCGGTAGTCTCCATTTTATCGTGAGTGTCAATATTATCTTTTAAAAGGACAGGAACGCCATGCATTGGGCCGCGCGATTTGCCTTCCTTCATTTCAACATCCAGTGCTTTTGCTATGGCTATTGCATCCGGATTGACCTGAATAACCGAATTCAGTTGAGGGCCATTTTTATCAATCGCTTCAATACGATCGAGATAGGCTTGCACCACTTCTTCAATGGTAAAGGCTCCTGCCGCGTATCCCTTTTGTAATTGATCAATGTCAAATTCTTCGTATTTAAAAGCGGAATTATCGACAGATGGTTGAGTCTGGCAAGACAAAACAGCAATGCAGATCAGCAGATATACTAATTTTTTCATAGAACAATTATTTGAGTGTTTGAATATATCATTTTTTCTCTCCCAATGGTAATTCGCTGCTGACATAGGGCTGTCACCAGACCTGTTTTACTTTGTTTGAAATTAAATTCAAAACAATATGATGAGTACAAAAGACATTGCTAAGCGATTTTATGAATTAGCACAACAAAATAACTGGGAAGCCATTTATAAAGAATTGTATAGCCCAAAAGCAAAAAGTATTGAGCCACCCCACTCCCAGGGACTAAAGTATGCTGAAGGAATGGAAGCCATTAAAGAAAAGGGTAAGCAGTGGAACGATACCATTGAAACGTTCCACTCAGGATTTTGCAATGAACCCCAGGTAGCATCCAATTATTTTACCTGCACGATGGGATTTGAAGCAACTATGAAGGGTCGTGGACGCATAAATATGGAGGAAGTTGCTCTTTACGAAGTAAAGGATGGAAAGATAGTATCCGAGCAATTTTTCTACTGAGTACTTTGCCAGACAATTGCGACTTCGCGAAGATTACTCTTCGCGGGTCGTAAGCGTTTTTTGACATTTACTTATCCGGCATGATAATCGCCAACACGATGTAGGCCAGGACACCCGTTCCCGCCATTAGCAGTGCAATTATAAACAGTGCTCTTACTAATGTAGGATCTACATCAAAGTAATTGGCCAGTCCACTGCAAACCCCAAATAGTTTCTTGTCACCTTTTACCAATCTTTTTGCCATAGTACTAATTGATTATCCTTTAAAGATAAAAATTAGTTGCTAACAAGGACATTCGATCAGCGCTTAATGGCTAAATTTTCTGAAGAAATTCAGTACGAAGTACAATGCTGGCACCATTAAACCTCCAATTCACATCACCCTTTATCATCTTCAAGATAATTTTCTTAATTAGAGTACCATGCTTAAGTTTTAAAAATGAATTTTTTCTATCAAGTCTTTGGCAAGCTAATCGGAATCACTAAGACTTTGACTCGCTCCAAGGATTCCTAAATAAGATGTAATCGTTTTTACTGTTTTTTGCTAAATACTTTACCCCGCAGTAATTGCTTTTGAGATGTAAATCTGTAAAAATACAGCTGCTCCTTACCCTCAGGCCTTAGCCACTCTACATGGTACTTTTCGCCTGCATTAATTGAACCTGCATAAACTTCTTTCAGCAGTCTGCCATGTTGATCATAAATTTCTAACCTCACATAGTCATCAACATCAGCTGTCCATTCAAAACGTAGCGAATATTCAAAAGGATTTGGGTAAGCCACGAATTCAAAATTAGCACTGTCCTTTTCCTCAACTTCTTCCTCCTCCACTTCTTCCTCTTCAGTTACTTTTTCATCGGCCGTAAGCTCAGATACTGTCTTTTGATTTTCATTTACTACCACTTCGCTACAAGGATCTCCATTATTTGGGTCTCCGCCCCCAGTATTGTCTCGAACATCACAACTACCCTCCATGTTATAACTGCAAGATTGCGTGCATCCATCTTTCATCATGGTAAGCGTAAAGGTTGCGGTACTTCCCATATTCCCAGCTGAGTATATAACCGTACCCGCATTGGCACCAGATGTAATTTTCCAGCTGTTGTCTGAACTGGTCACATTCCAGCTATAATAAGAGGCATTCTGTATAGAAGCACTAAGATTATTTCCAACTGATTGACATACTGGTGCATTGATTGGCGCTTCTATTATACAAGTCCACGAGAATGATTCGGGTTTAATCTCAACTTCTTTAACCGCCTTGCATCCATTCGCATCTGTGACCTGAACCTGATAGGTGCCAGCCGAAAGGTTTGAAAGCATCGATGTTGTTTGACCATTTGACCACAGGTACTGATAGGGTGGCTTCCCACCTGAAACAACAGCATTTACTTTGTAACTCCCATCAGCGCCACAGGCACCATTGCTAATATTTGCAGCAATTGTAATCGAGTTTGGCGAAGTGAGCGTATAGGTAAGTGTAACACTACATCCTGAAGCATCTCTAACAGTAACAGTGTAGGTACCTTCAGGTACATCCGTAATTCTGCTGTCTGTAGTTCCGTTGGACCATTCATAGGTATAGGGTGATGCACCATTGGTGGGGGTTAGACTTACAGAACCATTGGAATCATTGGCGCACATTGGCTGAGCCACCTGAGCTGAAACTTGTAAAGAATTTTTTTGCACCAAAATAGTTGCAAGTGCTGCACATCCCAAATTATCAGTAACCGTTACTCTGTAAATGCCTGATGAGATCCCCTCTATATCTTCAGTAGTAGGGCCATGCTGCCATGAATAGGCGTAGGGGCCAACACCTCCGGTTACAGTGATATCTATTGACCCTGTTGGCTCATTAGCACAATTAGGTTTTTGTACAGCAAAGGCAATTCTTAAATCACTGTTTTCCTGCACAAAATAGTTTCCTATACTTTGACATCCATTTGCATCAGTGACTACAACCCTATAAGAACCCGTTTTGAGACTTTGAATGTCCTCTGTTGTGGCACCATTGCTCCAGAAAAAAGTATAAGGGAGTGCCCCACCACTTACTGATAAATCAATGGCACCAGAAGATTGACCGCATGCTGTTCGGATGGTAGTTGCACTCAAATTGATTTGAATTGTGTTGGTTAGCACAATGGATTTTTGAATTGAGCAACCAGCCGCGTCAGTTACTGCAACTGTGTAAACCCCGGCATTCACACCTTCCAAATTGGAGCTAACTGATCCTGTTCCCCATAAAAACGAGTAAGGCTCGGTACCACCAGTGACAGACAGCATAATAGCTCCATCACCTGCAAGATTGCAGGAAGGATGTTGGACGGTTTCACTTATTATCAACTGCTCAGGCTGTGATATTTCTGAGTTTAACGTCAGTGTATTGCCGTCAGCATCAACAACTGTAACCGCATAAGTGCCTGGGATAATATTTTGAAGAAGCGCTCCTGTTGCTCCATTGCTCCAGCTATAAGTAAAAGGAGCATTTCCAGATTCAATAACAACCTCCAATGAGGCACCGGAAAGCCCATAGCACAAAATGGGAGTCTCCTTTAAAGAAGCTAGTAAAGTTGAACAGTTTCCATTATCGCCACCACCATCTCCTCCACCATCGTCTCCTCCACCGTCATCTCCTCCACCATCGTCATCTTTATAGATCAGGTTTTCGTATTTTACACATTGACCGAATTTATAAGCTACAACCCCAGGTCTTTCATCACAATTATCGTTACTGCAAATCGTATACTCTACAGTAAAGCTGTCTCCTAGAGATTTACCAAAAGAAGAAATGTCATCAATTTTAAATCCTTTAAGACCTGTCGTTGGGTCCTTTCCTGTTTCCACTTTCCAATTTCTTGAATTGCTTACATTCATTACGGAGCCGCATGGGAGCTCAATAGTGAAGTGAGACAAATCATAACGACTGCCGCCATCTGTGGTCACATTGATTGTATAAATTTTGCATCCCTTTTCGGAAGTTCCAATTTCTGCGACCTCGGCATGAAAAGCATTATAACTGCAATCAGGTTCTTGTTTAGGTTTCTTCTTGGCGTCCGGCTGTGCCACCAGACAAGTTGCAGCACCAAGAAATAGAAGCAGCCAACAAAAAGACCAAGAGAATTTGACGGATTTTTTCATATTATAACTCTAAACTCCAACATAAATTGAAGAAATAAGTGTCAAACTGGTTAATGTGAGCTACCTCCCGACAGGGTGTATTCAGGAGGTGTTGAACGGCTGTAATGGTGCTGATAGTCAGTCCGAAGTATTACCCATTAGTATAAATAGGGAAGCGTCTAGTTATAAAGCCATAAAAGGTAAGTCTGCCAGACTCTTAAAAGTAGGGCGGATGCGATTGGGATATCTTTATCATCCTTTTTAGGGGGAAGTGCTACGGGCAAATACCCCTAAAATCACCAAAAAATCCTTATCTTTATCCTTTAATACGAAATCCAACAGCAAGGTATTACCGTTAAAGGATCAGCACCTCTGTCAGATTTGCTTAATGATTGATTAAGGTTTGAGACGGGTGTCTCAGTTATTTTCTCATCACTTGGATTTTACTACTTAAGTATAGGAATGCTATGAGGCAATTAAAAATAAGCAAACAGATTACCAACCGTGAAAGCCAGTCGCTTGATAAATACCTTCAAGAGATTGGAAAGGTAGACCTGATTACGGCCGAGATGGAGGTAGAGCTGGCCAAACGAATTAAGCAGGGCGATGCCGTGGCGCTTGAAAAGCTAACTAAAGCCAACCTTAGGTTTGTTGTTTCCGTTGCCAAACAGTATCAAAACAATGGATTGAGTCTGGGTGACCTTATCAATGAGGGAAACGTTGGATTGATAAAAGCGGCAGAAAGATTTGATGAAACGCGTGGTTTCAAATTTATCTCTTATGCGGTTTGGTGGATTCGGCAGTCCATATTACAGGCTTTGGCTGAACAAGCCCGTGTTGTCAGACTTCCCCTTAACAGGGTTGGATCACTGAATAAAATATCCAGGGCGTTTTCTGAATTGGAACAGAAATTTCAAAGGGAACCCTCCAGTGAAGAATTGGCGGATGTTCTGGATGTGAGCGTTGATGAAATTGAAAAAACCATTCGCTCTGGAGGGAGGCAAGTTTCGGTAGACGCACCGTTTGTACAAGGTGAAGAAAACAGCTTGTTGGATGTGCTCACCAGCGACCAGGTAGATACCCCTGACACCGCATTGATGAGAGATTCTTTGCAAAGGGAGGTAAGTCGAGCATTATCCACACTTACTGAAAGAGAATCTGAAGTAATATGCGACTATTTCGGATTGAACGGTCATACTGCAATGACCCTTGAAGAGATTGGTGAAAAATTCAATCTGACCCGTGAACGGGTTAGACAAATCAAGGAAAAAGCAACAAGAAGGTTGCGACACACATCCCGTAGTAAGGGATTGTTAACCTATCTGGGTTAATAACATCTTAAATTTTTAAATAATTAAACACGAATACCATGAGCGCGCAATATTATAATTCGATGAACAATCAGGGATATGCAACACTTTGGAACAAGTATCGCCCTGCCATTCTTCAATTGATGGTTGCTGCTCAAGAAGGTCCTCAGGAATACAAGTTTTTTAAGCATGAATTCAAGCAAATGAACCCTAAGGAAAAGGGATACACATTTACTTTAGAAGCACACCAGGGCAAAGCAATCAATAACATAAAAGGGTTCCCAGTTGCTAAGGACTTGTTGTATGTATTGGCTGAATCACCTAAGGCCAGTCAATTGATGGATGAAAATATCTTTGAATTCAGCATGGACAAACAATTTACTTTGCATGTCAGCCAACACGAACCAGAGGCTGACCTCTCTGAGGTTGAAGGGGAAGATTAATCTGCTTTTCTAAGCCTGTTCATCCAATCACAAAAAAGCTCAACTACTATAATTTTCCTTTCCAAAGTTTGGGAAAAAGGGCTGGTGTACTTTTTCTGTAAGCTTCATAGTTAGGATTTCCATCGTACTTTTTCTCCAGCATAGGTACGCCAGATACAAATGCAATCAGGAAAGTGATCGTAAGAGGACTTACAATAACCCAGTAGCTTCCATGTAGCGGCAATACAATTACAAAAATGCCCCACCACATCACGATCTCGCCAAAGTAATTGGGATGGCGAGTAAATTTCCATAAACCTGATTGCATGATATCCCCTTTGTTCTTTTTGTTTTTAACAAAAACGGATAATTGATAGTCACCCACTGCCTGGAAAAAGAAGCCTGTCGACCACATCAAGAAACCTACCCATGTAAAAATCGACCATCCCAATGGAGGTGATGCTGCTACCAGCAATAAGGGAGAGATAATAATCAACAAAAAAAACGCCTGTAGTAAATATACCTGAAGGTAGGACCTCCAATAGAATGACTTTCCCCATGCTTCCCTCCATTGGAGATATCTAAAATCCTCTTTCTTTCCCCTATTGCGAAGATAAATATGAATAGATAATCGCAACCCCCAGATGACAACAAGTGAGTATAGCAAAATAGCTACTGAAGATATTGGCTGAGCTATAAAGAGATACAAACAAACTAAACTGTATCCAAGCCCCCATGCTACGTCCGCTAAATCATTTCTTTTTTTGATAATTGAAATGATAAACCAAGCTGAGGCATACACAAAGAGAAGGAGTGCAACTGTGGAGAAAAGTTGAATTAGCTGATCCATTTTATTATAGTGAAACCAGCAGCACCAACAAGTGCTGTAAGTATACTTCCCCAGGCAATATCAATTAATACAATCGTGATGGGCCAATTTTTTAATGTAGCCAAATTGGTAAGGTCATAAGTAGCATAAGTAAAGAAGCCAAATAGTGCACCAAGTACAATAGCCTTTACTATCGAATCTTTTTCAACAGCAGGAAGAATGACGAAAATGAAAATACCAACGATGAAAAGTAAATAAAATACGATGGCTGCTGTCCAGTTTACTTGATCGCTCAAGAAACCTCCCAGATACTTTTTGTATAAATCCTTTGCCAGCAGACCTAACCACAAAAGATCAATCGCAAAAAACACCAACGTGGTGAGTACATAACCGATAACCAATTTATAAAATGGCATGAGTGGAATTTACACAATAAAACAGTACAAGATTCATATTGTTTAAGGTATTTATCTATTTAATCCTGCCCTTTGATAGAATTCAAATCATTGCTTAGGTATGGGCACCCCTAAAAAATACCTTTACCATTCAAACGGTCTCAATTAGCCTGTGTAATCCACATTGGTTATCTTATATTTACAATTCATCCAACCCTAAACCTAATTGGACGCTGGCACAACATGTTCCATTCATTAGCAGGCGATATTGAATCCAGATTTTGTAGGTTTCCCATGGGATTACTCCTGACATTACTGTGTTTGATTTTTACGCCTGCTACAGGACAAACACCACAACTCGATTCAATTAGAAGTTCGATTAGTTCGATTGGTGATTCCTACGAGAAAGCAAAAAGTTTACATCAACTCTTTCTCAAAGCTCTGGATAAGAAGCCTAACATATCCATAAAGGATGCCTATGCTGGTTTGCAATTAGCAAAGAAGTTAGACGACAAAGAGTTGATAGCGATGTTCCTTACCGATTTGGGGAATGCCAATTACATCATAGGTGAAATCTCTAATTCCAAATCCTTTTTTTTTCAAGCTTTAAAAGAAATTGAGATCAAGACACCTGACTATCCTATTGGTACGCTCATCTCTCTATCCAATTTTTATCGCTCAACAGGTAAATTTGATTCTGCCCAATACTATCTTAATGAGGCCTCTTCTCTGCTTGATGAGTCCTCCCCATCAGCAATCGCTAGTTATTATCAAAGTTTGGGTTGGCTCTCTTACAATGATGCACGACTTAAAGAAGCAATTCAATATGCTAAAAGAAAAATTAGTCTTAATCCTGATCCCTCTGCGTACTCTCTACTTTTTAGAAGTTATATTAAATTAGAACTATATGATTCAGCCAAACTTGCATTAACCAATGCTTTCCAATTTTATGCCAATGACAAAGACACATTGTCAAGTCGCAATTATATTTCATTAATCATCAACCGAGGCGAGTACTTTATTGAAATCAGCGATTACGCAAAAGCATTATATAACTATGAATTGGCCTATCAGGCAGCTACACAAAATAATTTTAATATTCTGCGCGCCTATGTTGGGCAACGGCTGGGTTATTTTTTTGAAATTAACGGAAACTATCCAAAAGCAATTGAGCTCTACGATGAAGCCATAGAAACATATACCGTGTACGATGCCAGACATCAGATTGCCAAAATATATGGACGCATTGCCTGGTCTCTGATCTATTCAAACAACAAGGTATTGGCCGAGCAATTTGCACATCGAGCCCGCCTTCAAATGAAGGCCATACCGGATAAAGTTGGAGTAGCATTTGCCTGGAACATTTTAGGATATATAAATTTTCTGAATGGTGATTATACAACTGCGCTTGTATACTATGACTCAGCCATGACGGTAAGAAAGAACATCGACAGGCAACTTGAGTATTACAAAACACTTTCCAACATCGCGGAAGTATTTGAACAAAAGGGAGACCTATCTAAAGC
>DDTF01000034.1 GCA_002345965.1 Flammeovirgaceae bacterium UBA2371
AGATCATTTCAAGTTGCGCTGCAGTAAAGCCAAAATCGGGTAGGGTTGCTTTTGCCAACAAACAACCCTCTGCTTCGTGGCCTTTGTAAGTCTTGATAAAACCAGCATCATGGTACAGCGCTGCAATTCGCAACAAACGGGTTTCTTCCTCATTGATTTTTTCAGTCTCAGCAATTCTGAGTGCTGATGTAAGTACATCATGTATGTGATCCATGTTGTGATACGTAAGTTGTGCGGGCATATCGGCTTTGAGTTTTTCGCTGATGAAATGCTCTGCACCCGAATAATCGGCAGCACTGCCTTTGGGGCTACTTGCTCTTTTGAGCATGGATAGTAGTGGATCAACAGAAAGCCAGATCAAATCAATGTCGTTTGATGCGTGAGCCTTCTTGATGGCATCGTTGGCCTGACTGATATCCTGCCGGGAGCAATACACATGAGATAAATAGAAGTTGACTCCTTTTTCGTTTTTAGCACTGCGCTGAATGAGTTCATTCAACAATTGATCAGATTTATCTCTCTCGTTCAAGTGCCAATGGGCTATTGACAGGTAAGCGATCATTGAAGGGTGTCTTGTGTTTGAATCTTCAAGTCCAGCTTCAAGCACTTCTTTGGCCTTTTCAAAGTTGCCCATGGTTACATAGATTCGACCAAGATGGTCGGAAAATCGAATCACTTTTGGAAATAGTTTCATTCCCTCCTCGAACATGGATGCCGCTTCATTGTATTTTTGGGAGAGATAAAGATAAATTCCCTGATAATTGAAATAGGCTACACTGTGTGGTTCAATCAACTTGGCTGCTTTGATTACTTCGTTGGCCTCTGGCAATCTACCCGTCATGCACAGCAAGTAGCTATAGGTATACAGTACATTCGCATTATTGGGACTGAGATCCTTTGCTTTAAGCAGTAGTTCCTCTGTTTTTGCAAAATCTTTATTGATGAAGAATTCAACAAAGGCTTTGGTAAGGTAGTCATTGTCTGAGGCGCCACGTTTCCAGGCTTCATCAAGATACTGACTGATCAGCGGGAAAGCTTCGGTGGGAGAAAGGTCGCCATTCCAGGACATGCGGGCAGAATAAGAACTTGCCAGGTAGGAGTAGGCTTGCTTGAATTCAGGATCAAGCGCAAGGGCTTTTTTAAAGTAGTCGGACGCAATTTGGTACCCTTCTACATTCCACTGGTTAAAGGCATATCGACCCTTCAGGAACAAATCATATGCTTCTAAATTTTGCGTGGGTTTCTGATGGGATTTATCGGCAGGACTGATAGAAGACTTGAGTTGTTGTGCAACTACCTCTGCCACTTTATCCTGGATACTGAAGATGTCATCCATACTTTCCAAAAATACTTTTGACCAGATGGGGTCATCCTTTTTGGCATCGATCAGTTGTACGTTGATTCTTACTTTGTTATTATGTGATTGGGCACTCCCTTCCAAGATATACTTGACTCCCAACTCTGCCGCAATTTCAGGAGCCAGTTTATCTGTCTTCTTATATTTCATAACCGAAGTTCTTGAAATCACTTTGAGTTCGCGGACACCAGCCAGTTGCATCAAGATATTTTCTGTCATGCCATCCGCGAAGTATTCTTGTGAGCTATCCTGAGCAAGGCTAACAAAGGGAAGTACCGCGATGGACTTCTCGTTGGTTTCATCAGATTTTGGAGAGGTTTTAGATTTGAGGTAGGTACTGTCTTCATCCCCAATTGGTATTCCTGAATAACCAGACTTGTCAGGGGACTGTATACCCTGGATAATTTCTTTTAACGCATTGGCCGTTTTATTTAGTTGGTCACGATAGGACAACCGACCGATGTTGTCTTCACGTTTATCTTCTTTTCGCAAGGCCCTGTTTACACCTGGAGATCGGTAGGTAAACTCAATGTATCTGAATTTAGCCTGTAATTCTGCCTCAATCAGGTTGATGTCTTCCAGATTGAGATCATGAATGGTAATAGGGAGAATACGGCTGGCTACATTGCCGTTGCCGAGGCGAATATCTCTGCCTATCGTGTCTTTCTGTGCTATCCTATTAAAAGCACAAAACTCGTGTTGCCATGCGTAACTCTTGGTATCACAATAGGTTTGCGATACAACAGGAATAAGAATGAGTGATTTGAGTTTGTTACTTAAACTTTGATCTACACTGTGATTTTCAAGAAGTCCATCGTAGGGATTTTCATCGAAATAGATAGAGATGGGTTCTTTAAATGTACCTTCCAGTTCTTCTTTGAGTGCATGAACGAATTGGGTCACCCATTTTTCAGATCGGTTGTCCTTATGACGGTAAGAAATGAAAATGTCGTACTCGTAATCAGGATGTAGCGAAGGCATCCTTAAATATACCTATTTTACTCAAAAACCCACATTTTAAGCTTTAAACGGAGAATATTTCAGCTCTTATTTTCCTGTAAAGTGCTAACTGGTGGCTAACAACTTAAAAGAGATCATAAGCTTTTGGTAAATCAATTTCGAGTTGCCAACCAGTCTAACGCTTGTGTTCGATTGGTAAAATAATTCATTTTCATTTCTACCTCTTCAAGGATCAGGTCGGCTAAATTATCAAGTTGGGACTCTACCCTATTTTCAACCAGAATGGCATAGCGCTTCACACCATTTTCCATGATCTCGGGAATGAATTCATTATTGATCCAGCGTTGAATGGTGTCATTGTGCCGGAATGGGTAATTCCTTGCATCGATAAGCACATTGGTAATACTGTGAAGCATTACATGCTTCAGAACATGTGAGATTTCCTCTATAACATCTTCTTCACCAAGCTGTTTGGCTTCTTTGAGCCAGGTGGCTTCAAGTAGTTTTTTTTCTTTGTCAAGTACGATGGTGGAGTAAGGACTTGAATATACAGTCATTGTGTATTAAGTAGTGAAGTAGTATGGCGTCATTCAAAAATAGCAAAATAATGCCACCTATTTAGTTTCATTTGATGGTGATAAATAGCTCAACAAATTAAGTCTTTAAGCCAATTGGCTATATTTAGGGAACAAGAAGAGCAGATTTATGATATTGTGAAAGCGCATGGTGGGGATTTGATTGTAGAGAGCAAAATTGGTGCAGGTCTCAAATTAAAGTGCATTTTATAGAATCGAAGTAGACTATGAAACAACTTACTTTTCTGCTTTCATTAATTTTTATTTTCAATGTTGGCCATGCGCAGGATGATATAGTTGTGCTCTCTCAGGATAGTTTTCAATCACGCCAACGAATTTTTCTTGCCCCACTTGATGAATGGGTATTCCAACAAGGTCACGACTTGGCCTGGGCTACCCCCGAATTGGATGTGTCAAATTGGAAGAAGTTAAATCCTACCGAGATTAATGCCGAAATGGAGGACGCTTCAGGTCGTATCGAAGGCTGGTTTAGAATTAAAATAAAATTAGATCAATCGTTTAATAATATTCCGTTGGCCATCGATCGTGATCTCTGGGCGGCAACCGATGTATATATCGATGGTGAGTTGGTTCATTCATTTGGTGATACTGGTAATTCTTACCGTGCATTTAACCCGATACTTAAATATCCTGTTCCGGTTGAACTCATCCCTGGTAAAGAGCATTTGATCGCCATCCATTTTGTAGATTATGAAACAACGTTTACCCAGCGAGAAATCAGGTTGAAGCCACAGAACCTTCAACGATTTATTAACCTTGCGGGGCCTGAATACACCGAGCGGGTTACGCGGGACATTAAGCTCACTCACATTTATGTAACCATCTGTATATCCATTTCTTTTTTGTTATTTTTTCTGTTTTGGCTACTGGTATTTTTAAATCCAGGACAAAAGATTTTCTTGCTCTTTGCACGGTATACCAGCTTTGTGTTAATAGGGGCGCTGTTCATTTTCGGGAATACCTTTTTTGAAATTTCCTATACCCTTGAGAAAGTTCGCTTTATTGTCATGGTTACCAGTCAGGCGGTGATGACGATTTTTGGCCTTTTTATTTTGGAATGGGTACTCACGCAAAAAATATCACGCAATTCCTGGATTATTCTGGTTGTCATATTGGTCACTAATTTATTAGCCCATGTGTTTTCCATTTCCTTTCCATTTGGGATCGCGTTTACAGGGATGCTGGTATACTTTGGGCGGATTGTTTTCAAGCACCGGAAAAATATTCGTGGCGCACAATGGACGATCGTGGCCGGGATTGTTTTCCCCACGCTGGCCATTATTGGATATATTACTTTGCACAAGTACTCACTTGATCTTTTTAATGAATACGACAAATTAATCCTGTCGATGACCATTCTCAGTCCTCCATTTTTTTTAATGGCCTACATTTCTGTCCGATTCAAGGAAATATTAAAAGAGGTAAAAGATGAAGCTCAAAAAGTGCTTCAAGTTACTGAAGAGAAAAAAGAGATTTTATCGAATCAAAATATCATGCTTGAAAAGCAGGTAAATGAAAGAACACAGGAGTTAAAGCAATCTTTGGATACGCTAAAATCTACCCAGTCTCAACTCATCCAATCAGAAAAAATGGCATCATTGGGAGAGCTCACTGCAGGTATTGCACATGAAATCCAAAACCCATTGAACTTTGTGAATAATTTCAGTGAAGTCAGTACCGAGTTGGTGGATGAAATGAAAAGCGAAATCGATGCCGGTAACAATGAAGAAGCAAAAGAGATCGCTGCTGATTTAAAAGAGAATCTTCAGAAGATTAATCATCATGGTAAACGTGCGGGGGATATTGTAAAAGGCATGTTGCAACACAGCCGTAGTAGCAGTGGACAAAAAGAATTGACAGACATTAATGCGTTGGCAGATGAGTATTTAAGACTGGCCTACCATGGTTTGCGTGCAAAAGACAAATCTTTTAATGCAGTCATGAAGACGGAGTTTGATGAGACAATCGAAAAAGTGAATGTAATCCCTCAGGATATAGGGCGTGTGATGCTGAATTTGATTACCAATGCGTTTTACGCTGTCAATGACAAAAAGAAAAGTACTTTGGAGGGTTATGAACCAGTTGTTACAGTTTCAACCAGGAAGACAGAGGAAGGAATTGAAGTCGCTGTCAAAGACAATGGCAATGGTATTCCAGGACACATCAAAGAAAAAATATTTCAACCTTTCTTCACCACCAAGCCAACAGGACAAGGTACTGGATTAGGGTTGAGTTTGAGTTATGATATTGTGAAAACGCATGGGGGAGAGTTAAGGGTTGAGACCAAAGCAGGGGAAGAAACGAAATTTAGTTTTATATTAAGGGTCTCCTAATGAATTTATCACTATCCATCCGACCTTATATATCCCTAACTACAGGCTATCACGCTTTAAATAAAGCCGAGACATGATAACTGAAAAAGACTCAAGAACATCACGTTCATTTTTGACACTTACTTTGACAAGGAAGTTTTATAGGTCTGCGGTGCTGGTATTTTGGATTGCATTGACAGGCAATCAATTGGTTGCCCAAGTGGAGCAGGCAGCTCCAAAGGCCAAGCTCTCCACCAGCGAAGCACCCTCTTTGCGCTTCGAGCACTTGAGCATTGAAGATGGCCTTGCGCAGTCCACCGGAAATACCATCATGCAGGATAAACAAGGCTATATATGGATTGCCACACAAGGTGGACTGCACCGCTATGATGGGTATGAGTTTAAAATATTCAGTTCTGTACCCTTTGATACTACTAGTCTATCGGATAGTTGGGTCTGGGGCACCAGCGAAGCTAGCAACGGGGACATATGGGTGGCAACTGACGGTGGAGGGTTAAACCGATTGGATCCCTTGACAGGAGTTGCTCTGCATTATCGTCATGATCCGAATGATTCGACCAGTATTTCCGGTGACAGAGTGTTCTATCCGTTGGAGGCAAGCAATGGTGATCTGTGGGTGAGTACTTTTAGTCAGGGTCTTAATCGAATGCGAGCTGGAGAAGATGGCAAATTTACCCGTTACCGTCATAACCCTAAAGATCCAAACTCAATCACTTCTGACAACCTATTCTGGCTAAGCGAAGACAGTGATGGCAAAATCTGGGCGGGATCTGCAAATGGAATTAGTCGAATTGACCCCCAGACTGAAACGATTACAAGATATCTATTTGACCCAGATGCTAATGAAAGGTATGGTGTCCCTCAAAATGTACTTGGGCAATACTTGCCTTCCGGAAACCAGGGAATCTTATGGCTTGCGACTGGCAATGGCCTCGTAAGACTGAATAGTAAAACAAACGAACATAAACGGTTTTTAATTGAACCCAACAAGGATGGAGTTAATCCCTTGAATTTCATTCATGAAGTGAAGCCAGACCCTGCTGATCCCAGTGTACTGTGGGTGGGTGGACCAGGTACCGGCATAGCCCGATTCGACATACAGACAGAGCAGTTTACAAGCTATCGCAATGACCCGCGGGACCAGCATAGCCTGCGAGACAATCAAGCAGTATCACTTTTGCTTGATCGCACTGGAAAGATGTGGGTGGGAACAGCCACTGAGGGAGTCAATGCATTCAATCCGGGCGCAGTAAACTTTAGAAATATAAAAAATATCCCTGACGATCCTTCCAGCCTCGCACCTGGCGTAGTATGGGGTGTGTACGAAGATAGTCAAGGTAGTCTTTGGGTAGGCACGGATGTTGGATCCGCTGGCCACTTTCTTACACAATTTGATGCTGCAACCAGAAAGGTGACAAGACATCAACACAATCCCAATAATCAAAACACATTACTTCCTGGAAGCCTGAGGGTATTTGCTGAAGACGCAGATGGACGGTTCTGGGTGGCCGGAGGAGTTGGTCTAAACCTTTTTGACCGCAAAACAGGTAAGGTGACGCGCTTCAGGCGGGAACGAAAGGAAGAAAATCGAGGTCGTAATTCCATCTTTGCTTTGGTTCCAGTTGCCAATGATAAAAGTAACCTATGGGTTGGGAGTGTTGGTGGTCTTGATCGTTTCAATACACGAACGGGAATTTTCACCCGCATTCCACTTTCACAAGACAGTAGTGAATTGGAACCAGGTGTACTAAGTATTTCGCAAGATCCTCAAGGAGCCCTGTGGTTGGGTACTAATAAAGGATTGTTCCATCTTGACTTATCCGGGAAAGTTACACTAGCGTCTGCCTATGATCCACGAGATAAGACCAAGATCAGCGATAATTCTATTCACAGCATCGTTGAACGTAAATCAGAACCTGGCATATTATGGCTAGGCCTTACCAATGGAGGCGGATTAAATCGATATGACACTAAAACAGGTTTGGCCACCCACATTACCATGAAGGATGGCCTTCCTAGCAATACAATTTATGGCATCCTCGAAGATGAAAAGGGTACGCTTTGGATGAGTACGAATGGCGGGATTAGCAACTATGATCCGGACACCAAACAGTTTAGAAATTATGGCCTTGATGATGGCTTGATGGCACTGGAATATGATCAGAATGCTTATATGAAAGGTGCCAGTGGTGTAATGTATTTCGGCAGTGGGCTGGGAGTTACTGCCTTTGAACCCAAATATCTAAGTACGAACTCTATACCACCTCAGGTAGTCATATCAGATTTTAGACTATTTAATAAATCCATAGGAGGAGGTGTGGATTCTCCTTTAAAATTGGCACTGTCACGGCATAAAAAGATCAAGCTTAGCCATAATCAGAATGAGATCAGTGTCGCCTTTGTGGCACTTCATTTTGCGAATCCGGCTAAAAATAAATACAGCTATCAACTGGAGGGTTTCGATGACGAATGGGTTGAGGCTGGGAGCCAGCGCTCGGCAAGTTACACCAATCTGCCTCCCGGGAATTATACCTTCCATGTGAAAGCGGCAAATGCTGATGGTGTTTGGAACGAAAAAGGGGCATCCATTCAATTCACCATAATGCCACCGTGGTATAGAACGTGGTGGGCCTATTTATTATTTATTGCGCTGTTTGCTGGGGGTGTTTTTGGTGTAGATCGAGTACAGAGGCATCTTCTTTCCAGAAAAGAGCACGAACGAGCTGCATTGCGGGAGGCGGAACTCCGTGCAGAAGCAGAAAACAAACGCAGGGCCGATACCGAAGAGTTAAGTAAAATCGGGCGGGCCATTACCTCGAGCCTTTCTATCGATAAAATTATTGAAACAGTTTACGAAAATGTAAACGCACTGATGGATGCTTCCGTTTTTGGGGTCGGGATTTACAACAAAGGAAAAAACCGACTCGATTTTCCTTCTACCAAAGAAGAAGGAGTGATGTTGCCTCCTTACTCCAATCATTTGGATGAAGAGCACTGGCTTTCGATCTGGTGTTTCAAAAACAAAAAAGAAATTGTAATCTCAGACTTTGAGAAAGAATACAATAAATACTTATCTTCCTACAGTCAACCCATCGCAGGTAAAACCCCCAATTCAATTGTTTACATTCCCTTAATGATTCAAGACAGGGTGATAGGGGTTATCACCACTCAGAGTTTCCAAAAAGCTGCCTACTCGGAGTACCACGTAAACCTGTTGAGGAACCTGGCCAATTATGCAGCCATTGCATTAGACAATGCCTCTGCCTACAGAAAATTGGATGCTACGCTGAGTGAACTTCAGTCTACGCAGCAGCAGCTTGTACAGTCAGAGAAAATGGCAAGTCTGGGTGAACTCACAGCAGGCATTGCACACGAAATTCAGAATCCACTCAATTTTGTAAATAATTTTTCAGAGGTAAACAAAGAGTTGATTGCTGAGATGCTGGAAGAAATAAAGCAGGGCAACTACCAGGAAGCCGAAAAGATTGCCGCTGATGTGAGCGATAATCAGGAAAAAATCAATCATCATGGCAAGCGTGCAGATGGAATAGTGAAGGGGATGCTTCAACACAGTCGTGCAAGTAGCGGAACAAAAGAGCCAACGGACATGAATGCACTCTGTGATGAGTATTTGAGGTTAGCCTATCATGGCCTCCGGGCTAAAGACAAATCGTTCAATGCCAAATTTGAAACGGACTTTGATGCAGGTATTGGCAAGGTGAATGTCATTCCACAGGATATTGGAAGGGTGGTTTTAAATTTGATCACTAACGCTTTTTATGCGGTAACTGATAAGAAGAAACATACTGTTGATGGATATGCGCCCACTGTAATAGTAAGCACTAAGAAAAAACCAACTCAAATTGAGATTAGGGTGAAAGACAACGGTGAAGGAGTTCCTGAAAAAGTGCTGGACAAAATATTCCAACCTTTCTTCACCACCAAGCCCACAGGCCAGGGCACTGGATTAGGGTTGAGTATGAGTTATGACATTGTGAAATCCCATGGTGGGGACTTGAAGGTGGAGACGAAGGAGGGGGAGGGGAGTGCATTTATTATTCAACTACCAATTGGATGAAACGTGAATAAAGCGGCTGCACTGATAGGATTAATGGGATTATTGGTCTTTGTAAAATGCATGAATAGATTATATTTACAGATGCCTAAATCTCATTTGCACATAAAACTCACCAAAGTCCTTGCTTTGGTTTTAGGTCTTCTCTCCATTTTCCACACGCATCTTCGTGCTCAGCAGCAGACGCAGGTTATTGATCCCACTTATATTTCAGTTGCCGAGGGTTTGGTTTCACCTACTGTGAATGCGGTAATTCAGGATAGCTTTGGGCTGATCTGGATCGGTACTTCCAATGGACTACAAAAATATGACGGCTATCGGTTTGAAACCTTTAAAAATGTGTCTGGGAAATCTACCAGCTTGCAACACAATTATGTGTGGTCATTATGGGAAGATGAAAATCATGATATCTGGGTTAGCAATAGTAAAGGAGTATCAAAATACAACCGGAGAAAAAATGAGTTTAAAAATTATGAGTTTGCCAGGATTTTTAATTTCACCATAGATTCAGAAGTATTAGGTTTTAAGTTTTTAAAGGATTCACAAAACCGACTTTGGGTTAACAGCACTAACCTTCAATTGCTACAATACGATTCGGCAGAGGATACATGGAAGAAGGCCATATATGAGATACCCAATGTACCAGATCCTGACCAAACAGGGTTTGCTCCTGCTGTCGCAGAAGATTTGAAAGGCAATATCTGGGTAGGATCGCCCAATTATGGTTTATTAAAGCAGGCAAATGGTGAAGATGCCTTTAGGCCGATACCGCAAGCGCTATTAGGGGGCATTAATTTTACTGAACGAGGCAATACCATTTCTGAAATATTTTGTGACACCGCCAATACGCTTTGGATAACGACCCGATCTGGAATTTATAAGTACAACCCTGAGGCCGGGACAATCAAAACCATAAAGGAGTACAAAGATGCGCAAACAGATATCTGGACCAATTGGAACAGTATTTTGTCCGACCCACAGGGTAATATTTGGATTGCCAATAATTTTAGAGGAATACTGAAGTTTGACGGCATTTCTGATCGATACACTGAAATAGAAATTGCAGGTAAAGTAAGAATGCTCACCCATGGGTGGAATATCACCTTTACGCAATTTATGATTGACCGCAGTGGTATTTTTTGGTTTGGAAGTCGAGAATCTGGTCTTGTAAAATATGACCCGGTGAATAAGCCATTTCGACACCTGAGTTACGATAAGAATAATCCTAGTGGTATGAGTGCTGGGGGAACATTCGGTATACTGGCTTCTAAAGCAAAACCGGGTATTACGTATGTGGGTATACGCGGTGGAGGTGTTAATATGTATGATCCAAAAAAGCAAACCTTTGAAAAGATTGGATTCAAGGTGGTTGATGATATGTTTGGCGGATCGGTCCGAAGCATTGCTGAAAAAAAGGATGGATCACTTTGGTTGGGTACCTGGGGTGATGGTTTGATCGAATTGGATAAGAATTTTAAAGAAGTAAGAAGGTATAAATACGACTCAACCAATAAAACCTCCATCTCTAATAACCAGGTGCGTGTACTCAAAACTGATAACCAGAATAATCTGTGGATTGGTACCAACAACGGGCTCAACATCTTAAATACACAAACCAATGAAATAGAGAGAGTCATCAGTAAATACACAAAGCAATATCCAGATCAGCTAGTGGCCGAATTGGATAGACTCATAGCATCTGATCAAAATGTAGCGGCTATTGAAAGAGTTATAGATGTTCAAGATCTATCAGCGCCATTCGAAGTAAAGTCGGAGAGCACTTACTGGATCATGGCGGTAGGTGAGATTGACCGTACAAGCAGAGCTGATTTTGGTTGGATTGAAAACGAAGCTAAGGATACAGTGTGGCTAATGGGAGACTATGAGCACACTTATCATGCTGGAGGGGCATCCAAAAATAGAATAGAAATTAAATCCATCACCTTGCCTCCTGGCCAATATACCCTTCGTTATGTGACAGACGATAGCCATGCATTTGGAAAATGGAATGAAGCGGCACCCACTCAGACATCACTATATGGAGTTGTGGTTATACAACCACAAAGCGAAGATCAAATGCAAGCTTTTCAAGCCCCGGTGGTTCGTGAAGGGAAAGATGAGTTAATGATTTCTGGTGTTAATATCAATGATATTGAAGTGACGGATAAATTCATTTGGGTGGCTGCGGATTTTAACGGACTTGATAGAATTGATCCAGCAACCAACAGCGTTAAGCACTATGCGCACAATCCCGCAGATGTTAATTCACTAAGTAGCAATAACATCGGAGATATTTTGGCAGATAGCCATGGAAACATTTGGCTGGCTACAAATGATGGTGTCACTAAATTGGATCCAATTACAGAAACCTTTACACGCTATACCGAAGCAGATGGTTTGCCCACTAACTTAACAGAAGGTTTGGTAGAAGGTGACGATGGTGAAATGTGGATTGCCACACGAGGGGGACTATCACAAATGGTGATTAATGAGAATTTGAAGAAAGAAACTTTTATCAATTACAATTCCTCTGATGGACTGGGCACAGATGTTTTTCTTTCACTGGCCAACACCCGTGATACCGAGGGTCGGTTTTATTTTGGTGGCGAGCATGGGCTTACCACCTTCTCGAGCATTTCAGCCAATAAAACTCCACCCGCCATTATTATTTCAAATTTGTTAATTTCTAATAAGTCCATTTTGGCTATGGGAGACGAATCTCCACTAAAGGAAAGCTTATTTGAAACAAAAAGTATTTCTTTGGCTCACAATCAAAACAACCTCAGCTTTGAGTTTGCTGCCTTGCACTATGCCAATCCGCAAAAAAATCAATATGCGCACATGCTAAAAGGTTATGATCAGGATTGGATTTACGATAACAGGAATTTTGCAGCGTATACCAACCTAGATCCTGGCAAATACGAATTTTTAATCCGGGCCTCCAATGCATACGGTATCTGGAATGAAGAAGGAAAAACCTTGTCGATTGTCATTTTGCCACCCTGGTGGCGCACCTGGTGGGCCTATGGGATGTATTTGGTATTGTTTATGGCTTCAGTTGTTAGCGTAGATCGCATCATGCGAAGAAGAATAAAGTTGAAAGAACGCGAGCGCAACCGTGAAAAAGAATTGAAGCATGCCAGAGAAATAGAGATTGCTTATACCAACCTTAAGGAAACACAATCGCAATTGATTCAGTCTGAAAAAATGGCATCATTAGGAGAGCTTACGGCTGGAATTGCCCATGAGATACAAAACCCATTGAACTTCGTCAACAATTTTTCTGAAGTGAACAAGGAACTAATAGAAGAGCTGCAAGAGGAGCTTAAAGCTGGAAAAATTCAGGATGCGATTGAGTTGTCCAATAACATCAAGGACAATGAAGAAAAAATTATGTTTCATGGCAAGCGAGCAGACTCCATTGTGAAGGGAATGTTGCAACACAGCCGCAGCAGCAATGGTGTTAAAGAACCAACTGACTTGAATATATTGGCTGACGAATATTTGAGATTGGCTTATCATGGTTTGCGGGCCAAGGACAAGACGTTTAATGCTACCATGAATACTGACTTTGAAAAGGACCTTGAGAAAATTGAGGTGATCCCGCAAGACCTGGGCAGAGTAATTCTCAACTTGATCACCAATGCCTTCTATGTGGTGGCAGAAAAGAAACGACAAAATGTAAATGGTTATGACCCCACTGTTACAGTAGCGACAAAAGATGTTGGTGACAAAGTGGAGATCAGTGTTACTGACAATGGCAATGGCATTCCCCAATCCATTATCGATAAGATATTTCAACCCTTCTTTACTACCAAGCCGTCTGGCCAGGGAACGGGTTTGGGATTAAGTATGAGCTATGAAATTATTACCAAGTCGCATGGAGGTGATCTCAAAGTGGAGACCAAAGATGGGGAAGGAACAACTTTCAAAATAATTTTACCGAAACAGACTACCGCATGAAAATTTTAGTAGTAGATGACGAGAAAGATGTAAAAGTACTTTTTGAGCAACGATTCAGAAAGGAAATAAAAAGTAATGCCGTGGAGTTTGTATTTGCTTTTTCAGGTGAAGAGGCGCTTGAACATTTAAGAAGGATACAACATGAGGCAGTACTGATTTTGTCTGATATCAATATGCCTGGCATGAGTGGCCTGGAGCTACTCGAAAAGGTGAAAAAGACGTTTATAAAACCGCCTCCAGTGGTGATGATGATCACGGCTTATGGTGATGCAGAGAATCATCGGATGGCAAGGGAACTGGGTGCCGATGACTTTTTGACCAAGCCAGTGGATTTTACCATGCTCAAGGAGAAACTAAACCTGAACAGTAACTGATGGCAAAGATATTAGTGGCCGATGATGAGGCGGATTTAGAGGTATTGATCAAACAAAAATTCCGTCAGAAAATCCGTGAAAAGGAATATGAATTTGTTTTTGCCATTAATGGAAAAGATGCGCTTGAAAAGCTGTCCCAACATCCGGACGTAGATATTGTTTTGAGTGACATCAACATGCCAGAGATGGATGGACTTACTTTATTGGGGAGGCTCAACGAATCCAGTCCACTTATTAAGTCGGTTATTGTGTCGGCCTATGGTGATATGGATAACATCCGTACAGCCATGAACCGTGGTGCATTTGATTTTATTACCAAGCCCATCAATTTTGATGATCTGAACATCACCATGGAGAAAACCATTTCGCATGTGTTGCACATCCGGGAGACACTTCGTGCCATCAAAGAAAATAACATTTTAAAAATGTATGTGGATGAAACGGTGCTCAATTTTATGGGTGGGCGTGAGTTCGAATCTTCCTTGATGGCCAATGAAACGGTGGAGGCAACGGTGGCTTTTATTGATATATGCAGTTTCACGTCCATAAGTGAAAAAGAATCACCAGACAGCGTAGTGAAATTGCTCAATGACTATTTCGATATTATCGTCAAAGAGATCATTGCACAGGGGGGATACATTGATAAGTTTATTGGTGATGCCATCATGGCTGTATTTAGAGGAGACCATCATCTGGACAGGGCATTGGATGCATGCCTTGCTGTGCGCAACAATATTGCAGCTTTACCCAAGGGGCTTGACAATTTCAGACCACAGGTTTCCATTGGCATCAACAGTGGAGAAATGATCTCTGGCAACATCGGTTCAGCCACATTGAAAAGACTTGACTATACTGTAATCGGAGATACGGTGAATACAGCACAGCGCCTTCAATCGGTAGCCGCACCAGGACAAATTATCATCAACGAATCTTGCTACCAAAAAATTAAAGAATCCTTTAACGCCAGTAAAGTAGGAGAAGTGAGTCTCAAGAATAAGGCTAACCCCGAGACTATTTATGAGGTGAATGATTAGTCGTTCTTGTATTGGTGATTGAGGGAAAGTTTGAGGGACGATAGAGTGCTCAAAATTTATTAACTTAGTTGACTCCTACACAATGCTAATAACATGGAAACCTACCCCAGTATATTTAATGATGTGATTGGGCCTGTTATGCGGGGCCCATCCAGTTCTCATTGTGCGGCTTCCTTGCGAATTGGCAGATTGTGCCGCGATTTAATGGAGGGCGATATCAAAGAGGTGTTGATTGAGTTTGATCCAAATGGTTCGTTGGCAACTACCCATAAAGGTCAGGGATCGGACATGGGATTGTTTGGTGGATTTTTGGGTTGGGAAGCATATGATGAACGCTTGCCAAGCTATTTACAAGCTGTGGATGAAGCAGGTATCAAAATTACTATCGACATCCATTCCATTGGCGCGACACATCCCAATACTTACAAAATCACATTAAAGAACGATAAAGAAACACGGTCGGTCATTGCCTTGTCTACTGGAGGGGGAATGATTCAGTTGATTGAAATAGATGGTGCGTCTGTGTTGATGGCAGGAGATTTTTATGAGACACTGGTGTATGTGAAATCAGGTGAACAAGTTATAGAATTCTTAAAAGGCTCAGCCTCATTTGATGAAATCAACGTCCATCATGGAGATGCAACTTTTGTTGAAGTAAAGGCCGATCAGTTTTTAAATCCTGGCCTGATAGAGGAATTGATGGAGATGGATGATGTGTTATTTATTAAGCAACTGTCTCCTGTCCTTCCTGTATTGGCGCGCAAAGATTTATCCGTTCCTTTCATTACCGCAGCTGAAATGCTGGAGTACAATGAAGGTAAAAATTTATCATTGTGGGAGTTGGCAGTACATTACGAAAGTGCTCGTGGAAATATTTCTCATGGTGAAGTTTTTGAAAAGATGCGTCACATCGTAGGTATTATGAGTAACGCAATCGAACTGGGTTTGAAAGGAACATCTTATGAAGATCGCATCCTGGGACCTCAGTCGGTCAACTTCAATAAGCAAATAAAAAATAAAACCCTGGTTGAGGGGGATGTGTTAAATGAAGTGATCCTGTATACATCTGCGATGATGGAGGTGAAGAGTTCTATGGGAGTAATTGTCGCTGCGCCTACTGCAGGTTCGTGTGGCGCATTGCCTGGAGCTGTGATAGGGACAGCCAATATTTTAAAATTATCGGAGGATGATAAAGTGAAGGCGATGTTGGCTGCCGGCATCATCGGTGTATTTATTGCCGCCCACGCTACGTTTGCCGCTGAGGTGGGTGGGTGTATGGCAGAGTGTGGTTCAGGCTCTGGAATGGCCGCAGCTGGAATTGTTACGTTAAGAAACGGAACATTGAACCAAGCTTTGGCTGCAGCTTCTATGTCACTTCAATCTTCTTTGGGAATGATTTGTGATATGATTGCAGATAGGGTAGAAGCCCCTTGCTTGAATAGAAATGTACAGGCAGCAACCCATGCCATCTCCTCTGCGAACATGGCTTTGGCCGATTACGATCAGGTGATTCCGTTGGATGAAGTAATAGAGACCATGAAAAAAGTGGGTGATGCCATACCCAATACATTGCGCTGCACTGGGTTAGGCGGATTGGCCATTACTAAAACAGCCAAGAAGATTGAAGCGATGCTGGCAGAAAAAGAAGGAGCGCAAAGCAAGACTTTCTTTAAGGTGTGTTGACCATTTTCAATCCTATTATCGAGCCTCTTTAATAATCAATTTACCTGTTACCGTTTTGTTACCTGCAGTTATGTCTACTTGATAATTGTCGGGTTTAATAAACTCATTGTAATGAATAAAATAGGGTAGCGGGCTCTCTACTTTATTCACAATAAGATTCCATCTGAATTGATTGTAACCCTTTGAGGTTTTCATATCAGTAGACCAAATCGTTTTTCCGTCACTGGCTATAATTTTTATAGAGGCTTCGCCAGCATCTTTGACCCAGAAAGTAATAGGAAGTTTTTCGAGGGTTCTGTTGTCAATGCCATTAAGATCAAAATTATAAACAGGTGGCGCCACTTCTGGTAGTTTAAATAGATAATTATCGCTGACCTTATTTGAATATCCTTCATGGATAGGAGCCAAGTTTAATTTATACATTCCCCGGCCATGAGTAGCGGCAATCAGGTCTTTCGACTTTTTATCTATTTCAATATCTGCAACGCTGATGGCGGGCAAACCTTTTCCCAATTGACTCCAGGACTTCCCGCGATCAGTGGAGATATAAGCTCCCCTGTAAAGGCCAGCATACAGTATGGATTCGAAACTTGGATCCTCTTTAATCACATAAGCCACTTCATTGTGAAGGTCGTTCATAATGGGTTCCCATGTTTTACCATAATCTTCCGATTTGTAGACATACACGTTAAGGTCATCATAGTTGATACCGGATAAGGTAATGTAAACGCGTGACGCTTTATAAACAGATGGTGTAATGCATCGAATGTAATTATTGGGCAGGCCCTTGGAGCGTTCCACCCAATCTTTCCCTCCATTCTCAGTTACCCAAAAGGCACCTCTATCTGTACCCATGTAAATTAAGTCCTTCTGAAGGGCTGACTCGGCTAGTGCGCCAGCTGCCAACGCTTTTTTGTTCTTGTCCCTGGAAATAGATAAGTCATCACTAATGGCTGTCCATGTATCGCCACGATTGGTACTCTTTAGTACGTAGTTGCCAGCCAGGTACAAGGTGTTGTGATCGTGAGGGGATAAAAGATAGGGTGTGATGAAATTGTATTTAAGCGCAGGATGATCTTCAGCCAGTTTCGGACGAATAAATGTGACAAGACCAGAAGATAAGTCCATCCTTCTTACGCCTCCTTCCTGTGAGCTGTAATAAATTGTATTGTCGTCTTCCGGGTCTACCAAGGTGATGCATCCGTCACCACCGCTCCAGGGGTCAATCCAAAGGTATTTCCATTCGTCAAAGAATTTGGGATTCCATTCCTTGGCGTGACCATATACCGTGGCGTCATCTTGTGTGCCACCATAAATAGTGTAGGGTTCTTTCTGGTCAAGTGTGATGTCGTAAAATTCCCCAGCTGGAATGTTGTTAAAATGTGTCCATGTTGTACCCTTATCATAACTTACATACAATCCTCCATCATTGACAAGCGCCAGATGATTTGGGTTTTGAGGGTTGATCCACATTTCACAATGATCGAGGTGAATCGGGTCGGCAGCACTCGGAAACAAGTGATAAACATCTCCTCCTATAAACGAAAAGTTTTTACCACCATCTGTACTGTGGGCCAGTCGCACGCCTAACGCAAAAATCTCATCGTCATTAAGTGGATTCATATAGATATCTACAAAATACCAACCGACTACAGAAAGAAACATCAGTTCATGGTCGTGGGTTTTCTCCCAACTCTTTCCACCATCGAGGGTTTTATAAATTTCTGCGGCTCCTTTGTCTTCCCCTTTATTTCGGTGGTCCATAAAGGCGTAAGCTTTATCGGGGTTAGTGTGCGACACAGCCAATCCTATTCTTCCTTTACCCTCATCTGTTGGAAAGCCATTGTCAGATTTGATCCATGTTTTTCCAGCGTCCTTACTGGTGTACACTGAACTCTTTTTTCCGTTAATGCCCGGATTGTTTTCCCACATGGAAGCATACACTACTTCGGGGTGTGATGGGGAGATCACGATGTCGTTGGCTCCGGTGTGGTCATCGACATACAGCACATGCTCCCATGTTTTTCCTCCATTCATAGATCGATAAACACCCCGATTGGTATTGGTGGACCAGAAGTGACCTAGTACTGCTACATAAACAATATCAGGGTTGGTAGGGTGGACAACGATTTCCCCAATGTGCCAGGAGTCATCCAGCCCCAGGTGTCTCCATGTTTCTCCCGCATCATCGGAGCGATAAACACCATTGCCCGGCATGGTAAAATTGCGTGGTTTCTTCAGACTTTCTCCAGTACCCAAATAGATGATGTCCGAGTTGGAAGGGGCAAGAGCAATATCACCAATACCCAGCACAGGTTGATTTTCGAAAATGGGTTTCCATGTCAATCCGTTATTAATGGTTTTCCATAAGTTGCCCGAGCCAAATGCGACATACATGGTGCCAGGTTTGCTGGGATCTACTTGTACGGCATCTGCTCTTGCACTGTTGATGGTAGGACCCAGCTGAATCCATTCGAGGTTATAGGGAGTGTTTTCCTTTTTCTTAAGGTGTTGTTGGTAGGATAGTTCAAGTGGTGATTTGGGCTGCTGTGCCAATGTAGTTTTGGTGTCGCAAAGAAAAAGCAACAGCGAGAAGGATAGGAATACTTTTATCATACGTCTGGTGGATTCTCGATGAATGTACAATTTTTTTCATCTTGAACCCAGAGGATTGATATAATCGGAGATAATAGACGAGAAGGGGAAGTGGTTCTTCCTAAGAATATCTCCGACAGGATTTATCAGCGAAACCAATCATCAATTGAAAGGGTCACCTTACATAGATAGCGTTCACCCCAATCAGCTAGTAATACGTCATACGTCTTACCTTCGCTACATGCTTGGCCAGCCTTATCACCTGACGTGTGTAACCGTACTCATTGTCGTACCAAACGTACAACACAATATTCTTCTTGTCGGGGTGAATGATCGTAGCAGGGCTGTCAAAGACAGAGCAACATGAATTGCCAATGATGTCATTGGATACCAATTCCTGATTGATAGAGTAGAAAATCTGACTCACCAGTTTGCCGTTAAGTGCGGCATCTTTGATGAGGCTGTTCACTTCCTCGAGTGACGTTTCGCGTCCTACACTTAAATTCATAATAGCCAGCGATCCATTGGGCGTAGGTACACGCACTGCATTGGCGGTTAACTTATCTTTCAGGTTTGGGATCACTTTGGTCACCGCTTTGCCGGCACCAGTTTCGGTAATCACCATGTTGATTGCTGCAGAACGACCCCTTCGGTTTTTCTTGTGCATGTTGTCCAACAGATTTTGATCGTTGGTGTAAGCATGAACGGTTTCGATATGCCCTTTTTCAATCCCTAGTTTATCATTGATTACTTTCAGCACCGGTACAATAGCATTGGTTGTGCAAGAGGCAGCGGAAAAAATATTTTCTTTATCCAGATCCAGTTCATCGTGGTTTACACCGTAAACGATGTTAGGGAAATCTTTGCCTGGTGCTGTAAGGAGCACCTTGCCTACACCTTTTGCCTTGAGGTGCTTTCCTAATGATTCTCGGTCACGAAAAGCGCCAGAATTATCAATCACGAGCGCGTTGGTGATGCCATAGGATTCGTAGTCTATGCTCTCAATGTTGTCGGCTTCAATCATGTGTACGATCTGACCGTTGATTTTGAGCGTTTTATTTTCGAGGTCTTCTACGATGGTACCTCGGAAAGGTCCGTGCACCGAATCGGTTCTGAGCAGAGCCGCTCTTTTAATAATGTTTTCGTCTGAATTTCCGCGAGACACAATAGCGCGTAATCTCAATTGCTGACCTTTTCCCGCATTTTGCACCAGTTCTCGCGCAACCAACCTTCCTATACGTCCAAAACCAAACAGGATCACATCACGGGGTACGAGATTGTGATCTCCGTTATTTTCAAAACGAGTTAGTTTCTTTCTGATAAAGTCTTGTTTGTTGCTGTATTGTGATTGCTCCTCTTGCCATTCGTAGGTCAGTTTACCGATATCAATTCTGGAAGGCATGTAATTTCCTTCTACCACCAATTTGGCCAATTCAGCTGAATCGAAAATATTGATAGGCTTGTTCACTACATCTTTGGCGTACTTATGTAAACTCAGAATGCCAGACACACTTTGATCTACCAACCGATTTTTAAAAAGCATTAATTCTATACTACGGTCGTAAAAAAGAGTACCGATTGAACTAATTAGGCTGATGGCAGCCATTTCCTGATTAATCCATTTACTCAGCTCCAGTTCATAACCAGAAGCCGTTCCGTTTTCTGCTACTTTGGTATTCATAAGGCAAAAATATCTAAAGGATTTCGTGCAGCCAAAAATGGTTATACCAGTGGCAAGAGGCTATGATATAGGTCAGGTTAAATACTGAGATATTACATTGCGTGACTCCTCCAGGCCCTGCAGCCGGTATAAAATTGTTGATAACTTTTTCTATTAGATTGTAACCGCTTCTACTGTTTTATTAAGCCTGCTTTTTTCTGCTGCAAATCCCATCAGATGACTTTCAATGGAGGCTTCGATGGCAGAAGTTAACAATTTCGGATTTTTGGCTTTCACTGCCTTTACGAAATCGCCAGCAAGTGCCCAGTCACCCCCTCCGTGACCACTGGCTTCATAATCTTTCACATCATTCACTTTTACGTCCCATGTGGTTGACTTGCGGGTAAGGAAATCGGTATGGACGAAGGTCTCCATGTCGCCAACAATGTCACCCATCGATCCCATGATTCGTGTTCTGCGGCCATGGTAAGAGGTAAACGCTTCCATCGAAAAGCTGGCAGTCACATTGTCTTCAAACTGTATGGAAGTGATGTAGTGGTCGGGCTGGTCGTTTTCCATTCGGTATACACATCGGCCATAATTGGTGGTTCGCAATTGTTCCATGATAAATTCAGGATGTTTGCTTTTGTCTTCGGGCATATCGAATACGTAGTTGCGTTCCCGATCCCGGTAATAAATTTTAAGGGCAGAATAGGGGCATTGGCTTTCCACTGCACAGCCATCCGTACACCGGGCGGTGCTCCCCTGTGGCGCATTCTCTTTTCTAAACCACTTCAAGTCTCCGAAAGCAGTAATTTGTTTGCTGGGTTTGCCGATCATCCATCTCAATATGTCCAGGTCATGGCAAGACTTGGCAAGGATGATGGGTGTTGTTTGTTTGGAGTTGTGCCAATTGCCCCTCACAAATGAGTGAGACATGTGTACATGTTCAATGGGTTCAAAATGTTGAACGCTGATGAGCTCCCCAATAACACCTGACTGGATCATTTCACGAAGTTTCACAAAATAAGGTGCGTAACGCAGTACGTGACAGACTGCAACGATGCGACCTGTTTTTTGCGCCATGGCCAAAATATCCCTGCATTCCTTTTCTGTTGGCGCAATGGGTTTTTCCAATAGCACATCATAGCCCATTTGCAGCGCTTTCATACATGGGCCATAGTGAAGGTTGTCAGGCGTTGTGATGATAACGGCATCTGCAAATTTGGGTCGCTTGAATACATCCTCCCATGTTTTAAAGCGATTGTTGCTATCTATATTGTGTTTTTTGGTATATCGTTCGTTGCGGATGGCAATAGGTTCGGCTACACCAATAACATCAAGTTCGTTGGGAAACTTCACGCCATAATCTCCATACACATTACCCCTTGATCCTGCCCCCAGCGTGATGGCTGTAATTGGTTTGTCAAAATCCGAATTGCCAAAAGGCCGTTGTATTAATGTTTTGTGGTTATTGGCGTCCTCTTTTCCAAACAGTGATTGCGATGCCAACGGTAAGCCAAGCGCAGACAATGTCAGTTTCTTAAGGGCCTTTCTTCGGGTTTCTTTGCTCATAAATGATAAGGTTAATCATTAAAGATAACAATCGATTGTTAAAATCAGCAAGAGAAAAGAGGGATATGGTGGGGAACAAAAGCAGGTGGGTATCTTAATTAAATAGTTATCTTTAAGTTAAGATTCGTTTTATGGCATCGGTTGATTGGAAAAAGGAAATTAAACCCCTGATTAAAAAATACAAAGGCAAACAGCATCCTTTGGATCATCATTATAATCCCTATGAATTGTTGGTCATGGTGGTGTTGTCGGCACAGGATTCAGATCGCAACATCAATAAAATAGCACCCGAGTTATTTGCTGCCTTTCCTGATATGGCCGCCTTGTCAAGGGCTGATAGCGATTCACTTTTTCCTTTTGTTCAAAAGGTGAGGAGCTCTAGAAAAAAAACAAAGTGGCTTCTGGAGATTGCTGCTCAACTCAAGCAAGACAAAAACATTCCAACCACGCTGGAGGAATTAACAGCACTTCCTGGAATAGGCAGAAAATCTGCCAATGTAATCAAGCGTGAAATGGGAGTTGAAGCTGAGGGTATAATTGTTGATCTTCATGTTGTACGAGTTGCTCCACGAATTGGAGTTGCTGCTGGTTCCGATCCCAAGAAATTAGAGAAGCAAATGATGGAGGTATTTGATGCTAAAGATTGGGGTGAAGTGGGAATGGCCATCTCTTTTTTGGGTCGTGAAATATGCAGACCCAGCAATCCCAAGTGTCCGGAATGTGTAATGAATAAGGTTTGTAGTTTCTACAAAGAGATGCCTTCTTGAAAGGCTTTCAAAATAGCAGCAGTTTTGTATTTTTTAAACAGGTAGGATTTATCTAATTGGCAACCTCAATTTTTACCTTTTTATTTTTTAGTTTTTCGTTCTTTATTTTGCTTAGTGCCTGGTTGGCCAATGATCGTTTCACCGCCACGTAGGAGGAAAAATCGAGGGAAGTAATGATGCCAATGTCACTGCTGGACAGGCCCCCCTTTTTGGTAAGCAAGCCTACGATATCTCCTTTGCTGATTTTGTCCTTTTTTCCTGCGCTGATATAAAGACAAACGAACAGTGGGGCGGGAGGAAGTTGAAGTTTAGGATGAACAGGATGTGTTGCAATGGATTTATCAATATAATCTGGAAGCGACTCATCATCGGCAATTACGAGGTAGGCTTTACCATCGGCATGCATGCGTGCGGTACGGCCATTGCGATGGATGAATGCCTCTTCCTTAGGGGGTAATTGATAGTGAACCACATGTTTTATCTCGGGGATGTCCAGTCCGCGTGAAGCCAGGTCTGTGGCGATGAGCACATTGTGTGCTCCAGCCCTGAATTTGATCAGGTTCTTCTCCCGATCTATTTGTTCCATGGCCCCATGCAGCACGCCATGTTCAAACTGGTGTTTGTTCAAGAGGGCGCTGATTCTATCTACTGCTTCTCGGTGGTTACAAAATACGAGGCATACTTCCTGGTTAAATCCGGCTACCAAACGCATGAGTGTTTCCACTTTATCGGTACTTTTTGTATGTACCAGTTTTAATTCCAGTTTAGAGTCCGCTTCGTCTTTGAGGTAATTGATGGTTTCTGGATTTTTAAACGGCAGAAAATCAGGCCATACGTCAAGGCGTGTGGCAGAGGTTAGCAAGTGTCGCTGTTTTCCGCTCATCGCTTTGAAAAGAATTGCCAGTTGATCGTGAAATCCCATTTGCAACGACTTGTCGAATTCATCCAGTACTACCATTTTGATAGTTCGTGCATCGAAAGATTTTCGTAAAATATGATCGGCCAGCCTGCCTGGTGTTCCTATAATCACAGCAGGAGCCTCACTCAAACTATTTTGTTCTACTTTTACAGAATGGCCACCATAGCAAATGCTCACTTTATAGGAGGTCTTCATTGTTCTGAATACCTGCTCAATCTGAAGTGACAATTCACGAGAGGGTGCCACTATGAGCGCTTGTACACCAGTGCCATCGGGGCGAAGCTGGCTGATTAGCGGAAGCAGAAAAGCCAGGGTTTTGCCCGACCCGGTAGGGGCCAACAACATAAGGTCGTCAGCTTTGAAGGCCTTTTTGATAACTTCTTGCTGCATTTCATTCAATTCAGCGATAGATAAGTTCTTTAGAAATTCAGCGTAATCCATATTCTTGCTCATTTTGAATTTGCAAAGGTAGCCTTATGCACATGGCTTTTTCGATCATTTTGAGTTTTGTATTACTTTATTTCCAATTACAACCTTATGCGGCATTATTTATGCTTTAGAAGGTGCTATGGGCTCATGAGATAAATGGTTTATTGTTCCTTTACCTCTTTTTATGTCCACTTATTTTTTTAAAATTTGAACTAAGAAAAACACACTAAATCAACAGCCATGAACAGAATAAATACTATGATATTGGCACTCGGTCTGATGGTCGTTGCGCCAGGATTTGCTCAGGATAAGCAAGTGAGTCGTCCGGCAGATATAGGGGAGAGTGAATTTGATGATTTCAAGAACAGCTCGTTTAACGTGATGGATGAATCAAGCAAATTGAAGCGGGATCTAACTCATATCGATAATGAAATTAAAGAGTACTCCGGAGTGATGTCAACAGTAGCAACTGATAAAATCAAGGGACATTATCAGGCGCTTACCGGCATTAGGGGAGAGGTTGAAAAAGTAAATTCCAACATTGCTCAATTAGACGAAAAAGGTAAAGATGTTGTAGCAAATGCCAGCAAGGTTACACCCAAATTGAAGTCTGTAAAAGCAACTGCCAATACTAAAAAATCAATTGAAGGACTGGATGTGGCCAAAGGAAACATGAAATCCATTGCTGAAATGTTGCAAAAGGACACTCAACTGCTGGCAGCCGAACTCAAGTCCAGGGGAGAGCCCATAGAATAATTCAACTGTTCTTAGAGAGACCTTGATCCAGCTGAGGTCTCTCTTTTTTTAAATTAAATAATCAAAATTTAACAATTGTGATTCGCTTATTCATTGCTTTCTTTTTTCTGGCTTTCGTACAATTTCAAGCACACGGTCAGGATGTGCTGGATATGTTTGGAAAAAAACTTTCTAAAAAAATTAGTAATAAGGGAAGTGAGAAGGTCGCCAGCCTCGATTCAGTAGACTTTCAATTTGCGATATCACTCAATCAAAGTGCTGGTTTTTTCGATGTAGAACAAAAGGGTGAGACGGCTTCCACTTTATTGTATCAACTCAAGGATGAATCGGATAAAACCAAATTGGAGCTGGCAAGAGAAAATCTCGAAACGGGTATTGGCCTGTTTGAATTCAACCGTTACAAAATGGCGGAGATGTATGTGCTGGATACGAAAGCCATGCTGGAGAACAATGGACTCACCAATGAGTTGGTTTATTTGCGCACCCTATCCAATTTGGGCCTGATCTATCTGGTACAAGGCAAAACACTGGCAGCTGAATCTCTCATTCTTGAATCGCTCATGGAAAGTGAAAAGGCTTTGGGTAAATCCAGTGCCGCTTACATCGCCAATCTGAACAATTACGCGAAGCTCCATCAGTCATTGGGGAAGTACAACGAGGCAGAGAAAGAATTTGATGAAGCACTGCAGCTGTGCCAGTCTTTTTTTGGAGAGGGAATGCAACAGGCCATTATACTGAACAACAAGGCCATGCTTTTGCATGTGATGGGGCGCTATGAAGATGCCTTTGCACTCATGAACCTGGCTATGAAGTCTTCAGAAGTAGCTCCAAAAAAATTCCTAAAGTCGGGAGAAAATTCTTTTGATAATCGAAAGTTCAGGGCTAACCTGGCTACCATGTATCAGCTATCCGGTAGATATGAAGAAGCGGAACAGAATTTCCTTGCCATAAAAAAGGTATTTGAAAACAGAGGCCAGTCAAAGAACATTGAGTATGCAGGGCTATTGAACCAATTGGGTATTCTTTACATTCAAATGGGAAAGAATGAACTGGTGCGCGATCTGCTTGTGCAATCCGGTGAAATCTACCGGAAAAGATTTGGTGATCAGAATGTCTACTTCGCCAAAGTGTTGAATGACCTTGGAAACTTTTATCGACAAACGGGTAACTTCGAAGGAGCGGAGAAACAACTCACACGTGCTTATGAGGTGAGAGGTGTTATATTGGAGCCACTGCATCCTGATTACATACGAACACAAGAGGACCTTGCCATTCTCTACTGGAAAACAAACCGGCCCAAAGAGGCCTATGATTTATACAAAGAGGTGATGACCAAGACCATCGACTTTACCAATCGTTATTTTCCTCCGATGAGTGAAGCAGAAAAATCAAAATTCTGGGATGTGACGGCACCACGGTTTCAACGTTTCTATAATTTTTCCATGGAAAATCATGCTGCAATTCCAGCACTTCAAACTGATTTTTACAACTATCACATCGCCACCAAGGCTTTACTGATCAACAGCACCAATAAAGTAAAGCAGGCCATACTCAACAGCAGTGATGCTGCATTAAAAAGAGATTACATCCAGTGGCTGGATCAAAAGGAACAGCTGGCACAGATGTATGGGTTTTCTAAAGAAAAATTAAAAGAACAAAATATAAACCTGGACGAACTAGAGCGGCAGGTTAATGCCATGGAAAGGGCATTGTCGGAAAGATCTTCGATTTTCACAGCTGGTTATACCGCTCAACCGATTACCCACAACCAACTGCTTGATTTGTTGAATGAAAATGAAGCGATTGTGGATATTGTACGTGTGCGCCTCTTTGATCAGGACTTTAAAGATGAAAGCAAATATGTAGTTTTTGTATTAACGAAGGGGAAAGGTATTCAGGTGATTGAATTGGAAAATGGCAATCAGTTGGAAACGCGTTATAGTAAATATTACCGCACAGCTATTCAGCAAAGACTTCCCGATGAATATTCGTATCAACAATTCTGGAGTCGTATCGAACCAGCCCTTGCGGGAAAGCGGGTGCTCTACGTTTCTCCTGATGGCGTGTACAATCAATTGAATTTGAATACGCTTGTCAATGGAAAAGGAGAGTACAACGTCAACCGCTATGATATGGCCATCCTTGGTAATGCCAAGGATTTGATTGACATCAAGTCACGTAAAGCATCTGCTGGAAGCAAAAGTGCTTTCCTTCTTGGTTACCCCGATTATGCTACAGACGCGGTGCCACCACTGCCGGGTACTAAAGTAGAGTTAGAAAACATATCAAAAGTTTTGAAGACTGCCAGTTATAATGTGACGCAGCGGATGCAAAAGGAGGCTACAGAGAAAAGTATTAAAACTATTAAAGCGCCTACAGTCGTGCACATTGCAACACACGGATATTTTTTGCAGGATGTTCAAGGCGCCAAGGGTTCTGTATATGGCATAGATGCCGAGAATGCTTCCAATAACCCGCTGTTGCGCAGTGGACTAATCTTAGCTGATTCAAAAATAGCGATGACTAATGCGGAGTCGGTAGATATTTCCAATGAGGAGAATGGAGTGCTAACCGCCTATGAAGCCATGAACCTGGACCTGGAAGGAACAGATCTGGTAATCATGAGTGCCTGCGAAACCGGACTGGGAGACGTAAAATCAGGAGAAGGTGTGTATGGATTGCAGCGATCGTTTTTGGTAGCAGGTGCTGATGCATTGATCATGAGCCTGTGGAAGGTAGATGATGAGGCTACCCAATTGCTGATGTCCAATTTTTATACGCAATGGGTAAAAACCGGGAACAAGCAAAAAGCCTTTAAGCAAGCTCAAGTACAATTGATGGCCAAATACAAGGAGCCCTACTATTGGGGAGCATTTGTAATGATTGGTCTTTAAAGGCCCAGCACTTTATTGATCCTTCAGCAATCGTGCTCCCCTGTAAAGCAAATAAGCAGCAACGGCCATCAGCATATGACTTAAGTCAATGTGATTGAACCAGATGTTTATGCTGACTTCATTCATAAATATCAAAGCAGCAATACTGGCAACCAGCACCCCCATAATAATGATACCACTTCCAGGGTCTCTTGTTTTTAGGTAAACAAATCCATGAAAAGTGAGCACTATGGCAAGTAGTCCATATCCTGAATGGAATTCAACCCACTGAAAATCCAGGGTATAGATAGTAATGGCCATTACTGTGAAAAGCTCTACGATGTTGAGTGCGAGAAAGAACTTGCCAATGCGTGGATGGACAAGCGATTTGGCATGTTCAATGGACGACCTTTCTATAAGTGCGATAGAAAACATGCTGATGATCCAGCCAGGTAGTTTCCAGGCAAAGGAGAATAAATACAAAAAACCGTGCCCTATGATGCCACCAAAGAGGGTGGCCAGACCCATTAACAAAAAATACAACCGAAAAAAAAGCTGGGTTCTTCCAGATCGCTTTTGTTGTGTTAATCGGTAATAGGCAGTTAAACAAACAGCAGATACCACAAGGTCGGTGAGCATATTGACAGGCTCATCGATTCTAATTCCTAAAAGATGTATGGAAGGTTGCGGCAAGAAGGCTAAGGTATAGAATAACAGATTCTAAAGTACTCAATTTACCGAAAGACTTCACCAACATGTTTAAAGTTTGATGGCTTTGCAACAATATTGAATTGAGCAAACATGAATTCTCTTTTTGATGTGATAAAAGAAAAGCCGTACCGGGCATAACCCCGATACGGCCTTTCTACTTATTCTATCATTAGCCTAACTTAAATACCAGTGGAATAACAATACGGGTTCTTACCGCATTGCCTCTTTGACGGCCAGGTTTCCAGGGAGGTGATTGGCTTACTACCCGCAGGGCTTCTTCATCACAACCAGAACCTATGCCTTTAAGAAGCTCTATGTCGGTTAGTTTTCCGTCTTTGCCTACAACAGCTTTTACATATACCTTACCTTCCACACCCATAGCACGTGCTCCTCGAGGATACCTCATGTTATCCCTTAGAAATTTCTGGAATGCTGCGGTGCCACCTGGAAACTGTGGGTCTTCCTCCACAATCATGAATATTTCATCTATCTCTTCTTTGGCAATTTCTTCCACCTTCACCGGGATTACCTCAGAAACAGTTTTCATTTCCACATCAATTTGTATATCCAGTTCCTCAGCAATTTTTTCCTCATCGGGTACCTCTACTATTTTAGGAATAATGGTCTTTGGAGGAGGAGGAGGGGTCTGTTCTGTTGGAGGTATTTCCAACAATTCATCAGTAGGTATATCATATCGAGTAAGATCAACACTGCTATTATCACCGTTCGATTTCCATTCGAAAACGGTAATCACCATACCCAGTGTAACTACCAGAGAGAATGAAAAAAACAAACCTCTTAGTTGGTGTACGTCTGCTTTTGGATTTTTTTTGTATTCCATAACAAAAATCTTTATTAGGCTTGTCAACGGAGAAAGTCAAATAAGGTGTCAAATTTTTAGTAAAATTTTTGTGAACTGTTGAAAATCTGACTTGAAAATCCAAAGTTTTTATTGAGATAGAACAAACTGCTCATTCAGATAAAAAAGTTATCAAAACAGTGTAACCTATCTCACAATACTTCGTTTACCCTCTCCCCAAATAGAAAAATACCCCGTTGCCCCGTGCAGCATTGGCACTTTTTTAGGCCAAAGCACGTTGAATAAGTGCCGAATAGTTGGGTGCCATTACCCTATTATAAAACAATGACAATGAGTGAGGTGAATCTAAGGAAGCAAATTCAATTGCGTCTGGAAGAAAAAAGAAAAGTGTCTAGTGCACGAAAAGGCTACTTTAATCTTCTGCTAGTGGCCAGTGGCCTTATTATGCTCACCTTTATAAGGGTTTCATTCTTTTACAATACACAAAGTATATTTATTCCAGTGGCATTTATGGCCTCTATAGGCTTGTTGGGTTTATTGGTAGCCGTGGTATGGAAGGCCAAATCATTCATCAGCCATGATGAATTGAAGTTAGGCGCTGTTTACCTGCGTTCAGCAATTATCATTATTTCTATGTTGGTATTAATGTTGGTTTCAGGAGGCTTTGAAATGATGGACGAACTGAGGTCTCTTCCTCGTTTTAGTTTTGGAGCCATATTGATATTTCTAAGCTTTTATACTTTTAATTTACTTTTTGCACTTGGTGCAATGATAGTGGCCTTGAAGAAATTGAGCAATTATGAAATTCATGCCATGAGCCTCACCAGCATCAGCAGGTTGTTTGTATTATCTATTTTTTTGTTACTGACTTTAACTGCATTTATTTTACTGACGGGTTTATGAACAGCCAATTTTGGAATGAGCGATACAGTACTTACGAAACGGTTTATGGATTTGGCCCTAATATCTTTTTTCGTGATCAACTTCTCAAACTTAAACCGGGGAGGCTCCTGTTGCCAGCAGAAGGTGAAGGAAGAAATGCGCTGTTTGCTTCGCAGATTGGTTGGCATGTAGATGCTTTCGATTTCAGTGCAACAGCAAGAGAAAAAGCGCTGGCTTTGGCTCGTCAATTCGATGTTAACATTAATTATTCGCTGGAAGATATTCGAACTATTACACTACCTTCCGGCACCTTTGATGTTATCGGATTGATCTATGTTCATCTTCCGGATGAAGTGAGACACCGATTTCATCGCCAGTGTATTAAAGCCCTCAACAAGGGAGGGGCCTTGATTCTGGAAGCTTTTTCGAAAAAACAAATCTCCCGTTCATCGGGAGGGCCAAAGGATGTAAACATGCTTTATTCATTGGAGCAACTACTTGATGATTTTACAGACATGAAAATTATCTACTCTAAGACGGAGGAGATCACATTGGATGAAGGCACCTTCCATGCAGGTGAAGCTTCAGTGGTACGTCTGGTGGTTCAAAAGGATTAAAAGTTATTTAAATCAAAAACAAAGCAGGGAATTGGTGCCAGAGCTTAAATAATCTGATACTCTAATAAAGTCAAAGCCAGGTTTCTGTTATGAACAGGTAGTTCAATACTGTCAGGTGTTGTATAGTTTTCAACAAACTTAAATCCAAACCCTTTGTAGTAATTGATAATCGTAGGATTGGCCGCCCAGGTATCCATACGCACATTGGACAATCCGTTTTGCCTGCACTGTTCAATGGCCCAGTTCAAAATGGTTCCAAATAATCTTTGACCTTTAAATGTTGGATTGACAACAATGCGATGAAGATAAATGGAGACTCCCTGATCTAACGATCTCCAAATTACTTTATCATTATATCGTATACTGAATACCATGGCCATCTCACCATCAACAAGTACCTTAAACTGCATCTTGTTTTCAATGTCGTTGACAATGGCTTGCTTGTCATAGTTGCGCCAAACCGGGTAGCCTCTCTTTTCCTGATAATCAATAGAGTGTTCGAAGAATGCAAAAATTTGTTTCAGGTCAATAGTTGCTGTAGGGATCACCTGGACCATTCTCGGATTTAATGCTTTTACAAATGTGTATAGAGATGAAATTAGAAATAGGTAGCTGATAAATCAAGCTATTTTGATCATTCAAATAACTTGAGTCTGTCCTTTAGTGATTGATTTTCCTGCTGAAGGTCCCATACCTGCTGTAAAAGGTTGTTCACTACATCCAAACCTTCCATGTTGATATTCAATTCATAATGCAACCGAATCATCTTTTCTACCCGATGCAGGTGAGTGACCTGAATGTATTCCTCTTCTCCTTCGCGCACTATTTCCAACAAATCATATTCTCTAAGTGATTGGATGAAGGTTACTGGTACATTGTACTGAGTACAGAAAGTACTTACGGATATTATGTTTTGCTCTTCCATGGTTATCTTAATTTGGCTAACTCAGCGAAAAGTTCTTTTTCTTTTTCAGTAAGTGAAGTAGGAAGTTTTATGTTGTAAGTTACATAAAGGTCGCCATACACACCTTCTTTTTTGTAAACCGGAAATCCTTTTCCTTTTAGTTTCACTTTCGTGTTGTTTTGCGTTTCCGGTTTCACCTTGATTTTTACTTTCCCGTCAAATGTATCGATTGTAACATCTCCACCCAGCAGTGCTGTATACAAATCCAAATCTACTGTAGTATAGAGATCTTGTTTATCTCGCTTGAATGTAGTGTGGTTGTTAATTATGAATTTAATGTAAAGATCACCGTTAGGCCCTCCATTGATGCCTGGGCCACCATGTCCTCTTATTTTTATTTCCTGCCCATTGGTAACACCAGCGGGAATGGTGATTCGTATGTTGTTGCCATTGACGGTAAGCGTTCGTTTATGGGTAACATAAACTTCATTTAGGTCAAGATGCAACTCGGCATGATAATCCTGGCCTCGGAAACGAATACCTTGTCCTCCTTGCCGGGAACGACCAGCGCCACCAAACATGGATTCAAAAAAGTCGGAGTAATCTGCTCCTTCACCAAAGGGTTGACCTGACCCCTGGTAGGAGCGTTGTTGCCTGTGTTGTTGCTTTGCCTTCTCAAACTGTTCTGCGTGCTTCCAGTCCTTACCGTATTGGTCGTATTTTTTCCTGTTTTCTGCATCGCTTAATACCTCGTTGGCTTCATTCACTTCCTTGAACTTGCGCTCGGCCTCCTTGTCGTTGGGATTGAGGTCTGGGTGATATTTACGCGCTAGTTTCCGGTAGGCGTTTTTAATTTCCTTTTCGGTAGCATTTTTACTCAGACCAAGAATTTTATAATAGTCAATATAATCCATGCGCGGAATAGTTAACAAATACGTACGAGATTACCCATACAAATACAACATGCAAGAGGGTAATTTTTTTCCGGTTGATGAATGACAATGATCAGGCAAGGAGGTGATGACGATCAGCAGGCTTTCAAGGGCTAAGCTATTTTGGCAAAAATGCAAACAAAAAAGCAACCCTCTTCCGAGCGTTGCTTTTTTGTTTTGAGCTGTGATAAAGATTACTTCATCTGGCCATACTTTTTGGAGTAGCGCTCGTACAATTCCTGCTGGTTGCCAGGCAGGGTGATGTGCTTTCCTCTTATGAAGGCATGGGAGAGTACATTGGTTCTGTAGTCGAGTGCATCGCCTTCAGAAACAAATAAGGTAGCATCTTTACCTACTTCCAAAGTGCCAACGCTTTTGTCTACACCCAATGCAATGGCAGTGTTGGAGGTGATGGTCTTCAACGCATCCTCTTTGGACATACCATAGGCAGCTGCTGTACCGGCATAAAATCCAAGGTTTCTGGATCCGTGCATGCTATCATTGTTGTACAGCGACACCATTACGCCTGCTTGTGTCATTAGATGAGGCAATTTGTAGGGCATGTCAATATCATCGTCTTCACGATCGGGCAGGTTGTGGGTGGCAGGGAGAAGTACAGGAATTTTATTTTCCTTTAAAAACTCAGCTACCCACAATGCACCTGAACCGCTGATCAATGTGATGCGTTTAACACCACTGCGTTGAGCAGAGCGGATTGAGGACACGATTTCTTTTGGGTTGTCGGCATGGATAAAGAGTGTTTTGGTGCCATCAAATAATCCCTGCATGGCATCCATTTTCAGGTTGGCTACTTTATTGCTCTGCTTACCATATGCGGCAGCATCCATGAAGAAATTCTCAACCTGGGTCACTTGCTTGTCATAATCTTTATTAGGCGACTCGCTGAAAGAGAAAGTACTGAAGTCAAACTGTCTCCTCGCGATGGCCGGCCAAGTCATATGAATTCCAATATCGGCAGTATGCAGTGCGTCTTCCCAGTTCCAGCCTTCCATTTCCATTAATGAGGATGAACCTGATATAGTTCCACCTCGAGGGGTGGTCTCGGCCAGCAGCACTCCATTAAAACGGAATGATGGAGGAAATTCTGAATCAGCATTGTAAGAAATTACTGCTCTTACATTGGGGTTCATTTCTCCTTCTTCACGCGAGTCGCTCATGGCGCGTATCGAACTCACCTCCTCGAGACCAACCTGAGAGTTGGCCAGGATAAAGCCCGGATACACATGTTTACCGGAAATGTTAATTACTTCGTAACCATTCAAATCCATTTTCACCGTTGCCGCATTCGCCACGTTGGTGATCTTACCCTTTTCAAATGTGATCAAGGCATTTTCAATAACCTGCCCATTTCCAATATGCGCAGTGCCTCCTGTGAGGGCTACTGGCTTGGTCTGTGCTGGAGCAGGAACCGGCTTCTGCGCCCAGGCCATATTTGCCATGAGCAGCATTGCCAGAATGATATATTTTGTCTTTTTCATAAGTATCGCTTTATAAATGTTAATCTTCTAAATCCAACCCCATGATGTCATCACAATGGAACTGTAGCTTACTGCGGCCTTCACCACGCTGAGTAGGAGCTCCTGATTTTTTGGCATCCTTCATTTTCTGGATCAAACGTGCGCGCTCTTCGGCAAGTACTTTGTTGTTCTGTGCATCTTTTTCAATGTCAAAATACACTTTACCATCGATGATGGTTTTTTCTGGCTTGGCATAAACGGACAGTGGATGATCGTTCCACAAAACCACATCAGCAGATTTACCGGTTTTTATGCTTCCCATTTGTCCATCTAGGTGCAACATTTTGGCAGGATTGAGGGTAACCATTTTCAAAGCATCTTCTTCAGACATGCCTGCATATTTTACAGATTTGGCAGCCTCCTGATTTAACCTGCGACCCATCTCCGCGTCATCAGAGTTGATGGCAGTAAGTACACCTGCCCGGTGCATAATGGCAGCATTGTAAGGAATGGCATAACGTACTTCCCATTTGTAGTTCCACCAATCAGAGAAGGTAGAAGCGGCAACACCGTGTTGGGCCATTTTATCGGCTACCTTATAGCCTTCCAATATGTGCGTAAAGGTATTTACCCGGAAGTTGAATTGATCGGCCACTTTCATCAACATGTTGATTTCTGATTGTACGTAGGAGTGGCAGGATATAAACCTTTTCTTATTCAGAATTTCCAACATGGTTTCATTGGCCAGATCCCTGCGTGGCTTGATAGCAGTGAGTTTTTCTTTGGCAGAAAGACTGTTGTAGGCATTCCACTGTTTTTCATACTCGTGGGCATTGGTAAAGGCATCCACATAGACCTGTTCTACTCCCATGCGGGTTTGAGGATAGCGAATAGAGCTAGGATTGCTGGAGCGCTTCACGTTTTCACCCAGTGCAAACTTGATGAATCCATCGGCACCCTGAATCTTTAAGTTTTCGGGTGATTCTCCCCAGCGCAATTTAATCAGCGCAGATTGACCACCGATAGGGTTGGAAGATCCATGCAATACCTGAACGGCTACCACACCTCCTGCGAGTGCGCGATAAACGTTGATGGCTTCGGCATCAAGTACATCACCAATGCGCACCATACCGGAATTAGTAGCAATGTCGTTGATACTGGCAGCACCAATGTGAGAGTGCTCATCTATGATGCCGGCTGTAAGGTGCTTGCCTGTGCCATCTACAACTTTGGCAGAGGCATCGGTTAGGTTTTTACCTATTTTGGAAATCTTACCGTCTTTCAACAATACATCTGTATTTTGAAGTATGCCATCTGTTTCGTTGGTCCACACGGTAGCATTCTTGATCAACAGGGTTTCTGATGCTGGCAAGCTAGGGTAGCCATGACCAGAGAAAGGATAAATAACATTACCCAGCACTTCTTTTTTGTCGTTGGGTTTCTGTCCATTTTTGGTGGCGGCATCACCGGTGCGATTGCCGGTCCAGTTTATCCAGGTGCCATCTGCCAATTGTCCTTTTCCTTTCCATCCGTTTCCTTCACTCCATCCGGATAGCCTGATGGCTCCACCTTGTTTTTGAGGTTTGAAGCTAAGGGTAATGAGGTCGTTGGTGAACTTGGCATTAGCATCTATTGAAGTGGTATCTACTTTCACTTTGGCCTTGTGACTTCCAGCTTCACCTGTTACTTCAAGGTTGTAGCTGGTACCGTTGATAGATAGGTTATAAGTTCCGCTAAAGTCGCGGGCATCAAGTGGTTTGATGTTGTAAGACTCACCTTGAACCCAATTTTGGTGAATAACAGTTTTTTCATCAAACAACTTGCCGGATGTAATGATAAAGTTGGCAAGCATTCCCTTCTTTAAACTACCTACCTGATTATCTATTTTTAATAGTTGTGCTGGTGTGGTAGTGAGTGCTTTAAGCGCTGCGGTTTCTGAAAGGCCGTTGGCTATGGATTTCCGGAGGTTAGGAAGGAAATCTGCTGTTTTTTTCAAGCCGGAAGTGGTGATTGAAAAGATAATACCGTTTTTTTCGAGCGCAGCCAGGTTGGTAGGGGCGAGCTCCCAATGTTTCATATCCGCCAATGTCACTTTTTCCGCATCGAAAGGATCTTCTACATCATAGGCATCAGGAAAGTTCACAGGAACGATCATGGAAGCGTTGGTAGCTTTGATGTCACTGATTCGTTTGTATTCGTCTCCTTCACCTTTGATGATGTATTGAACGCCAAATTCGTCTCCAAGCTTATCTGCACGCAATACGTTCATCCAACTGTTGGTAGCAAATATTTGAGGAAGTTGCTGGGATTGTATCCACGCTTCTAAAGAATTATCCGCAAAAGGCCTTGGGTTTTGACTTCCAAACCACGCTGCATCCATGTGGGTTTGTCTTAGCAATGCGATGAATCCCATGGCAGATACGGGATAGGATTGTGTGGATGATCCGCGATCGAATGAATAGTTGGCAGATGCCTTTGGTCTCAATAAGGCGGTATTGTCATTTTTTTCATTCAGGGTTACGAAAGCACCAGTACCACGTGCAAGTCCGTCTGGCTTAGAAGTGTGCACTGCACCAAATCCTGATTTCCTCATTTCATCTGCTGTCTTGGCATCGATGGTAAATTCATCTGCAGCATTGTAGTGCGAGCGAATGGCCTGATTGGCGTTATAGGCTCCTTTGGTTTTGGATTCTGTTTGTTCTGCTCCACCAAAACCGCGACCGCGTGAACGCTCGACTTCAGAAAGACCATAATTGGTAAACATATCAATGAGAGAAGGATAGACGTACTTCCCTTTCAGGTCGATGATGGCATATCCTTTTGGAACGGAAAGATTAGTGCCTACTTGTTCTATTTTGTCACCTTTAATGAGCAAGGTGGCATTTTGTAAGGTGGTTTGCGGATCCACTACAATGGTGGCGTTGGTAAAGGCATACATGCCAGCCCGCTGGTCCTTTACATCATTTCGGGGAAAGGTCTCCTGTGCCCAGGCACTCCATCCCGAAAGAAGCAAAGTGAATAGTAAAATAAATCGGTTCTTCATAGGTTGTATTTGAGTTGAAAATAGTGGCCTAATTTGGCCTTTATATTTTAAGAATGAAAGCATCCATTGTCGGAGTATTCCTTCGGATGGATGTGCGGTCAATAAGGGATTTAGTGAGTCAATATTACCCAATCCCAAAGAAGCTGATCGTGACCGATTACGGACAGTTTTACGGATTTTGACTTCAGTGTGTCACTACCTTTAGTCCGATTATAGAGGTTATGAGCGTGATAATGAAAAACAAGCGCCAGAAGGTGGCAGGTTCCTTAAACAAAAAAATGCCTACTAGTACAGTTCCCACTGCTCCGATTCCGGTCCATACCGCATAGGCTGTACCAATCGGCAATTGTTGGGTTACTTTCACCAGCAGGTACATACTGATAGCCAGGCAAACCAGGAATCCTGTGTACCAATAAATGGCCGTTGTGCCAGTAGCAAATTTGGCTTTGCCAAGGCATGCAGCAAAGGCCACCTCAAAGAGACCAGCAATGATCAGTAAAATCCAATTCATGATATTTCGAGGAAGCTCCTATTCAGTCATGTGTAATTCCCTCCTCTGCAAAGATATCTGTTCTTAATACATTTTGATAGGTGATTCACTGCTGTTGCTCAGGTTAGGTATTAGTTGGTGGTTATTCATAAAAAAAACGCTGCACACAATAGCACAGCGTTTTTACAGTGTAGTTTGATTTAGTTGTTTGGCCAACTGGCCCAATTACTACAGTGTCCGGCATTGTCTGTTTCGGCAATCTCTCTTTGCACCCCACTGTAGGCAGCATTCATCACTGCTCTTGGTGAGAAATGCAGTTTATTATTTCCACCACTTCTAAATGCTTTGCCAAAGTGTCCCTGACTCAGTGCATGACCAGCTTCATGCAATGAAACAGTTTCTACGTCATAAGTTGATCCAATGTTCCAGCCGAAAGTATCGTTGTAATAGATTTCTCTAAGTGCTACATCTGTTTTTCCATTGTTGTCAATGTCTGTAGGATTGCCATCACCGTCTACCCAGTTGAAAGTAAAGGTAACGCCCAGAATAAATGAACTTCCATTAGGAGCAATGGCATCAAACAAAGGAGCGGGCAAAAATCCTGCATGCATTACATCTGTAAACAAGCCGCCATTGCCACCTAGTCCAAAAATAAATTGAACAATACCAAAATCAATTGGCAGAGGACCAAAAGTGTTGATGGCTAATCCGCTCGAGCATGAGATATTGTTCCACGTGTTCATAGATGATGTAATTGCACTGTTAGTTTGTGCGCCTGTAAGACCGCTGGAAGTTGAACTTTCAGTGTCGTCTATGAGATATTTGATATCAGCATCTCCACCACGTCTTGGATCTGCGGGTACAAAATCGGCCGAAAGTTGCTTGTTGCCACGATTGTTAAAAAAGACTGTGTTGCCTGTTTCGTCTGCTCCATAATATTCCATCATGGAAACCTGGATTTGCATACCTCTGCTGGCAAGGGCTGCATTGATATCAGCAAGAATATCTCCGGAGGAGGTAACAGTCTTGCGCGCGCCATCAGCGTTCTTGCTGGCCAAACTCATCAATAGAGAAGGGTCAAGCTTAGAAGCACTTTTTTCTACTTCAACATTCTCGCAGGAAAAGGCGAGCAACAATAACGGAATAATCAGTTTTTTCATAGCAGTTACTAATTTTTGGTTGAGAAAAGATTGAGTTAGGAATTTAGCTCAAAAAATCCACTTGCTCAAACTGAATGTAAGTTTTTCTTGTTTAAGCATAGGGGTTACATGCTTAACAAAATCGCTTCTGCACAATACCGTTTAATTTGGCCGCCTAATAGCGTTGCCCACGGATATTAATATACCGTCATAACGGTATGGATTTCAACAGCAAATACAATTTGCTTGCATGAAATTTGAATCTTCCGATTATGTCACCTAATAGAATAGTAAAATCAACATGGCTGGCTATAGCATTAATGGCCGCAGTATCCTGCAGTAAAGATGAATTGGATGCATTGACTGGTGGTGCTCAAAATCTCACATTTACTCAACTGATGGCACCTACACCTTATGCAATGGCCAATACCATCAGCGTAAGTGAAAACGAGAAATACATTGTAATTTCTTACCAGGAAAATACGACAGTAAAACACTACTATTCTACCGATGGAGGGCAAAGCGTACAGGCCCTGCCCATTCAGTTCAGCTTTAACGACAGAAATACGTTAATTGATTCCAACATCAGCAATGACGGACTATTAACGATTAAAGGGATTGTGTATGACCTCGATTCACCCAATGGAAGCATTACAAGTGCTCTCGCGGTTACCCAAACGGGAAAAATTATTGACATACAAAATGATCCTTTATTGGGCAAAAATGCATTTTATGTCTATGAAAATGGAGCCTTCGTATCTACCGGTGTTCATGCTAAACTTGACAAGTCAAACTATGCAGGGGTTTCTGGTGAGAAGCTGGGCTTTTTTGTCCCCGGCACCAAGACGATTGCAGAATTTGATGTCACCGCCAAAGTCTATACCGAAAAACAACTCCCTTCATTGGACTACACAAAAATTGGTGGTAATGGGCTGAATTTGAGCCGTGTAAAAACCGCCTACAGCCAAGGTTATTTTGCCTATGCCAAGGAAGGAGGGTGTCTGATCATTTCGCCATCAGAACAAATTACCTACTATAATTACCCCTCGGAGTTTCAAAGTTATTTAAACACAGAAGGAGGTTTAAAACTTTTTGGTGATAAAGCCTATGTAAATATCTATTCCAACACAGGGGCATTGGCTGTTTTTAAAGCCAGCGGCAATGCCATATCTAAAACCGAGTATGTGTTTCCTCTGAAAGACATTGGGGGTACTGTGTACACGCACGGGTTTATTGAAAATGGAGACAGGGCAGAGGGAGGAATTATAAAATATAAAAACGGTGCAGGCGAATACCTTCCATTAAGTTATGGCAATAGCAGTATAGACAAAAGTTATTTGGTGGGTGAATACGTTTACATGAGGAACAAGGTTTATGATGTGAATAAAAAAACCTACGCCACTTCCCCTATAGGTGAAGTCATCAGCTTGCTGTATGAAACGGATAAAACCATTGCCTATACCAGTCAGGGAACGTACATCAGCACTGATGGTAAAACATGGACACTAAAAGCAACGGATCAACCCAAGCCTAACCTCACCACAAAAGCTAAGGATGGAAAATATTACGGAATGACCATTCGGAATTTTACCTACAATTTGGGTGGCACTGGATTTGGAATTCCTCAGTTTGATCAGGCAGTCTACACCTCTGCCAACGGCATTGATTGGCAATTGATACCGGGTTCAGATAAGAAAGGGCAGAACGGAGATGGACCTAGATTTTTAAGTCCCGATGGCACAGCAGTTTACTCAAGCAATGCAAACCCGTTGGGCAATATGATCATCTATTATTACATAAGTAAAGACTACGGAGTGACCTACGAAAGTCTTATCGAAGGAACCCAGGAAGAGGGCTTTACCATGACACAACATGTGTCCCGAAATGGAAGGTACATGACAGTAAACTTTGAATTCGATGGATCACTGATCATTAAAGTTTGTGATAAGCCTTACAACGGATGCAAAGAAATAAAAATGGTGCCCACATTTGATAGTGAAGGCCTATACGCTACAGATCACGACATCACCTATACTGTCAATGACGAATTGTTGATACCTGCGAGCCACGGTATCTACCGATCCAGTCCTTTGTAAACCGGGATATAAACAAGGAGGGATTCGTTACGGCCACTGATGTACGGATCCCTCGTTTTTTTACGCCATTCACATAATTCTGTGCGCAGAGGCAGGTATAATTGCTAAGTTTATGCCTAGTCTTATCAAACCATCAACATGAAACAATTAACTTATTCGTTATCAGTCCTTTTGTTGCTCCTCTTTTCGGCTTGCAGTCAGCCAAAATCAGAAGAAACGGCAACACTAACAGAAGAAGAGCTTATAGAGAAGGCCAAAGGCATTCACGAAAGGGTAATCACCCTCGACACTCATGACGACATCAATACCGACAACTTTACCACTGAAACCAACTATACACAACGTTTGAATACGCAGGTAAATATTCCCAAGATGGAAGAGGGTGGGTTGGATGTGGCCTGGTTCATCGTGTACACCGGTCAGGGGGAACTCACTAAAAAAGGATATGAGGAAGCCTACGCCAACGCTGATGATAAATTCAAAGCCATACATAGATTGTGTGAAGAGATTGCACCTGATAAAATCGAGTTGGCGCTTACCTCTGATGATGTGCGCAGAATAGCGGCTTCTGGAAAAAAGGTGGCCATGATAGGCGTAGAGAATGCCTATCCCATTGGTTTAGATATCAAAAGGGTAAAGGAGTTTCACGACAGAGGAGCTCGCTACATGTCATTGGCACACAACGGACACAGCCAGCTGAGCGACTCCAACACGGGTGAAAGGGATAGTGTTTGGCTGCACAATGGATTAAGTGACTTAGGAAAGGAAGTGATCAAAGAAATGAACAAATGGGGCATCATGATTGACCTGTCGCACCCCTCCAAAGTTGCCAACATGGAAATGATGCGCTTGTCAAAAGCGCCTGTTATTGCTTCGCATTCTTCAGCACGTGCTTTAAATGATGTGAGCCGTAATCTGGATGATGAACAGCTGATGATGCTGAAAGAAAATGGAGGTGTGGTGCAAACTGTGGCATTTAAAAGTTATGTTAACGCAGAAAAGAACAATGCACACAACGACAAAGCAGAGGCTGTCATTGCAGAAGTAGCTGCATCAGAAGGTTTTGTTATACAGGAAAGAGCTGCTATTCGCAACATGTCGGATGAGGCCAGAGAAGCATACATTAACAAGTATTCTGAGATAAGAGACAAAGCAAAGTCAAGAATTGAAACAGAGGTAAACCCTGTGGCGCCTCCTGTGGATGTGGCAGATTTTGTAAATCACATCGACTATCTGGTAGAGAAAATCGGATTGGAACATGTAGGCATTAGTTCAGACTTCGATGGAGGTGGTGGTGTACATGGCTGGATGGATGCGTCAGAAACGTTCAACATAACTATGGAACTGGTAAGAAGGGGGTATACCGAAGAGCAGATTGCAGCCTTATGGAGTGGCAACTTGTTGCGTGTATTGGACAAGGTGCAAGCAGTAGCGAAGCAAATTCAAGCGGAGGAGAAATAATTCCTAAGGAAGAAAAAATAAAAGCCTGTCTCTGATGACAGGCTTTTTTATTTACAAATCTTTTAATTTCCGTTTCAAGATCTCATTTAGCAACGTGCAAAATACGCTTATCTTTATGAAGGTATGAAAGCAATCGTTTACACTGAGTACGGTCCGCCAGATGTTTTACAACTTAGCGAAGTACCTAGACCTCTTCCAAATGACAATGAAGTGTTGGTGCGCGTGAAAGCTGCATCTGTTAATCGCACTGATTGCGCTAACCTACGTGCCAAGCCATCGATCATGCGACTGACGATGGGACTTTTCAAACCAAAAAAGCAAATACTGGGAACTGAATTTGCAGGAGAGGTGGCAGCCATCGGAAATGAGGTAACCGCTTTTAAAGTGGGTGATCGTGTTTTCGGATTTGCGGATGGTGGCGCAAGTTCCTATGCAGAATACCTTGTGATGGAGGCCGACAAGGGAATTGACATCATACCTCAAAACCTGAACTACAAACAGGCAGCAGCCTGTATTGAAGGAGTACATTACGCCTACAATTTTATCAACAAAGTGAAGCTCAATAAGGGAGATAAAGTGTTGGTCAATGGTGCTTCAGGAGGTATAGGGGTAGCAACTGTACAGTTGTTGAAATATTTTGGTGCTGAAGTAACTGCAGTCTGTCCCACTCAGGCCATGCCGTTGGTGCAATCGATAGGTGCCAATCGAATCATTGATTACCTACAGGAGGATTTCACCAAAGACAATGAGCAATATGAATTTGTCTTTGATACGGTAGGTAAAAGTTCATTCGGAAAGTGTAAACACCTTTTAAAACCCGGTGGTGTCTATATCTCCTCCGAACTGGGTTGGATGATTCAAAATGTATGGTACTCTCTGACAACCGCCATCTTGGGTAGTTTGCCTGGTCAGGGAGGAAGGAAAGTTAAGTTTCCCTATCCGCCTGACATAAAGCGAAGTATTGTATTATTAAAGAAAATCATTGAGGAAGGAAAATACAAACCTGTGATCGACCGTACTTATTCGTTAGAGCAGATTGCGGAGGCATTTAAGTATGTGGAGACAGGTGAGAAAATAGGCAATGTCGCCATCACGATTAACTGAAGGCATCAGACTTGGAAAGCTGAAATTTTAAACTTGGTGAATAGCTAAGGGCGGAATGAAGGGTCACTTTGCATATTCATTGGGTTGGTTTGCTGACTAGACAAATTGAAACAAAAGAAAAATTACTTTAGATACATATTGTGGTTGGTGAATCATAATTCAGCTGGATTCTTGTAGGAATGAGTAGCAAACCGCTTTACTGTTGATGCTTATTTTAGCCGTGTTGATGTTAATCGTTTTTAACCAAGGCGAGTTATTTACTACTTGAATTACTGATGTAAGATTGTAGAGGTTAATTCAAAAAGCCAGTGAGGAGGAAGCCTGATCTTTGAGCAAATTTATAAACTCAAAGTCCGTCTATGGCTTCTCAATCAATTAATTTAACAAAGAAAACAGGTCTTTTGTTTGTAAAATCGCAAAATCGAGGCGTTACCTGGGTAGCCGTTTTACTGATTGCCTTAACATCGTGCGCATCCCCAAATTACTGGGGAGCAACGGCTACCAGCTATGGTAATCGTGCTCAGAAACAATACATCAAAAACCAAAGAGGGCATAATCCCAATCGCAGATTTCAAAATTCAAATCAACCAACGTTCGGAGCGCAGAGCGTTTCTAAAAAGGGCTATTAACCTCACTCAAATGGGTGCGTCTTCGTGAGTTGCACCCATTCATAACCTTGCTCTTTTATAATTTTCTGATTTGTGGTACTTTTCTACCATGAAGAAAATTATAGCACTCATTTGTATGGTAGTAACAGGCGCCATGGTAAGCCAGGCTCAGGATCAATACATCTTTCCCTTTGGAGGAGGACAGAATAAACATTTCATTAAAGAAATCATTAAACTCACGGGCAAGGAGCGTCCCAGAATTTGTTACCTGCCTACCGCTTCAGGGGACAGCGAACAAGGCATCATTCGTTTTTACGATCTGGTATCAGATCTCTCTGTGGAGCCACACGTGCAAAAGGTTTGGATAAGTTCTTACAATCAAAAGGAAACCTTTGAAGAGGTATTGCTCAGCATGGATGCCATCTATGTAGGAGGTGGAAATACGCTGAACATGATGGCCATTTGGAAAGCGCAGGGCATTGACGTGGTGCTAAAAAAGGCATTGCAAAAAGGAATAGTGCTGGCAGGTGGAAGTGCAGGGTCGCTCTGTTGGTTTGACAATGGCACCACCGATTCACGACCCAAAGAATTAAGTGTAGTGGAAGGCTTGGGCTTTCTTCCTTTCAGCCACAGTCCACATTACCATAGTGAAGAATACAGACAACCCTTGTATCATAAGAACATTGCGAACGGCATCTTCAAGGCAGGTTATGCCATGGATGACTACTCAGGTATCATTTTCAAGAATGGAAAACCGTTTAAAGTGGTATCATTAGCACCGGAATACAATTGTTATTTTGTGTCGATGAAAGATGGTAAGGTGGTAGAAGAAAAGTTGAAAGCTGAAATCCTGAAGTAAATGTTGAAGCGAAAGGAATTCATTCGAAAAGCCCTTACGGTAACTGCGGGTACTACTTTGATGGGATTCCGTCTATCCGATAATCAGTGGCTAACCAATGATTCAAATAAGTTAGAGGACATTACTTTCGATTTGCATGCACATCCGGGCCGTTTCTTCCGAAAGGGAATGAGCGACTATGCAGATGATGCAGGCTTCAAGAAAACTGTCAATGAAATGAATACGGCAGGACTTTCAGGTGCTTTCTTTAGTACTGTGGTGGACACGTTGGTTACGCAAGTAACGCCCACCGGTGTTGTGCCAGCGCGGGAATTTGAAAAGGGTGAGGCATGGCAAGAGTACAAAAGGCAAATAACGGCACTAAAAACATTGTGCAATGATTTGCCCGTGCGCCAGGCCACCCGCGTTGATGAATTGACAGATCCATCGAGAAACAAAGTAGCTGTATTTTTTGCTTGTGAGGGAGGTGATTTCCTTGAAAGCGAAGACCAACTGGATGAGGTGTATGCTGATGGGGTGCGTTGTATTCAATTGGTACACTATGCGCCTAATCCATTGGGAGATTTGCAAACTTCGGATTCACAGCACAATGGACTCTCTAAATTGGGCAAAGCGGTAGTGCGCAAGATGAACCGATTGGGAATGGTGATCGATGTAGCCCACGCTTCCTATAATACCGTTAAGGATGTGGCGGCCATCACCAATCAACCGTTGATTCTTTCCCACAGCATTTTGAAATTCACTGATGACAGGCCAATAGCCATTCGCGCCATTAGCAAAGAGCATGCGAAGATCATCAAATCGACAAGGGGAGTGATTGGTGCCTGGCCTTCTGGTTTTAATTCCAGTTTTCAAGATTACATTGACAACATCATGCGGCTGATTGATGTGGTGGGCGTAGATCATGTGGGGCTGGGTACGGATATGGACAGTAACTACAAACCTGTATTGGATAGCTACCTTCAGCTTGCACAATGGATCGATGCCCTCAAAGCCAAAGGTCTTACCAGTGATGAAGTAAAAAAAGTTGCTGGAGGCAATGTGGTAAGGGTGCTAGGGAAAGTTCTGAAGTAAGTTTTTTCAATATTGTTTTTCTTAGCGATGATATTTAGATTTGTCTTATTACCTCTAAAGACAGAATAAGAATATCCTATGCGTTTCATTATATCAACTCTTTTATCCGTCCTTATAACTCATCTGGCCTCAGGACAAGGAAATATTAAAATAACGCTCCTTACTGACAGTACAATCTATACGAATTATGCAGATTTAAAGAATCAACCAACTTCTTATGTAACGATACACTCCAAGGAAGGTACAAGGGTAAGCATAAGAGGAATCCATCATATTGAAGGTTATGATCAGAATGGTAAGTATCGTTATATTGGTGTAACAACTTTGCAAGGCCGAAAAATATTTACAGAAAGAATACATGATGGACAAAGAATTGACTTATATCGAACTAAGGTCATTTCAGATGGCTGGAAATCAAATTTGTTATGGTATTCAAAAGATGATGGTGAGATTATAAAAGGGCGATTTGCTAAACTGAAAAAGGATTTAAGAGATAGTCCTGAAGCAATGAAATGCTTGCGCGGAGGTAATGCCTTAAGGTACACACAGCATGCCTTATACGCTGCTGGAGCAATAGTATTGGCGAAGACTGTAACCAATAAACTGGATGAACAACAGCTTCCACCAGAAGAGACTACTGGAGTGCCAGTTGGTTTTTTTGTAGGTGCAGGTTTACTCATGGTTCCCTTCTATTTGAATAACGTAAAAATTAGACAATACGAAAGGGCTGGCCGAGCCTATGATAAATAAACTTAAACTCTTAATTAAGGTTTATCCAATTCGATAGCAAATAGCCAACAACTAAAACTAAAAACCATCCTACCATCCAATCCCATAATCTTCTCCATGATTACTAGAGCCACCCCAGAAGCTGCCATGCTTCCAATCGAAGAAGATCGCATTAATAGGTCCCGAAGTTCTGTCTTCATAAGAAAGGTGATAGCCCATTTCCTTTAATTCCTTTCTTGTCCAGTCGGGCATTTGGGAATTGAGGGTGAGCGCACCGTTCTTTCTCTCGTGGTCGCCAAAGCTGGAAAACATCTGGTACGTTTTGAAGTTAGCCGCTTCTGCTGCTTCTTGCACATTCATGCCAAACTCGACCACGTTCAAAAAGAATTGAATGAGGTTTTGATCCTGTTCATCACCCGCTTGTTTGGCGAAGGAGAGAAATGGCTTGCCATCTTTTAGCGCCATGCTGGGCGTGAGTGTAACGCGTGGTCGTTTACCGGGCTCCACTACGTTAAAAGGATTTTCTTTCGGATCGGTAACAAACGATTGCATGCGCTGGCTCATACCCACTCCGGTGTTGCCGGCAATTACAGCCGGCACCCAACCACCACTGGGCGTGATGGACACCACCCAACCTTCCGCATCGGCAGCTTCTACCGAAGTAGTACCTGCGGTAAAGTCTTCTATATATTGCTGATCCAACACAGGCACTTTCGGTGTAAAGTTATTGAGAGAGGTCTGACTTTTTCCCCAGTCTTTAAGCAGATCCAGGTAAGGATTCTTTTTGCCTTCAAAAGGGTAGGGGTCGCCAGGCCCAATGTTGGGATCGTTCTTAGTAGGGTTGATCAACTTCATCCTTTCTTTGGCATAAGCTTTTGACAACAGTCCTTGCATTGGTTCTTCAGGTGCAAAGGCAGGATCTCCATAGTAGAAGTCGCGATCGGCAAAAGCCAGGTTCATGGATTGGTATAAAGTGTGGATGTATTGGGTAGTGTTGTAGCCCATGCTCTTCAAATCAAAGTTCTCCAAAATGTTCAGCGTTTGCAGCAACACCGGTCCTTGTGTCCACTGTTGGAGTTTGTATACATCAATGCCTCGGTAGTTGGTCATGAGGGGTTCTTCAATCTTCACTTTCCAGTTGGCCAGATCCGCTTCGGTAAACAGCCCGCCTTGTTCGCGGGCACCACGCACAATTTCTTTGGCAATGTCACCTTTGTAAAAACGATCGTAAGCAGCGTAAATGGCTTCTTTGCGACTCTTCTTTTTCTTCAATGCTTCTTGCTCTGCTTCCACCATTTTAGTGAGCGTGGCCAGCAGGTCTTTCTGTACAAATATTTCACCTGCTTCAGGAGCCTCTCTTTCTTCACCTAGATGAGGTAAAAATACCTTCTTGGAATAAGGCCACTCTTTAATTCTGTCCTTGCCGCGCTCCATGGCGTCAGCAGTTTGGGCCTCGATGGGATAGCCTGCTGCCAGCTCCATAGCAGGAGCAAGCACCTCTTTCAGACTAAGCGTACCATACTCCGCCAACATGGTTAGCAGTCCTCCTGGTGTGCCAGGGGTAACTGCGGCCAGGGGCCCAAACTGAGGAGGGTACTTCATGCCTTTCTCTTTAAAGAAGTCAGCTGTAGCACCAGTAGGTGCCACGCCCAATGCGTTGATGGCAATTACTTTTTTAGTTTTAGGATTATAGATAAGTGCCTGAGTTTCACCTCCCCAGCTGAGCACATCCCACATGGTGGAAGTGGCGGCCAGCATGGCACAAGCGGCATCAACGGCATTACCTCCCTTTTGGAAGGTCATGGCCCCGGCTGTGGCAGCCAGTGGTTTGCCAGTAATGGCCATCCAATGTTTACCGTGTAAAACAGGCTTTTGCGTTTTCTGAGCTATCGCACCAATGCTAATAACTAAAGAGAGCAGGATCAGATTGAACTTCTTCATGATTAAATCGATTTGTGCTAATATAACTTGGCAATGCTTCGAAACCAATGAATAAAAGTAGGAGAGCCACTATTGGAACAATGAATGAACATTTTTGGACTTCAATGGTTATTTGTGGATTCTAATGCAATACTCGTATCTTTGTAGCAATTCATAATTTGACACAGGCACAAACCATAGCGCTCTATCATCCAATGCTTCATGGCATCGCTTTACGCATCGTAAAGTGTAAGGCCGATGCTGAGGATATCGTGCAGGATACCTTTCTTAAGTGGCTTTCCATTGACAAGGAGAAGATCAAGAATACGAAAGCTTATTTGATCCGATCGGTAACCAACAATTGCCTTAACCACCTGCAAGCGCTGAAGCGCAAAAAGGAGGAATATCTTGACGGAATTCAGTTCCCTGACTTCATTAATAAGTTTAAGGAGTTGGACCTTAGCCAGCTTGATATTCAGATAGATACGCAAGCAGCGTTAAAGGTGCTTCACAATAAGCTGGAACCTCTCGAAAGGGCTGTATTTGTACTGCGTGAAGTCTTCAATTTCGACTACGATGCCCTGCAGGATGTATTGGAAAAGAAAAAGGACCACTGCCGCCAATTGCTCAGCAGGGCTAAAAAGAAGCTTGACGATGAAGCGCTAAAAATTAATTTTGACTGGCCAGCCAAACCCCAATGGGTGGAGAACTTTACAAAAGCCTGTGAAATGGGCTTTTCCAGCGATTTAATCGCCACTTTCAAAAGTGATGTGAAACCAGCATAAACCGCTGGAATATTTTTCACTACATCTTGTCACAAATCCTGTACTTCTTTGTCTTCATTAAAGCAGCCATAACCAGGCTTGTTTAATTAAAGTAACCTAAATCTACATGAAGATCATTCTCATTTTTTTTATAGCGCACTGGTACCTGTCGCTATTTTTTCAGACATTTTTCCTTCATCGTTATGCGTCTCACAAGGCGTTTACCATGAATAAATTTACTGAAAAAGTGTTCTTTGTATTAACCTGGATATTCCAGGGCTCCAATTACCTCAGTCCTTTTGGATATGGCGTCATGCACCGCATGCACCATGCCTATGCGGATACTGAGGACGATCCCCATTCACCCAAATACGATGAAAGCATTTGGAAAATGATGTGGAAAACCAAAACCATCTATTCAGCCATCGCCAACGGTTCGATGGTGCCGGAAAAACGTTTCACTGAAGGCGTTCCTAAATGGGAGGCGTTTGACAAAATCGCCAGATCATGGCCATCGCGTTTGTTCTGGGGTGCATTATATGTAGGCATGTATGTACAGTTTGCCGAATACTGGTGGCTGTGGCTGTTATTGCCATTGCAGTTTTTGTTCAGCCCGATTCACGGTGCCATCATCAACTGGTTTGCGCACAAATACGGCTACCGCAATTTTGAAGTAGGAGATACGTCTCGCAACTTCCTGCCGGTAGACTTCCTGATGATGGGAGAGAGCTACCACAACAATCATCACAAAAATGGTGGTCGTGCAAATTTTGGAGGCATCCGCTGGCATGAAATTGACCCTACCTATCAGGTGATTAAAGTATTGAACAAGCTGAATATTATTCAGTTGGCCAAACAGCGTGAATTGACAGTGGAGACAGTGAACAAAGCAGCTTAAAAAGCAACTTATTTGATAAAACAGACGGGCGAGAGGTGATCTCGCCTTGTCTGTTTATTAGAGGGCTAACCAATGTTCCCCAAGTGCCGCTAAAGGGGCTATTTTAAATAAAATTGATGAATTTGAATAATTCTGCTTACATTGCGAGATTATTTAACAATCAATATTACTAATGAAACAAGGAACAGTTAAGTTTTTCAATCAAACCAAAGGATTTGGTTTCGTACGTGAAGAGGAATCAGAGCAGGAGTATTTTGTACACGTAACCGGCCTTATTGATGAAGTTCGCGAGAACGACAAAATTACCTTCGAATTGAAAGAAGGTAAAAAAGGCTTGAATGCCGTCAATGTACGATTAATGGATTAATCATCTTATGAGTGCATATAAAGCCCCGATATTTTCGGGGCTTTTTTTTGAACCCTGACACCCCGTGAACCCTATAACCTTCACATCGTCAATCGGTTATCATCATTATTTTTTAATCAACAACTCAATTAAGTGAAATTTGAAGAGTTTAATTTAAGCTCAGCGCTGCTGGATGGTCTCAACGCCATGGGTTTTACACAACCCACGCCCATCCAGGAACAAGCCATTCCCTCCATTATGGCGGGAAAAGACATTGTAGCCTCTGCACAAACAGGCACAGGTAAAACCGCTGCCTATCTGCTACCGATCTTGGATAAGATCAGCAAGCAGGAAAATCATCACATCAATACATTGATATTGGTACCCACCCGCGAACTGGCCTTACAAATCGATCAGCAGGTAGAAGGGTTTGGCTATTTCCTCAACGCAAGTTCTATCTCCGTGTACGGAGGAGGCAGCGGAGCCATCTGGGACCAGCAACGAAAAGCATTGGAGTCAGGTGCCGACATTATCATCGCCACTCCGGGTCGTCTTATTGCACACCTGGCATCAGGAACGGTAAACTTCAAACACATCGAGCACCTTGTGCTGGACGAAGCCGACCGCATGCTTGATATGGGATTCTATGAGGACCTCATCAAGATTGTAAGTCATTTGCCAGTTAAAAGACAAACATTGATGTTCTCTGCTACCATGCCTCCGCGCATTCGAACATTGGCCAACAAAATATTAATTGAGCCGGAACAGATTTCAATTTCCATTTCAAAGCCCGCGGAAGGCATATTGCAGCAGGCCTACATGGTTTATGATACGCAAAAAGTAGAGTTGCTCACGCATCTGTTGAATCAGGAGCATTATTCAAGCATCATCATCTTCGCCTCCACCAAAGACAATGTGAAAAAGCTGGAGTCGGTGCTGAGGCGCAATGGTATATCGGTGAAAGCATTTCACTCCGATCTGGAACAGCAGGAACGGGAGCATATCATGCGTGAATTCAAGAGCAAGAAAATATCCACCATCATCGGCACTGATATTTTATCACGGGGTATTGATGTAGAAGGTATCGACCTGGTAGTAAATTTTGATGCACCTCCTGATCCCGAAGATTACATCCATCGCATTGGCCGTACCGCCAGGGCACAACGCACAGGTACTGCCATTACATTTGTGAATGATAAAGACCAGCAAAAGTTTGCTAGCATAGAAAAGCTGATAGGTAGAGAAATTCCCAAGGAAGTGCCTCCCATGGATTTGGGAGAAACTCCCGTGTACAATCCCGGGGCCAAACGGAAACCATCATTTGGCAAAAGAAGACCTCCATTTAGAAATCAGAAAGGGAGAAGACCACCAAAGAAGAATTAAAAGGAGAGGAGCTGTTTACAAAATCATTTTCATTGCAGCCTCTTTGTAGCTGGCTCCGATAGGAATTTTTTTGGTTCCAATTTGTACTTGATTGCCCTCTACCACTTTCACCTTGGAGATGTTTACAATATACGATTTGTGGATTCGGACAAATTGGTGATGGGGTAAGGTCTCACTTAATTTCTTCAGCGATTCAAGTGCCACAATTCGCTGGCCGTCTTCTGTAAAGTACGAAACATATTCCTTTAGCCCTTCAATGTAGAGTATATTGTCGGGTTGGATACGAAATATTTTGTGGCCAGAATTGATGCTGATAAATGCATTGCCTTGCCGCGCATATTCCTGACCTGTTATTTGAGGAGATACTTTTTGTACGCTATAAAGGAAACGTTCAAACGAAATGGGTTTGACCAGATAATCTGCAACATCCAATTGATAACCCTCCAATGCATAATCGGGATAGGCAGTGGTAAAAATTACAGTGGGTTTATTTTTTAGGCCCTTCAGAAAGTCTATACCTGTAAGCGTTGGCATTTGTATATCAAGAAACAATAGATCCAATTGATCAATCTTTTCACTTTTAATTAAGTCAATTGGATTTTTAAACTGACCAATAAGTTCCAGCTGGGGCATTCGTTGTACATATTCTGTCAGCAAGGTCCTTGCCAGCTCTTCGTCATCTACGATAGCGCACTTAATCATGGGGTCGGAATTATATCAATTTTCACTTTAAATGCCTTGTCCTTTTTAATTATTTCAATCTCATGTTGTCCAGGGTATATCAACTGCAACCTGCGCTTTACGTTTTCAATCCCTATTCCTCCTGCTTCATCTTTCTTTTCCAACTGATCGGATAAACTGTTCTCAGCAATAAATGTAACTCGACCTTCCTCATACTTTAAGCTAAATCGGGCCCACCCTTGATCACTGTTCTCAATATTGCTGTGCTTAAAGCTGTTTTCAACAAATGGGATAAATAGCATCGGTGCTATCATAATGTCTTTTGTTACATCGGTCTCAAAAACTATATTATTAATCTCACTGTCTTTCATTTTTTGCAGTGAGATATAGTTATTCATATAGTTAATCTCCTTGCTGATCGGAACCAGATCCTGCTCTCCGCATTCATACAAAACGTACCGCAGCATTTCAGATAACTTCATGATAGTATCTGGCGCCTTGTCTGATTTAATTAAGGATAAGGTGTATACATTGTTGAGTGTATTGAATAGAAAATGAGGATTGATCTGATATTTCAAAAACTTTAGTTCCGAGTTTAAATTTTCACCCTTTAGTAAGGCTGCTTCTACTTCTCTCTTGTTGGCGATTTGAGAAAGTTTCAGTAATGAAGAAATAAGAATAAGAATTAAGCTTGGGATTATACTAAAGAAATATTTCGCCAAAAAGAAAGGCCTTCTGCCACGGCCATCAAAATCCGGGGGAGGTGTGCGCGAGAAGGGCTGAAAATTATTTACAGGTTGCACAAAATTTTCAGACAGATAGGCAAACAAGATCAGCGCAATCAAATTGAATGCAACAAATGCGAAGTACTCTTTTTTAACATAGAATTTGGGAATGAGTATTTCCATGTTGAAATACACTATTGGTAATTGCATACCAATCAGGAACAAGGCTCTTTTTACGGCAAATTCAATAGGAAATCGGTCGGAGAGGAAATAGATAACAATACCGAGATACACAAGCCAGGTGCCAAGGTGTATGAGGAGGACTCTGGTTCTAATTTTTCCTTTTAAGGGTAGCATTTCTGCAAAAGTAAGTATTTGTGGTCAACTGCTTGTACTTGATTGTTGAGGTTTAGGCCTTGTTGGTTTAGTCATTGAAGGCCTTCATTGAAAGGTTGAAACGAGGCTTAATCTTTTTCAGTTAATTAAACTCAAAGGAGAAACAAATTTAATAATTATGAAAAAAGCAGCATGGATAGCAGTGGTTGGAGTGATGATTGCCAGCTATAGTTTTGGTCAGGATAATAAATCCCAAAGCAAAAAAGAAGATGTGCCCAGAGATGTGCACATATCTAATACAATGAAGGAGAAGCTTAACCTGACTGAAGCACAATATGAAAAGGTACTTGAAGTAAACAAAGACATGGAGCTCACGCGAAAGGAAGCAATGGCAAAAATGAAAGCTTCAAGAAAGGAACATGCGGATCAATTAAAGGAGATACTTACTGAGGAGCAATGGAAGAAATGGAGTGAGATGAAACGACCAGGCAAGAAAGGCAGACCAGGCAGAGGGCCTGGAATGAGAGGACATGATGATGACGAAGGATGAGGCATTTAGTTGTTTTCCTTTTCTTTTTGTTGCCTGGTTTAACATTTGCTCAAAGGGATCAAGGCACGCAGATCAAGCTGATGAGTGTGCAGCGTTTAGAACTGGATGACCTTCAATTGCAGGTGGCCGATAGAATAGAAGCACAATATCAACAGCGGTTGAAGGAGGCAATCAAGATTATTCCTGTGGATAGAAAAGAGGCTTATTTAAAGATAGCGCTGGCGATCTTGAATGCCAACAATCAGTACCTGAGTATTCTTAATGCAAAACAGCGGATCATTTGGGAAGAAATTTTGTCTTCGCAAACAGAAATGAACCATCAAATACAACTTCAGTTAAACAGTGAACGAAGATCAAGGACAATTGCCCTCGCAGTAAGATAACTGTATGGGCATATCCTTGATTGAGAAATGCACCTTGTTGGTTGAATATATTTCCAGGGAAGAATATTGTGCTTCAATATTGCTGCCGTTTAAGTAGTGACTTTAGTTATGAGAATGATATGGTGGGCTTCCATGGTGACTTTAATAATTGGTTGTGATAATTCATTGGAGAGCACCCTGGGTTTTAACAGTGTAACCTCTTCCATAGGAGGTGTTTACTTCATAGACACATTGTCGGTTGTTTCATCTACGCTACTAGTCGATTCATTAGATACATCATCTTCTGGTAGAGTTTTGGTAGGGGCTTATCAGGACCCATACTTTGGAAAGACCTCCAGTCATTCCTACATGCAGTTTGGTTTACTGCTGTCAGAAGAAACTGGAGGGGTGGAGCAATGGACTATTAGCGATGAGGTATTGTTTGACAGAGCAGAATTGGTGCTGTACTACGATTCCTATTACTATGGTGATACTACAGTCAATCAATCCCTAAGTGTTTTTCAACTGAACGAGCCAATTACAGGACGATTAATAGGAGACTACGACTTTCTGGATACAACACCTTCACTTTTCTATAGTTACGCTGGCCTCTACAATGTTAGTGAAACAAGCTACAATCCTGCGCCTATTGCTTCCTACTCGTATCGCCCTTTTCCAGGATCTGGCGACTCACTGGAGATAGTCCTCGATAATTCAATAGGAAGAGCCTGGCTGGAATACAAGAAATCCAATGACCTGATCGTGCGTGATAACTCCTCCTTTGTCAATGAATTTTATGGAGTGATGATAACCAACACCTCATCAGCCAATCAGTCTATAATTGGATTTGACGCTGAGAAAACAAAAATAAGACTTTGGTATTGGGATCAGGAAAATGATGTGCGTGTGAGTAAGTATCGCGACTTTCCTTTATATCAGGCGGAGCTGCAATACAACAAAATTGAAACAGATCGTTCAGGTACTGCTTTATCATCCTTGTTTACGAATGTGGCGCTACCCTCATCAGCTACAGATGGAGAGGCATACATCCAGGGTGGGTCTGGTATTTTTACAAAACTTGAATTTCCCTCTGTAAATAAGCTAAGTAATATAGCCATACTTCAGGCTGAGTTGGTCATAACACCCAAGGTAGGAACCATTAGTGGCAATTTTCCTCTTCCTCCAACTTTGTCAGTCTACCTGGTTGATAAAAATAATACGCCTGTAGACGCTTTAGTAGATGCAGAAACCAATTTGATCCTTACTTCAACGCTGTACTTCGATGAGGATTTTAATATCAAGAATTATTATTCCCTTACTATGACGGATTATCTGTCGTCATTGATCAATCAATCTGAAGAAGACTATCAGCTTTTAATAGGGGTAACTAATCCAGGAACTGGCGGCACAATTGATCGAACTGTGCTGGGTACGGGCACGGAGGACATTCAACTTAAAATTTATTACACAAAACTAAATTCTAATTCACAATGAAAATTAAAACGATAACCATTCTTAGTCTGTTTTTTCTCGCGCTGGGAGGGTGTACAGATGCTGTTATTACAGAAGATGAAGCATTGGGCAATTGGACACGCAAGTCAGACTTTGAAGGAGTGGGCCGAAGTGGAGCGGTATCGTTTATGATTGGAGAGCGTGTGTTTGTGGGCACAGGTTTTGATGGCACCAATAGGCTAAGGGATTTTTGGGAATACAGTGCCACGTTGAATACCTGGTTTCGTATTGCTGACTTGCCAGGTGCAGCGAGAAACGGTGCGGTGGCTTTTGCCATTGGCAATAAGGGATATGTGGGAACAGGTTATGATGGCACTAACCGATTGAATGATTTTTGGCAGTACGATCCGAATACCAATACTTGGACGGAAGTCGCAGCCTTTGCTGGTAGCGGCAGGTTTGGTGGGGTAGCAGTTACCATCGCAGGCAGAGGATTTATGGGAGCGGGCTACGATGGGAGTGATCTCAAAGATTGGTGGGAGTACGATGATGATAACGACACATGGATACAAAAGGTAAGTATAGGAGGCGCGAAACGCACCAATGCATTTGCTTTTGAACTCAATGGCAAAGGGTATGTAGGTGGAGGACAAAACAACGGCATATTCGAAACTGACTTTTGGGAATACGATCCGGAGACCGATACATGGATAGGTAAAAATGACCTGGTGAATGATGATGAAGAAGATGGTGATGATTATTCTTTGATTCGAAGCAGTGCAAGTACTTTTACACTTAATGGGTATGGTTATTTGGTAGGAGGATCTACCACAGAAATGCTCAGTGATGTATGGGAGTATGAACCTGTATCGGATACATGGACGAATAAGACTTCATTCGAAGGAGTGGCGCGAGAAGATGCGATTGGATTTGCAGTGGGTAATTATGGATACATCACTACAGGAAGATCGCTTTCCCTGAGGTTTGATGACATATGGCAGTTTGATCCGTTCGAAACAGCAGATGAATAAAACATAGTTTGGGTTAGGTGATAAAAGTCGGGTAGAGATACCCGGCTTTTACAACACCTCGGCAATTGGTTGAGAAAAATGGGCAGTTGGTTGAATAGTTCAAAAGATAAAACGATTGGTTGCGTTGAGGGATTGATTAATTAAACATTTAAAATTTATGAAAAGAGTAGTTTTAGTGGGAATGATGTCGTTGGCTTTTATGATGGGTTGTGAAGACACAACAGGAATTTCAGAACAGGAGGCAGAAACCTCTGAAGCCGTTGCTTTTGTTGAAAGTGTATTCGCCCAGTCGTCCATAGATGTGGACAATGCGGTGACCAATACAACCAGTAATTCCGGAAGAGGAGGTCATGGTTCGTGTTTCGGTTTCTCAGATTGTATGGTAGTGACCAAAGAGGACACTGACGGAGGGTATCCAAAGACGATCACCCTGGATTACGGGGAGGGCTGTACAAGCAATGAGGTGACCAAGTCGGGTAAGATAGTGACTAACGTTACCGGATCAAAGAAAGAAACTGGATCGCAGCGCATTGTCAATTATGATAATTATTCAGTTAACGGGTATGTCTTTAACGGCACAGAAACCTATACCTATAATGGTAATGGTACGTATGCCGTTGCCATGATCAATGGTACTATCGTAACGCCAGATGGGGAAGAGATAACTTGGTTGCACGACAAAGTGCGCACGCAAATTGCTGGAGCCAATACGGAAGATCATGATGACGATGGGTTTGAGACTACTGGTACTTCCAATGGCGTGTCCAAAGAGGGAGTATTTTACCAACGTGAAATTACCAGTCCGCTGGTAACCTATGCCAGCTGTTTTTGGATCATGAGTGGGGTGGTAGAAAATACTGTTGGAGATGTGACTTACTCCATCGATTTTGGTGATGGCACCTGCGATGATGTGGCTACCCGAACTCAGGATGGTGTGACTGAGGAATTTACACTGGACTTCAAGATGAAAAAATCACGGAGAGGACATAAATAATTGTAGTTGGTTGTGTTGTTGGGTGGCGGTTCGGAGTGTGAATTCCGAACCGCTTTTTTATTAGTCTGCTCTAAAAAAGCGATTGAGTAAACTCAGTAACTCAGGAGCACTCAAATAGTACATTACGCGGTAATACTTTTCATTGAACCGCGTCAGTGTAGCATAATAATCAGGCTCTGTCAGGCTGTATTTTTTCATCAGAGATGCCTTGGTATCTGGATTGTTGATCACTACCTCCACGTAGGTTTGCACACGGGCTTGTTCATTGTCAAAACGATGCAGCTTGATTTTCTCTTTCTTGCCTTGTGAAAAGTAAAAGGGGAGTTTCCTGTTGGCCTTTTGCAGCTCTTGGATTCGCTCGGAGAAAAGCATTTCGTAATAATCTTCTGGTAGCTCATCCTGGATAATCACCGTATTCAATACCGTTATTGATTCTTTCATAATGACCACACTGGCCTCCCAGGCATGGAGGGGAATTTCCATTGTATGGTAGCCAATGTAAGAAAATACCAGTGTATCCGAAGGCTGAGCTGTTATGCTGAACTGACCGGTATGATCGGTAATCGTTCCCCGAAGGGTATGTTTGATTTGAATGTTGACATAAGGAAGAGGAGCAAAGCGAGCAGAGTCTACAACAATACCGTTAACTATTTGCTGTGCCTTGACTTCCAGGCTGAAAGCAAGGCCAACTGCCAAAGAGATGATGAATAGCTTTTTCAATGAAGGCAAGGTATCCTGATATTATGAAAACAGTGAATAAGATATAGGATACCAAATTAATTTCACCAGCTTTCCTACCACTACCATTTATCCTTCAACGAAGGAAGGATATTACACAATTAAAAAAATATGGTTTAGGCATTGATCCAATCATAGCGTTATTTCACTTTAAGATGAGTTATTGATTATTTGTCTTTATTTTTATCGAATGGGTCTGTTGTTAAAACGATATGTTTTGAGCTGTTTGTGTCTGATAGCTATGACAGCTTGGGGTCAGGATAAAAAAGCCTATACCCTCGCGGTAACTTCTTTCGCGCAAGGTGAGTCGAATGCCCTGCTGGTACTGGAATCTGAAAACCTGAAGTTCAACTTCTCGGTAACCGGAGATCCATTTAACACTATGGAATTGCCAGGGAGGCTGGTGGTACTTGCGTCCAGGGATTCACTCCCGGGTGCTGATGACCAGATGCTGTTGGATTCGCTGTGTACCATTCCTCAATATTCATACGGGGAAAGGCCCATACATCATCAACTACAAGCAGGCGCCTACTATGTGATCAGTACGTTTTATGCTAAAGACCAAAATGCCTTTCAAGCGCAAAGCAATTCAGTGGCTGTGCCCGTGCGCGTAGTAGGTTTCAAAACCAGAGTAACCAGTGCCTGGTTCTCTTATTTGAAAACATCCGCATACAGTGAGGAGACTGCGCTTCACCTTGAATTGGAAATGGAACTCGGTTGCTGTGCACAAGCCCTGGGTAATTTCAACAGCCAATGGGAAATCGGTGTAGCGGAACGGAAAAATTCCAAACCCAAAGTCATTCATACCTTCTACCGCGAAGATGCTTTGAAAGAGGGAGTGTATCGCATTACCTTGGACGAATCACTTTGGAATGAAGTGACATTTTCCAAATACAAATACATTACTGTCCGATTAACCTCTGCCTATTTTGCTGAGGGGTACCGGCAAGTACCCGATTGGGAAGTACAGCTGCCCATCAGTGTAATTACCGACATCAATCAACTGAATGCAGAGCGGAGAAAACAATACCCCTTTCTTACTTATGGCAGCTACCTCCTTTCCGAAGCAGAGATGCTCAAGGTACCTGTAGACCAATTGTATGAAGACGCAAAAGTATTTTACAAGCAGGTGCATTCGGTGCTCACAGCCGTGCAGCAGCGCGACCTCCGTGTGGCTTTACAATATGCAGATAGTGCATTTGCGTTTGCGGGTAGCAACAAGGCAGCAGCATTGCTTTTTATTGAACCCGGTATAGTATCCTCCTTGTATTCAGGAATTTTTAAGTGGGGGGAAACCCATCCAATGTTTACAGAAGAGGACCGAAAGGGTGTCAATTTCAGATTGGGAGAAGCGATGAAAATGGAAGACCTGATCAAAACAGGTTATGATACGCTGGTAGCCAAAATTTTACCTGATAGCTTATGGCTGCTCGATGACATGGAGCAAAGTGGGTTCTATGGAAATAAAATTGCTTTCTCCAATGATAACCTCACTTCGCTACCCGTGGTATGGAAGGAGCACACCGTGCCGGCACTGAAGCATTTTATTCGGGTAGCAGATTATGAATCGGCAGACCTGATCATCAGCGCAGCCAATGAACACATTAACCTCGTACTTCCGCTTTGGGAAACACTTACTTCCGATACCATTTTTAAAAGCAGCTTCAGGCATCTTGCCAATACCTTGAGTGAGTCCAATGGAATGCAGGATTTTGAAATCGCGAAGCTTAAGTATTATGTAGAAACGGGTTTGTTCATTGAAGGTGAGCATGCTGTGCGGGATGCTGCGCTAGCCTATGTCTGTGGGTATCAATTTGCTCCATTGTCTTTTTGGAAGGAAGTTGGTCTTTTTTATGAATCTCAGGGTGCCTATTCAAAAGCAGATTCACTCTATGTGCTGTGTGATGCATATGTGCAAAGTGAGATGGATAAATTCAAGGGCAAGTCACTTGCTCAACTGAAGTTGAAAGGAAGGAATCAGGATTTGTTGCAGGCCAAACTTCAGGTGCCGGTGAAGAAGGACAACTCCGTGGCCAAATTACTTGAAGAGATACGTACTGATGACAATGCACTATTGGCTTACTGGGAGCTGTTGAGCAGCAGGGAGCTGGCGCAAAAGCTGGGGTTCCTGGGCAGTGAAATTTATGACAACTTTTATTGGAATCAGATCAAACAACTGAAAACACAACAAGAGTACTTTCTGGCCAACGACTGGATGAAGGAACTAGCTTTTCTGCTGGGACGAGATGATCGGTTGGAGCAGTCGCTTTTCCTTTATCAGGAACTATTTGTTATTGAAAACCTGAGGGCTTTGGCTTTTAGATTGGGATTTTCTGAGCAGGCCCAACTTTACTATTCGCAAAAACAACAGGAAACCTTCAGTAGGTTTTTAAACGTATTCAATGCGTATCGTGAAAACGGGGACCCTGAAATTATCAACAAGCTGATGGAGACCTGTCTCCATCAGGCGCTGTTTCAGCACGCGTACATCCTTAGAGGAAATTACAACTTGTTATATGATATCAACCGGTCTACTGACCCACAGGTAGAGCGATTGGCGATTGAATGGCAGGTGCTGCGTGAATACCTCAACGAATTGTACATCAAAGAAGAACCGGATAAGGCAGGGATGGTTCTAGTGAAAAACAGAATAATAGAAGTAGAGAAGAAGTTGGTGCGGCAAGCGCGCGATACTGAAAGCATGCGGTATGATTATATTCCCCCCACGGATTCTCTGCGCAAGCAGTTGAAGGCGGAGGAAGCGGGAGTGGAGATTATTCGTTATCAGGAAAATCATAAATCCTACTACGGTAAGAAGATAAAATATGCGGCATTGATTGTAAAGCAATCGGGACCTATTGAAGTGGTTGTATTTCCTGAAGAGGGAGAGAGCATGGAAGGGCGACACTTCAAACGCTACCGCAACAGCATTCAGTTTAAACTGAAAGATGAAAATTCATTTAAAGTATATTGGCAGCCGCTGGCCGATGCCTTACAAGGCATAAAGAAAGTATACTATGCACCGGATGGTATTTTTCATTTGATCAACCCCAATACTTTATTCAATAGTGAATCCAATAAGTACTTACTGGACGAAGTAGCGATCAGGATGGTGCCCACCATTGCTGAAATACACACAGAACAACCTGTCGCCATCGCTACAGCTACATTGTTGGGTAACCCTGTCTACGGGGAGGGGCAGGTGCTAACCCAGGGGGACACCCTTCGCACTTCACGTGAATTCTTTTCGCGACAACCCATCGCGGCATTGCCAGGCACCAAGACGGAAGTGGAAACAATCAGCAAGCTATTTGACCAATACAATGCAAACACAACTTTGTTGACGGGAACGCGTGCTTCCAAACAAAAGCTTTTTGAAAATAACAATGTGGATGTCATGCACATTGCTACACACGGTTTTTGGATAGACAAACCAGTGTCGCAGTCAGGCTATTACAATTTGTTTGAAACCATGTCCAGTTCTGGTCTGGTGCTGGCAGGCGCCCAAAAGAAATTAGCTAATGGTGGCTTTAGCCTGGCGCCTCAGGGAATACTCACTTCTGCAGAAATACAGGACATGAATTTATTTGGCTCACGGCTGGTGGTGCTTTCTGCCTGTGAAACAGGGCTGGGAGAAGTGGTTCCAGGTGAGGGACTTTTTGGTTTGAAGCGGGCACTGCAAAAAGCAGGGGTGCAAAGCCTGATCACCTCGCTTTGGAAGGTAGACGATGAAGCCACCATGCAGTTTATGACCTTGTTTTATGGCCAGCTGATGAAGTCGCAATCTTTGTCAGGTTCATTTCACGAAGCGATGACAAGCCTGAAAGAAAAGTACCCGGAACCCTACTACTGGGGTGCATTTGTGCTCACCAACAACCGATAACCATCAAGTTCAGATATCACCACTCAGTGTCATGGTGAACTAACTTTTGCTTATGGCTTGCACTACTTCTTTTCGCTGCAATTGAACATCCATTGGATACCGAACTTATCGGTACAACTTCCAAAGTAGTCACCCCAAAACATGTCCTGTAAGTCCATTGTTACCTGGCCTCCAGCCGAAAGCGCATCAAATAACCGTCTGGTCTCTTTGCGGGTATCTGGCTGCAGGTTGATGTAAACATTATTTCCTTTGTTCAGTTTAAATCCCATGCTTTCTGGTGCATCGGTACCCATGAGAGCGTGATTTCCCAATATCTTCAACTCTACATGCATCACCAGGTTTTTATCTTCTTCAGCCAACGGAGGCATGCCTTCTTGCGGAGGGATATCCCCCATGCGCATTATGCCTTCACCAAAGAAAGTTCCGCCAAATACTGATTTGTAAAAGTTGAAAGCCTCTTCAGTGTTGCGATCAAAATTCAGGTATGTACTTACACTTGCCATAGTAATTGTTATTTTGAGTTGTAGTTTTAGTTAACACAAAAATGAGCTTTGGCTGCCAGAACCTGTGGGTATGATAATGACAATAAAAGTGCCTATTGCGACAAACCAATCATTGTACCTGATTGAAATACTTCCAGCTAGTTGTTCTTGGCTGGAGGGGTAATCATGATATGCGCCCTGTGCGTTCCCGGATCCATGATCCACGGCATGCCAGGAGCAGCCGGCTTCAGAGGCAATCCGGTACTTTCGGAAGTGGCAAAGGGTATATACACGACAGAACGCAAATTGGCTCCCGTTACTTCTCCGGTTACCACGTTGAAAACTTCATCAGGGCCAGACAATACAAACAAACTGGAGTTCTGGGGAATATTCAACTTGCCTGCCTTTACTTCTTCTTCGCGTATGTCAAAAATCTCCTTAAAGCTTTTACCTTCTTGCTTCAGCTCTCTGCCTCTGGCCATGAAGGAATCCAGCGCTTTATAATAACAGGCCACGTTAAATCCTTTTTGATTGGGATCATCAGCAAGGCATATCAGGTCATTGCTACCTGGACGCAGTACGATAAAATCACCTTTATCAGAATAACCATAGATCATCACCCCATTACGCATTTCTTCTGGGGCTGCCATTACCGCAGCTTTCATCTGCGCTTCTTTGCTAGGCACTTTGCTTTGTGCAAATAGACCGGGCTGTAGGAGCAAACAAGCGAGTACTAATAATATATGCTTCATGGCTTTAATGGGATAGATGGATACAATGGACTAAAAATTGAACCTTGAAGTTAAGGTAATTCTGTAAAGAATTCAATGGGCGAATGCCCGGGACTGGTTTACCTACGCAATTCGGGTGTTCACCTACTTTTGGCCCGAGGTGGCCTTTTTACCATTGTAGGGTGGGTCACTGCAATCTACTTTTGATCAAAACATTAAGAAATCATGGAAACATACAACAAGAGAAACGAAGACAATTTTGTATCCAACAACAATTCCGGGAAAATACTTTCGGGTGTTATAGTAGTGGTAGTTGGAAGTGTTCTGCTGGCCAATAAGCTGGGAGCTGAAATACCTCGTTGGGTGATCAGTTGGGAAATGCTGGTTATTACCATCGGATTTTACATAGGCGCCAAACACAACTTCAGGAGCTGGGGTTGGGTCATTCCGGTGTTAATCGGTTCTGTTTTTCTTTTAGATCGCATCGTGCCGGATCTGAATTTCAGGCCCTACTTCTGGCCGGTAGCCATCATTGCAGCAGGATTGTACATCATCTTCAATCCAAGGTCTAGTTTTGGCGGACGCAGAGGGTGGCGCAATACCGGATGGACCAGCGGAACTTCTGCGGGGGCGGCAGGTCAAATCAATGAAGATCGGGAAGATTATCTGGATTCTGTTTCCATCTTTGGTGGGGTAGAGAAGAACATTGTAACCAAAGATTTTAAGGGGGGAGAAGTGACTACATTTTTTGGTGGATCGTCTATCAACATGAGCCAGGCCGACATCAAAGACAGGGCCGTATTGGAGCTTACCCAGGTGTTTGGTGGTGCGCAGCTGATCATTCCTGCCAACTGGAAGTTGCAGTCTGAAGTGGTTTCCATCTTTGGAGGCATAGAGGACAAAAGAGTTTATCAAAAGGATAAGGAGACCGACCCTGTGAAAACACTGGTACTAAAAGGTACTTCCATCTTTGGAGGTATTGAGATAAAGAGTTTTTGAAATACAGATTAGAAAAGTAAGTTTTATGAATTGGTATATTGCAAAAGTGGTATTCAACATCATCAGCGGGCAAGGAGATCACAAGCCCCAGTTTGATGAACAATACCGACTGGTAAGGGCAGAGACTTTAAGTGAAGCTTTTCAAAAAGCACAGCAAATTGGTGTTAACGAAGAGGAGTTGTTGTGGAACGATAAGAAGGAGTTGGTGAGATGGGATTTTGTGGGCATCTCTGAATTGTATCCCGTCAATGAATTGAGAGATGGGATGGAACTGTTTTCCTGCATCCACGAAGAAGCAGATGGTCAATCTTATTTGGAAATTGTGAAGCTAAAGTCTGCCTATGTACAAAGTAAGTTGGAAGAGGTAGAACAAAGTGCATGAAGAATCAAAACAACAAGATCGCATTATTAGAAATTTCCTGGTGGTTGACCTGGACGATACTGCAGGCATCAGCGTTGAATCTGGCTGGCTTCAGCTGGGGCATCAGTGCTACAGACGCCATCTTTTCTAATTTTGTGCTGGGTTGGGAGGGATACGCCATTATTCTTATGCTTAAGTTTTATCAACCCGATAAATCGAAGCTTTATTATCTGTTGTTGTGGAGTGCAGCCCTGGCGGGAATTTGTGTTTTGGTGATTGAGTTTGGTTTGGCCATTGTGTTTGAAGGCAATACCACCTATCTCCAGTTCCTGGACAACACAGCATTGCTGCGATTTGGTTTCTCTTTCCTGATGCTGGCCTTTATCTCCATATTGGGATGGGTATGGTTCTATTTGCAAACACAACAAAAGAATGAAATCCGAAAGGCAGATGTAGACAAAATGTCGAAGGAAGCGGAGTTGTACAGCCTGCGCCAGCAATTGCAACCTCATTTTCTTTTTAATAGTCTGAACTCCATCAATGCCTTGATAGGTGCCGACCCTGCAAAGGCACGCACCATGGTGCAGCAACTTTCTGATTTCTTCAGAGGTACCCTGAGAAGACAGGAGTCGCACCGCGTAACTTTTTCAGAAGAACTGGATCAACTCAAACTGTACCTGGAGATTGAGAAGGTGCGATTTGGCCATCGGCTTAAAACAGAGATCATTCATGATGATGCTTCACCACAGATGATGATTCCTTCCCTGTTGCTTCAGCCTGTGGTGGAGAATGCCATTAAGTTTGGACTTTATGATGTCACCGGTGATGTCCTGCTAAGTGTTCACGCTGAGGTCAAAAATGATTATTTGATGGTGTGTGTAGAAAACCCGTTTGATCCTGACACCGTACCACCTAAAGGTACCGGTTTTGGATTGACATCCATTGAGCGGAGATTGTATTTGCTTTATGGACGTAATGATTTGCTAACAACAGAGAAAACGAATTCAAAATTTAGAACATGTCTTCAGATTCCTCAAATAAAATGATAAAAGTAGTAATCATCGATGATGAGCCCTTAGCCAGAAGTATGGTGAAGGAGTACCTGGCTGCCTATCCTGACATGCAGGTGATGCAGGAATGTGGTGATGGATTTGAGGGTGTGAAGGCCATTACCGCGGTGCAACCCGATCTGATTTTCCTCGACATACAGATGCCAAAGATCAATGGATTTGAAATGCTGGAGTTGGTAGACAATCCACCATCTGTCATATTCACCACAGCATTTGATGAATATGCCATGCAGGCTTTTGAAACCAACGCAGTCGATTATTTACTAAAGCCATTTAGCCAGGAACGATTTGACAAGGCCATTCAAAAATGGAAGAGTCAGAACAAAAGCGCGGTAGGTCCCTTGTTGGAAGACAGCGTGAAACAACCGGAAGAAAGCAACAGGGTAGTGGTGAAGGTAGGCAGTGCCATTAAAATATTGCCGGTGCAGGAAATTCATTACCTGGAAGCTTATGATGATTACGTTAAGATTTATACCAAAGAAGGTTTTCATTTGAAGAAGAAAACGATGAACTTCTTTGATAAAGCGCTGGACAACAATCAGTTTGTACGTGTACATCGCTCTTATATTATTTCTTTGAGTCAGCTGACTAAAATTGAAATGAAAGAAAAGGACAGTCATGTGGCCAAAATGAAAGATGGTACCGTTATACCCATGAGCAAAACAGGGTATGCCCGGCTCAAGGAATTATTGGGAATGTAAATTGTTTATGGCACGATGATTGGATTAATACCTGCAAGATGAATTTCAAATTATTTATTCTGATAATCCTGGCGGCAACATCTTGCAGAATCGCTCAAACGCCAACAGCAGTGAAGGAACCCACCTTGCCTGAAGGAGAGGTGGAGATAATAGTAGCCTGCTCAGGCCCGGAATATTTTACCAATGCAGAGGTATTCAGAGCCAATTCAGTGGGTGAGAGCATGGATTTGTCGGTATCCAAGCGCAAGGCCATGGCCAATGCCAGGGCTGAACTGGCAGCCAGCATTCAAACAACTGTAAAGGCAGTTACCGATAATTACGTAAACTCCAGTGAAAACAATAACAGGGAAGAAATCGGTGAGCGATTTGAAAGCTTGAACCGCGAAGTGGTCAGTCAGGAGTTGAAAGGCATTCGAAAAATATGTGAAAGGTATTTTCGGACACCGGATGGAAATTATAAGACCTATGTTGCCATAGAACTTTCTGCTCAGGAATTAGTGACTTCTTATCACAAAAGATTGCAAAACATGCAGGAAGTAACAATTGATTTTGACTACGAAAAATTCAAAAAGACATTCGAAGCTGAGATGTTGAAAAACAGCAATTGAGCGCGCGTATTCGAATGCATTCAGATACAAGAAGGAAAACTTAAAGCATTAACATCCCTTCTTCTCAAATTTCCTCGTTTTTATTGAACTATTATTTAATTAACCGTGTAGGTTTATTGAAATCAATGTTTCATGGGAAGAGTACATCCGGCCCACACTGATTTAATAAATGATTAATACGGAAACACAAAAAACCGAGTCAATTGTTCAAGGTACACCCCAACTGTTGCTTGAAAAGTTCAACAAAGTAAGGGCGCATACACTACACCTTGTGGCGCCACTGTCCACTGAAGATTTTGTGGTTCAGCCAACGGTAGATGTCAGTCCGCCCAAGTGGCACATGGCACATACTACCTGGTTCTTCGAAGAATTTTTTCTTGTCAAATACCTCAAGGGGTACCAGCGCTTTCATCCGCGTTATGCATTTCTTTTCAACAGCTACTATGAAAGTGTCGGAGAGCGTGTCGTAAGACCTGATCGAGGCAATATGTCCAGACCCACTGTTGAAGACATAAAATCTTATCGCGCTTATGTAGATCAACACATGAACGAGCTCATCCCCAGCCTGAGTGGTGAAGCGTTGTCGCTGCTGCAATTGTGATTGAATCATGAACAGCAGCATCAGGAGCTCTTGTTAACGGATATCAAATACATTCTGGGGCATAACCCTTTGTTTCCCGCTTATGACGAAACATTTGAGGAGACCAAAGACACCTATCCGGAAACGGGTTATGTTAAAATGGAAGAAGGAGTGTATGAAGTAGGTTATGAAGGAGATGGCTTTCATTTTGACAATGAAAAAAACCGGCATAAAGTATACCTTAATGCATATGAAATAAGAAAAGGCCTGGTGACCAATGCCGAGTACCTGAAGTTTCTGGGGGCTGGTGCTTATCGGAATCCAAAATACTGGCACAGTGATGCCTGGACATGGATTAACGAAAATAATATAGAGAAGCCACTGTATTGGCATCAGATAGAAGGCAAATGGTACCGATATGCCTTGTCAGGATTGCAGGTGTTGGATGAACGTGAACCAGTAACGCACATTAGTTTTTATGAGGCAGCCGCTTTCGCGGAATGGGCGGGTAAGCGACTCCCTACCGAGTTCGAGTGGGAAGCTGCCAGCGATCAGTTTATCTGGGGCGAACGTTGGGAGCATACCAACAGTGCCTATCTTCCTTATCCGGGTTTCCTTAAACCGGATGGAGCGATAGGAGAATACAATGGCAAATTCATGGTCAACCAAATGGTGCTTCGGGGAAGTTCGATAGCCACACCTGAAGGTCATTCCAGAAGAAGTTATCGCAATTTTTTTCACCCTTCGCTGCAATGGCAATTTTCCGGGATAAGACTATGTAAGAAATAAGCAATGATTCAAACCAACACCTACGATCCAGAAGTATTGTCCGTAGTCGAAGCGGGACTGAGTAAGACACCGAAGCGACTGCCCAGTTGGTTGTTTTATGATGCGGTGGGCGACAAGATTTTTCAAGCCATCATGCGCATCCCTGAATATTACCTCACGGCATGTGAGTTGGATATATTCAAAACTCACAAGGAAAGAATATTGCAACACATAGTAAAAAGCAATGAGGCATTTCAGTTGGTTGAGCTTGGGGCCGGGGATGGTACCAAAACGGAGGTGTTGTTGGATTACTTTGTGAAAAAGAAAGTTCCTTTTACCTATGTGCCTGTAGATGTATCGCAAGATGTACTGGAGCAGTTGATCGTAAGACTGAACAAATCACTTCCAGCATTAAAAATCCATCCTGAAAACAAACTCTATTATCAGGCGCTTGAAGATTTAAATAATGACAGCAGGGAGAAAAAGCTAATATTGTTTCTTGGCGCCAACATAGGAAATTTCAATACGGAAGAGGCGGTCGGGTTTGTTAAAAGACTGGCTGCCAATATGAACAACCAGGATCAGTTGCTGATTGGGTTTGATCTGAAAAAGAATCCCAGATTGATTCAGGCAGCCTATGACGATGCCGGAGGGATTACACGTGAATTCAATTTGAATTTATTGGGTCGCATCAATCGTGAAATGGGGGGTGAGTTTGATCTGGAACAGTTTTCTCATTATCCGTATTATGACCCTGAAACAGGAGTGACCAAAAGTTTTTTGGTGAGTGAGCAGGAACAGGAGATATGGATTGAAGCCATGGGCAAGTCAGTACATTTTGACAAATGGGAAGTCATTCACACGGAAGTATCCCAGAAGTATGATTTGAAAATGATAAATAGGTTGGCCGATCAGGCAGGACTTCAAATTGTGGATGTGATCTATGACAGCAAAAGGTACTTTGCGGATGTGATTTTTGCACTCAGGGAGCAGTAAGTTTGCTGTACATTTTGTTGATTTCAGTCTCGTAGTTGTTTTCAAGTACTCTCCTTACCGGTTTCATGGTATGGGTGATTTCTCCTTCATCGGCAGACCAGTCTTTTGCGCACAATACAAAGCCACGCACTTGTCTGAAATTGGGCAACGCTGTATTCAGGGCATCAATTTCAGCTTTAAAGTGATTGATCACCTTGATGTTGTGAATCATAAATTCAGGGGAAGTCCAATGTATTGCTTTGCTTTTGCACCACGCTTCAAGGATTTCAAAATGTGGGACAATCAATGCAGTCACAAAGGGTTTTTGGAAACCAAGAATCAGGCAGCGTTGTATAAAGGGTGATTGCGCAAAATGATTTTGTAAGGGTTGAGGTGCAATGTATTTTCCAGTAGAGGTTTTAAATATTTCCTTTTTGCGGTCCGTGATTTTCAGGAACCTCTGGTCAACTATTTTGCCAATGTCTCCGGTTCTAAACCAACCATCGGTGGTGAAAGCCTCCTGCGTGAGGACAGGCTTGTTGAAATAACCTTTCATTACATTAGGACCTTTCACCAATATTTCTCCGGCATCTTCTTCATCGGTATCTACAATGAGTATTTCAACACCGGGTACCACCAACCCGACAGTGCCAAACCTGTTTAATCCCGGCTCAAACCGATTGATACTGATCAAAGGGGAGGTTTCTGTTAAACCGTAGCCTTCTACTACCTGAATGCCCGATGCCGCCATGAGCCTCCCAATTTCTGCACGCAGGGTGGCCGCCCCAACTACCATGTATCTGATTTTACCACCAAGTCTTTTTCTCCATCGATAAAGCACCAGCAGGCGTGCGATGAAGAGTTGAATGCCATAGATGAAACTAATCCGCTCTCTTTCCTTATACTTTTTCCCCAACTCAATGGCCCACCGAATGAGTTTGCGACTGACAATATTGTTGGACAACAACTGCTGCTGCAAGTAGTCATACATTTTTTCCAATACACGTGGAACGGAAGTGCAAAAAACAGGACGTACCGAGGCGAAGTCATCAGCAAAACTTTCACGGCTGTGACTGTAATAGATAGATGTACCAAACGCCAGGTAGGCATAGTTAATGGCTCGCTCCAGAATGTGACTGAAGGGCAGAAAACTTAACACCTTGTCTCCTGGGGCCAAAGGGAAAAAGGTAAGTCCGGATTTTAAATTACTGACAATGTTGGCATGAGTGAGCATCACCCCCTTGGGTTCACCTGAACTGCCAGATGTGTACATGATGCAGGCGATATCTTCCTCCTGGACAGCGGCTTTGATTACATGGAGATGATTGAGCGATTGTGCATCCGGAGCATGGGGCGCCAGAGGCTTAAAAAAAGTGGTTGATGGAGTGTCTATTTGATAGACAGCAGTGGAGGCTCCACAGTCTTTAAGAAAATCGATCAAAGGTTTAATATCCTGAGCAATACAAAGGCACAATTTAGCTTTGGTTTCATCAAGAATGGTTTTGAGTTCAGTGTCTTGCAGGTTGGGGTGAACAGGTACTACGATAAGCCCAGTCTGCTGGCAGGCAAAATCGATGATCATCCATTCCGGTCTTCCAATATGTGGAACGAGTATTACCTTGTCTCCCTTTTGAAATCCGTTTTCTATAAACCAACAGGCTACACCATTGACACGATCTTGAAGTTCATGAATTGACAAAGACTTCCATTGCCCCTGATCGAAGTAGTTAAGGGCAGTTGGGTTAGGGTATTTTTCCTGTTGATACCCAATGAGATCAAATAGTCTTTTGAAATCAATTGCCTCTCTGGTTATGTTCCTGGCTTCATCCATAAAATCGGCTACGGTTTGTGTGAGGAGGTTTGTGGCTTACCAGATGCGTCAGCAGGGGGCTTGACATAGAGAATATCGTACAATATTTCAAAGAACTCAGGAAAGTCAGGCAGGTTGTTGTGACGGCCATCCACAACAGGATGCAGTGTAATCCTTTTCAGGATAAAGTTCTTTTAACTTCATACTTTGTGAATAGGTAATTAGTTTATCACGTGTACCATGAATAATGTGAACCGGGCATCCCACTACTTTTAAATATTGATCAGTGCGCATATCGTATTTGAGTATCCACTTCAGTGGAGTGAAAAACAAATACCGGTTGACATTGTAATAAAAACTGAAATACGGTGAATCCAGAATCAGCATTCTGGGATTGTTCCATGAGGCGATTCTCGCGGCTATTCCGCTACCCATCGAACGGCCATAAAGGACAATTTTGCTTTCAGGATAAATTTGAGCCAGCCATTTGTAAATGTATTGGGCGTCACTGAATACACGTTGCTGACTTCTCTTACCGCTACTTTTACCAAACCCCCTGTAGTCGATCATGAAGAAGTCATAACCATTGCTCAGGAAATCCTTGGCAAACTTTCCCCAGCCCTTGATACTTTTAGAGTTTCCTTTCAGGTAGTAAACTACCCCTCGGGTGTTTGGTACTTTAAAATGGATGGCATTGATGCGGCCGCCATCTTCCATATCGAAATTCAACTCTTCAAATGGAAACGGATATTTATAGGTGAAGGTGTGTGCCAGTCGTTCGGGTCTGAAAAAAGCAAGATGCTGAAAGAAATAGAAGGACACCAGGATGGCGCCATAAACAATACCTATGATGATTAGTGCATTCAACATAACTTCTTAAGATAAGAAGAATGCCCAGCATAATCATAGCGCTATGATTATTTTAATACTTGCGCCAGTTGAAGGTGGTAGGCTTCAAATTCACTTAAGTTTTTATGACCAGCACCTTCGATGATTATAAAATCATTCTCAGTGTCTAACAAAGGCTTTAGTTTAAGCGCTGAAGACAATGGTACCACCCAATCCTGTGTTCCATGAAAGATTATTTTCTTGCAGGCCACCTTGGCGAGGGAGTTGGTATTGTTAAGGTTTGCCTCCAGCGGAAAAAGATAATAGGCGGGTAGGAGAGGCCAGTAAATTACATCTTTGAATTCAGCGAATGGAGTTTCCAATATGAGTAAATCGGGTGTTGTGTGTACCGCCAATGTGGATGCTACGGTAGAGCCAAGCGACCTTCCGTAAATTACCAGTTTTGTATGAGGTATATTGACTTTCGTCCAGTTGAGCAAAGTAGCGGCATCCTGGTGGATGTTTTTGTCATTTGAAGTTCCGGAGCTTTTTCCATACCCCCTGTAATCATACATCACCACATCATATCCTAAGTCCGTAAAATCGCTTGCGAATTTACCCCAGCGCTGCAGGTTGTCGGCATTGCCATGGGCATAGAAGATCAATCCTTTGGAAGGTGCAGTGGTCTTGAATAACAGTACGTTCAGTGAATCGTCATTAGCCATGGACACAAAGTATTCTTCATAAGGTTGCTCAAATTGAAACGAATAATCTTTGGATAACGCAGTGGCCTGAAAAATGAGATAACGGTTGAATTGATAAAAAATAACTAAAGAGAGCAGGTAAACAACGATGACAACAAATACTGCAATCCAGACTTTTTTATACTTGAGGGAAGAAAGAAACATGTGAAGGTCTGTTTTGGCGAGGTCAGATTATAAAGCAGACAAAATTAATCGTTTTTTAATTCCCCATTGAGCACACTCACATTGCTATTGAATGGGTTGCCGGAGCTTCTTCTGAAGGTGACCACCTGGCCAACATGCCAGATCGCATCGGCAATCGGACCATTTAACAGATTCCAGAACGGGTATTTCACTTCATAGTTGTCGCCTTTGAAGAGGAGGTCAAATCCATTCAGGTCCTTGTCGGTACTCTTTTTTAAAATGTCACTGGCTGTTTTAAGATTATGGAGTGTCTCACTTCTCAAAATTTCAAAAGGAAGTTGGCTGTTGATCTTGGAGGGTTCGGAGGGAATTCTTTTAGTAGCGTTAACCAGGTTGAAAGACATTGCGTGAATGTGCTGTAGCGTTTCTTCGCAGGTTCGAGCATCTTCATTGGGTTTGTATTGAAGGTCTTCAGTGCGCAAACCTTCGGTGGCCCAGTAGTACCTGAATCCGAGACCATCGACCACCCGCGCGGCAACGGTGCCAGCAGTATAGGCCTTTGGATAATCTGGTATTTTAAAGTAGGGCAATGTGTCCTGTGAATAGGCTCCAATGGCCATCAAGGAGTAAAGAAGGATAAGATAGGTTTTCATGCTGATTGGATTGATTGGTTTAGCATATTTATAAAGCTCTATTTTTTCTACTGTCAGAATAGTCTTAATTGATTGGTTTTTTCAAGGGATTGTTCCGTGATAGCATCGTTAAAATTAGACAATGAAATACCTAAAAGTCTGATTTTGTGTGAAGTTGGATCCGTGGCTTCCAATAGTTGTTTGGCAGTTTGCTGAATGATGGTCAGGTCATCAACCAAGTCAGGGAAGGAAACACTCCTTGTAATTTGTTTGAAGTCGTGGTATTTGATTTTTAGGGTGATGGTTCTGCCTTTTAGCTGCTTGTTCCTCAGGCGATCGTGTACCAGCTGTCCAATTTTATCCAATTCTTCCGTCATTTCTTCCAGTGTGGTAAGGTCGTGAGGAAAGGTATCTTCCGCACCTACAGACTTGGCCTGACGATGAGGTTGCACAGGTCGGTTGTCTTCGCCTCTCACAATTTTGTAGAAGAATCTTCCGGTTTTCCCAAAGCGTTTTACCAATTCCTCTTCGGTGAGCTTTTTCAAGTCAGCGCCTGTATGCAATCCCATGGTTTTCATTTTAGACGCAGTTACTTTGCCAACGCCAAAGAATTTTTCAACGGGAAGCTTTTCCATAAATGCTTCTATTTTGGATGGACCAATGAAGCTAATGCCATTGGGTTTATTGAGGTCAGAGGCAATTTTGGCAACGAACTTATTGATAGATACACCGGCAGAGGCAGTTAAGTCCAATTCGGCTTTAATGGCAGCCCTGATCATTTCAGCGATGTCTATGGCTGATCCGATGTTTTGTTTATCTACGGTAACATCCAGATAAGCTTCGTCCAGTGAAAGCGGCTCAATGATATCTGTGTAGCGCTGAAAAATGTTTCTGATTTTTCGAGATACATCCTTGTAGACATCGAATCGCGGTTTGACAAAGATCAAATCAGGGCATAACTGTACGGCTTGTTTGGATGACATGGCCGAACGAATACCGAACTTCCTCGCTTCATAGCTGGCTGCAGCCACTACACCACCACGTCCCTGAGGCGAGCCACCCACCACCAATGGTTTTCCTTTGTAAAAAGGATTGTCTCGCTGCTCTATGGAGGCATAGAAGGCATCCATATCGATATGAATAATCTTTCGAAGCATCGAGCACGAATTTCTCAATTACAGGAATGAATTAAAATCTTTTGATGATTTAAAACTAAAATGACAGCTGATACTTACCTCAGTTGCTAACTGGGTCAGCACTTTTTTTCGTGGCCAGCACATAATACATCTTCATCATGCCTTTGTTTCTGGCTTCAACCTCACCACGGTATTCGCATTCAAACTCCTCTTTGATTAATTGGTAGGTATTTTCGGAGATGTTAATTTTTCCTGGTTCAGAACTGGACTCCATCCGGGCAGCAATGTTGACGGTATCACCCCAAATGTCATAAGCAAATTTTTTGGTGCCAACTACCCCTGCTACCACGGGTCCGGTATGGATACCTATGCGAACTTCAAATTGATGGCTTTGATTTTTTTTCTTGGTGTCTTCTACAAATTGAGCCATCTCCATTGCGGCACGGACCATCCTGATGGAATGGTCGTGAGAAGGGAAGGGCAGACCTCCGGCACACATGTAGGCATCTCCAATGGTTTTGATTTTTTCCAGTCCGTATCGCTCCATTATCTGATCAAAATGGGAGAAGTAGTGGTCAACGCGCTCCACCAAAAGCTCTGGCGACAAATTTTCAGCGTATTGGGTGAATGCTTTGAAGTCTGAAAACAAGACTGTAACCGATTCAAACTTCTTGGCCGCCACTTTGCCATTTAGCTTTAACTCATTGGCCGTTTCTTTGGGAAGGATGTTAAGGAGAAGTTCATCCGATCGGTTCCTTTCCTTTTCAATGATTCGTTTCGTTTTCCGTATGTATAGGTAGCGTCTATATAAACCGAATGCCAACAGACAAATGAGAATCAATGCAATGGCGGTAGCGATTACAATGATTTGTTGTGTTCTTTTTTGCTGGTTGAGTAAGTCTACTTCGATTTGTTTTTTAGATACTTCAAAATCGGTGCGCAGATCTGCCATTTGCTGAACGGAGGTGATATTATTGACACTGTCTTTATAGGCAATATGGTTTTTGTAATTGTTAAAAGCTTCTTCACTATTACCCATATGCTCATAGATTTTGGAGAGGGTCAGATAAGCGTCACTCACTTGCTTTTTCATTCCATGCTTTTGAGCCAAGTCAAGACTTAATTTTGCGTAGTTCATTGCCAGCTTTTCTTCTCCCTTCTCCAAATAGATATCGGATATATAAGTGAGGTATACGGCAATGGGGTAATATTCATGCAGGTCTTGTAAAATAAGTATGGCTTGGTTCATATGATACTCTGCCTTCAAGTCAAGTCCCAACTTGGCGTAGATCATACCAAGATTACCCAAGCTGTATGCCTGGCCAACTTTAGAATCAAGTAGATTAAAAATGATTTCGGCTTCTGTGGTGTATTTCAAGGCGGAGTCAAGTCTATTCACATTGATTAATTCATCTCCGGCATTCAATAGGGCAGAGGCAATGCTGATGGAGTCATTCTCTTGCCTTAGAATGCGAATGGCATTTTGATGATATTTCACCGCATTCTGGTGATTGCCCATGATTGAATAGACATCGGCTATGGCAATGTATACTTTACCCAGTAAGTTGTTATTTCCCTCCCTCTCTGCAATTCTTGCACCTTCAAAATAGCTTTCCAATGAATTGGCTAAATCCCCTTTTACTCTTAGGGACGTGCCCTTTTCAAGGTATCCCTGAAACAGATAATCGGTTGAATCTAACGCAGCAGCTGATTGGATGAGCAGTTCGCTGTAAAGCAATCTTTTCTCAACATCAGAATGGGTAACTGCTAGTTCCTTTAATATTTTTAGTTTGTCCTGTTCTTGATAGGCCCCTTGTGTAAACAACAACTCTAAACTATCACCAACGACTTTCGTTTGGCCATAAGAGGAGAGGAAGATTATAAAAAAAAAGCCCAAGGTGAGCCAGGCTTTTTTTCTGTAAAAAGTATTATGCCAAGTGATACAATCCAATTTGCAGTTTTTTCCCAAATGAGAATTAATGAACAGCTATCTTGGGATCAATGTGAAACATTCCGTTTCTCTTTGTTCCATTATTCAGTACTGTAAATGAAATTTTGTACTTGTACTTTTCTCCTCCGTCAGTTTTTGTAATGGCAGTGCCAGTAACCTTTTCCGGAGTTTCTCCATTTCCTTTTAAAACATTCTTGTCAAAAACATTTTTTCCTCCCTCATGATTGATAGAAACAATGTTGACCACATCTGTAGAAGGTGCATTGGAGGATACGCCTTCCCAGGTTACGGTGTCGCCAAGATTAACGTCAATAGTAAATTCCTCGTTGGAAATACTAGGGTCCTGACCAAAATTGCAGGAAGCATTTACATTGCGATTGTCAATGCGGGCAGTATCAACGTAGAGTCTCACTACCACCGATTCGGGTTTCTTACTGAGTCCAATTAATTTTGAAAAGGCGCTGACGGGGAGTGCGCTAAGTGCAAGGAACAACCCCGACTTCTTAATGAATGATCTTCGGTTTTCCATGTGAATTGTTGGGTTTAGATTAAGGCCAATTGTTCAGGTACCTCAATATAAGGAAAAATAACAAAAATCTATGTAGGCGAGTGGTTCATGGTGATAGATGAGTTGAGGCAAATTACATCCCATTAATAGAAAAGCCAGATTCCATGTCATGGAATCTGGCTTCAATTGTTTGTTGTAATTACTTCTTTACATCATCTAAACTCAAGCTTTGGTTGAGGTTAGGCAGCGCTCCATTCATCAACGTGTTCAGTTTTGTTAGATGTCCATCCAGCTCGGCTGACAGTTCTTTAAATACCACGTAGGCACCATCGGTGGGTTTGGCATCACCAGTTTCAATGCTTCTGCGAAGCGATGATAACCTGTTGTTGAGCTTTATAGGGAAGTTCAAAGGATCTTGTCCACTTTGATTCTTGGTTTGATACAGGTCGTTTTCAATTACAGTAATTTTATCCAGGAAGTCTTTGGCTGCAGTAGTTACAGCTGGATCATTAGTTGTTTTTAATCCTGCTTCAATTTTCTTTCGTACCGCCCTGATCTTGATAACAGCTTCATTGGCTGCGCTTTCTTTGTCTCTTATTTTCATAGCAAGATCAAAGGTCTCCTTCAGGTCTGCTTCTGTTACACCTTTCAGATTTGGATCCATCACAATTTTGAATGGATGCGTTGCCGTGTAGCTGCCTGCTGTAAACCTTACTTTATAATTACCTGGAGGTGCTGAAGGGCCTCGTTGCGGACGACCACTCCATATAATGATGCCGTCAAATACCGTTGCGCCAGGGTAGCGTAAATCCCATGTAAAAGAATTGAGCCCGGAACCTGTAGTTGGCTTGCTGCTTCCACCGCTCATCCACCATGGTAAATTGGGATTCACCTTGTTTACCTTTTCTTTGCCTATATGGGTAGAGATCACTTTATCCTGGGCGTCAAGAATCTCTATCTTCACAGAATCGAGTGGGTTCCTCAGGAAGTATTGAACTTTAAGGTCATAGATGCCTCTGATGGGATCACTGGGTTTGAAGAGGATGGTATTTTGTTTGGCAAGTTCAGGGGTAAGTTGCCTTAAGGGATTAATGTCATCCAAAATCCAAAAGCCACGACCATGCGTACCCAATACCACATCACTGTCTTTAATTACTAAATCACGGATAGGTGTGTCAGGCAGGTTTAATTGAAGCGGTTGCCAAAGGTCTCCGGCATTAAATGAAACATAAGCCCCATGCTCGGTACCCAGAAACAGAAGTCCGGGTTTTTCAGGATCTTCACGAACTACCCTTGCAAAGTGACCGTCTTTTATACCTGTGATAATTTTTGTCCATGTTTTTCCGTAATCAGTAGTTTTGAAAACATAAGGCTGACGATCATCGACCTGATAGCGGTTGGCCGCGAGATAAAGCGTACCTGGCTTGTGTTGAGATTCGTCAATGATGCTTATGCGTGAGAACTTAGGTAAATCCTTAGGAGTAATGTCTTTCCAGGATTTACCGCCATTTTGAGTAATATGTACTTTTCCATCATCCGAGCCAGCCCAGATGGTATTGACATCATGGAAGGAGGGAGCCAATGCAAACACGGTGGCATAGATTTCCGGACCGTTCATGTCGTTGGTGATCACCCCACCTGTTGGTCCGAGTGTTTCCGGGTCGGCATAAGTAAGGTCTGGACTTATCTTCTCCCAGGTTTGTCCGTCATTGGTAGTTTTCCATACATGCTGAGAGCATGTGTACATGATATTGGGATCTTTGGGCGCGAACATAATAGGGAAAGTCCATTGCCATCTTTCGGGTAATGCACTTGCCGGCTCTCCGGAGAAGAACCGTGGGTAAACCTGGATGTCTCTGATTTGTCCTGTTTTTCTATTATAACGGGTCAGCAGCGCGCCCTGGCTTCCTGCATAAAATACATCTGGGTCGGTAGGACTTTGCGTAATCCATCCGCTTTCACCACCACCTACAGCATAGTACCATCCGTGATTGGGCCCACGAGCCATCATATGATCCCAACCATCACTAGGCATGGCCAGCGTACTGTTGTCTTGTTGAGCACCAGCCACATGGTAGGGCACATCACTGGTTGCCATCACATGATAAAATTGAGTGGTTGTATAATCTTGTTCTGTCCAAGTTTCTCCACCATTCAAACTCACACACGCACCTCCGTCATTGGAGGAGATCATGCGCATGGGATTGTTGGGGTCAATCCATAGATCATGGTTGTCTCCATGAGGGACTTGTATTTCTTTGTCAAAAGTGACGCCTCCATCGGTTGATTTCCAGAAGTCAACGTTCAGGCCATAAACGATGTCGCGGTCCAGGGGATCGGCCACCAAGCGAGAATAATAAAAAGCACGTTGGCGAAGTTTGCGCTCATCGTTTACTTTTTTCCATGTCCATCCGCCATTATCAGAACGGAAAACGCCTCCTTCGTTGGCTTCCACCACTGCCCATACACGGTTTGGATCGGCAGGAGATACGGTTACACCAATTTTACCTATTGGCCCTTCGGGCATACCAGGATTTTTGGTTAGCTCAACCCAGGTGTCACCACCATTTTCTGATTTCCAAAGTTTGCAGTCAGGACCACCGCCCCACATCTTCCAGGCTTTGCGGTAAACTTGCCAGGTAGAAGCATATAAAACTTTTGGGTTAGTGCGATCAATAATCAAGTCAGCTGCTCCTGCCTTCGGACTTACGTACAAAACTTTTTTCCAGGTATTACCACCATCAGTAGATCTGAACACACCTCGTTCTTCGTTGTCGCCATAGGGATGACCAAGTGCTGCGACATAAACGATATCCGGGTTGGTAGGATGCACGCGTATGCGAGAGATGGCTTGAGTATCTTTTAGTCCCAGCGATCTCCATGTTTTTCCACCATCGGTAGTTTTATAAACACCTTCACCCTGAGTAATGCTGCCTCTAAGTTGAGTTTCACCACCACCAGTGTATACGATGTCGGGATTGGTTTCAGCAACAGCTACTGCTCCAATAGAGGAAGAGTTGATTTGTCCGTCTGTGACAGGAAACCATTCGTTGCCACCATCAACAGTTTTCCACAGTCCACCTCCGGTGGCGCCAAAGTAATACTCATTGATACGGCCGGGGCTTCCCATAGAGCTGAGCGACCTGCCACCCCGATTTGGGCCGATGTTTCTCCATTTCAGGTTGTTGTAGAAAGAGGGATCAGTTCCCTGAGAATACGAGGGACTGCCAGGCAGAATTGACAGGCTGATCACTAGTGCGATCAGGTAGAGTGAAAGTCTTGAAAATGATCTCAGCATAGGGTTTTGAAATTTAAGTGGTGACAAAGTATCTCTATTGCGTATTAATGTCAACCTATTTTACAAAGGAGGAATACTGGCCCAGAATGAATCATTTCTATGTAAGATAAATTGGATAATTGTAGAAAATTGATACATTTGATATTACATTTCCATAATTGTGTTGGCTTGAAAAATCTACCATTTTCTGTTTTTTCCCACAATTTGAGGTTAAAAGTTGCAACCACACCTTTTTGGCATCTGTCATACGCTAACCTAATGCTTGCTTAAATGGTATGTAAGTTTTTGCGTTTCCTCAATAGCAGCAAAGTTGCTGGCCTGTCCATATTGTTAGGTGGACTAATTATGACCTCGTGGGAAGCTAAAGCCCAATGTAACTTCACAGCAACAGTTTCAAGTGCTACTTATGGCTGTTTTCGCACCGAATCAGATGCGGTACTGATCGATTTAGTAAATAATTCGGCAACTGGGAATTCACTTACCAAGACAGGTGGCGGGAATAACTGGAATGGAGGCGCAGCATCAACAGCAGCGGTGTACGACAACGGCTACGTTCAGACAACAGTGGCTGAGACCAATTCGTCCAGGATGATTGGGTTGAGCACCACCAATACAGATGCCAACTACACCACTATCCAATATGCGATCTATTTGAGAAATGATGGTTTGTTCTTTGTTTTTGAGTCGGGTGCAAATCGAGGTAGTTATGGCACCTACAGCTCTGGTGATATTTTTCAGGTGCGCGTAGTTCAGGGGCGGGTTCGCTATCTGCGCAATGGTGTGGTGTTTTACATAAGTAATGTTGCCCCTACGCTGCCATTGATCATGGATGCCTCCATCAATACAGTTGGCGGTACTTTGAATTCGATCATTATATCCAATCTGACAGACGGCAATTTCACCACTTTGGTTAGCGCACCAGGTGCCGGTGCAGGACCAGTCTATCAATGGAAACTCAATGGAGTTAATGTTGGAGGAAATAGCCCCAGCTATAATAACGGATCTCTAAACGTAAACGATCAGATCACCTGTACACTTACTCCAGGGGGTGGTGGTTGCAGTGGAGGGCCTGTTACATCCAATCAGATTGTAATTAAAGCGGCCGGCTATGATTATGGAAATTTCTACGTTACGCCAACAGCTGCAACGTCTGCTTGCTACGAAGCAAAGTCAAGTGCTGTTTGGGATCCGGCAGCCTTCGAAAACGTTTTCATCAGTGGAACAACCCTTACGAAGATACAAGGGGGCAACGCATGGGACGGTGGTGCGGCTTCGTTCAATAAAGTGAGCAACAATGGTTATCTGCAATTTACGGCTACAGAGACCAATACTTACAGAATGATTGGCCTGAGCAATACCAACCCGGATGGAAGCTATCTCACGATCCAGTATGCCATCTATCTTTTAAACAATGGAAATGTAAACGTATATGAGTCCGGAACCAATCGAGGTAATTTCGGTACATACGCGACCAACGATATTTTCAAAGTATCGGTAGAGAATGGGGTAGTGAAGTATTATCAAAATGGTAATTTGTTTTACATCAGCGCAGTTGCACCAACATTACCGTTGTTGGCAGATGTTTCTATCTACACACCTGGTGGAACCGTCACTAATTTAATTGTATCTAATCCAGTGACAGATACTTTTACTGCAACCGCTTCGAATGTAGGAGGAAGTCCAACCTATCAGTGGAAGCTCAATGGCGCCAATGTTGGTGCCAATAGTCCTACTTATGTAAACGCATCTCTTCCGGATGGTGCTGTCGTTACTTGTGAAATCACACCTGGCCACCCAAACTGTTCTTCTACTGTCTATACTGCAATTAATTCAGTAACAGTTTCAAGTTTACCGGCCCCAGCCAACGTAGACTTTTACATCACGGCAAGTAATTCTCCAAGTGCGTGTAATACAGGAACGGAGCAAGTGGTGTGGCAGATTGGTTCATTAAATAACGTAGAACGTTCAGGCAACAACCTCACCAAGATTCAGAGTGGTGGTTGGGATGGTGGCGCAGCCTCATTCAACACGGTGAAAGACAATGGTTACATGGAGTTTACGGCCACGGAAGTAGACCGTGCAAGAATGGTTGGTTTGAGCACCACCAACACCGACAACAATTACACTTCCATCCAATATGCAGTATACGTTCGCAACGATGCCAACTACTTTGTTTATGAATCAGGAGTAAACAGGGGCAACTTTGGTACCTATGTTGCGGGTGATAAGTTCCGGATTGCCGTGGACAATGGATTGGTGAAATATTACCGAAATGGAACGCTTTTTTATATCAGCACCATTGCACCTACTTTACCACTCTTGGTAGACGTCTCTATTCGTGATGTAGGAGGGACAGTCACCAACGCAGTGGTGAGCAATCTGATCACCAGCACCTTTACTGCTACAGCTACTAATGTGGGTTCTAATCCCGTTTATCAATGGAAGTTGAATGGGGCGAATGTGGGCAGTAACAGCACCACGTATGTGAATGCATCATTGGCCAACAACGATGTGGTCACTTGTGAGATCACCCCTGATCTGGGAAGTTGTAGTGCAACAATTTACACTTCCAACAGTGTGACAGTCAATTCAATTCCGGCTCCTACCAACGTAGACTTTTATATTCAGTCGAGTGCGTCAGCGAGTGCCTGTAAGACAGGGACTGAGCAAGTATCGTGGCGGTATGCCTCGTTGGGAAACAATATGGTTAGAAATGGCAACAACCTGACCAAGTTTCAGGGGGGTAATGCCTGGGATGGTGGTGCGGCCTCATTCAACACGGTAAGCAACAATGGTTTCATGCAATTCACCGCTACGGAGACCACGACAAACCGTATGATTGGACTAAGTACCACCAATGCGGATGCGAATTACACCACCATACAATACGCAGTATACCTCATCAATGGTGGTAATGTGCAGATATATGAATCAGGAAACTTCAGAGGTACTTTTGGTACTTATAGTACAAGCGACATCTTCAAAATAACGGTTGAATCGAATGTGGTAAAGTACTATCGTAACGGTGTTCTATTCTATATCAGTACGGTTACCCCTACATTGCCCTTGCTGGTTGACGTCTCGTTCAACACAGTTGGATCAACCATCAATAATGTATTGGTATCCAATATCATCACAGACACCTTTACCGCTACGGCTACTAACCTGGGTTCCAGTCCAACCTATCAGTGGAAGTTGAATGGTGCCAACGTGGGTAGCAATAGTCCTACTTATGTGAACAATGCATTGGCCAATACCGATGTGATTACCTGCGTGATCACTCCGGATCTGGGCAGCTGCAGCACGACTACCTACACCTCCAACAGCATCACCATTGCCAACTTACCGGCCCCTGCCAATGTAGACTTTTACATCATAGCAAGTAATTCTCCCAGTGCTTGTAATACAGGAACAGAGCAAGTGGTGTGGCAGGTTGGATCTTTGAATAACGTAGAACGTTCAGGCAACAACCTGACCAAGATTCAGAGTGGTGGTTGGGATGGTGGAGCAGCCTCATTCAATACGGTAAAAGACAATGGCTACATGGAGTTTACAGCTTCAGAAACGAATCTGGCTCGGATGATTGGGTTGAGTAACACAAACGTGGACAATAATTGGAACACCATACAATATGCATTTTATCTGGTAAATGACGGAAGCTTGCAGATTCGTGAGGGAGGCACCAACAGAGGTACTTTTGGTACCTACACCACGAGTGATAAATTAAGGATAGCGGTTGAAAGTGGCGTGGTCAAATACTACATCAATGGAACGCTATTGTATATCAGTACAATTGCACCCACTTTGCCTTTGTTGGTAGATGTTTCCATTCAGCAGGTTGGGGGAACCTTGACTAATGTGGTAGTGTCTAATCTGATCACCAGCACCTTTACGGCTACAGCTACTAATGTGGGTTCTAATCCCGTTTATCAATGGAAGCTGAATGGGGCGAATGTGGGCAGCAATAGCACCACCTATGTGAATGCATCATTGGCCAACAACGATGTGGTCACTTGTGAGATCACCCCTGACCTGGGAAGTTGTAGTACAACGATTTACACTTCCAACAGTGTGACAGTCAATTCAATTCCGGCTCCTGCCAACGTAGACTTTTATATTCAGTCGAGTGCGTCAGCGAGTGCCTGTAAGACAGGGACTGAGCAAGTATCGTGGCGGTATGCCTCGTTGGGAAACAATATGGTTAGAAATGGCAACAACCTGACCAAGTTTCAGGGGGGCAATACATGGGATGGTGGTGCGGCCTCTTTTAACACGGTAAGCAACAATGGTTTCATGCAATTCACTGCTACAGAGACCAACACCCTTCGCATGATTGGACTAAGCAACACGAACGTTGATGCAAACTATATCTCGATTCAATTTGCCATCTATCTGGTAAACAACGGCACAGTTCAAGTTTATGAATCAGGATCCTTCAGAGGTACTTTTGGTACTTATAGTACAAGCGACAGCTTCAAAATAACGGTTGAATCGAATGTAGTAAAGTACTATCGTAACGGTGTTCTATTCTACATCAGTACGGTTATCCCTACATTGCCCTTGCTGGTTGACGTCTCGTTCAACACGGTTGGATCAACAATCAATAATGTATTGGTATCCAATATCATTACAGACACCTTTACCGCTACGGCAACCAATTTAGGTACCAGTCCGACTTATCAGTGGAAGTTGAATGGTGCCAACGTGGGTAGCAATAGTCCTACTTACGTGAACAATGCATTGGCCAATACCGATGTGATTACCTGCGTGATCACTCCGGATCTGGGCAGCTGCAGCACGACTACCTACACCTCCAACAGCATCACCATTGCCAACTTACCGGCCCCTGCCAACGTAGACTTTTACATCACGGCAAGTAATTCTCCAAGTGCGTGTAATACAGGAACGGAACAAGTGGTGTGGCAGGTTGGTTCATTGAATAACGTAGAACGTTCTGGCAACAACCTCACCAAGATACAGAGCAATGGTGCATGGGACGGTGGTGCCGCTTCGTTTAATACGGTAAAAGACAACGGTTACTTTGAGTTCACGGCTTCGGAAACGAACCTTGCGCGGATGATCGGTTTGAGCACCACAAACGTGGACAACAACTGGACCACCATTCAATATGCCTTTTACCTGCTCAACACAGGTGCACTTCAAATTCGACAATCAGGAACTACGATTGGTACATTTGGTACCTACACCACAAGTGACAAGCTAAGGATAGCTGTTGAAGGGGGAGTGGTTAAATACTACAACAATGGTGTACTGCTATACATCAGTACAGTAGCTCCCACGCTTCCTCTGCTTGTTGATGTATCCATACGTGACACTGGAAGTACGATTAGCAATGCAGTGGTTTCAAATCTGATCACCAGCACCTTTACGGCTACAGCCACCAATGTGGGCTCTAATCCTGTTTATCAATGGAAGCTGAATGGGGCGAATGTGGGCAGCAATAGCACCACGTATGTGAATACGTCATTGACCAACAACGATGTGGTCACTTGTGAGATCACCCCTGACCTGGGTAATTGTAGTACAACGATTTACACTTCCAATAGCGTAACAATAGCTAGTTTGGCAGCACCTCCTAATATAGATTTTTATATTAGGTCAACGGCATCAGCCAGCGCTTGTCAAACAGGAACAGAACAAGTGGTGTGGCAGTATGCTTCTTTGGGAACGAATATGATCAGAACAGGCAACAGCCTCACCAAGTTTCAGGGTGGTAATGCCTGGGATGGGGGGGCGGCCTCGTTCAACACGGTAAGTAACAACGGGTTCATGCAATTCACTGCTACTGAGACCAACACCCTTCGCATGATTGGACTAAGCAACACGAACGTTGATGCAAACTACACCTCGATCCAATTTGCCATCTATCTGGTAAACAACGGTACAGTTCAAGTTTATGAATCAGGATCCTTGAGAGGTACCTTCGGTACGTACGCCACCAGCGACATCTTCAAGATCACTATTGAAAGTGGAGTGGTAAAGTATTATAAAAACGGCACCGTGTTTTATATCAGCGCGGTTGCTCCAACCTTGCCATTGTTGGTGGATGTCTCCTTCTATACAGTTGGAGCAACCATCAACAACGTTTTGGTTTCTAATCCAATCACCAGCACATTTACTGCAACTGCGACCAATGCTGGTGCCAGCCCAACCTATCAGTGGAAGTTGAATGGAGTGAACGTGGGTACGAATAGCGCTACCTATGTAAATACTGCTCTTTCAAACACAGATGTTATCACCTGCGTACTCACACCTGATCTTGGTAGTTGTAGCACCACAACTTACACATCCAACAGTGTAACCATCTCCACATTGCCTGCTCCAGCTAATATTGACTTCGATATTCAGGCCACATTCTCATCAAGCGCCTGTCAGGATGCCATTGAGCAAGTGGTATGGCAAATTGCATCCCTTAGCAACGTGCAGGCCTCGGGAAATAGTCTTACCAAGATTCAAAGCAATGGAAACTGGGACGGTGGAGCTGCTTCACGCAATACAGTGAAAAACAATGGCTATATGGAATTTGTAGCCAGTGAAACCAACACCAGTCGTATGATTGGTCTAAGCACTACTAACGCCAATTCTAACTTTACCTCAATCCAGTATGCGATCTATTTGATAAATAACGGTAACGTTAATGTTTATGAATCCGGTATAAACCGTGGAAATTTTGGTACATACGCTACCAGCGATGTTTTTAGGATTGCAGTTGAGAATAACATCGTCAGGTATTACCGAAACAATGTATTGCTGTACAGCAGTGCCATTGCGCCTACATTGCCCATGCTGGTTGACGTTTCTATCCAGACCATTAACGGTACGCTAAACAATGTGAAGGTGGCCAATCAAACTTCAGGAGTGTTTACCGCTACAGCCACCAATGCAGGAGCGTCCCCCACTTATCAATGGAAGTTGAATGGTGCCAATGTGGGTACCAACAGCACCACATATTCAAATGTATCCCTTGCCAACGGTGATGTCATCACTTGTGTGTTAACTCCCGATTTGGGCAGTTGCAGTTCGTCACCATTTACCTCCAATTCTGTCACCATGTACAAACCGGGTGCCACCACCACCTGGACTGGAACTACATCTACCGCCTGGTCAGTGTCTGCCAATTGGTCTGCGGGTGTACCTGACCGCTACACAGCAGTAACTATTCCTTCGGGAACCCCCAATGCACCTACAATGAGCTTCGGTGGCGGAGTTTATGACTTAACCATCAACGCTGGGGCAACCCTTACTATGTCTGGTTCACCCAATCTGTCCATCTATAGAAACTTGACCATTAATGGTACATTGGTACCTGCTACGAGCACTGTCAACCTTGTAGGTTGCAATTCTCCGAATACAATCGTGCTGACCGGAACCCAGTCGTTCAGTCGGGTGGTAATGAATAACAGCCAGGGATCGACCATCTCCGGGGGTGCAATGAGGATTGGTACTGCACTCACATTGACCAATGGAATCATGACCAGCAGTAGTCTTATTGAGTTTGCTGATAATGCAACGGTAGCCTCTGCCAGCAACATCAGCTATGTAGCCGGACAAGTGAGGAAGATAGGGAACGATGCATTTACCTTCCCTGTTGGAAAGTCCGGATTTTACCGACCCATCACCATGAGTGCACCTGGAAACGTTGCGGATCACTTCACGGCAGAATATTTCAGAACACCACAAGCATTTGGATCTTCGGTGCAGGCTCCCATCGATCATGTGAGTGGTTGCGAGTACTGGAACCTAAACAGAACCAACGGAGCATCCAATGTTACAGTAACGCTTAGCTGGAATGAAGCCGCTTGTAATCCTGGTGACATCACTGTACTTGCAGACTTACGCGTTGCGCAATGGAATGGTGTTCAGTGGCTCAACAGAGGTAATGGCGGAACCACAGGTAATGGGGTAAGTGGAACAATAATTAGTTCAGGAGTTGTCAATTCTTTTGGTCCATTTACGCTGTCTTCCACTTCTTTGGCTAATCCGCTCCCCATCGAATTGCTTTCCTTCAATGCCACTGTAGCCAATGGCGCGGTTGTATTAGAATGGACTACGGCCTCAGAACTAAACAACGACTACTTTACGATTGAAAGATCCAAAGACGGAGAGCTGTTTGAAACAGTCAGTACCATTAAGGGCGCTGGTAATTCCAGTCAAAAAATAACCTATACCGCCAAGGACACAGCGCCTCACTTGGGTAAGTCGTATTACCGATTGCGACAAACTGATTTCGATGGTACTACGTCATATTCCAATCTTGTTTTGGTGGAGGTGCTTGAAAGTAATAATGGCGTTGTGGCGCTATATCCTAATCCCCTGAATAACTCCAGTACATTGACCATCGTCTTTGTGGCGGCAGAAAAGCAAAACGTAGACATTGTTCTTACTGATTTGTCAGGCAGAATGGTTCATCGGCAATCACTATCTGTTGTGCAAGGCGAAAATGTTATACCATTGGTTGCCGAATTTCAATCGAGTGGCGTTTATTTGCTGGAGGTACACAGCAAGTCTGGACGTCAGGTATTTCGATTGATGGTAAATTGAAATTCTTTACCCCTTTTTGTTGTTACAAACTATGCCAATGTAATTGTGCATTTTAATATCAATACGTATTGATCAAACCAACAGTGTTGAAAGCAATTCTCAAGTGGTCGTTGACCGCATTTCTGTCTTTAGCCATTCTTCTTCTTGCTTTAGTCGCTCCTATAGATGATACACCACTTGCGTCACAACCATTTTACACACACACGATGGATAAGGTGGATACTTTTCAGCTGGCTAAGTACCCGGGAACAAAAACAATTGAAGTAGGTTGGAGTCAATTCTCAATTGTTCCGGATCAACCTGTACCCATGGCGGGCTACAAACCCAGAGAAAAATACACGGATATACATGATACGGTCTATATTAGAATAATGGCCATCAACAATGGTTCCATCACCACTTTTTTGATTACCAGTGATTTGCTTTTATTTCCTCCAACGCTTAAAGAAGCCATCCTTGGCAAACATCATGACACAAACGATTTTATTTACTTTTCAGCTACCCATACACATACGAGTGTAGGTGGATGGGAGCCTTCTTTACTTGGCAAGATCCTTATGGGTGACTTCAACGAGGTGTGGATGGAGGAGTTGGCTACCAAAACGGTGCAGCACATGGCCCAGGCCAAGTCGAAAATGTTGCCAGCTGAATTAAGTTATTGGGAAGTGGAAGCGTCCAAATACGTTATCAATAGAATTGATTCCAAAGAGGAGGTAGACGGGAAACTCAGAGGTATCAGGGTAGTGCGGGAAGACAGCACCAAAGCTATGCTCTTTACATTTGGAGCACACCCCACATTGATCTGGAAAAAATTCACCTCACTGTCCGGAGACTATCCCAATGAGATTATAAAAGAATTATCCAAAGACTATGATCATTCTCAATTTATGGCAGGAGCTGTGGGGAGTCAGCGTTTTACGGGTATTGATAAAATCTTTGATTTTGAACTGACACATAAGATAGGGGAATTATTTGCATCATTTATAAATAATGCAGCGTATGAACTATTGCCGGATACTTTAACGATCCAAACAGGACATCTTCAACTGGAGCACGGTCCCTCACAACTGAGGTTGATGAAAAACATCAAATTGCGCGATTGGGTTTTTCGTGCAGTCAATGAGCCCCTGCAAGGAGAGGTAACTGTACTTAAGATTGGAAATGTATTGTTGCTGGGCACTCCTTGCGATTTTTCTGGTGAGATCGTGAAATCCCGACACTGGGATCAGTTGGCAGAAGATAGCAACATCCGCCTGATCATCACCAGCTTCAACGGTGAATACACCGGATACATTACAGAGGATGAACATTACTCAGATAAAGACGATGAAGAGGTGCGCATCCTTAATTGGGTGGGGCCCTATTTTGGTGCATACTATACTGAGATAGTCGAAAAAGTAATAGACAAAGCAACAGAAGAGGAAGTCCAATAATCTTACTTTCTGTTTTGAACTTATTCTGGTATCTTGAAAGGTTATTAATCGAAATTATGAAATTCAAAAATGTCAGTATACTTTGGTTGGCTGTCGTGGTGCTGATAACCAGCTGCCAACCGTCAAAAAATGAAAATGTTGCAGACACCAAGTCCAACCTAAACTGGGAGGCCATTGCAAATAAATTATTGGAACGAGCTCAACTGCAAACTGGTGAACGGGTTTTACTGGTAGGTCAATCGGGTCAGTTCGATCCATTGATTCCACTACTAAAATCTGGTATCGACAATGCAGGAGCGATTTACTTGGGGACAACAAGTATTGACAACAACCAACCTGAACATTGGAAGACAGAATTTACATCGTCTCTGGAAGGATTGGAAGGAGAGGTGTTGGCTGCTTCATTGGATGAGGTTGACTTGGGTATTATGTTGCCGGGCGCTACTCCTGCCGATAAAGTGTACGCAGGATTACAAAATGTGCTAAACAAGGGAAAAGGCAGAACCATTCACTTTCACTGGCAGGGTGCCTATGATTTGAATGGCAGGTTGATGGAACCGGACAGCACCATCGATTTATTTTATCAAAATGTTCTTTTAAATACTGACTATGCAAGTCTTGCTGCCATCCAAAATCAATTTGATGCAGCCATGCGAGAGCAGTGGGTTAGCGTGACCACCCCTGCAGGTACAAATATTAAGTTTAGAATTGGTGACAGGCAGGTAACCAAACAAGATGGCAATGCGGCATTGACGCACATGGAGAAAGCGACAACCTTGATTGACAGGGAAGTAGAATTACCGGCAGGTGCAATTAGGGTAGCACCAATTGAAGAAACGGTGGAAGGAGCCATTGCCTTCCCTGATTCTGAATGGAACGGTAAAATGGTGAAGGGCTTGCTGATGAAATTTGCTAAGGGCAAAGTGGTGGAGGTAACAGCCACAGAAAATCTGGAAGCCGTGCAGGCAGAGATGAAAAACGCAGGTGATGCCGGACAATCATTCCGTGAATTTGCTTTAGGATTCAACCCCATGTTGGCCATTCCTTCCGAAGAACCCTGGATTCCTTACTATGGGTATGGTGCTGGAGTTGTAAGACTGTCACTGGGCGATAACACAGAGTTAGGTGGAAAAGTAACAGGTGGATATGTGCGATGGAATTTCTTTGTAGATGCTACTGTGAAAGTAGGTGAGGAGCTATGGGTAGAAAACGGAATATTTCTAAAATAGAATTGAACTTATCGAAAGAGCAGTTTGTGATCAGAATTAATTCTCTTGGTTAACGACAGTTGTTTCTACGGGTAATTCTGAAATTCTGCTCCATTCTTCCATGGATCCATCGTATAGTTTCATGGGGTAGCCCAGTACTCTCCCTGCCAGATACACCACACTGGCGGTCTGGCCAATGAAGCAGTACATCACGATTTCATTGTTTTTATCGGGAGCAATGGGAGTGAAATACGAAGCAAGGTCTTCTTTGCTTTTGAAGTGATAACTTTCGTTGACCATTTCATTATAGGGAATATTTTTGGCGCCTTTGATATGACCATTGCGTGGGTACCCTACTGGCTCGCCATCATAATATCTCTTGAACCGCGCATCTACAATGACACTATTGGTGACCTCCAGGCGCTGCTTCACATAGTCTTTATCTACAATGATAGGAAGTGGTCTGGCCTTAAACTTCCCCTTTTTATATTCAGTAACATTTCCCTTGGCAACAGGGAATCCATTTGCTTTCCAATCTTCCAATCCACCATCTAGCCAAAGCACTTGTCCCTTTAATCCCAAATACTCCAGCATCAGGAACATTCTTGCAGTGACCGTTACCTCATCTTTAACAAAGGTGACTATTACTTTACTCTGATTATTAATTCCCAGTGATCTGAGTACTTTCTCCCCATTTTTAATATCAATGGCATTCATATTGCCTTCAGGTGTGTTAGGCGCCAGCCAGCCAGGCCAAAGAAACCGCGCCCCATCAAGGTGTTCATCCTCAAAGTCAAGTTGCATTCTGTTTACCTGCAGGATCACCAGATCAGGATCATCTTTATGCGTATTCAACCAGGCAGGAGTTACCAGTATATCCTGAGAATTTGCTGCTGGTGTAAAAAGGGTTAGGATAATCAGGGGTAGTAATGTAAACTTCATGGCTGATCTGGAGGGTTAAGCCATTATACGTCAAATTCATTGCAATTGTTGCGCGTGAACATTGAGTGATCGGATAACTACCGTTAGGTTTCTACCTGACTTTTATCAGTGTTTCTGTTCAATTGGTAAATTATTTTTGTGAAATAACGTAAACGTAAACGATGAAATATTTTTTGAGTATCCTATCACTTGTAATTTTATTATCTGGTTGCAATATCAAAGTGAATTCTTCTTATGAAAAGAATCAGGATTTTTCTGAGTACAAAACTTTTTGCTGGCTGAAGGGCTGCGAGTTCACCTTTACGGGCCCTCAATACCTGGAGGATAGCCTGTTAAGAGAAAACATTAAAAATGCTATCATAGCAGAGATGAACAAAAAAGGATTTACACAAGATGAAAATAATCCAGACCTGTTAATCGACTTTCATATTTCTGTTGAAAATGAATCCTCTATAATATATCACCGCGGGGATGATGATATTTATGAATTCAAACCGTTTCCCGACCAGGAGGTTGTGAATTACCTTAAAGGTACAATCGTAATTGACATGGTGGATAAAGAACAGGGAAAAATGGTTTGGCGATCAGAAGCCATTGGCTACATGGATCTGCACCCTGATCTCTCTGAAAAGAATGTACGAAAAGGGATAGCCTATACACTAAAGAATTTCCCGCCTAAGAAGGAAAAGGCACCAGTACAGGAGTAGGGGGGAGAGGGATTTTTAGGGAGGTTTTACAACCAATTATCGGAGATTTCGTATTACTTTTATTTCCGATTATTTCCCTATGGTGTTCAATTTCTTCCGAATTGCATGGCGCAGTATACTCAAGCACAAGACCTATGCTGCCATTAATTTTGTTGGTCTTACCTGTGGCCTCACCCTTTCCTTATTGATATTTACCTACATGCGGGAAGAAATGCGGTTCGATGCTTTTCACGAAAAGCTGGACCGTATGTATCGTATAAAATATTATGGACCCAACGGACTGCTGCTGGCCAGTACACCACCTCCGATTGCTCCAAAGATGAAAGAGTATTTTCCCGAAGTGGAGGAGGCGGCAAGGGTTTATAGCCGTAATGTCAGTGTTTCACTGGGGGAGGTTGGTAATACTGTTACTTCTTATGAAGAACCCAGTGTGCTTTTTGCTGATTCTGCCTTGGTCGATATATGGAGCCTGGACTTTGTAGCCGGAAATAAAGACAGGGCATTAAAAGAACCCTTCACGGTGGTGATTACAGATGAAATGGCCAAAAAGTATTTTGGTGATAAAAATCCCATAGGCGAAACACTCGTATTTGGAGGAAATCAGCTGTTTAGGGTAAATGCAGTGGTGAAAAAGTTTCCAACTACTTCTCATATTCAGTTTGGCATGCTTGCACCCTACGATAACATGTTCGATCTGGAATCCCCAGAAACGGCCCAACGTTTGCGCAACAACCTGGAGGTAAACTTTATTATCAGTCATTCCTTCACTTATGTCTTATTGAAACCAGGCGCGGATCCAGGTGCAGTTAATTCCCGGTTTGGGGATTTTATAAAAAAATATGCGCAACCGCGTGTTCAAAGAGGTCAGGTTTTTGAATTGTTTCCTGTCAAGGACATTCACCTCAAATCAGATATGCTGGATGAGCCAATACCCGCCAATTCCTATTCTACGCTAATCATTTTTGCAGGTGTGGGTTTACTAACACTGCTGATTGCCTGCATCAACTACATTAATTTGGCTACAGCCCAGTCATTTACAAGGATCAAGGAGATTGGAATGAGAAAGATTCTGGGATCCGACCGCATTCAACTAATCGGCCAGTTCTTAATGGAAAGTTTTTTGTTTTGCGCGGTGGCCTTCATTTTATCATTGGGTGGATTATACATGACGTTGCCCTTGCTCAATATGCTCACAGGAAGCGAACTCGTCTTTCTGAAAGTATTGGATGTGCAAACCATCTCAATGGCAGTGATCTTACTTTTTGCAGTCACTATTTTAGCGGGTGCATATCCTTCTATATTTGCCACCCGTTTTGATTCTGTTTATGCCATTAAGGGCGCTGGTGGCAATCCGCTCTCATCAGGAAGTTATTTGCGCAAAGTTCTGGTCGTATTCCAATTGATTATTGCTTCAGTACTCATTTCCGGATCGTTGATGATTGTAAAACAACTCCGGTATATCCAAAATCGACCACTTGGATTCAATAAGGAAAATGTGATTGTGGTGCAGCTGCAAAGTCAAAACATGAATAGCATCTTTTCAAGAGGTGAAGAAAATTTTGATGAACGTTTAAATTCCTTCAGAACAACCATCGAATCACAGTCTGCCGTGAAGTCCACAGCGTTGACCAGTAACTTGATTGGTACGGGCATTACTTTTAGAGGGATTACTCCTGAGGGATTTTCGAGCGAGGACAACATGTTTGTAGCCAACCTGGAGGCTGATTATGATTTTTTTGAAACCTTCGATGTGAAATTGGTAGCAGGCAGAACCTTCAACCGTGAGGTGGGTTCAGACCCAATTGATGGTGTGGTGGTGAACGAGACCGCAGTGAGCGAATTTAAGTGGGGCTCTGCCGAACAGGCACTTGGCAGGACCATTGATCTGGAAGGCAGAAAGGCTAAGGTAATCGGTGTCATTGAAGATTTTAACTTCAACGCATTGACAACACCAATCTCTGCGCTGGTGATAAGCATGGGTGAGAGATATCCATTACTCTCTATCCGGTTACTCAATGCAAATACACAGGAGAACATTGAGTTGCTGCGTAGCAATTGGAACAAGCTATTTCCCGAGAAAACATTTGAGTTTTTCTTTTTAGACGAAAGACTGGATAATCAGTATCGGAGTTATCAAAATTTCGGAACCATCATACTCTACTTTACATTCATAGCTGTCCTCATCTCCTGCCTGGGGGTGTATGGTTTGATACTATTCGTGGTGCAACGCAAGGTAAAAGAAATAGGTGTGCGCAAGGTGTTGGGTTCATCTGTTCCAGCGATTCTTAAGCTGATATTCATGGAGTTCACCTGGCTTATTCTGATCGCATTCGTAGTAGCAGTGCCTTTCTCTTTGTATCTGATTACAATGTGGTTCGAGAACTTTATTTATCACACTTCCGTAGATCCTTTCACATACTTACTGAGCTTTGGCATTGTGTTGTTGACAGTAGGGCTTACCGTATATTACAATGCGTATAAGGCAGCGGCAGCAAATCCTGTCACTTCGTTGAGGAGCGAATAGTTCATTCAGGCTTAGAAAGATTCTCCGCTTTCCATTTCATGGCGGTAAGCACTCTTGTGTGTCCGCTGGGGTGATCAAAGAAAATGATTTCTTCCCAATAGCTTGGGTCAATTTTCCTGTACTCAGAAAGTTTCATTGATACCGATGCGAAGCCATCTGGTTCGCGTGCCGCATTCAAACCAAATACGTCTGCTTCCATTTCAGCACTTCGGATAACAGTATTGAGAAAGGGTGTAGCCAGAAACAGGTACACAGAAAAGAGCGCTACAAAAAGCGGAAAACCTTTCACGTCCGAGATGCTTTCAATGCCCCAACCTTGGCCCCATTTATTTACTACTTTGTTAAATGACCAATTCACAAATGCAAATCCAATGATAAGGATAAGACTAATGTAAATGAGGTCTTCAGGTCCATGATTCAGAACATAGTGACCCAACTCATGACCCATCACCGCCTTCACTTCTTCAGGTGTACATCGATTGAGTAAATTATCATTCAAGGAAATACGTATAGTGCTTCCTATTCCACTCACATTGGCGCTGATCCTGTCACTTTGTTTGGAAGCATCAAACTGGTAGACATTGTCGGCTGGCACACTGTTGGCTCTGGCCATAGAAAGGATAGAAGCCCTTACCGGCCCTTCCTTCAAAGGCACATACTCATTAAAGAGAGGATTTATAAAGACAGGCCCAATAAACATAAAAAAGACCAGGAAAAAGAAGGTGACAAATCCTCCCCATATCCACCATTTCTCTTTTGCTTTGCGCATAACCATGTACAACACAGTCATCACAAGGCTGCCAAACAGCAACATCAAAATAAAGCTGGTCATTTCTTCACCCATCCAGGCGCCCAACGTGAGATTGGAAAGGTCATACTGATGCTCCCGGAAATAGTTCTCATAGATATTCAGCGGAAAGGATAAAATGTAAGCAGCTGCAAAATAGAGGAGCAAATAAGTCGCGTTGCGCAGGTTTACATTGCTAAACTTGGAAGCAACAGTGCTGATCTTGTTGGATAAGCCTTTGGACAAAAAGATCCACGCTACCGCAAGGCCATACAACAGCCCCCAAAGGATGAGCCAATAGCCGCCTTCAAAATAGGCGTCAGACTTGGCTTTTTGTTCGGGTGTCATGCTGTTGAGGTATTCCTGGGTAGCAGCTTCCGCATCGAAAGGTTCGATGGTGATTTGCGTTTGTGTTGAATCGCTGTTTGGAGTGGCCAGTGTCTTATGATCTACAAAGTTCAATAAAACAATCAGGGCTGTAAGGATGCACTTCATAGTAGGTGAGGTTATCCGATCAAAATAGAAAAAGCCCCCGGTAAAACCAAGGGCTTTGTCTTGTTGTGTAAGCAAGTGTGATCAGGCTACTCCTGCAAAGGGATCATCAATTGATTCGCTTTGTGGTGTAAACCATTTCACGCCTTCTTCTGTCATGTAGGCACAGTCTTCCAGTCGTACGCCAAACTCTCCGTAGATAGAGATGTTGGGTTCAATACTGAAACACATGCCTGGCATAAACGGTTGTTTGTTGCCCAATACCATGTTGCCCCATTCGTGGCCATCCATACCAATGCCATGACCTGTTCGGTGCGGCAAGCCCGGTACTTTGTAACCCGGACCATAGCCGGCATCCACCAATACTTTTCTGGCTGCGATGTCTACATTCTCACAAGGATCTCCAAGCTTGGCAGCTGCAAATCCTGCAGCTTGTGCTTCTTTCTCAAGGTTCCAAACTTCACGCTGCCTGGCTGTGGGCTCGGCACCGAATACAACAGTTCTGCTAATGTCGGAACCATAACCACCCACACTGCAGCCACCGTCCATCAATACGATATCTCCTTTTTTGAGATATTGCTGCTGAATGCTCCCATGAGGATAAGCAGAAGCTTCACCAAAATTGACAATGCATCCACCTCTTGCTCCAAGTTTTTTATGAACCAGGGTGAACAGTTCCTGAAAATCCTGAGGGGTCATACCTTCTTGCAGCATACCTGCACAAATCTTGTGAGCCCTAAGGGTAATATCGTTGGCACGTTGCATCAGCGCAAGCTCTGCAGGTGACTTAAACATTCGGCAGGGAATGGTCACCGGATCTCCACTCACATAGTTGAGGTGAGAAGCTTCCTTTCTAATTCCATCAAATAAGAAAAATCGTACCCGCTCTTCCATGGCAATGGACCCACTGCTGATTCCGTAATCCTTGAAAGCAAGGGCCACTTGTTTGTAAGGACTTTCATGTTCTTCCCATACCCTGATGTCGTTGCCAATGGTCATCAACTCTTTTACACGTTCAGCTTCAAAAGCCGGGCTAATGTATTTCACTTCTCCTTTGGCGGGCACAATGGCAGCCATCATCCGCTCACTGGTGCCCCATCGGATGCCGGTATAGTATTCCATGCTTGATCCACCATCCAGATACAACGCCTTGATGTTATTTTCAGCCATCAGCCTCTGCGCCTTTTCAATTCTGGCTTCCCTTTCAGTTACCGTTATGGGTTGAATGTCCTTGGTCATGGACGTGAGTTTGTCCAGCTCAACATTTTCCTTGGGAGATTCAGCTGCGGGAGCAGAGCACGATGCAAGGAATGCAGCGCCTGCAGTTCCGCTGGCGGATAGCTTAATGAAATCTCTTCTTTTTATGGCCATGCTATATTATTTATATATGCGTATCACTTATTTCATCATTCAGGCAAAGGGTTGATCGATGGCAGGGCTGGGTTGTGTAAACCACTTGATGCCTTCCTCCGTCATATAAGCACAGTCTTCAATGCGTACACCAAACTCTCCATAGATAGAAATGGTAGGTTCAATGCTGAAGCACATGCCTGGCTTCAAAGGTTCTTTGTTTTCCAATACCATATTGCCCCATTCGTGCGTATCCAATCCAATACCATGTCCGGTACGGTGTGGACATCCGGGTACTTTATAGCCTGGGCCAAATCCTGCATCGGTAAGTACTTTGCGTGCGGCAATGTCTACGTTCTCACATGGATCACCTAACTTGGCTGCGTTGAAGCCTGCATTTTGTGCTTCTCTTTGCAGGTTCCACACTTCACGCTGACGGGCTGTTGGTTCGGCACCAAAAACGATGGTTCTGCTGATATCAGAACTGTAGCCTTCCACTTTACAAACGCCATCCATCAACACGATATCACCTTTTTTCAGATACTGTTGTTGAATACTACCGTGTGGATAAGCGGAAGCCTCACCAAAGTTGGCACCTATGCCTCCTTTTACCCCCAGTCGCTTGTGTGCTTCTGCAGTGATAGCTGAGAACTCCTGAGGAGTCATGCCTTCTTCCAGCATCGCAACACTCGCCTTATAGGCTTCGATAGCGATGTTGTTGGCCTTTTGTAACAAGGCGAGCTCGGCAGGACTCTTGTACTTACGGCAGGTGGCGCTTACAGGGTCGCCACTTACGTAGTTAAGGTGACTGGCTTCTTTGCGGATACCATCAAAGAGGAAAAATCGTACCTGCTCTTCCATGGCGATATTGCCGCTGCTAATTCCAAAATCTTTCAGGGCAAGGGCAACTTGTTTGTATGGACTTTCGTGTTCTTCCCATACCCTGATGTCGTTGCCTATGGTCATTAATTCTTTCACCCGCTCGGCTTCAAAGGCAGGGCTGATGTATTTTACTTCACCTTTGGCAGGAATAATGGCGGCCATCATGCGCTCGCTGGTTCCCCAGCTAATGCCGGTGAAATACAGCATGCTGCTACCACCATCCAAATACAGGGCTTTGATATTGTTTTCAACCATCAGTCGTTGAGCCTTCTCTATTCTGCTTTCTCTTTCTTGCACTGTAATGGGCTGAACATCACCGGTCATTGGCTTCAGTTTATCCAATGGACCTTCTGACTTGTTCTTGGCGGCAGATTCAGCGGGTGAAGAACAGGCCCCAAAGAAGGCAGCTCCTGCTGTAGTTCCTGCGGAAAGTTTAATAAAATCCCGTCTTTTGATTGTCATAGAATGAAGTTGGTTTAAAAATTATGCAGTCTAAGGTTGTGTAATTCTATAAATTATTGAACTCATTTATACATAAACGGTTCAGGATGATGCATCACGGTTTACAGCCACTTTTTCCTCTTGAAAAAAATAATCATCGCCACCAATACCAAAAACATGATTACCCACACTCCAAAATATCCATATTTCCACTTCAGCTCCGGCATATTTTCAAAGTTCATCCCGTAAACACCTGCAATAAATGTGAGGGGGATAAAAATCGTAGCTACCGTGGTAAGTACTTTCATCGTTTCATTCATCTTTTGACTCAATGAAGAAAAATAAATGTTGGTCAGGCTTTCCAACGCAGCATACGTGGCATTGGCTTCTTCAATGGCGTTGGTGCAACTGTTCTTCAGGTCACGGAAGTATTTCCTGTTTTTCTTATCAATGAAATGAGTCCTGTCCTTCATGATGTTGGTGAGGGCTTCCTTAAAGGGTGACAGGGACTTCTTGATCTTGTCTACATCCTTTTTGTTTTTCTCTATCAACAGCAGGGTGGATTGTTTGGGATTGGTAATGGTTTCCTTTTCGATAAGGGTTACCTCGTGGTTGATAAAATCCAACGTCTCAAAATAATTATCGAGAATTGCGTCCAATAGCTGGAACAACAGGAAGTCACACTCGCGTTTTCTGATGAGCCCCAGGTTGTCCCTCAGTTTGGTGCGGATGTGATCAAAATGATCACCTACTTCTTCCTGAAAGGAAATCACATAGTTTTTTCCCAAGACAAAAGACAGCTGCTCAATCTTCAACTGCTGGGACTCATCCTTCAGAATCGACTTTACACTAAAGAAAATGTAGTCATCATAGTCATCTACTTTAGGACGCTGCGTTGTATCGATAAGGTGCCGGATAGTGAGGCGCTCCAGTGCCAGGGACTTACCGATGTTTTCCATTAAGTTTACATCGTGGATACCGTGAAGATTGAGCCAGTAATTATTTTCAGTGTCATCTTTTTGAATTCTGATGTAGTCATCAAGATTCATTGATTCATCGCATCTTTCTGCATTGTAAGTAAAAAGCTGGAGTTGCACTTCCTCCATTTTTTTCTCTCCAATGAATGTTAATTCACTTTTACCCTTTGCCTCGCTTTTTATTTTGGAATAAAAGTTAAAATCGATGCCTGTGATGCTACCGGTAATGTTGGTGAGTCCGCGCAAACTCTTTTTTAGCACCTCATCAGGGTTTTTTAAGGCATGGATGAGATTGTCGGGTTTGAAGGGCTCCAGTAGTTTCTCCGGCTTGAAAGTTTTCTTTTCGTTTTTCATTGATAGCATAGGAAGTATGGTAAAAATAAGTCATTTCACCTGTTATCTTAAGTATTAATGGAAGTAATGGCATGCTTGAACCTGGTTTGTTCACCGGTAGGTCATCCTGTTCCAAGCGTACTAAATATAACTGACGCATAGTTTTCACGGCTATCACTAAAGTGCAATGCCACCGGAAACCGTAGGAACTGAGGCAAAAGTATCCAAGTCCTTATTTCTGGGGGCATTTGTTCTTACAGGCAAATAAAATGTTGGTCTTCCTTGATTAATAATCGAAAAGAATACATTTATCTTTGTAAGGTGGAAAAAGTAAGAAAAGCAGGCATTTTAGTTTTAGGGCTGTATGCCTTTATTCTTGCTATTGGCAGCTACCTCTTCACTTCCCAGGAGGCGGTTCAGTTCACCAAGTCCTCCTCAAGTCATCAGTTCTCACTTGCCTCATCAGATCTCTTTAGCGTCAACGTCACTTCAGAGCAGACGTACACCAGCCTGGATCAATCATCTTCTAAACTTGCCAAAGTAAACTTTGGTGATTACCTGTCTGCCGTTAAGGTTATCGAATCCAGTTTTGCCCATTTGCATACAAAGTACCTTGCCGCAATACGGGACAAGGTTTTTAAATTACAGTCACACAACATCATCTTTCCATTTCATTTCTTCTGGTAATCACCGGTAAGTAAGCGCTGATCCATTGGCAGCTTGAACAATAATGTATTCAGAGAATACATGTATTGAGTCATTTTCTTTTTTAACAATAAAACATTTTTGAAAGATGCATTTAGGAACAACAATAACAGGCGTATTGCTGCTGGCAGTATGTGTACTCCCTTTAGTAATTGCCAACAAAAGAGGCATTAAAAGAGTCAAGGCTTTTCTGGACAAACTTCATGACCTGGCCAACAGGCACAAGGGAAAAATTAATGAGCATGAAGTATGGAACGGGACGGCCATTGGTATAGACAAAGAAGCCATGAAGCTTTTTTTCATCCGTACCTATGGCGAAAACCTGGAAGAAAAGGTGGTTAACCTGGCAGAAGTGCAGCAGGTAAGAGTAAGCAACAAGAGCAGAACCATAAAAAGCAGTGATGGCGACATCAAAATGATAGAAAGACTGGATCTTGTATTTTCATTTATTGACAAGAGTAAGCCTGAGGTCATGATGGAGTTTTATGACAACCATCGGGATAACCTGACTGTAGATGGTGAGTTTCAGTCGGTTACAAGATGGCACAAAGTTGCCAGCGAAATGGTGGAGGACATTAGAAAGAGCAAGCGAAACTTCTAACTTAGTTCGTTATACAAATAGCTATGGTTCGGTTTAAGTAGATCGTTTTATATATTTGAGATATAAAACGATCTACTAATATGAAAAAATACTTTACCCTGCTATTGGGTATCCTTGTAAGCGGCATTGCGCTCGCACAGATTAAAACACCGCCTGCCAGTCCTACGTTCGAATTGAAAGGTACGGTTGGTTTTGCGGAAGTGAAAGTGGTGTACTCCAGACCCAGCGCCAACGGAAGGCAAGTGGCTGGCAACCTGATCCCCTATAATGAGGTATGGCGCACGGGTGCCAATGCCTCTACTAAAATCAGCTTCAGTGAGCCTGTTAAACTTAATGGCAACAGTGTGCCTGCTGGAGAGTACGCATTGTATACCATCTTCACAGAAGAAAAAGCCACCATCATTCTCAGTAAAAATCTGAGCTGGTGGGGCGCCATAGGGTATGACCCTGCAGAAGACTTGCTAAGATTTGAAGTTCCGGTGAAGCACCCCAGCAGTCATTATGAAACTTTTACCATCAGCTTTTCCGACTTCAAAAGAAATTCGGCAAACCTCAATCTCAAATGGGAAAATACCAAGGCAATGTTCAGCATTGAATCGGATGTTGATGCAAGGGTAATGGCCGACATCAAAGCGCAATTGATTGATGCCAAAACGCCCAACGCAAGAAGCTACTACGATGGCGCTGCCTATTATTTTGATACAGACAGGGATCCTAAGCTGGCATTAACTTGGATCACCAAAGCCATTGAAATGAATGAAAACCCTCAATACTGGATGGTGCACCTCAAGGCTAAAATATTGGCGAAAAACAACAACAAACCGGAAGCCATTGCTACCGCTAAAAAATCCATGGAAATGGCCAAAACTGCTGGCAACATGGACTACGTAAAACTCAATGAACAACTGATTGCCTCACTGAAATAAAGATGGGCAGGTACCGCGATTGGATCATAATGGCCGGAGCGGTTATCTGCTTTATTGAATTTTTGACAATCGATCAAATGCCATCACCTGAAAATGCCCAACTCACAGGCATACTTCATGTGATGGCTTCTGTTTTTTTACTGCTCACCCTCATCCTTTACCTTTCTACCTGGAAGTGGGCGTGGATATTGATACTGCGTGTCATCTTTGCCGGATTCATTGTATTGATGATGGGGTACGCCTTCAGGCGTGGGATGGAAATGCTTTCCCTTTTTTAACTTCGTGGGTTATTCTTAATAGACATTCCAACTTCGGACGTTAGTGTTCGATATCGAAACCCTTTTGCCCCACATAGGGCTGATTCCATCCTTTTATGACCGTTGGCGCAGATTGGCACCCTAGTTGTCATAGGTCGACTTTGCCTAAATTCTGAATTCAATGATTAAAAGCTATTTTTTGGTGGCCCTTCGCAGCCTGATGCGAAACCGACTTCACGCAAGTATCAACATCCTGGGTCTTGCCATTGGTATGACCTGTTGCATTCTGATCATGTTGTTTGTTCAGTTCGAATTGAATTATGACAGGCAAAATAAAGATGCTGATAAAATCTATCGCATCGTCACAGATCTTGAGGCCAACAATTGGGCCATTTCAGCTTTTCCTATGGGTGCAACACTAAAGGAAAATTTTGAAGAAGTAGAAAAGTATACACGTATAAAACCTATAGAAGTTTTTATTCAAAACTATGACAAGGATATAAAGATCAAGGAGAAAGTATTCTATGCCGATAGCTCTGTGTTTGATGTGTTGGACATCGCCCTTATTAAAGGCAACCCGGCCACTGCATTGGCCGAAATCAATTCAATGGTAATTACACCAGAGAAAGCACGTGCTTATTTTGGAGAAGAAGACCCCATTGGGAAAACCTTGACAATGCTAGGAAACAACCGTGAGTTTAAAATTACCGGCATATTCGAACCCTTGCCATCCAATTCTCATGTACACATGAACATGATGGCTTCCTCCGACAGCTACCAGCTGATGCGTGCCGACAACAATACCGGTTGGAATTACTTAACCAATCATTACACTTACCTGGTACTTCAAAAAAACATAGATCACCTCGCGTTCGAAAAAAAGATTTCCTCCTTTTTGGATGAATACCATCACCTTTCTCCCGATGATCCTCGCAATGTGGTCAGGTTACAACCACTTACTTCCATTCACTTGTATTCCAACAGGGGCCTGGAAATAGAAGCCAATGGCAGCATGAATACAGTTTATATTCTTTCAGCCATTGGATTTTTTATTCTCTTGATAGCCTGCATCAACTTCATGAACCTGACTACCGCACAATCATTGAAAAGAGCGCGGGAAGTAGGCATACGCAAAGTAGTGGGAGGGCGCAAAGATCAGCTAGTCTTCCAATTCCTGAGCGAATCGGTGGTGATCAGTGTGATTTCACTGCTGCTCTCTGTAGTTATTCTTTCTGCCATTGTACCGATGTTCAATGACATGACCGGAAAACAAATTGTACTCAACCCACTGGACAATGGATTCATTGTACTGGCGTTTCTCTTCATTACATTTTTTGTGGGAGTATTGGCAGGTACCTATCCAGCCTTCTTCCTGTCCGGCTTTCAGCCAACCCTGGTGCTAAAGGGAAAATTTATTTCCAATGCAAAAGGCCAGCTGCTGAGAAAAGGACTGGTGGTGTTTCAGTTTGCCATTGCCTTTGTTATTATGGTGGGTACCTATATTGTGTATGAACAATTGGATTACATGATGAGCAAGGACATGGGCTTTGACCGTGAGCAAGTCATGGTCATACAGATGCCAAGAGACAGCGTTGGTGACCTGACCATTAAGACTGAAATAACTCGCCTGGCTGGAGTGCAAAGTGTAACCCGATTTGTAGAAATGCCTGGTCGAATGGTGCGCACTTCTACCGTCTGGTACGAAGGGGTGGAGAACAACGTCCCTGAAAACCTTTACCTCTTCAGCGGTGATCATGACTTGCTCAAAACCCTGGACATGAAGTTGAAGACCGGAAGCTACTTTGATGTGAACACACAACAATTCTATAAAGAGTTTGTCATCAACGAAACGGCCTTGAAACACTTTGGCTGGAAAATGGAAGAAGCCGTAGGCAAGTTGATGGACATAGGAGGTAGGTCAGAGGAGCCGGGCCGGGTGATTGGCGTAGTGGAAGATTTTCACTTTAAGCATCTTCACGATCAAATCGACCCGCTGGTCATGTACCTGGAGCCTAATTTTGAAGGACGTTTTATGGCCATCAAAATAAAATCAGATAACCTGAAAGGACAGATCAGCAGCATTGAAAGAACATGGAAGACGCTGCTTCCTCAATATGAGTTTGAATATGTTTTTCTGGACGAAACTTTCGACAAACTGTTTGATGAAGAGAAAAAACTGGGACAGCTTTTTAGCATATTCTCAGGATTGGCCGTATTCATTTCATGTCTGGGTCTGTTTGGACTGGCCTCCTTTACCCTGGAGCAGAGCCGCAAATCAGTAGCCGTGAGAAAAGTACTGGGGGCAACGGTAGTGGGCATCGTGCTGATGATGTCGCGCGATTTTCTCAAGCTGGTGTTTTTGGGAATGTTGATTGCCGCTCCAGTCGCTTACTTCTCTATGAACAAATGGCTGGAAGGTTTTGCTTATAATGTTGGCTTTGTGTGGATGGTGTTTTTGTATGCAGGCATGGTAGGGGTGCTGGTAGCATTTGGTACGGTAAGTTATCATTCGCTCAAGGCTGCTATCTCCAACCCGGTAGATTCACTTAAGGAGTAATGAATCGTCTTTAAGAAATAAAAGAGGGGCAGTATTATACTGCCCCTTCTGATTTATTTTAATCCCCAGATTTACTTCACAATGGGTATCCTGATCAACGATGGATATTTTTTGGAATGATGAATGGTGTTATGTGCCACCACGCCTTTGGCTTCATCATAGTTATTGCCTCCAGTATTCAGGTTTCTGTCAAATCGAGGAAAATTACTGCTGGATATTTCTATGCGAATGCTGTGACCCGCAGCAAAATAATTGCTGGTAGACATGGGAGATAACTTAATGGGGTAAACCTTACCCTTCTCCATGAACACTTCTTTGTCGTAACCTTCACGATAGCGCACGCGCTGAATGGTCTCATCCAGGTTGTAGGCCTTGCCATCTGGATACACATCAATGAGTTTGATGGTTACGTCTGTGTCTTTGACATCCGATGACAGGTACAATGTGCTTTCAATGAATCCACTCACTTCAATGCCCTCTTTAAGTGGTGCCGAAGTATACACTAAGATATCATCTCTTAATTCCATTTCAGACTGATCGAATGCTCCGCCTTGTACAGCATTGCCGGTGCAGCACACGTTGCCGCCATAAGATTTTACAGGATTCATTGGATCATAGGTGAAAGTATCAGGCTGGTCCTTACCGGGGGCTTTGGCTACCAGTTGCCCGTCACCATTTCTGGTATTGGCTTTGCCACCACTGGTAAGGTAAAAGTCGGTCATCACTACTCCTTGGGGCGGCCAGGTATCCGAAGATTGCCATTGGTTGGTGCCCATGGTATAATATTGTACACGTGGAGTCTTTGATTTGAAATCATTGGCTTCACCTTTCAATGTCAGGTCAAACCATTTGTAAATCTGATCATCATAATCGAGGCGGGCATCCCCAACACTGCGCTCACCTACGATGGTATTTTCTGTGGCACGTTTGTAGGCACAATGCAAAGTAGGGGCAATCACCAGGTATTGGTTGTCGGCTACTTCAGGGCTGGTGGCATTGTTGCGCACATGGTTGAACAAAGTCAGGTTGGGACTGGATGACACATCGTACCAGGACACAAACCAAAAGCCGGGCACATTTAAAGGTTTGTCATCATGGTACAAGCCGCCTTCAAACCAGGCCGGATCGTTAGGCTTGCGTGGAATCATCTTATCATAAACTCCTTTTGAGCCATTCACATTTTTAATGATGTCTTTGACAGGAAGGTGACTAAGACCATACGCCCAATCTACTCTCGGCATCTCTGGTGCCAGATCATAGAAGCGTTGCACCCTTTGCAAATCCGACTGGGTAATGTCTTTGGGGAACATCGGTCTGAACTCGTCTACTTGTGTGCCATACAGCCATGAGATAAACAACATTTGTGTGGCACCACCCCGGTACCAGTTGCCTTGTTCGTAAAATTCTCCAACACGCCCTACGCCTGCACCAAATCCCTGGGCTACCATGGCGCCATGAGAGGGGTGATCCAATGCGGCCACGGCCATTTGCCACTCGGCCGTAGAAGAACATCCCAGAGTACCAATTTTTCCGTTCGACCACGATTGTTTGGCCATCCAGGAGAATGCATCGTAACCATCGGTGGTAGGAGGCCCCAGAATATCCCATTTTCCTTCTGAAAAGAATTTTCCTCTTTCGTTTTGTACCACGTAAGCATATCCCCGCGAAACGGCATCGTAGGCAGCCTGATAGGATCTGGTGCGCTCTTCACCATCACCCCAGGTATTGAAATTGTAAGGTGTCTTCGAGAATATGATGGGTACTTTCTGATCGCCTTTAGGTCGATAGATATCGGTGGCTAGTCTTATGCCATCGCGCATGGGCATCATCACCTTTTGATCGATGATGGCGATTTTTTCCAACTGTTCATAAGTGATCTCCTGTGCGTACAGTACAGAGGTCGCTCCGCTAAGTAGGAGCAAGAGTAAAAAACGGATCTTCATAAGTCTCAAATTTAGTCTGGTGAATATATTGATATGCACGTAGAAATAAAATATGGGACATTCAGATGACCAATCACCACACCTGCTATTGGCGAGCTTATATCTTGTCTACCACTACTTTATAGGTAGGATCTTCCAGAATGTTCACCTCAATGATGTCGTTGGCATTGTGAAGTAAGAGGCGGCAGTCGGCACTCAGGTGTCGGAGATGGAGTTTCTTGCCTACTTTCTTATAGCGCTCGGTTATTTTGTTCAGCGCTTCTATGCCCGACATATCCGTGATCCTGCTCTCTGAGAAATCAATGATCACTTCATTAGGATCATTGAGCACATCAAACTTCTCATTGAAGGCAGATACTGATCCGAAAAATAAAGGCCCAAAGATTTCATAGTGTTTTACACCAGCCTCATCAACATACTTTCTGGCGCGAATACGTTTGGCGTTTTCCCAGGCAAAAACCAGTGCAGCGATTATTACACCTATCAATACCGCCAATGCCAGGTTGTGCAAGAGCACAGTCACCAGCATTACCGTTACCATCACAAAAATATCTGACTTCGGCATTCTTCTGAAAGTTCGGAGACTGGCCCACTCAAAAGTGCCAATAGCCACCATGATCATCAGTCCGGTGAGTGCCGCCATTGGCAGCTGTTCGATCAGGCTGGCGCCAAACATAATGAACACAAGCAGCATTACTGCCGCTATTATGCCAGACAACCTTGCCCGTGCTCCCGATGAAATGTTGATCAAGCTCTGACCGATCATGGCACAACCACCCATACCGGAGAAAAATCCTGTAACAATATTGGCGGCACCCTGTGCCACTGCTTCTTTGTTGCTTCGTCCGCGTGTTTCGGTGATCTCGTCTATCAGGTTGAGCGTAAGCAAACTTTCAATCAAGCCTACACCCGCTACAATCAGGGCATAAGGAAAAATAATTTGAAGCGTTTCAAAATTGAAAGGCAGATTGGGAATATGAAAAGGAGGAAAGCCGCCTTGAATGGAGGCAATGTCACCAACTGTTTTGGTGTCGATGCTAAAGCCGATAACGATGGCAGACACGACAAGTATGGCAGTGAGCGAAGAGGGAACGGCTTTCGTAAGCTTGGGCATGCCCCAGATGATGAACATGGTGAGCAACACGAGTCCCAGCATCAGCCACAGAGATGTTCCGCTCATCCATTGCAACATACCGGATGGGCCGATCTCTTTGAATTGATCCAGCTGGGAAAGAAAGATAACGATGGCCAGTCCGTTTACAAATCCAAACATAACAGGATGCGGCACCAGCCGGATGAATTTACCCAATCGTAGTACGCCAGCAGTTACCTGAATGATGCCCGCCAGCACCACCGTAGCGAAAATGTATTCTACACCGTGCGATTTGGCCAGCGCTACAATCACCACGGCTACAGCTCCGGTGGCCCCAGAGATCATGCCCGGCCTTCCACCAAAGATGGAAGTGATCAATCCGATGGTAAAAGCAGCATACAAACCTGTAAGTGGAGATAAGCCGGCAATCATGGCGAAAGCAATGGCCTCAGGCACCAGCGCCAGGGCTACGGTGAGCCCGGAGAGTATTTCGATTTTGTAATCGACCTTTTGTTGCAGATCAAACAGGTTGAGGTATTGCTTCATGTTTTACCGGTAAAAAAGTTGCAAAAGTACAGAAAAGGAGGCAATAAGTTAGCCACGGGACAAACATGGCTCAGATAGGTTAAAGGTACCCCTCCTTCACGAAACTCCGGCACTGTACTGAATTAATCGCTAAGGAGGGACACCATCCCAACAGGAAGTGCTGTATCACATGACCTAAAATGATAAAATTCCGTGTTAATTTGCTTTTCCTAATTGCAAGCTGGTTTTTAATATATAAACTAACCCATGATCTACATCACGCAGCTTATCTATATCATTGACGGCCAGGAAAAAGTGTTCGATGAATTTGAAGCCGTGGCCATACCTATCATTAGAAAATACAATGGCAGTCTCCTGCTGAGGGTGAGGCCTGACGACAGCGCCTTCATCGAACATCAGATGGAGAAGCCATATGAAATACATTTGGTCGCATTCGATTCGGATCATGACTTTGAAAACTTCAAACAGGATGAAGAACGCAAAAAGTTTTTACATTTAAAGGAACAGTCCATCAGGGCTGCTATCCTGTATCAGGGAACAAAATTATGAACGATGTTGCAGGATTGATGGTTTGATGTATTTATAACAAGTGCGCTAAAGTGAGAAACATGAAAATATTAATAGTAGGAGGTAACGGTACAATAGGCAAAAGAGTGAGCACCCATTATTCGGAGAAGGATGAAGTGCTTATTGCAGGACGCACCAAAGGAGATGTCACGGTAGATTTGGTGGACTCCAGGTCCATAAAGCAGATGTTTGAAAAGACGGGTAAACTGGATGCGATCATCAGCATAGCAGGGGAGGCCAAGTGGGCCAATTTCAAAGACCTGACAGAAGAAGATTATTACATAGGACTGAAGAGTAAATTGATGGGGCAGGTAAACCTGGTGCGCATTGGTCAACACTACCTCAACCCTAATGGATCGATCACACTCTCAACAGGTATTCTGGCTGACGACCCGGTGGTGAAAACCGCCAGTGCCGCCATGGTAAATGGAGGCATCCACAGTTTTGCCAGGGCAGCAGCACTGGAACTGGAAAATGGAATTCGTCTTAACGTAGTGTCACTGGGTATGGTGGAAGATGCCTACGACAAATACAAAGATTATTTTCCGGGCCACAATCCCATTCCCATGAACAAAGTGGTAAATGCTTATGTGCGCAGTGTGAACGGAAAAGGAAATGGAGAGATTATACGGATTTATGAATAGGATTTTATATCAGAGTACACCTCGCGGTACACTTAGGAATTACTTTTGCATATACTCCTGCCACGTCACCAGCAAATACTTCTCCTTGCCCTTTTCCTTTAAGGACAGGAATCCATACTCGTAACAAAATAAGTAGACTTGTCCATTCTGGTTTTTCCAATAGTGGGTAAAGAACTTAGGGTTGAATCCGTCTTCCAGTAATTTTTCTTTACGAAGGGTAGTGAAGCCGCTTTTATTATAATGTTTAAGAATTTTACGGTTGGTTTTCAATTGCTTGTCCACCTGTAAATAGAATGTTTCTTTGAGCAATCGATTGGCGTATTGCGCTGCAGATCGGCAGGTAGGGGAGCAGTAGATTTTGTCTTTTCGCCCTTTTATGGTTTCTCCGCAAGTAGGACAAACATTCATGGTCACAAAATTACATGTTGAATATACGTATATTATGCGCTTAATATCGCATTCCGGGATTCTTCTTTAATAAGATTTGTCCTCATGGAAAAATTGCACAACATCACCCTGCGCCATTATATTATCAACAACGAGAAATGCATTGGTATTGTGTTTTACCCCAACAAGGTTATTCAGGCGCTTGTAAAACAATTGCCCAATGTAAAATGGAGTGAGGAGCATCAGGTGGTATATCTGAAAAACACCCATCAAAACTTAGATGCCATCTATTCCACGTTCCGCGGTGTGGCCTGGATAAATGTTCGCTACTTCTTTAAAAACAGGCCTGTAAATATTCAAGGTAGCGGCAATGGCGACATTCGCTGGGCAGAGAACAGAATTTTGAAGGAAGATTACAAATCCTGTCCTAAGGAATACCTCCAAAAGCTCGAATTGAAGAAATATTCCAATAATACCATTCGTGCCTATGTACGATGCTTTGAGCAGTACCTCAACCACTATAAAGATGCAGATCCCAATGAGCTGAATGAGCTGCACATCAAAGATTACCTATCCTCACTGGTAAAAAAGAAGGTTTCTAACTCCCATATCAATCAGTCCATAAATGCCATTAAATTCTATTATGAAATCGTGCTGGACATGCCCAATCGCTTTTATGACCTGGAGCGACCGATAAAAGAGCAGAAACTGCCCAAGGTGATCAGCAAAAAGGAGGTTTTGGCTATAATTAAAAACACGGCCAATATTAAGCATAAATGCATAGTAGAACTGCTGTACTCCGCAGGTTTACGAAGGTCTGAATTGTTGAATTTGAAACTTACCGACATCGACAGCGAAAGGATGATGATAAGGATTGAGGGAGCTAAAGGCAATAAGGACAGGTATTCGCTATTATCGATTAATGTATTGGAAGATTTACGGGTGTATTTTAAACAGTGGCGACCCCAAAAGTACTTATTTGAAGGGCCAGGAGGAACCCCATACACAGGCACCAGTGTAGAGAAAATTGTAAAAAATGCAGCCAGGAGAGCGGGTATTTATAAATCAGTAAGTCCCCACATGCTCAGGCACAGTTTTGCCACCCATCTGTTGGAAAACGGCACGGATTTAAGGAATATCCAAGTACTTTTAGGGCATAATTCACTAAAAACCACGGAAGTTTATGCACATGTTGCCACCAACGCTTTTGACAAAATCAAAAACTTATTAGATTGAGAGTAAAAGGGATTTATCACACATATAACGCATACCCAATTGTTGTATGCAATTCCAGGCATCTG
>DDTF01000059.1 GCA_002345965.1 Flammeovirgaceae bacterium UBA2371
ACCAACTGCTCCACCCCGCGATATGTTTTTATTGACTAAATGTCAATTATGCTGCTTTTTCAACCAAATGACATCGTTATGTTCATTTGAGAGCACAAAATTAGACCCCTATGGTTTAAAAACCAAACGACCACGAGCTAATTATTAATTATAGTCGTTTCCTAAGAATTTGGTTACGTCAATTAATGCACATTTCGATCATGTAAATATCAAAGACAACCGTCTCTATTTTTCGTATTTTTCACACCTTAACACGAAGTGAAAATGCAGATAGACTTAAGAAGTGACACAGTAACAAAGCCTACCAAAGGAATGCATGAAGCAATGATGCAAGCGCAGGTGGGTGACGATGTATTTGGCGAAGACCCATCCGTAAAAGAACTAGAGCAAAAGTGTGCCTCTATGCTGGGGATGGATGCAGGGGTGTTTTGCCCTTCAGGCACCATGACCAATCAGATCGGACTTAAGGTGTTGACCCAACCCTATGATGAAGTGATATGTTATAAAGGTGCACATATTTATAAATATGAGGGAGGAGGTCTTGCTGGCAATTGTTTGGCCAGTGCCAAATTGATTGAGGGAGATAGAGGGAGAATATCAGTGAAAGACGTTGAAGAAAGTATCAACAATTATAATGACACGCACCAGGCACGTACTTCAACGGTAGCACTGGAAAACACCGTAGTTCGGGAAGGTGGAAGTTATTATACATTGGATCACATTAAGGCGGTAAGTGTGTTTAGTAGGTCAAAAGGACTCCACATGCATTTGGATGGCGCCCGATTGTTCAACGCCCTGACAGAAACAAAAGAGAATGCCGCTGAATATGGAAAATATTTTGACACCATTTCTATTTGTTTGTCAAAAGGATTAGGTGCCCCTGTGGGTTCAGTTTTGCTTTGTAAAAAAGATTTAGAGCATCCTGCAAGAAGAGTAAGAAAAGTTTTTGGTGGTGGGATGAGGCAGGCAGGCTATCTTGCAGCAGCTGGTATTTATGCCCTTGACCACCACATCAAAAGACTGGGTGAGGATCATCAAAGGGCCAGGGAAATAGGCAAGGTGCTTTCTCAACTCAGCTGGGTGAAAGAAGTAAAACCTGTAGATACCAATATTGTAATTTTTGTTGTCGCTGAAAAATTCACACCTGAACAAGTTTTGCATAAGCTGGCAGAAAAAAATATTAAGGCTTTAAAATTTGGCCCGCAAGAAATCAGATTGGTTACACATCTGGATTTTACAGATGATATGTTAGCCAAGTCTGTTGATGTATTTAAAAAGATTTCATTATAAATCTGATAGTGTGGTGAGGATGTATAACTCGAGACAAAATTTCTGTTCATTACTGTGCTGCTGAATAGTCAAATACCTTTGGCAGAACGAATGCGACCATCTAAACTGGATGAGTTGATAGGACAGGAACATTTGGTAGGTGCTGAAGGTATCATTCGGAAAGCCATTGTTACTGGTAATATTCCCTCCATGATACTTTGGGGCCCTCCGGGCGTAGGCAAAACCACTATCGCCAATATCATTGCCAATGAGGTGAAAAAATCATTTCATACTTTAAGTGCTGTGAGTGCGGGTGTAAAAGATGTAAGAGAAGTAATAGATAAAGCCAAAAGATCTGGTAAAAGTATATTATTCATTGACGAGATACATCGTTTTAATAAGTCGCAACAGGACGCATTGCTTGGTGCTGTGGAAAAAGGGACTATCACTTTAATTGGGGCGACAACGGAAAATCCATCTTTCGAGGTCAATGGGGCCCTTCTTTCTAGATGTCAGGTGTATACTTTAAAATCACTCACAGAAGAGAACCTGCTTCAATTGGTGACAGATGCCATACACAAAGATGATCAATTAAAGGTCAGGAGAATTGAGATTAAGGAACACAATGCTTTATTGAATATTTCAGGCGGAGATGCCAGAAAACTTCTTAATCTGGTTGAGTTGATTGTAGATTCCGTATCTGGTGAGATAGTGATTACCGATGAGTTGGTAATCAATGTTGCGCAGAAAAGAATTGCCACCTACGATAAAAGTGGGGAGCAACATTATGACATTATATCTGCCTTTATAAAATCCATACGTGGTAGCGATCCCAATGCAGCGGTCTATTACCTTGCCAGAATGATTGAAGGTGGAGAGGACGTAAAATTTATTGCCAGAAGAATGGTCATTTTAGCCTCAGAAGATATTGGGAATGCAAATCCTACTGCCCTGGTGCTGGCAACAAATGCTTTTCAAGCTGTGAATCTTATTGGATATCCTGAATCCAGAATTATCCTTTCGCAATGCGCTATTTATCTGGCCAGTTCTGCAAAAAGTAACGCAAGCTACGTGGCTATCAATAAAGCACAACAGAAAGTAAATGAAACCGGTGACCTTGCGATACCGTTATCCATCAGAAATGCTCCTACTAAATTGATGAAAGACCTGGATTATGGGAAGGGATATCAATATGCTCATGATCAGGAAGGAAACTTCGCTGATATGGAATTTCTCCCGGATGAAATAAAGGGCATGCGTTTTTATGAACCGGGGCAAAATCCGCGCGAAGCTGAATTAAGAAGCTTCTTAAAAAAATTATGGGGTAAGAAATATGACTACTAAGTGAATCAACAACGCCTTCTATTCGAATACTCTCCAGTATTAGTACTGTTATGCATAGCAATTGGTTTTGGGTATGCCTATTTGCTCTATAAATCCAAGTATACTTGGGGCAAAAGGACCAATCAAATCTTGTTTACCTTTAGGATTATACTCGTTTCATTTTTGGCCTTTTTACTCATTGGCCCAATTCTAAAACTTACTTTAAATGAATTTGAAAAGCCTTCTATAGTTTTTCTTGTTGACAACTCCTATTCCGTTAAGGAAGCATTGGACTCAGCACAATGGTTGACACTTAATCAAAAACTGGAGTCTGCTGCAGAGGGTTTGGAATCACAAGGGTATGATGTGGTGCTGTCAACATTGAATGAAAGTGATAATGATCCAATACAATTTAATAACGCAACCTCTGATTTGAATGGTGCTGTAAGAAATAAAATTGGGCAGTTTGAAGGAAAGAATTTGGCCGGCTTAATTGTTTTCTCTGATGGAATTTACAATTCAGGAAGTTCACCACTTTATTCACCATCAAGGGTGCCTATATACACAGTTGGGGTTGGGGATACAACTGAACGCGCGGATTTAGCGCTAAGGAATGTATTGTATAATAAAATAGCCTATCAGGGAAATAAATTTCCTCTGAGAGCTGAGGTACTGGTTCAGGGAATGAGAGATCATAATGTGGTGATCTCTGTTTACCAAAAAGGAAAATTAATTGCACTGGATCAGAAAAATACAGAGAACAAATCCATTTTGGATTTTGATTTTCAATTGGATGCTGGTGAAAAAGGTTTACAAAAAATAGATATTTTTGTAGCCCCAGCCGACCAAGAACGCAATAAGAAGAATAATTACGCGAGTGCCTTTATAGAAGTAGTTGAAGGAAAGAAAAAAATCCTTTTGGTGGCACCAGCACCTCATCCTGATATAAAGGCTATTCGTGCTGTAGTCGAACAAAATGCTAATTATGAATTTATTGCCTATATCCCTGGTGTAAATAGTGCTTCCGCGGAATCATTGGATATTGAAAACATTGACCTGGCTATATTTCAACAGGCTATTGATTATTCAGGCAAAACACTTCCATTGTTCAGGCAATTGTTGGAAAACGGTACTTCCATGTTTGTCATGCTGGGAGATAGGTCCAATTTACGACAGCTTGCGACCAACGGTATCCCACTTACGTTTGAAAATCCAGGGCAAAGAGATGCGGTAACTCCCGTGATCAACTCGGCATTTAAAGATTTTGGTTTTAATGATAAGCTCAATAATATTTTTTCCAGATATCCCCCTGTCAACGTTCCATTTGGAAAATTTACCTATCCTCCCAATGCCAATGTATTGTTGTTTCAGAGAATAGGACGGGTAATCACAGACAGGCCTCTATTGTTTACGGCTGCTACCAACGAACAGAAGATGGCAGTACTTATTGGCGATGGATTTTGGAGATGGAGGTTAGATGAATTTGCTGAAACACAAAAAACAGAAGGATTTGATGAAGTGTTTTCAAAGTTGATTCAATACCTCAGCACGAGAGAAGACAAACGAAAGTTTAAAAGTTTTCCCATTCAGAATGAATTTTCAGCAAGTGAACCAGTTGAGTTTGAGACACAAGTATATAATGAATTATTTGAGCTGGTTCATGGGCAGAAAATTGAAATAGAACTGACCAATGAAAAAGGAGAGAAGTTTCAATACAGTTATATCACCAGTCCTGGAAATTCTAAATATAGGATTGGCGGGCTGTTAGAGGGTGTATACAGGTATGCCTCATCTACACAAATTGATGGCAAGAAAGAGACTGTAAAAGGAGAATTTCTTGTTTCAGAGCAAAATATAGAATTGCAAAACCTGACTGCTGATTTTGGATTGTTGCGCACCTGGGCCAAAAATACAGGTGGTGAGTTTTACCATTCTCAAAACATAGGACAAATTCCTGATGATTTTTCTAAAATGAATGCGCCAAGTTTAATTCACTCAGAGGAGTCTTTCAATCCACTAATCAATCTTAAGATTGTGTTTTTCTTTTTACTTGCGCTGATTACAGTCGAGTGGTTTACCAGAAAATATATGGGGGGATACTAAAAGAAAATGGCAGGTGTTGCCTGCCATTTTTAGTTATTAATAAACTTACCTGCTATTCGCTTTTCTTCTCTTTGGAAGATGATTTTGGTTTCTTCACTTTAATAACAAGCGTCTCACTTTTTCCGTCATGATCTGCTGTTAAAGTACCGCCTTCCTCAATTTCTCCTTTCAGAATCTCTTCTGCAATCGGATCTTCAAGGTATTTTTGGATGGCCCTGTTCAATGGCCGGGCGCCAAACTGTTGATCATATCCTTTTTCTGCAAGAAAATCCTTGGCCTTTTCGGTCAGCTCTACATGGTAACCTAAGGCAGTTATTCTTACAAACAACTTACTAAGAGTAATGTCGATGATCTTGTGAATTTGCTCACGGTGAAGTGAGTTGAACACAATCACATCATCCAGGCGATTCAAGAACTCAGGACTAAACACACGCTTCAAAGCGTTTTGAATGGTGCTCTTCATGTTCTCTTCTTCGTTGGATTGTTTTGCCTTTGTTGCAAAACCAATTCCCGATCCGAAATCCTTCAGATCGCGAACACCAATGTTAGAGGTCATGATGATAATGGTATTTCTAAAATCCACCCTTCGGCCTAATCCATCAGTAAGAATTCCATCATCCAATACTTGTAATAGTATATTGAACACATCAGGATGCGCTTTTTCTATTTCATCAAGCAATACCACGCTGTATGGCTTTCTTCTTACTTTCTCTGTAAGCTGACCTCCTTCTTCATAGCCCACATATCCTGGAGGCGCTCCTACTAAGCGAGATACGGAGAACTTCTCCATGTATTCACTCATATCGATGCGCACCAGCGATTCTTCCTTATCAAACAAATAGGTAGCTAAAACTTTCGCTAATTCAGTTTTACCAACACCTGTTGGTCCGAGGAAAATAAAAGACCCAATCGGTTTCTTAGGATCTTTCAATCCTACACGAGTCCGTTGAATGGCTTTGGTTAATTTTTGAATCGCTTCCTCCTGACCAATCACCTTACCGCTAAGCTCTTCCGACATGCCTAGCAATTTGTTGCTTTCTTTCTGGGCAATACGGTTGGTAGGTATGCCGGTCATCATACCAATCACGTCAGCAACGTTATCCTCGGTTACGGTATACTTTTCTGTGCGCGTTTTATCTTCCCATTTTGCCTTGGCAATATCCATTTGCTCAATAAGCTTCTTCTCTTTATCACGCAATTGGGCCGCTTCTTCGTACTTCTGACTTTTGACAACACGGTTCTTCTCCTTCTTCACATCTTCAATGGCATTTTCAAGCTTGATGATTTCCTCAGGTACATGGATGTTGTTCATATGCACACGGGCACCAGCTTCGTCCAATACATCAATGGCCTTATCCGGCAAGAACCGGTCGCTGATGTAACGGTCGGAAAGTTTTACGCAAGAATCAATCGCCTCTTTCGTATAAGTTACATGGTGGTGGTCTTCGTATTTCTCCTTGATGTTGTCTAAAATTTCAATGGTTTCTTCAACGGTAGTTGAGTCTACCATCACCATTTGGAATCGTCTGGCCAGCGCACCATCTTTTTCGATGTATTGTCTGTATTCATCTAAAGTGGTAGCTCCAATACATTGAATTTCGCCACGAGCAAGTGCCGGTTTAAACATGTTTGAAGCGTCCAAAGAGCCTGAAGCGCCTCCAGCACCCACAATGGTGTGAAGCTCATCAATGAAAAGGATCACATCAGCCGATTTTTCCAATTCATTCATAACTGCTTTCATGCGCTCTTCAAACTGACCGCGGTATTTGGTGCCTGCAACCAATGAAGCCAAGTCCAACGTAACTACTCTTTTACCGAAAAGTACGCGAGACACTTTCTTCTGAATAATACGCAATGCAAGGCCCTCAGCAATTGCTGTCTTTCCTACGCCTGGTTCTCCAATCAGGATGGGATTATTTTTCTTTCTCCGGCTCAGGATTTGGGCAACTCGCTCTATTTCTTTCTCGCGTCCAACTATAGGATCAAGTTTGTTGTCTTCAGCAAGTTTGGTTAGGTCTCGCCCGAAATTATCCAATACAGGTGTACGTGATTTTTCTGCTCCCTTTTTTTCTTTACCTGGCCCTTGTGGTCCAGCGCCACCTCCAAACATTTTGGAAGAGTCGTCATCCGGATCATCAGTATCTGATGAGGCTAGCGGTTGATCACTTTGATATTCTAACATTTCTTTTACAACATCATAAGCCACATCAAACTTATTAAGGATTTGAGTAGCTAGGTTGTCGGGGTCGCGAAGAATTGAAAGCAGCAAGTGTTCTGTTCCTATTAATTGCGCCTTAAATATTTTTGCTTCCAGATAAGTTATTTTCAATACTTTTTCAGAAGCACGGGTCAAAGGTATATTGGCTAAGTTCTTTACATCATGCGTTGCAGTACTTTTAGAAACTTTTTCAATTTCTCCTCTGAGTTCGTCCAGTGGCACGCCCAACTTTTTGAGCACACCAACTGCAACTCCTTCTCCTTCTCGTACCATTCCTAAAAGCAAATGTTCAGTGCCGATATAATCGTGACCTAATCTTAGTGCTTCCTCCCGGCTCAATGAGATTACTTCTTTTACCCGGTTAGAAAATTTGGCTTCCATATTAAGCGTTTCCGTTTGTGTAAATGTAAAGTTTTAGGGTTGATTAATCAAAGTATCAGTAGTCTCATGATCTTTGATTTTCAACCCATTTTCTTGGTGTATACGTTTTAAAAACAACAATCGATTTTTATTTGTTCAAATACCCCAATTGACGGAGGCCTTGATAATTTGAATCGAATTGGGTCCCTCGCAGAACAACAAGTCTATTAGGCTAAGGTTGGGTGCAAACTTGTTGCCAAAAACCTGCACATAAGGTACAGGAACATAAAAATTGCGCTCGGAATGTGCGATTTTGGCGTTTATCATCGATCGCAAGTCACATATTTGTACTGTAGGAATCTTTTCAAACGTAGTACTTTCTGTCATAGGCACCGAAAGTTGCATGGATTGCAGACAGAATGACAGCAAATCAAGGTTGAGGTCATATAAAAAATCATAGTTGTCGTACAATATTTGATGAAGGTCTTCAGCATAATGTTCATAAAAAGCAGATTTCCCATATGCTGATTCTATCGCTCTCCAATGTACGTTTTGCCATTTGGAGCTTTTATCTATTCGTACATCTTTAACGAGTGCTTTGCCGTGTTTGGCTGTTACAGGCACCACCAGTTTCAAAATCCCGTTGGCAGTATTGATGTAACATCGGTTTCGAAAACTTTGTTTTACATATTGTTCGTGCTTCTCAATTATGATTTCATCATATTTCATCATAGCAGTGAAATACTCCAGAGAGGGCAGGTAATGCAAATCCAATAAAGCCTTCATAGATAGGATTGAAAGTCTCCCAGCCCGTTTCTTATGACAACGGGTTCGTTACCCGTAAAATCCACAACTGTTGAAGGAACGTTGCCTCCTGGTCCGCCATCGATTACCAGATCCACTTCGTTTTTAAAATCTTCGTATATCTCTTCAGGGTCTGTGGTATAGGCTTTTATTTTGTCATCGTCTTTTATTGATGAGGTGATGAGTGGGTTGCCGAGTTGAGCAACGATTGCGGTAGGAATGGGATGATTGGGAATACGTATTCCAACTGTCTTTTTATTAATGTCAAGAATTTTTGGAACCTTACTGCTTGATTCGAAGAGGTAGGTGAATGGTCCCGGCAGAGATTTTTTTAAAATCTTGAATACTGGAGTATCTATCCTTTTCACATATTCAGAAATATGACTGAGGTCATTGCAGATAAATGAAAGGTCAAGCTTTTGTGGTTTTACCCCCATAATCTTGCACAGTCTTTCGATCGATTTACGATTGGTAAGGTCACATCCAATACCATAAATAGTGTCGGTGGGATAAATAATAATTCCTCCTTGATGTAAGATTTCAATTACCTGAGATATCTTTCTGGGTTCTGGATTTTTTGGGTGGATAGGAAGAAATATTGCAGCCATAAAAAGTTGAACAAATATATTCAACCTTAAGGTAGTATTAAATTATAAAATTAAAGGAAGGGGGCTATAACTCAATTTTGTAATTTTGCATACTTATTTCTCTGGTCCGGTTCTGCATTTTTGGACTAAGGATGAATGTCAAGACAACATTAAACGGGATAACACCTCATGAAGGAAGTACCAAAGAAAAAACTGATACTGTTTCTGGTCGGATCGACACTTTTAATCACATTTACATTTTATGCCTATCAGATTTTTTATACTCCCAATATCCTTGTGGATATGGAGGATCGGATATTTGAAGTTAAGTCAGGGGCAACTTACAGGGATGTACAAAATGACCTTGGGCGTGGACGATTTGTAAATGATATGGTATCGTTTAGTTTTTTGGCCAGGTTATACAATTATGACAAAGCCATCAAGCCTGGAAGGTATCGGTTGAGAAGAAATATGACCAATCTGCAGGCAATACAGGTTCTTCGTGCCGGTATTCAGGAACCTGTGAATGTTACATTTACATACATAAGATTGTTAAGTGAATTGGGTGAGCGGATTACCAGGAACCTTAGCATCACCTCTGATGAATTTTATACAGCACTAAATGAGTTTATCGCCACTAACAAGGAGGGATTTAATAAAGATAATATCTTGTGCATGTTTATTCCTAATACTTATGAGGTGTACTATAATGTGTCAGCTGATGACTTGATAGAACGCATGAACTGGGAGTACAAGAAGTTTTGGAATGAAGAACGAACCAGGAAAGCAGATTCAATTGGTTTGACACCCATTGAAGTTTCTATTTTAGCATCCATCGTACAAGCAGAGACCGTAAAAGATGATGAGGCGTCAAAGATTGCCGGCCTTTATATCAACCGACTAAATAGGGGTATCGCCTTACAGGCAGACCCAACGCTGGTGTTTGCAGTTGGCGACTTTTCGCTAAAACGTGTGCTCAATGAACACAAAGAAGTTAAGTCTCCTTACAATACCTATAAAAATACCGGACTTACTCCGGGCCCGATAAATATGCCGCGCATTAATATGATTGACGCGGTGTTGAATGCAAAGTCGCATGACTATATTTATATGTGTGCCAAAGAAGATTTTTCTGGTTATCACAATTTTAGTACTAATTTAAGTCAGCATTTGATCTACGCGAGGAATTATCAACGTGCACTCACAGAAGAACAAAGAAAGGGGAGAGCTTTACGCAATCAATAATGTATATTTCAGAAACTCACTTACGTGTTCGATATGGAGAAACTGATCAGATGGGATATGTATATTATGGCAACTATGCATCCTATTTTGAAGTAGCGAGAGTTGAAAGTTTGAGGCAGTTGGGCATGACCTATAAGGAGCTGGAAGAAATGGGTGTGATGATGCCTGTGCTGGAAAACAAATCGAAATATCTTTCTCCTGCATTATATGACGACAAGCTGAAGATTGTAACTACAATACGAGAAAAGCCTGGGGTGAGAATTCGTTTTGAATATGAGATCTTCAATGAGACAGGCAAATTGCTTCATCTGGGTGAGACGTTACTTGTCTTTGTAAATAAATTGAATGGCAGACCATGCAAACCCCCTGCTGCTTTTGATAAAGTGCTAGAACCGTTTTTTAAATGAACTTTACTATAAGAAAATGGATTTTGCGTTTTCCTTCACTGATAATGATTCGGAGCTGGATGAAAAATGTAAAATTCAAAAGACATCAAAATTTATCGCTTTATCGGTTCATTAAAATATTTCTTTCCAATATCCAGAAAGACGATCTTATCAATCGGGCAAATGGAGTAGCTTTTAATTTTATTTTGGCAATCTTTCCGGCTGTTATTTTTCTATTTACCCTTACCCCATATATCGCCAGGTATTTTCCTGAAGTAAACAGAAACAGCATTATGGAATTCATGGGTGAGATGTTGCCGCCTAGCATGTATGAGGTGATCTCTTCAACGGTTTTTGATATGATAAATAACCAACGTGGAGGGCTATTGACATTCGGTTTCCTTTTTGCATTGTACTTATCTACTAATGGAATGCTGGCTTTGATGAAGGCTTTTAACGCATGCTATCAAACAGTGGAGAGACGGAGTGGTATTAGAATGAGAATAACTGCCACGGGGCTTACCTTTATGCTCGCGATAGTACTTATTCTGGCTGTCGCCTTGTTGGTTGTTGGTCAGTTTGTTATAGATTATATAACAGCCAACTTAGCAGAGTTCAGCAATTTTGATTTTGATGACTATACCATTTACATGCTTTTGGGTCTACGTTTTCTGGTAATATTTATCGTGTTCTTTTTGGCAATTTCCTTTATTTATTATTTCGGGCCAGCTGTTCATTACAACTGGAGTTTCTTTTCGATCGGTTCATTTCTGGCAACGCTGGGCTCGCTGGGTATATCCTATGGTTTTTCTTATTACATCACCAATTTTGGGACTTACAATAAAATTTATGGATCTATTGGAGTTTTAATTGCATTAATGATTTGGGTGCAATTGATTACGGTTGTGCTGTTATTTGGGTACGAAGTCAATGCAAGTCTTCACCATGGAATTAAGATAGAAGCTATTGAGTTGCACAAAAGGCAGATGCGGATAGCCAATCAGGCTGAAAATGAATAAAAAATTAAGAACATAAAAAAAGGCTGTTCTTATGAACAGCCTTTTTTTGTCTTATGGATTACAGCTTATTTACCGTAACCATCATTTTGCTTCATATTAGGATTCGAAAGTGTCTCATCGCGAGGAATCGGCATTACAAGGTAATCCGGATTGCTCAATGAAATAGGAGTAGATGAGTTCTTTCTGTTTACAGAGGAAAGCACAGTCAACGCTCTTCCAGTGCGAACCAGATCAAACCAACGATGGCCTTCAAAAGCAAACTCAAACTTGTTTTCTTTTTCTATCGCCAGAATCAAATCCCCATCTACTGCCAATGAATAGTCAGCTAATCCGGCTCTGTTGCGAACCATATTAAGATCGTCCTCAGCACCAGCGTAACCTTGAATTGCCCTGGCTTCTGCTCTGATCAAGTACATTTCAGCAATGCGAATGATGTGGAAGTTATCAATATTACCTGCCTTCTGGTATTTGGTAGGATAGTAATGAGACACTGTATTATCCGTATTCAATACCTGACCAAACATTGTTCCTCTCACGTCACTTGCATTGGCCTTCATTTCATTGACTAAATCTCCATGGGCGGCAATGTCGCCTCTGCCACTCAGTGAAGCTGGAAGGTACCAGGTGCGAATATTACTTTGATCGGCAGTGTTGAACTCCAGTTCGAAAATGGATTCCGTAGTTAATTTTCCGTCAAAGATATCCTTGAATGAAGGGTTGATAATGTAACGACTATCGTCAATCACATCCGTGGCGTACCCAATGGCTAAATCATACTCCTTCATGTACAAATGATAACGAGCCAAAAGAGCTCGTGCAGTTCCCTTCACAGCTCTGGCTCTGCTCTGGCCATCATTTGCCTGGGATGCAGGAAGTAATGTAAGTGCAGTTTCAAGATCTTGTCTCACCTGGGCATAAGAATCTGCCAGAGAGGCTCTTGAAATGTAACTGGATTCATCGATTTTGGTTGAAGGTGTTAGGGGTAGTCCTATGCCGTTATTTCCGGCAACTCCCGGTACGCCACCAAACATCTTTACTAAATCGAAAAAGATCAGTCCGCGCAAAAAATAAGCCTGACCAAGAAAGTTGTCTTTTTTTGCATCAGTCAGATCGGCAATCCCAGGAACATTGGCGATGATATTATTTGCCTGGTTCACTCCCATGTAAGCTATTTCGTAGAAATTTTTAATTTCCAGATTGCTGGCATCAATGGAATAGGTATCAACCTCTCTGTAGAAGTCCCATGTTCCGATACTTTGTGAAATATCGCTGGAGCAGTCTGATAAGATTTGAAAGTTTCTTCCATAATACTCAGTCTTCTGCAACTGGCTATATAAACCAGCCATGGCTGCCTCTGCTCCCTTAGCGTTATTAAACGCAGTCTGGTCAGATATTTCCTCCTGAGGTTCTTGATCCAGCACGTTGCAAGACATTGCAGACGTCAGAAGGATGATAAATAAATATATTTTTTTCATTTGATAATGGTTTATTCAAAAGATGTTATTTCAATCTATTGTTTCAATATTAAAAAGTAAGGTTAACGCCTCCCATGAACGTACGTGGTTGTGGCATTGCATAGAAATCAACTCCTTGGGTAAGTGATGTCGATGCCGTAGAGTTTACCTCTGGGTCCATGCCTGAGTAATTGGTAAATGTCAATACGTTCTGACCGGATACATATACACGGGCACTTGTTAAGCCAATCTTGCTTACGATCGCTGAAGGCACAGTGTAACCTATTGTGATGTTTTTCAGGCGAGCGTATGATCCATCTTCAACCAGTCTGGAAGGGCGCAGGTTGGCCGCATAGTTTGCATTGTTCATTTTTGGCACCATAGTGATGTCACCAGGCTTTTGCCAACGATCCAATTGACTTGCTAAGAAACCTGTATTACGTGTTCCGCCATGCTCCTGAAAGAACCTGCTCCAGTACAATTGATCATTGCCAATAGAATACTGAAGGAATATCATCATATCAAATGCCTTGTAGTTAATTGTGTTGGTCAGTCCTCCGAAGAAGTCGGGCCAGGCATTGCCAACGATAAAACGATCGATGTTTGGATCAAATGGTCTGCTGTCATCCACTTGTCTCCAAATGGGACTTCCGTCTTCAGGTCTTACACCCAATTGCTCATGCATCCAAAAGGAATACAATGGAATACCTTCTTCCAAACGGATGATATCTCTATTGTATACAGGAATCGGTTGAGCCAGCTTGACAATTTCATTCTTGTTTTGAGCAATGTTGAAAAGCACATTCCATTTTAAACCCTCACGCTTGATCACGTCACCAGAGATCGAGAGTTCAACTCCTTTGTTTCTCATTTCCCCAAAGTTTTGGAACAATGATCTAAAACCAACAGTGCGAGGAACGGGCACCTCAAGAAGCATATCAGTTGTCTTCTTGTCATAATAGTCAAAAGTAATGTTCACTTTTTGCTGGAATAAACTCAGGTCTAAACCAATGTCAAACTGACCTGTTTTTTCCCACTTTAGTTCTGGGTTGGCCAACTGGCTGGCTTCAGTACCTGGAGTATCCGTATAGTTGGCGCCACCTTTCCAAAGGCCGCTTGCCTGGAAGTCTCTGATGCCATTTTGATTCCCTGTTACACCGTAGCTTGCCCTTAGCTTCATGTCGCTGACAGCAGGAATGGCACTCATGAATGATTCTTCAGAGAGCCTCCAACCTAAAGCTATAGAGGGGAAAGTACCCCATTGATTGGATTTACCGAAACGTGAAGAAGCATCGCGTCTTACGTTCACAGTCATCAGGTATTTGTCTTTAAAACCGTAATTTACTCTGGTAAATAAAGAAGCGATGCCCCAGCTTGAACCTGTTGAAGACGAGCGCTGTACCGCAGCTGATGCTATCCTTGTAAAGTCATCACTAGGGAAGCCAGTTCCTTCTGCCCTTGTTTTTTGAATATCAGACTCCTGTAAGGTGGTACCAAGAAGTACGCTGAAGTCGTGGTTCATGCCAAATTGAGTTTGATAGTTCAGCACATTTTCCTGAATCCAGCTATCACTTGCAGTTACTGCGGATACCGCACTTCCGCCAACTGAAGCACCCGCGTTCAATTTGGTATTATAGTAGATGTCTTCTTTTACATTGCTGTAGTCCTGGCTGTAGGTAACTCTTAGCGACAGACCAGACATAAACTCATACTCGGCATAAAGATTCGCTAAGAATCGTTTTGTAATCATGTTGATATTGTTCTCATTGATTACAGCGAGTGGATTTTCAAAGATGCTGAATTTGCTATAAGCACCTTCTGGAGTATAAGCAGGAATGTTTGGAGGGAAGAAGAATGTACCACCTAATGCTCCGCTAATATTATCATCGTTGTTTACCCTGTTACGTGTATTGGAAGAATACAAGATGCTGGATCCTACTTTCAATTTATCACTAACAAAAGCATCCAGATTAATTCTTCCTGTTGTTCTGTCAAAGGCAGTAGGTTTAATGATACCCTCCTGACTGAACTTAGAGCCAGAAATCATATACTGAACTTTGTTGTCACCTCCGGTTACAGAAACATCTACATTGCTGATCGCTGCTTCTCTAAAAACATCATCAGCGAATTTTGTTGTTGTCGCGCTTGAAGGGTCGGCATAAATAGGTGCGCCACCATTATTTACGGCAGCTTCGTTTCTTAGCATTTCAAAAGTGGGACCATCTACCAGGTCAGGTTTTTTCCACACGTTTTGCACTCCGTAGTAAGAACCAACATTTACTTTTGTTCCCTTATTGTTACCTCTTTTGGTGGTAATCAATACAACACCATTGGCTGCCCTTGCGCCATAGATGGCAGTAGCCGAAGCATCTTTCAATACCTCTATAGACTCTATGTCCGAAGGGTTAATGTCTGCCATTGGGTTCGATACCTGACCGCCTACGCCCTCATTGGCCAAACTACCACTGGTAATCACACTTGATTGCATGGGGATACCATCAACAACATAAAGAGGGTCGTTGCCTGCGTTTACAGAGGTTGAACCGCGTACTCGTACCGATACACCACCACCAGGAACTCCTGAATTGGCGGAAACTAAAACACCGGAAGCACGGCCTTGCATCAATACATCCGGACTCGGTGAGGGAATGTTTTCAATTGCCGATTTGTCTATAGATGAAATCGCACTTGTAAGCGTCTTTCTTTCTTGCTCACCATAGCCGGTTACAACAATTTCAGAAAGCTGTTGTACATCTTCTGACAATCTTACGTCAATTCTGGTATTGGTTCCAACCAAGACTTCCTGTGTTTGAAAGCCAATGAAGGAGAATACCAATTGGGAATCATTGGAAGGTACCTGAATGGTGTAAGTACCGTTGAAGTCGGTAACTACTCCGGTTGATGTACCTTTCACAATCACGTTTACACCAGGCATGCCCGAGGCATCTGCTGCGTAAGTAACCGTTCCGGTTACAGTTTTACTTTGTGCTTTTACAATTCCCGGAAGAAGGAAAAGCATAAGTAAAAAGATAAGTGGGTAATTTTTACTCATAGTTTGTAGATTAGATTTAAACTTTAAAAAAATATCGGCAGAATGAACTGCGTCAAAATCTAAAACTGGATGAGTGAGTTATTTGCCATTTGAAAGGCAAATAACAATGCGATTCTTCAGAAGATTATTTTTTTTATAAATGGCACACCGTCTGCGTAAATTATAACTGAAATGTTTTTCAATCTTGTTAAAAGCCACAGGAATAAATAGTAAAAAAGCTAGTATCAGTTTGGGAGCAGAGCAGATGTTTGAGCAGGAAATAAAGAGGTCTATCTTAAGTTTCATTCAACTTTACAAAATGATGTACCAGATGATTCCACATGTCTGGTAGTATACACTTAGGTGGTTTTAAAAAAAATCATTATTCAGAGGGGCATGCCTGCAAGTCATCTACTATTTATTATTGTATCCATAGTTGTTTAAAATCAAAAAAAAAGTGAAGTCACAGGTGTGACTTCACTTCGATAGTGCTTTTATAAACAATATTATGGTTTGACCACCGTGTTGCCATCAAGGATGACTGCCGTCTGCGCTAGCGCCCGTCCATTTAAGCTGGCGCCAGTTTGCATGGTGATACCAGTCATAGATAGAATGTTTCCTTCGAAATGAGAATTTGCTCCCATTGTAGCCTTTCCAGCAACTTGCCAGAATATGTTTTTAGCTTTGGCTCCATTGGCTAGGGTCATGTTTTTAGCTGAGCTTACCGTAAGGTCACCTGCAATCTGAAAGATCCAAATGTCATCGGCACCTCCGGATAGAGTGATGTTGGTGGGTACAGTAACCGTGCTTGTCCACTTGTAAAGACCAGGTGTTAAGGTAAGACCACTTAAATCACCAGCGCCTAGTTCTACAAAGTCAGGGGTAGGACGACCAGCTGCATCATTATAGGCCGTGATCATATTATTGACTGCTGTAGTCAGATTAATAGGAGTGGGGCTTGCTTGATCTGCTGCGTACACTTTTCCAGTTACTTCTGTAGCTGTTGAAAATCCAGTTGCCGCAGTTAAGGTAAAGCCAGTTATGAATGATTCAGCCGCTGGACTCAATCCCAAATCTCCAGTAATGGCAGATGTGGGAACATTGCTGATAGCAGTTTTTGCCAGGATCACATAATTGGCTGAAGTACCAAGATCTACAGTAGAAAGGGTAGAAGGCTGATTTCGCAGATTCGGTGCCACTAACTTTGAAAAAAGTTAGTGGCACCTCTTCTGGCACCTAGGGAATGAGTGATTTTGAATATTTTGGAGGGAGAAAAAATAAAAAAAGCCCGAACTCATAGAGAATTCGGGCTTTTAGTTTTAGTTGATTTTCAACTGGCAGAGGAGGAGGGATTCGAACCCCCGGAACCTTGCGGTTCAACGGTTTTCAAGACCGCCGCATTCGACCGCTCTGCCACTCCTCTTTGAGCCTTCTCACCTCAGGTTTTGGATCTGAGTGCAGATCGGGACGGCAAAAGTAATTGATAATTCGTTTTCACCAAAGATGTAAGTCATTACTCACCACTAAAATCTGGAAAGGTTTTCTTAAGTTCCTTATTGGAATAGTCTTTATAGCTGGGTTTACTGGCGTCAATTTCTAAAATGACTAATTTTTGATTGTTAATTATTGGCAGGAGTTTGTCCCGGTCAATGTCAAATTCGGAACTCCTTCTGCTCGATTTTAAGGCATACTTTCTGGCGAAATTATCACCAGCCACCTGTAGCTGATTTCTTATTTCTACATTAACCTTCATTTTCTCAAGAATATCGGTTTTTGACTTACCCAAAAGCTCGGTCGCCTCAAGTGTGCCCAGCGTCAATACAGTAGTGCCCCCAATGGCAGAGACTACTTTAGATTGATCTGTGGCCAAAACAACCGGGGATAATCCAGTGGTGGCTCCCAAAGAAGCATTGATCAGGGCCCTGTTTTTCTTCCCTTTCTTTGCTTTTTTATAAGCCTTGGAAAGAATCTCGTGGTTTTCATCTAACAGGTCGATCAGCCCCTTGGCTTGTATTAATGAGTTCTTGTATTTGATATAAGACAGTCTGTCTTTTTCCTGGAGGTTCTCAGCGTCATGAACCGTTACGGTAACTTTGCGCTGGGTGCGGTTGTTGGCATTGTCTATAGCGAAAAAAGTAAGGTTAATTTTTTTGCTACTATCAGCTTCTTCCACAAAATCATATCCAGGGCGCCAAATAAATTCTGACTGAACTTTTGTGTTCTCCTTAAAGCTTGTCTCAGGCACCTGCACATCGGAACAAATAAAGCCAACTTGTGCAATATTATCATCTCCATTGGGGTCTGAAACGTATATCTTGAGATTGACTACATCGTTTTCAGAAACTGAAACTGCACTGTCGCCTGGTACAACCAATAACTCTGGAGGCAGATCCATTTGAGTTTGAGCGATTTTAAGCCGACCAAGTGCAGAGGCTTTCGCGGGTTGGTCTTCTACCATGAATTCAATTACCAGTGGTTTATCACGCAACGCATAGAATTGATTTTTGGAGGGTGTCCAGGTGAATAATCCCAGTGAACTAAGATTTGCCCCTTGTGGTATTTGTTCTTGGATAGGTCGAAAAGTGATGGGATCTCCATCGGGGTCACGGACATATTCAGCGGGTATCTGAAAACTATTGCTTGAAGCCATCTTTACATAAGCTATCGGTAGCTCTTCAATAACAGGGGGGCGATTTTTGTGAAGCAGTGTAAAAGTTATTGTTGTTCTGGCTTTGCGTCCATCGGTCATGTATGCCTCAAAGATCACGTTAAAATCTTTCTGTTTCTCCAGACGATCTACAAGATCAAAAGAAGGCTGCCAGGAGAAATTGCCTAAAGTGTCGAATCGGATGCCTGTAGATTCAATACCCTCCATTCGAAACATGCTGGGTGCGATAGAGTCTTTTACCTCTAACTTGAACTTCAGCTCATCTCCCTCTGACAATATGTTCCAGCCATATTGGTAGGGAAAAATCAACTCCTGGGCCAAGGCAAGGTGAGTAAAGCAAACTAAAACGATAATGAAAATTCTGTTCATAGGCTCAAATGTGCAGCAAATTTAAGACCTCTATTATTCCTATATGACATTAACTGCTAATTTCAACACAGCATTTTTTATTGCTGGTAGCTGATGCGTAAAAAAGAAAAGAAGCACAATTTCTTCAATGATGTCTACGAGGTTGTTCGGCTTATTCCAAAAGGGAGAGCAACCAGTTATGGTGCTATTGCAGCTTATCTAGGCACCAAAATGAGTGCGAGAATGGTAGGCTGGGCAATGAACGCAGCACATAGTGACAAAACTATTCCTGCGCATCGCGTGGTAAACCGAAATGGATTGCTCACAGGTAGATTTCATTTTAAAACGCCTAAAACGATGCAGCAAAAACTTGAGAAGGAAGGAATTAGGGTGAAAAAGGATCAAATAGTGAACTTCAAGGAAGTCTTTTGGGATCCATTTCAGTCATTGGGGTAGCCCATTTTGGGAATAAGTTTCTAAAATTGGGATAACGAAAGCACAAAGACCTTCCAATATGGGCAAAAATGAAGGTTTTTTGCTATGGCATAGTGTTCGTATGGATGTATTCAAATTTGAATCAACAAAAAGAATACATCATGAAAACGCTCAGCATAATTCTAACAATCTCTTTTTTCTCTTTAACTACAAACTTGTTTGCGGTTGGTTCACAACCTGACTCAGTTACGGTTAATTCAGCCAATGAAGGTTTGTTCATGTTGAAGGTGGACAAAGATCTATTCGGGGGTCAGGTGATCATATCTTATTCCGATGGTGAAGTAGTAAGTTCCATGACTATAAAAAGAAAAAGAATGGTCATTGACTTTGACAAAGTAAAATACGGATCGTATACAATTACCCTGGTCAAAGATGGTATTGAAGTTGAACAGTTTACTTATAACAAAGAGTTAGTTCTAAGTCAGGTAGTACGATAATTATAAGGTTGGGTTTTAATCAAAGACCGCTCATTGAGCGGTCTTTTCTTTTATACTGATCAGGAACAAACCAAAGTAAGTCAGAAGACCGTTAATGATTAAATTTTCATATCCTACTTTATATCCGTTGAACCACGTAGGTGCATTTAACACCAACAGATAACAAATAATAGGGGAAAGCAGACACACTATCGGCACCCAATTTCCTTTTACTTTTCTCTTGCTAAATACGCCAAAAGCAAATAGACCTAACAATGGTCCGTAAGTGTAACCAGCAATCATTAGTACAGCATCGATGAGTGAGCGTTCGTTAATTTCTTTAAAAATCAAAATGATGATTAGAAACAAAACTGAAAACCCGACATGAACCATGTTTTTTTGCTTTTGCTTTACAACCTCAGGTTTATTTTTGAAGTCAAGGAAATCGATACAAAAAGAGGTAGTTAAGGCTGCCAAAGCTGAATCAGAGCTTGCGTAGGTAGAAGCTGTAATTCCTAATAAAAAAAGTACGGCAGCCAGCAGTCCAAATTCATTAAAAGCAAGCATTGGAAACAGCTCATCGCTAATCGTGGGCAGCGGGATACTGAACTCAGTACTATATATATAGAGTAATGCACCAAGGATTAGAAAGAGCAAATTGACAACAACCAGCGTGCTGCTTAGCCAAAACATATTTTTTTGAGCATCACCCAGATTTCTGCAGGTAAGATTTTTTTGCATGAGATCCTGATCCATGCCTGTCATCGTGATGGCGATGAAGGCACCCCCAAAAAATTGTTTCGGGAAAAACAAAGTACTTTTGGGGTCATCAAAAAAGAAAATCTGTGAGTAGTCACTTTCAAAAACTCTTGTCAATAAGCCTACAAAGCTGAGATCAAGTCGTTGTGCAATCAGTACTACTGAAATAACCACTGCCAGTATCAAAAATGTAGTTTGAAAAGTGTCGGTCCACACAATAGTTTTTATTCCTCCTTTAAAAGTATAAATCCAGATAAAGAAGATGGTGATGGCTACCGTGACCACGAATGGGATGTCCCATGCATCGAAAAGAAATAATTGTAAAACCGAAGCGGCCAGAAACAATCGAAGCGAAGAACCCATCGATCTTGATAATAAAAAGAAGAAGGATCCTGTTTTGTACGAAACGCGGTCGAATCTGTCTTCAAGGTAGGAATAGATTGATATCAGGTTAAGTCGATAGTACAAAGGCATCAATACTCCAATGATAACCCAGTAGCCCAGCACGTAACCCAATACCACCTGAAAGTAGGAGAATGCAGTATTTCCTACGTTGGCAGGTACTGATATAAATGTAACCCCAGAAAGAGAGGCGCCAATCATGCCGTAAGCCACGAGGTACCAGGGAGATTGCCTATTGGCAGTAAAGAAGGTATCCGATGTGGCCCCTTTTGATGTAACGACTGAAATTGCTATCAAAATGGCGAAATAAGTGAGCAGAATAAACAGAACAAGTGATGGACTCATAGGGGTAGTAAACGCTAAAACTTGTTATTTTTTTTTACTTTTGAAACTGGAAGTCGAAAAACTGGTTTTAAAAAGAGACTGGGTTTGTTGATGATTGAACAGAAAGGGTTATGAAAATGTCGTATCAGGAACAAGAGCTTGTTGAAGTTCTGGAATCCATTGAGACTACAGATGCCAAGGACCTCGTGGTTTTTAATGATGACTTCAATACTTTTGAGCATGTAATTCAAACATTGATTCACGTGTGCAAGCACACCCCTGAGCAGGCGGAGCAATGCACATGGATCATCCATTATCGGGGTAAGTGCACTGTAAAGAATGGCTCTTTTGAAGAACTTCAGCCAATGCGTCAGGCGATTTGTGAGCGAGGGATAGACGCAAAAATATTATAACGGCAATACATGGAATATCCTTCTAAACTCATTGAAGAAGCAGTCAATGAAGTGTCTAAGTTGCCGGGAATAGGAAAGAAAACTGCATTGCGGTTAGTGCTTCATTTGGTTAAGGAAAATGAAGTAAAAACATTTGCCCTTACAGAATCGCTCAATAAGCTTCGATCAAATATTCTTTTCTGTAAACATTGCCACAATATTTCTGATGACGAAGAATGTTCTATTTGTCGAAGTCATAAGCGCGATCGCAGTATCCTTTGTGTAGTGGAGGAAACAGTAGATGTACTGGCTATTGAAAATACCTCTCAATATTCTGGACTTTATCATGTTTTAGGTGGTGTGATTTCTCCGATGAATGGAATCGGCCCCTCAGAATTGAAAATTGAAACTTTATTACAACGGCTTTCTGAGAGAGATACTCAAATCAAGGAGGTGATATTAGCGCTGAGTCCTACTATGGAAGGAGATACAACAGCTTTTTATGTTAGCAAAAGGCTTAAAGAATTTCCACTTAAGTTGAGCTCCATTGCAAGAGGCATACCTATTGGTGGCGACCTTGAATTTACCGATGAAATCACCCTGGGCAGGAGTATTTTGGGAAGAACGCTTTTTAATTAAGCCGCTGGTCAGCCTAACTCCAGTATTTAGTCTACTCATTGTTTTCCTTCTTGATTTATATGTTTTTCTTTGCGAAACACTTTTCTAAACGTACTTATGAAAGAAACACTTTCCGACCGCATTGAAGCTATTGAGGAATCAGCAACATTAGCCATGGCTGCAAAAGCCAGAGAATATAAATCCAGGGGCATAGACGTAATCAGCCTAAGTTTAGGTGAGCCTGATTTTAAGACACCTCAGCATGTTTGCGAAGCGGCAAAGAAAGCCATAGATGAGGGAAAGTATTTTGCGTATCCTCCGGTAGCCGGTTACCCGGACCTGAGAGAGGCCTTGGCTGCAAAATATGCCTCTGAAAATAATGTACCCTACAAAGCAGAAAACATAGTAGTTTCCAATGGAGCCAAGCAGTCCATTGCCAATGTGATGATTGCCTTGCTCAACCCCGGTGATGAGGTGATTGTCTTTTCTCCTTATTGGGTGAGTTACGATGCCTTGGTGCGTTTGACGGAAGCAACTCCTGTGATAGTAAAAGGAACCCTTGAGAATGATTTTAAAGTGACTGCCGAACAAGTAGAGAAGGCGATTACACCTAAGACACGCGCCATCATTTTTTCATCGCCTTGCAATCCTACCGGTTCGGTATTCTCCAAAGGCGAATTAGAAGCCATTGCCAAGGTAGTATTGAAGCATGAGAACCTGTTGGTGATAGCAGATGAAATTTATGAGCACATCAATTTTGAAGGAGGCAACACAAGTATTGCTTCCTTGCCTGGTATGTTTGAAAGAACAATCACCATCAATGGATTTGCAAAAGGATTCGCCATGACCGGCTGGAGAGTTGGATATTTGGCTGCGCCCAAATGGATTGCCAATGGTAGCATAAAAGTTCAGGGGCAGTTAACTTCTGCCAATTGTTCTATCTCACAAAGAGGTGCATTGGCAGCTATTACAGGTGACCTTGCTCCAACGTTGAAAATGGTGGATGAGTACAGGAAAAGAAGGGACATTGTTTACAATTTATTAAAAGAAATTCCGGGCATTAAAGCCAACTATCCACAGGGGGCATTTTATTTCTTCCCAGATGTAAGCCATTACTATGGTAAGTCTGATGGTAAAAACACGATCAAGGATGGTGAAGATTTCTGCATGTATATTTTAGACAAGGCACATGTTTCTTTGGTTGCCGGTGGTGCATTTGGGGAAGAAAAGTGCGTGAGATTGTCTTATGCTGCTTCGGAGAAGGAATTGGTGGAGGCAATGAAAAGAATAAAGGATGCACTAGCTCTATTAAAATAAATGAAGTATCAATCCCTGGAGAAAGTTTTTGAGGCATTCAATGGTCTAACTGTTTTAGTCATTGGTGATGTGATGCTCGATAGTTACATCTGGGGCAGTGTAGACAGAATTTCCCCGGAGGCACCGGTACCAATTGTACGGGTAAGAAAAAGAGATTACAGATTGGGAGGTGCCGCCAATGTTGCGCTTAATGTTCAGGGGCTTGGCGCAAAACCTATCTTATGTGCATTGATTGGTGACGATGACGCAGGAATGAAACTGCTTGGTTGCCTGGACCAGCAGCGGATGAGCAAAGAAGGGATTGTGGTAAGTAGAAACAGACCAACTACGATTAAAACCCGTCTTATTGCAAGTCATCAGCACGTAGTTCGCGTAGATGAAGAATCGGATCAGGAACTATTAAAGGACGAAGAAGCGCAACTGTTAAAACAAATTGAAGAATTAATGGCGCAATGCGATGCCATTATCTTTGAAGACTATGACAAGGGTGTGATCAATGCGAGTTTGATAGAGAAAACGGTAGCGCTTGCAAGAAAGAAAAATATTCCTACCATTGTTGATCCCAAGAAAAGAAACTTTCTGGATTACAAAGAGGTAACATTATTCAAACCTAATTTAAAAGAATTGCGTGAGGGCTTGAAGTTAGATGTGGATGCGAGCGATTCAAAGCAGGTTGAAAAAGCTGTTGACAAGCTTAAAAGTTTACTAAATGCCGGTGTGATGGTAACCTTATCTGAACATGGTGTTTATATCGATTATCTATCCCAAAAGAAACGATTTGAAGCACACAAAAGGGAGATTGCAGATGTATCTGGTGCCGGAGATACGGTAGTTAGCATTGCTGGCCTGTGCGTTGCACTTGGACTGCCACCTGGTTTTATTGCAGCGCTCTCTAATCTCGGAGGAGGGTTGGTATGCGAACATACAGGAGTAGTGCCTATCAATAAAAAGGAATTGCTCAAAGAATCAATTGAAATGAGATTGGATGCACACCTGGCGAATACGTGATATTAGCATCTACCATAACCTGCCCCAATTGCGGCTATCAAAAGACTGAAGCCATGCCAACTGATGCATGCCAGTTTTTCTATCAATGTGAAAAGTGCTCAGTTCTCCTAAAACCGAAAGCCGGTGATTGTTGTGTGTTTTGCTCCTACGGTTCTGTACCTTGCCCGCCTGTGCAGAAAAATGGAAGGAATGATTGTTGCAGTTAATTCAACTGTGATTAATTTCTTTTATTTCGAAATTGTTTATCCAGTGAAATTTCCTTTTCAAGATCGTTTATTATTTTTCTATCAAGCGGGCTTTCTTTGATTACGTTGTAGTTGTCCCAAAACTCTTTGTTATAACGAAGGTCCTGGTACTGGAGCCCATAATTTTTCATTTTTTCTGTAGTGCCAATGTATTCATTGGTATTGGGATACACTTTATTGATGAGGAGTTGTTGATGGAGTTGTGTTTCAAATGCTAGCTCATCAGTCCTGCTGTCGTACCAATTTATTTTTGAATCGAGCGTTAAGTAGTTTAGGTAAAATTTCCCGTCATATGATTTGAAATCGATAATTCGTTTTATGTTGACAAATTTGCTTACGAGGCCTCTTCTTTTCCTGATTACCTCTTGTTCATCATTCTCATACTCTAATCTTACAATAGCATAATTGACCTTGTCAATGTAAATAACAAGATCATAATCATACCTCTGAGAGATAACGTAGACTTGATGTCCATTGTAGTAAGAATCTTTTTCGCGTACCATTCCTTTGAAAAAAATCTCTTCTTCTGGAAATTGTCTATACCTGATGTTATTATGAAGCAGGATATCTTCTAATAGATTGCCTTCATCAAAATAGGCCGTAAATTTATTTTCGTAACCAAGGCTACGCCTGACTTCTTGGAGGGCTACACGTTCACGGAGTTTAAATTTATTTCTCGGGGCTTTATAGTCTTCATCAAATATTTTAACAGCGGCTTCCAAAAGTGACACATAGGTACCGCCTACCTCTTTGATGTCACGATAAAACCCATCCATGAGAAAGGGCTTCATGGGGTAATTTTGTTCGATACGACCCAAAGCGATGGTAAGAATTTCTCCTCCCCTCAAAGAATCGGACACAACCACCTCTTCCAGGAATTGAGTTGATTTTGTCATTTCAATTATATTCCGATTCTCAGTGACAGTCCAGGCAGGAACTTCGTAAGGTTGATAGCCCAACATATTGACTACCAGGACATCGTTTCGAAATTCGATAGGAATATGAAAATCAAATTCACCTTGCAGGTTGGTAATTGTGCCAATAGGCCTGCTCTTAATGCCTATAGAAGCAAAAGGCAATGGTTCTTTTGTTTCCTTGTCAATTACTTTAGCTGAAATGGTAATGGTTTGTGCATTGACAATTCCTGACAAGAAAATAAAAACACATAAAATCAAACCTCCTCTTACTGTTTTGATCATTTGCTTTAAAGATATAAACAAACCAACTGCCAAAAGTGTGAACTTATCGATCAAAAGCGCATTTTAACTCAAGAATGAAGGGGATGATCCCCTTTATTACCAAATCGCTAAATTTATGGTACAAATTTCCTGACTTTGAAACTAATAGACAACATCCCAAAGGTATGGAGAAGGGCTTATCTCTTCATTTGTCTTTGGTATGCCATTAACTTTATAATTAGTGCCATCTTCGAATGGAAGTTTGTTAACCCGGCTCCCTATGTTTTTTGGAACGCACTTTTTTTATATGAGGCATTGTGCATTTCCATTATACTGATTTTTCTGTGGTCGCATTGGTTGCTCCGGTTTAAAATCTCAACTCAAATTGCAGCACATGTTTTCGGTATTCTGATGTTTTTTTTAATCATGGGTACCTTATCCTACTATTTTACCGATTACATGGACGGGTTGGTGTACTTTGACCATTGGAAGGAATACATGTTGGAATTGATGAGCTGGGATGCATTGCGTTTTTATGATCAGTATATTATTACAGTTGGGGTTTATTATGTGATTCGCTATTTCCAGGGTGTACAAAAACATGAGCAGGAAAAAAGTGAATTGGCAATAAAAAATAAAGAGATGCAAATCTCTCTGTTAAAATCACAGATTAACCCTCATTTCCTGTTTAATACCCTTAATTCCATAAGCACATTGATGCACTCAAGCAAAGAGAAAGCGCGCAGAGTAATTACGCAGTTGTCGGACATATTCAGATATGCACTGGATTCGCACAGTGATGAGATGGTGAAACTTATCCATGAGATCAATTTCATTGAAAACTATGTGAAGATTCAGCAGGTGCGTTTTGGCGAACGTTTGCAGTTTAAAACTGATATTGATTCCGATTGTCTTGGCATCGAAATACCCCCCATGATATTACAACCGCTGGTTGAAAACGCGGTGAAGTATGGAATAGCACCCAAAGAAGAGGGAGGAACAATTTATTTGACTGTGAGAAGGTCAGGAAAAATTATTTTTTTTGAAGTAAGAGATGATGGACTTGGAACAAAAGCAAAGAAAATAATGGATGGAAGCTCCAGTGGGGTAGGCATGGCCAATACCGATTTAAGATTAAAGAGTTATTATGGCCCGCAGTCCGGGCTCCGAATCCGTGCCAATGAAAAAGGCTATGCTGTTAGTTTTTTCATTGAAGAAAGGAGTGAGCGGAAAAACGAAAAAATAAAGACAGAACCTGAATTAGAAAAACAAGCAGTATGAATACAACCTGTATTATTATTGATGATGAGAAGTTAGCCCGTGAATTGCTTCATGAGTTTCTGGAGTCATTTCCAAAAATTGAAATTGTAGCCGAATGTGAAAAGGGTAAGGATGCAGTGGAGGCAATAGACTCTTTAAAACCTGACCTTATTTTTTTAGATGTACAAATGCCAGGCATGAACGGATTTGAGGTGCTGGAGCAAATAGAACATGATCCTTATGTAATTTTTACAACCGCTTATGATCAGTATGCGATCAAAGCATTTGAAAAGAATGCAGTAGATTATCTGCTCAAGCCGCTGGATGAAGAGCGTTTTACGTTGGCGGTCAATCGCGCCCTCACCCGCAAAAAACTGGAGCATAGTAATATCGAGGACCTGTTGAAAGGAATTAAAGGTGATAGAAAGGAGAATTACGACTCACATATTTTTGTTCAGAAATCTGAAAAACTTTTTAATTTACCAGTAGAGGAAATTATTTACTTAGAAGCTTCAGGTGATTACACTATCATCACCACTAAAACTGATCAGTTTGTAAGCAGCTCCGGCATTGGAAAACTGGAAGAGATTATGAACCCGGATATGTTTATACGTGTACATCGTTCAACGATTATCAATCTTAATTTTCTAAAGGAAATTGAAAGACACTTCAATGGGGGCATGATTGTAAAGATGCAGAATGGCAAGAGTTTCCCAGTAAGTCGTACCTACGCAAAGATGATCAGGAAAAAAGTGGTTTAAGGAGCCTACGGCTTCACTTCATCAAGCCACTTATTTTTGATGAGCCAGTTTGTAATAAACCTTGTGTAGCCGTCTACATCACGAGGGGTATTGCATAAAATCACGAATAGAATTTCTTTTTCTGGGACAGTAACATAATTGCATAAAAATCCTCCCTGACTTCCCGTATGCCCTACTGTTTTTAGTCCATCGGGGGTTTTGCCAATGAACCAGGACCATCCGATAAAAGGAGGAGTATTGTCCATCCAACTTTTCCATGATCTGATATTTCTTGAGGATTGTATTGCGGTATCATTTAGAAAGGCAGCACTTCTCAAGCTTCTTTCATACAGTGCCAGTTCCTCAATTGAACTCCACACGCCACCGTTGCCGGACGCTGCAAATGTAGGTTCCTCCCCATAGTCTTTTTCAATCCATTTATCTCCTCTTTTTAAGTAGGCGTGTGCAACTCCAGTTTCAGGGTGAGGTCCATCTGTAATGGTTGAAGTTTTCATGCCGGCCACGTCCAATATGTTTTTTTTTACAAAATCCTGCCACTTCATTTTACTCACCTGCTCAACAATGAGTGCAAGTCCATTGTAAGCTGGGTTCGAATATTCATAACGAGTGCCTGGTTCAAATACAAGTGTATCAGTTTGGGTAACTGGATACCAGTTTTCAGCGTCTTTGGCAGCTAAGTAAAATATGGAATCTGATTTTACTGAACGGTTGTCGGGGAGTCCTGAGGTATGGGTCAGCAGGTGTTTTATTTTAACCTTCGAGGCGATTTCTTTATTCTTGAAATCAGGAAAGTATTGATCCATATTATCTTCAATAGATAACTTTCCATCGGCCTGCAAAATTAATATTGCATTGGCCACAAACGTTTTTGAGATAGAACCCAGATTAAATAACGTGTTGGTCGTGATTGGCGTTTTGCTTTCAATATCGGCCACACCATAACCTTTGCTGAGTATAATGTGATCTCCTTTCATAATCAGAATGGCCCCTCCTGGTTCATTTGCCGGTAACGAATGAGTAAACAGAGAATCCAAAGGGGTTGTAAGCTCCAATGTTTTTTCTGAGTGAGAGCACCCCGTCATTAAGAGCAGCCCAAGAAAAATCAATAGGGAATAATTCATGGGGACTAATTTAAGTTTCGCGTGGTACATAAAAAAGCCGCCCAACAAAGTCGGGCGGCTTTCGAATGGATAAAGCAACAAACCTAATTGCCTACTTCGTGCCTCCAGCTTTTACCATTCTTATTCGTTATCACTACGATGTTGTCACATGTACCATCCCCGTAGTTTACTGTAATTTGACGTTGACCATGTTTAATTAATTTTACGCCTTCAACTGGTATGATTATGCCCTGCTGCTTGCATTCACGTAAGTATACCAATGGTTCAAGTATTTCTATAAAGAAGCCACGACCATTTCTGTGATTTCCTTCAGCAGTGCCGTACACGATTAATCGATCCAATAGGTTGTTGTCATTTCTATGATGTTCGCGGATACGATGAACGCTTCTACGGGCTTTACTTCCATCTGGCCATGTGATCAAGCCGTTCTCCATGTCAACTTTGAATTTGAGTACACTTGAACCGGGTTCAGAAATGTTATTTACCTTTCGTAATCCTTGAATAGAAATATCATTTACGAAGTAGTCGACAAATTCAAGGCTCCAAAATGATCCTGAGTCATTTCTACGGCCACTGTACTCAATTACGATTTTCCCTTTTCTTACGTTACCTTTTGGGCCAGTACAGCCTTCTCCAAAGTCAATCACGATAGTCCCTGATTCTTCAGTACCTGTTCTGGTTACTTCAGCGCAGGCAAGTCTTTCGTCAGGCTCTTCTGACACTTTTCCACCGGAGGAAGTTTCTTTTTCCAATAATTCAGAGGAGAAATCATCAGCATCTTCCAGATAAAAATCATCTGCATTGTCGAATTCGACACTTTCCTGATCTTCTACAGTGGTGTCTGCTCCAACTTTGTCCTCATTGCAAGAAGCAAGCATTAAACCAATGAGACCTATTGCAATCGCCACCATTTTCCAGGAGGCGGCTTTCTTTTCCGAAACCATCTTATTCAAAGTTTTCATAATCGCTATGTATTTGTTTGCGGTTTAGACATAGCTATCCACCGATGGTTTAATGCACCCTTGAAAATTGTGAATTTAAATCAGGGTTAGGGCTGCCGAAGGCTTATTTCATCCAGGAGGAGCACACCACGTTCTGTTCGGTTGAAATTGAGCTTGATATTTTTAATACCTTTTAACCCAGCTGGTTTTTGGTTAAATCGATGAAGGGGCAGTTCAAAAGTTTCCATAGTGGGCTCCCAGGAATCGCCATAGTTTTCTTGATTAAGTCTTTTCAACTTTACGTATTGTACTTTAAGGAGTGGCGCAATCTTTTTTACGTCATCAATATCAATAACAGCCTCGTTACCCAGACTATCGGTTAACTGGATTTGAAAATTCAATTCCGTAGGATCATTTGCTTTGTCGGACTTGTCTTTGCTATCCTTATTTTTATCCAATTCCTTATCATCACCATGTGCCATTGTCAGGAGTAGTGAAGAACTTGTGTCAAATGGAACTGAAATTTTGAATGAGATTAGATAAGATCCGGTTACCCCAGTGGAGTCTTTATCCCATCCCAACACAACCGCATTAATGGCTTGTGTGTCTTTGTCTCTGAACTTTAACGTAGTCTCTTTCCACACTTTAAGGTTTTCAGCAGTAATGGTTGTACCAGAAAGTGAACCTGAAGCAACGTCTATATCTTCCTCATAGGTGACTAGGGGATTGGTTTTTGAATCTTTATAAGTATTCAACATGATTTGATTAGGCAACCAGTCTTTAGCTACGGCAGCATTTAAAAACAAATCATTGTACCCCTTTTTGTTATGCAGTACTGATTCTGCGAAAGCGGAGATATACACTTTGGCTATTTGCTGTTGTTCCTCAATTGTCATCATAGGCGCTATATTGAGCAAGTATTTGCCGGGTGCTCCACCATCGTATTTGCCCCACACACTATTGAACTGTCCGTGGTTGGCTCCATGTACATACAAGCCAGCTTTGAGGTAAAAGGAGGAATCGTTAAATACAATTCGTTGATATTGTCGCAAGCCAAAAAAACTTGCTTCGTCACTGTCATATGACCCTTGAATGGACAAGTAGTTGATGTTTTCCAAATTGATCCTTCGATCATATCTCTTGTCAGTAGGTGCAATGGCCACAACACCCTTGATGCCAAAATTGAAGTTGAACTTCTCATTGGCATTATCCGGAAAATAGGCAAGCTTATTGAATTGGGCAGCGATGGGTGCTGCTTCGCCTCCCCTGGAGTGACCAGCAAGCATCACGTTTTCCAAATCTACTTTTTGATATAGTTCATGAGTAGGATCGTTGCTCCATAATTTCCACTGCTCAAGATGTTTCAACAAAAGCCAACCACGGACCGGCATTTCTTTCCCCATAAAATCTCCAGACCATGTGCCATTGATAAAGTTTTCGTCAACTGAAACAGTAACAAAACCACGGCTGGCAAGCAATTCACCCAGGTAAGCATAACCGGGATCAGAGTGTTCTTCCATGCCATGGTTGCCATGGACAATGAGAATAATAGGAAATTTACCTTCTCCCACGGGCATCCAAACTCTTCCGTTCAGGGGAAATTCTTTTACGCCAAATCCCCAGTAGCGTTGTCTCCATTTTGCTTTTTTTCCTTTCCACTCTGGAAGCAGGAGTGATGCGTCTACCGAAGTAGTTTTATATTTAATGCTATCCCTGAATGCTTCGCGTTGTTTGTCCGTTCCGCTGCCATAGGTAAAATAGTTGGTGGGGTAGGATCCTTTTTCTCCAGGGTTTGAAAGTCCACGTGCTGAAAGTAAAGCTGCGGGTGTTTGTGTGAAATCTACCGGATAGGGATCAATTCCTTCGTAAGAAAGAAAATAAGTGCCTGTTCCGAAGATCACTATTGAAACAATAAATGCTAACCAATGAAAAGGCTTGGCATTGCTCACACCCTTGTATAATATCATTCCCGATCCAAACAAAAATGTGGTGGCGATAATTACCAGGGCAAATCCGATGTAAAATACTTGTTCCGGAAATCCGAACCGAATGTATCTGGCAAGGAGAATCGTTGCGATGGTACCAAAAAATAGCGCAAAAAGAAAAGTGGGAATTTTTGTGAGCCAGCCGTAGATAAGTGCTCCAACTACGCGGAAAAACCAAAAGGCGATTATGCCTATCAATAAAGTAGCAAAGGCCATTAACCAGGTGGGCAAGCCCGTTCTATAAAATGAACCAGACAACATCATGACCAAAAGGCTCAACGCAGTCAGTCCAATGAAGGCACTTCTCCAAAATACTGTAGAGGGGGTTTCCTTGCTTTTAGGCACTCCTATTAGTTGGTTTAATCGTTTGAAAAGTGACGACATAAAAGACATTGGTTTTCCTTGGTTTAAGGTAAGTATAGGTTTTTGCCCTGCTTACTTTTTATCCATCAACGGAATAATTTTCGTTTAGCGTTGATCTATGAGTGTAAATGAAACCAAATCTGATGTCTTTTTTTGCCCAAGCCTATCCAAACTCTCCTGGGTTAACTGTAGTATTCGGGGGTATCCACCTGTAGTCTGGCAATCCCGCATCAAAGCAATCAATTGTCCTGAGGGGGTAAGTTGTATCGTTCCTGGCAAGACAGCGGAGGTAAGCATGCTGTAATTGGCTGGATACCGAAGTGGCTTGCCGTGCAATCGATATCCCATCCGATTGTTTTCATTTCCAACGGAGAAATTTTCTGTGAAGATGGTTTTACCTGATTCAAGAAAATCAAATTCAGGGCCTTTGAAGCAAGGCAATGGACTTGAATCAAAAAGGGACTTGTCAGCTTTTACTGATGCGAAAAGGTTTTGTACAGATTTGAAGGGGGATAGCGGAAGGCGGTCCCCTTTCTTAATAACATTTTCTATCGTAACAGGTCTATAAAAGGAATGGCTGTTCATGACCCTTTCCGTTTGAAATCCCCCCTTTACTGCCAGGTAACTCCGAAGTCCACAACGCAAAGTACCAAATGAGAGAATGTCACCTTTGGATACAGCAACTACCATATTAAGTGAAATTTCCTTTTCGTTGATTTTTGGAGACATATCAGCACCTGTGATCACGATCAGCGAAGAAGCTGAAAAGATAAGTTTGGGGCCGACCATAGTCATCTCCAAAACAGCTGCACTTGTTGGGTTGTTGAGTAAATGATTGGCAAGGTTAGCGCTTTGCTGGTCCATTGCTCCGGATGTGGGCACACCAAACTTGCGGAAGCCAAATCGACCATTGTCTTGAATGGTGGAATATAAACCGGGTGATATGACTTCTGCATGCGCCATCATAGGGCTTTGCTTTCAACAATGAACTTGCCTGATGTAATTTCTTTTGCGATTAGGTCATACTCAGACTTATTAATGGAATAAAACTGAAGATGATCTCCGGCTTTGGCAAAGCAGGGGGGGCTTTGTGAAGGATCAAAAAAAATAAGTGGGCTATTTCCAATGATGTTCCACCCGCCAGGACTTTCAGATGGATAAATTCCCGTCTGCGCTCCTCCAATGGCAACTGCCCCCTGTCTGATTCGAACCCGTGGTGTCGCTCTTCTGGGCATATAGAGGGACTTGGGCAGCCCGCCCAGATAAAGGAAGCCAGGAAGGAATCCTGTGAAATACACAACATAATCCGGCCGACTATGGGCTTCAATTATTTCGTCAATGGTAAAATTATTTTTTTTACTGATTTCCTCTAAATCAATTCCAAATTCCTGATCATAACATACCGGGATCATCCATTTCTTACTTGCGATTTTATTTTCATGATTGGAGGCTTCATAGAGTGCTTTAATTTTTTCCTTCAATTCTGAAAAGGAAATTTGGTTCGGGTTATAAATAATCGTTAATGAGTTATAAGCATTGATGGTTTCGACCAAAACGTCTTGTAGGTCAGTTTCAACCTTCACTTGTAATGACAAAATATCGTATAGGATGGCTTCATCAATCTGATTGATCCATTCGATCAGGATGGCAGATGATCCCAATGATTTATAAGTAAGGTTAAACGGGTGTTGCATTATTCAATGCTGATGTTGACCCCTTTAAGATTTTGTGAAAGGTGTGACACGATCTCAACAGCATGGGGATTGTCTCCATGCACACAAATTGTTCCAGCTTCAATTTTTACCAGGTCACCATCCACGGTCTTTACTTTCTTTTCCTTTACCATACTAACAACATGAGCGAGAACGTCACCAGAATCATTCATCACTGCGTTGCTCAATTGACGAGATACTAAAGTGAGATCGTTATTGTAGTTCCTGTCTGCAAAAGCTTCATACAGAATTTGGATATTCCTTTCAATTGCCTTTTTTGCAATTACCGATCCATAAGGTACATATAAGATTAAGCCCTTGTCAAAAGCGGCCATTGCATCAATTACAGCTTCTGCTGTGCTGTCGTTGACTGCCGCCATATTATATAATGCACCATGTGGTTTTACATGATTGAGTTTGCCCCCCGCTTCTTCAGTTAAAATTTTTAATCTAATAATTTGTGCAATGATTAAGGTGGAGAGTTCATTGTTGGGCAAATTCATTTCCGTACGACCAAAATTCTCCCGATCGGGAAAGGAAGGATGGGCTCCTATTTTAACATTGTGTTGCAGGGCAAGACGAATGGTCTCCTTCATGGTGTCATCATTGCCGGCATGGCCGCCACAGGCAATATTGCAGGAGCTGAGGTAAGGCATTAACAGTGCATCGTTGCCTGCGCCTTCTCCAAGGTCACAATTAATATCAATGGAGTATGTCATGTTTTTGTTGCTATTGATTACCTGAATGATACTCTTAAGTCCGAGTACAATAGAAATGATAAAGATGATGATCCCAACAGAATTTTGAAATTTAGTGTTTCTGTTTTTTCCTAAAACAGATGCTTTGTTCATTATCCACAGGAGAATTCCAACAATGATAGGCAAGGCGGCACCATTGGCAACTTGTGCAAATTGAATTATTTCTATCGGATTAATTCCCAGCGAAGAAAAGATTACGCCCAATAACAGGACAAAAATCCAAACCATTCGGAATCTAAAACTTTTCATATCTCCATCCCATCCAAGACAACCATTGGCTACATAGGCAGCTGCAAGCGGAGCAGTGATGGCGGAGGTGATACCTGCAGAGAATAATCCAATGCTCAGAAAATATTTTGCGAAGCTACCAAATAGTGGTTCGAGGCCTTTAGCCAAATCGGTGGCGCTGGTGACAGAAGAGATATTGGCTGAGGCAGCAGAAATAATAATGGCCATGGAAACCAGTCCGCCAAACGCTACAGAGACAATAGTGTCTTTCTTTGCGTAGTGCAGATCTTCCTGTGTCTTCCATTTCTCTTTTACAAGTGAAGCATGAAGAAATAAATTGTAAGGCACAACGGTCGTTCCTATCAACCCAACAATGGTTAATAGATTGGATTCATTGACAGAAGGGACAAACATACCTCTGAGAATAGCAAGCAAATCAGGTTTTGTGATAATGGAAGTAATGAGAAAGGCAAGACTCATTAATATAACCAGCGTAACCAGTGCGCGTTCCAATATTTTGTAATTACCAATGAAAAGTAAAACGAAAGCCACGGCACCAATAACGAGGCTGAGGTATCTACCCATTTCGGAATTGGAATTGCTGAATAGTGTTTCCAGACCTAATCTTCCGCCACTTATGTTGCCGGCTTCGTATACCGCATTGCCAATTACAATGGCGAACAAGATCAATGCAACAATACCATACTTAATAAATGGATTCTTGATTTCCTGCCGGATTACATCAGATAGTCCTTTGCGTGTAATGATACCCAATCGCGCAGCCATCTCCTGTAGTGCAATGGTAGCCAGCGTTGATAGTACCATAGCCCACAGCAAGTCATAACCAAACCGTACTCCGGCAATCGTACAAACAGTAACTGTACCCGGACCAATGAAAGCTGCGGCAACCAAAGCACCAGGGCCTGCATTCTTAAACCATTTGAACATAAATCTATTTTGATGGATAAGATACCATTTTACTGAATCCGAAAAGCAGTGTTACCCCTTTGTTTTTTGGTAAACATATTTAGCAATCTGAATATCTTGTATCGCTACCCCTGTAAGGTCTGCAATGCTAATATCAGAATTATTACTTCGCCTTCGTGAGGTACCAATCCAATTACCCAGTTCTATGATTTGCTCAGCAGAAATTATCCCCTTATTGACTGGATGGAAAAGATCTCCATGATCAAGGCATTGTGATTTGCTATCCGCAACTATGATAGAGGCCCTGCTAAAAAGATCGGCATCCAGTTCTTGTTTACCTGGGGTGTCGGCTCCTACAGCTGTAATATGGGTGCCGGGTTGGATCGCATTCGAATGTATCAGTGCTCTGTTAGACGGTGTAGTGGTTACAATGAAGTTACAAGCTTGAGTGAGTTCTTCAATGTTTTGTGTTAACGTAATGTTAAAATCTGACAGCATAGGATCGTGTTTGTAGTCATTCATTTTTTCGACAGAACGACCCCAAACAATTACACTTCTGCAATCGATAACAGATTTTAAAAATCTTAGTTGTAACCTTGCCTGAATTCCCGTTCCCACAATTCCAATGGCGGATACTTTTTTGGGAGCAAGATGTTTGGCCACAACCGCTCCGGCCAATGCGGTTCGGATATCAGTGAGGTACCCCTCATCCAATAAGACAGAAAGTAATACTCCTGTTTTTTGACTAAACACCAGCATCAAACCATTGCTTGAGCTTAAGCCAATTTTTGGGTTATCATAAAACCCCGAGGCCATTTTGACGACAAAAAAATCATCATTTTTAATGTATCCATATTTGATGTGCAAGTCTCCGGGAGGGCTGGTAAATGCAAGATGGCCAACAGGAGGGACTATTACATCTCCTTTTGAATAGCTGACAAAACCATCTTCGATGATTTGAATTAACGATGCATCAGAGCTGGCGCTTATGCACTTTTTGATTTGTTCGAGGGAAATAATGCTACTCATGGCAAACCACTTTTTTAAGAACAGATTCGCTAACATTGCCACCGCATATTACAGCCGCCACTTTTTTTCCGGTAAATTTCTCTTTTTGCTGAAGGATAGCCGCAACAGCTACGCCAGCGGAACCTTCAATTACAAGGTGATGATGTTTTAGAAGACTACGCATGGCAGTCAAAATTTCCTCTTCAGAGGTGAGTATATAATCATCGATAAGGTCTCTGCAAAGCTCAAACGTTATGGCATCATGATCAATACCCCCTGCTGTCCCATCAGAGAGTGTAGGTTGCTCTGGCACATCTATCACTTTACCAGCCTTTACACATTCATACATTACAGGTGCGTTGGCAGGCAGACACCCAATAATTTTTATTTTCGGATTTACTGATTTTAAATAAGCCGCTATGCCTGCTATTAGACCTCCGCCACCAATTGATACAAAAACAGTATCCAACTCAGGTAATTGGCGATACAGTTCCACTCCTATTGAACCCTGTCCCGCAATCACATCCAAATCATTATAAGGAGATACATAAATCTGATTGGTTTTTTCGGCCAGCTGACGTGCATATACTTCTGTTACCTCACCACTATCGCCATAGAATTCTACAGGTACTCCTCTTTGTTTGATTGCTTCCACTTTGGCAATGGATGCTTTGGTGGGCAGAAAGATGGTGCCCTCTTTTCCAGTTGCTTTTAGGGCATTGGCAACTCCCAACCCATGATTTCCGGTAGAAGCTGTAATTATTTTTCTTTTGTCGTTTTTTAATAATAGAATTTTATTCATTGACCCCCGTGCCTTAAAAGAGCCTGTGATCTGAATATTTTCCAACTTCAGGTACACCTTGCATCCGGCTTCCGCAGAAAGCGGGTAGGAATATTCTAAAGGAGTTTCGCGGATAAAAGAGCGAATTTTTTTTTCTGCTTCTATAATGCTTTTGAATAGTAATTTCATAGTGGATTATTGCACGTAATATTCAAAGGTAGATTTATCGATTGACAGACGTAATATTTTTCTTATTATTAAACATTTTCCAAGCCAATAAAACATATATTTGGAAATAACTAAAACAACAAGTACAATGAAATCTTTGATTCAATTTCTGCTTATCGTTATCATACCGGTCTCATTTTTTTCATGCAAAGATGATGATGAAAATCTTGGTGCCGCTTTAATTGGTACTTGGGAAGAAAAAAGTTTCGTTTCCAGCGGATGTATAGATCCTGATGAAAATGAAACATTCACCTGTACTTCTTCGTGCGAGCGAATTGTAGTAACTAACAACACCATTAAAATAGACAATGATCCTGCAATACCCTATACAATAAATGGAAATAAACTTACCATAACTGAATCTAGCGGAGGTATCACAATATCTATTACAGTGACTTTTGAGGTTTCGGGGAATACCTTAACGATTACCCAGCAAGATGACGCTTCCGATGGAGGGTGCAAGAATGTATCAGTATATACACGTGTTTAATTAATGTGATGATTAAGAAGGTTCACAGCGCTAGTCTGTGGACTTTCTTAATTGTATTACATATAATACCCCTCCCACAAACCTTCAAAGAAATGACGGGCATTGATGCCTAAATCCCTGTTCTTATATCCGCCTTCCTGTACAATCAAAGTAGGCAAGTTAAGCTTCGCCAGCATTTTTCCGTTTTCAACAAAATCATTGGATGATAACATCCAGGTTCCTGTTGGGTCGCCTTGTGCGGTATCAAGCCCTAGCGCAATGACAAGGAACGTTGGATCAAATTTTTTGATTTCAGCTATCGCCATTCCGAGTGCTTTTCTATACTGCTTACCATCCGTTCCTTTCTTTAAAGGGATGTTAAGGTTGAAGCCCATTCCCTCGTCTTTTCCT
>DDTF01000055.1 GCA_002345965.1 Flammeovirgaceae bacterium UBA2371
TTCACAATCATTGGAGAAAGAGAAATCTGTAAGAGGGCCATCTTCAACAGTGTTGATAGTTTTCGTTACCTCACTTGAGCAACCAGGAATAGTTGCTATCAGCTTAATGTCTTGCATGGTAGCTGTTGGAATCTGATAGGTAAGGTCCTCAACTGTAGAAGTTGGAGTTCCATTTACCTCCCATTGCCAGGTGGGATTGGAACCTGCATCAAAAGAAGTTGTATTATCAAAAATATATTCTTGATTAGAGCAAATTGGAGAAGCGGAAGGCAAATCAAAATTGGCAACGGGCTCGTTATAAATGGTAACTGTTTCACTTGCCAGATTATTGCACCCATTTGATGCCGTTACTTGCAAAACAACATCGTATTCACCTGCCGCTGTGTATTGATGCGTTGGGTTAGTGGCCATTGAAGTACCTGCATCCCCAAAGTCCCAAATGTAGTCAGTAATATCACTATTATTTAATGCCTCAAAATTCACAGGAGACAACACGCATTCATTGGTTATTGAAATATCAATAGGAGGCGCCTGTTTTGAATTTACAATAATTTCCTGAGTTTTTGAGCAAACAACACCGTCAGTAAAGGTCACCTGCAGACTGACGGTGAATGTACCCGGTTCACTATATGATATATCTCCCGGAGTTTCATTAAATAATCGCGTACTCGCAGCACAAGGCGAAGTAATGGATATATGATTAATCACTCCTGCATTATAGCCGGAAAGGATTATACCATAATTACCATCATCTTTATAAATATCCAGCCCATAAGGATTAAATGTAAAAGTATCATCAATTTCCTTGTAATCTGCATGGGAAGCCCCACTCCTCCAAACGGCCGCAGCAATATTTCTACCTGTATAGCTGGTAAAAAAAACATACGTGGTCTCCCCTTCTATTGTAGCCCGAATGTGGTTATATGAACCTATAACTATGGGTAAATCACTTGTGAAATCTGTAATCTGATCCAAAGAAATAGGGGAAAACAATTCCGAGCCTATCTCAATTCTATAAATTCTTCCACTTGAAATGGCAAAGGCTACCCACCCACCACACTCTCTAACAACAGTTACCCCGTAAGTATCAAATGCATTTGGTAGTCGCACTGACTCTATAACATCAGTGTTAGTGGGGAAATTATCTAAAGATAACCCAAGATTTATAAGGGTTATCGTGCTACTATAAACGTTGGCCACAACGGCAACAAAAACATCATTGTCCTTTACAATTTCGATTTGAACTGGGCCGTTAAGCTTATTATAGCTAGTCAAATTCAATTTCTGCGCTGAAGGTGTCATCTCTAAAGAGTTTTCCCAATGTACTCTGATAATGTCATTCCCAATATTGGTTATGAATGCATACCAATCGTTGCCGTCTTTAAGAACGTCTATTCCCTCAGGACTATTTAATAAGCTTCCGGGATTGCCAAGTGATTCAATTAACTCTGGAGGATTAGCAGGGCTATCACCATAATTAATTTTATACAATAGATTATTCCGGCTAACAACAAAGCCATACCATGAGCCATTATCGTTTACTATCGATATATCAGTCATGAAAGCAGTCACCGATCCCCTAGTCTCAGTTGCATACGTTCCTTCAAGTTGTGCCGCACAAAAATCCCACTCAAAAACTATGCCCTCATCTGAGTTATTTTGAATTCGCAATTCTTCTCCCAAACAAACTTCATTCTGAATAGAAAAGTCAACCAGATGCTGCCCAAGAGCCTCTTGAAAAAATAGGCATGTTATAGCATACAACAACACTTTATTCATTCTTCAGATCTTTTCTTCTATACTTAAAAATTATTAATCCACCTAACTTCGAATATATACCTTACCTTAACAAAAGGTGAGTAGAAAAGATAAGTTCGAATGTGCATATTCACTAAGGTTACGTATCACTTCTAGAAAAAAAATAATAATAAGCCTGATTCACCAATGAAGTGGATCTATATTTTTCAGCAAGCTTCGCTATCCTAGCTCTATGAGTTGGATCTGCAATGACTTCGTTTAGTTGTTCAAAATAGTCCAAATGATCCTTTAAGATACATCCCACTTGCTCTTTGCAGATAATTTCTGAGTCATCACCAATATCCTCTGGGATTAGGATTGGGAGCCCGTTAGCCCAGTACTCCCCGATCTTTATGGCTGAACAATACTTTTTGCTTGGACCTGGTTTAATTAATGCATAAGCAAAATCACTTATTGAAAGAAATGCCCCAACTTGATCATGATTCACAAAATAAAGATGAATGCGTTCTTTTGGTATATTATAATTCTCACACCATAATTCCAAGTCGCTGTCTTTAACCTGTGATAGCAAAATCAATTTAAAGTTAACTCCATAAAAGTCGAATGCCTGCTTAAAAAAAGCAAATGCCTCACCGATTGAGTGATAAATATCACCGAACTTTCCAACGTATATGCCTACAATATCGGCAGGTAAAAAACCTAATTGTTCGCGCCCAACAATTCGATCCCTTTGACTAAATTTAAATCTCTCAATCTCTACTGTGCATGGCACCATTTGAATTCGTTCCTTAGAGACTCCCATCACTCTGAGTTTTTCTAGATATGCTATACTAACAGGCATGAGGCCGGCTGCATTCTCCATTTGTCTTCTTTCAAGGAACTTCTGTATTCGATACTTTAATCCTTTTCTCATCCAAACCCCCGAGTCCGCCATATATTGACTATGTGGCTCAAAGGATTCAACATAGAATGATATCTTATTTTTCCTCCATGTTAAATAGAGAAGAGAGCCAGCTAGAGCTCCTCTACCAAGCATAATATCAATCTTATGTTTTTTACAAAGTTGACTGAGTTTGTACGGAAAAACCGTAAAATCATTCAACTTATCACAAAACCCGAGACCTGTAACCAAACTGGTGTAGTCCAATTTTTCATGCTGAGGTGATAAAATCTGGCGAGGTATTCGTCCCCGTTCAATCGAAACCACAATTATTCTTTTTGTACTTTCTAATTGTGCAAGTCGTATCAGATTTGGATAAACCGTAGACTGTGATAATGAATCATTAATACCCCAATAACACAGGTACAAGATTTTCATAGCCGAAAAAAATTCCCGACTGACCGTAAAGCTGAAAAAACATTTCCAGCATTTAGATAAGATAAAAAAATAATTTTGCTCATTTTTAATTTTAGCATCAGCGATTTCCTACCTAAAAGTAAACCCTGAGATTTCCATTTCCTAAACAATTGACCATACCCCACTTCAAGTCCTCTTAAATTACTCATAGCAGAAGGAGCCCCAGTTCGATAAATCATGACAGTCTTTTCGGTGTAACTGTAGGTTCCAGTAGCTCCTATTTGCACAAAAAAATCCAAATCCTCACCGTGTCTAATAGTCTCATCAAAAGTGCAATTAAATTCAGGTGCCATTCTAATTAACCAGGTCGGTCCAAAAAAACAGCGTGAAGATAATTCCAGTAATTGACTTTGGGGTTTCCCTTTAAAATTAGGACGGTACTCCCCAATTACTTTTTTTGAGCCTTCATCATAAATACTTACAACACCGTCTACAAAATCGGCATTCTGATATCGCATGATTTCTAGTCTACTTGCTAAGCTATTAGGTGTAAATTGATCATCAGCATCCAAAAAACAGACAATTTCTCCGGATCTAAAGGAAAGACCTGCATTACGGGCAGCCGAAACACCTTTATTAGATTGCGTTATGTACTTTATGCGAGAATCTGCTATTTCGAGTATTAATTGCTCAGAATTATCAGTGCTTCCATCATTTACAATAATTAACTCCCAATTTTTATAAGTCTGAAGTATTACCGAATTGATAGCTTCACGTACATACACACCATTGTAAACTGGCATAATAATAGAAATCAATGGTTCATCCATTTGCAACCCTAGTGTAAAGATCTTCTACTATTGGAATAATTTTATCTAAAGAAAGTGAATTTGTAACGCTTATTCTTCCATTACGCCCAACCTTATTGGCGTGATGAGGAAGCTGACGAATTCGCTGCAAAGCACTTAGCCACTCCTTTGTATTGTCTATTGAAAGTAGAAAACCATTCTCATCGTTGACAACTATATCAGTGGCACCGGACACTCTGGTAATTAGTAGGGGTTTCTCAAGTGCCATACTCTCGATCATTATCTGAGGAAAGGCCTCTTGATGTGTGGGGTGAATAACCACATCCACACCAGCCATGATCGAACGGATATCCCTTTGCCATCCCAAAAACAAAACATAACGTTCTATATTTAATTCAATTGCAAGCCTTACTAACTGCTGATGGAATGGTCCATCACCAACCATTATCAGTAAACTTTCTTCATACGTTTTTACGAATTCCGCGAAAGTGCGTAATAAAAGATCTTGTCCCTTTATCTTATGGTGACGCGCAAAGTTGCCAACAACAAACTGATTACGCTCAATCTTCAATTTATTTCTTATTGCTTCCCTATCTTCTGCCCTCAACGGCTTGTATCTATCACTTGCAAAATCAAATGCATACGGAATTCTAACTATTTTAGCAGCATTCACATTTTGCTTTATCAACAAATTAACAATAGCATTTGAAGGGGCAATGATCACAGAAGCATAATTATTAACAAGTTTCTCTAGGTAAAGATAAATTTTAAGCTTAAATCCTTTAGTGGTAAGGAAAAGCTCATTATCATAGTGCCTTGATACAATTACCTTTTTTTTGCCTGCTAATCTAGCAGCTAATACAGCAATTAATGATTCGTAGTAGTGGTGCGAATGAATTATATCAATTTTTTCATTCTTAATAATCCGATAAAGTCTTAATATTGTTTTAAAGAAGTCAGCTTTAGTAAGGTTTGTGTCTAAACAATAATGAGGAATTCCATAGGTTTCTAGATTTGGTTCTTTGATATTTGATTGTCTTGTCATGGTACAAGCCATTAACTTGTACCTTGTTGGGTTGGCATTTTTTAGAATAACATCTATGAAGTCATCACAATTGATAAGGCTAGCAAAATGTAATATTCGGAATGGCCTTTTCATCTAATCTAATAAAGCTTCTTTAATCGATACGGATATACGCGGCTGATTCCCGTTATAACTATGCTGTAAAAAAAATACCTCCACTTTCTAGGCAACACCGAAACAAAGAATTCCTGATCTATTAATCTCACCATTTTCGGGTTGGCCACTACAAAATAGATTATTCTTTTTAAGATTGAAGGATCGTAGAAAGTTGTGGCCGAATATTTATTTAATGTGTCGGGTTTTAGTTGCGTCAGCTTTTGGTAACCTGTGTAGTACTCATTCTGTTTTTTTACAAAGGCCATACAGGTCAAAACATTGTTATGAAAAGCCCTGTTTTTTGGACAGTAGTATAGAGATATATTAAGATCCTGAGCACGTACCGCCAAATCAAAATCTTCACCTACATCGAGCTTTTCTTCGAACCCACCTAATTTCATAAAATCACTCTGCTCAACCGAAAAATGCGCTGCAGTTAAATAGGTATAGAATCTTGGAATTATTTTAGATTCGGCTACTATATTTTGCTCCCAAAGTTGACCCACATCATATCTATATTGGTCAAAGTCATTAACTATTTTTGCCTCACACTCTTCCTGAGTTCCCACACAAATTGATTGCGGGTGAACTTGATGGTGATGAACGTGCTGATATATACAGTCTGGCAATATCTCCATATCATCGTCAAAAAAAATTAATAAATTCCCACTTGCCAGTGCCGCACCTTTATTCCTGGAAAATGACCTTCCACTATTTTGATGGACTTCAAATCTTAAAGAATCAAACTTGGATTGATAATTTTGTAGCAACTCATCCGTTCCATCTGATGAGCCGTCAACGATAACAACTACTTCAAAACTCTTGTACGTTTGCTTTAATAAAGAATTCAAAAGACTCTCAAGTTTGTCTTTTCGATTGTAAGTGATGATAATGATTGAGACCTTCTCCATAATACTCTTTCTTTCCCAGTAACTATAGCTATCGGATAG
>DDTF01000023.1:0-230 GCA_002345965.1 Flammeovirgaceae bacterium UBA2371
TTCTTCATAGGTTTTAGTTTAGTTTAGAATATAAAAATTCGAACCCCCAAATTAGGTTATATCTTGTAATTAAAAAATACTGTAAGAAGAATTTAATACAGCTCATTTATATTGAAAATCTTACGTTTTGAGCAATAATCATTGGTTTCTAACAAATTCGCTTCTGAAAATGGGTGATTTTTGATCGTGTAATTGCCCTGCAGAACCACCCAATTTATAGTATTATTTGT
>DDTF01000023.1:298-25561 GCA_002345965.1 Flammeovirgaceae bacterium UBA2371
GACCCTAAACAAAAAGGCCTCCCAATTGGAGGCCTTTTATTCGATTAATAAAATATAGAATTAAAGTTTCGTCAAGAGTAACTTAACTCTCCTGGTCCAAGTACAGTATCCATTTCTCAGGCCATACTCATCTGCATCATCATCCAGACCTATCCTTAGCGTGTTGCCAGGTGTAGTACCCGTGCTTGCAGCAGTATATGCGCCTCTATTTGCTGTAGTAGCCTGCGGCAGACCTGGCGCAAGCGGCCCAAAGGAATTCAGGGTAAAATTACCCGTAGTCGGTGTTACCCAGAATACTGACTTCTGTGGTGCACACTCAACCCCTGAATTTTGTAATGGCACAAATACGGTTCCATTTTCAAGGTTAATTTTCATTGTTACCTGTTTGCCTCTATAATTAACTGAAAACTGTCTTTCCGTGGACAAGCCTCCAGGAACTGTTGCTAATGTTACAGTTTGATTTGGAAAGAGAACCTGATTGAGACCTGCAGGATAAAACTCATGCTGATTCCAAGTGTGCAATGCGGACCAAATGGCTTCCTGCGTCAAGCTGTAATCACCAATCCATGAACCTGCAGGCACACTACGTACTGTAAGCTGTGCCGTAAACGGTGAGCTTGCAAACTGAGCGGTAGTCACGTTGGGTGTGCTATTAGCTTCAAGGGTTTTAGCCATTGAGGGGTTAACAGCAGCTTGAGGGTTGATCACTGAAAACCTTCTTCCATCCTTAAGAATTAAAATCCATCTCAGAATAATTACATCTCCTGCCAATAACGGTCCACCTGGATAAGCCACCAGTCCGGTGGAGGGTGAACAAATATTGCTCAGCGTTGTACAAGTACCATCTGGATCTGTAGTCAAGGTTTGGATTTTAGCTAAGATATCATTTGCAAGTACCCTAACTTTTGCCCGCTTGAAAATAGAAATGGTAGGTTGAGGTGTTGGCGCGAATCCAGTTCCATCAATGGTTGTCACCAAAACCTCATCGGTAAGTCCGGTTCCCCTTCTGTGACTTGCCCAAAACTCAATTCCCTCAACGTTATCACCATTCAACTTTTCAACCGCCTCAAAGGTGGCTTCAAAAGCCGAATTAGCCAGGTCGTTTAAGTCGACAACATTGGACGTCTGTTGAATAATTCTAAGGTATCCCCCATTGTCTTTTTCAGTGTCATAAGGAAGGGGATAAAGGCTCTCATCACGGCAAGACACAATAGCAGCCAGTGTGAAAATGAGCAAAAATATATTGTCTTTAATTTTTTTCATAAACAAGTGAATTTAAGAATATCAAAATCCAAGGTCATTTGAATTGTTATCCCAGAATACCTTCCCTGTGAGATCAGCTTTCTGTCCGCCAGAGGATGAGTTGAGGGTAGCAAATGATGCTGGGTACCAAAATGTTCTTGGGAAAGCACCTGGTAATTCCGTCTGAGTCGGCTGCATTCCCCTAGGCATTCCAGTTCTGCGATACAGGTTATACGCTTCTACTCCATTTCCAAAACTGGCAATCCAATGCTCTCTGGCGATGTAGTTCATCCTGTCATCATTGGTTGTTTGCGCATTATAGGCATCACCAGCCTTTGTGATATAATTATTCATATCAGTGGTATAGTTGGCTGCTGGATAAAATGTGTTAATGGTTGTTGCCTCCGTGGGTGCCGCAGCGCCTACGCCAAATGTTCCAGAAACTGACCAGGTACGAACGTCTTCCATGGAGAACCTGATTCCATCCTGAAAATAAATCAAAGGTGTGCCTGTGGTACCTAAATACAAGGCAGCCTCTGCCAACATAAACCGAACAGATGCCCTCATCATTAATGGTTGCATTCCGGCTCCTCTCATACCTACGTTTTGGTTCACGGATGTATTCACATTGGCATCAAAACGACCTCCTACAGGGTACGGTCCCCACATGGTCCTCATTAATCCATCTGGAGGAATCCCTTGTGGATCCAAATGATCTCTACCCCAATAGCCTATGTTTGATGGATAGCAAAAAGTGCGCCCCCAAGCCGGATGGGCTGGATTTGGATTGGTTGAACTCAACGGCTGTGCAGGGTTATAACCAATTCCTGGAGGAAGCCCTGCCTTTGGATTGAGAACAATTGCACCCGCAGAAGATTTTGGATAGTGATCTGGAATCGCTAACAAAACGCAACGATTCAAGCTTGGATCACTACTGTTGGCATTGACTTGTCTGTAGAAATAGAACCTCATTCTTGGATCACCTTGCCCTACTGGTGCCAAGCCACTTGTTGCGTCATAACCATGAAACATGTGCCACATTAACCAATTCGATTGGTATTGACCTCCACCTGCAAGGTATGTTGCAGTAAATCTTGGGTGACGGTTGCTCGGATCTGAAAGGTTGGTGCCATAGCGGTACACAAAATTTTCAGCAGGAGATGCGATAAGGCCCGCTGGATCAGCAATAAGCTTGTTGATTTCAGTAGTAGCCAAACTTGGATTTTGCTCTCTCATGTTCAAATATATTTTCAACATAAGGGTGTTGGCCAGTTTAACCCATTTTGTATAATCACCTCCGTAATACTGATCCTGAGGTTGTTCAGCAGTAACATTTAAATAACCACCACTGGCTTTACCAAGAGTCGTAAGGTCTTCTTTGGATTTAACCAACATCGCAAGGGCTTCATTGTACAGGTCAGTCATTTCATCGGCAGCAGGGTTAAAATTCTCAGCTCCCTTAAATGCCTGACTGTATGGAACCTTTCCAAAATTATCCACCAACACGGTGAGTATATAGGCTGACATAATCCGAGACATCCCGGCATGCCGTGCTAACCCCTCTTTGTCAGCTTTTTCCAATAGCACCTTTGCATCTTGCAATACACCGGCATAAGCAGTAGACCATACTGCGTCAAAATCTTGCGGGCTGTACGCATTATTATATAAAGCGCCACCACCATTTTGAAGCCGGGTCATTTGCATACCGAATGTGCTCAGCGTGTTGAACATTACTGCGGTATTGCGCTGTATTGAGTTCAACAATAAGTTAGGAAGAGCCTGGTCCGGCTGAACCGCATTAGGGTCTTCCTGTAAGCTAAGTGTACAGGCTGATACGAGAATCAGCACCACACTTAAATAAAATGATTTTATAAATTTCATATAGATTTTATCAACAAGTTTTAGAATGTAAGTTTTAAAACAGCTCCATACCGTTTCACACTGGGTCCTGTCAAGTAATCAAATCCAAGGCCATTATCTACACCCTGGCTGGATACTTCCGGATCATAGTTAGTAGCCTTGGGTACGTTTACAGCGTTAAACCACAGATTGTTTCCGTTGATCTGAATTGAAGCGTTCTTAATTGGCGTTTTGCTCAACAGTGATTTTGGAAACGAGTATCCGATTGAAATCTCCCTAAGACGAATAGTTGTTCCGTCAAACATGAACACCTCACTTGTTCCACCTGCTCCATACAAGGTATTGAAGCCATAATCCGCTGCAGACACTTGTAAGTCATTTTTTACATAAACAGGAACATCTGAAGTGCCCACATTCTTAACCCCAGGAAGGATAACACTTAAATCCTGGTTGTAAGGAAATGCTGTGGTTGTTCCCCTTCCCAAAACTGCTGAAGGCGTAGATGCGTAGATGTCACCACCATGGCGGTAGTCAAACTGAAATGCGAATTCGATCCCTTTATAGCTGAATGTGTTGATTAAGGTAGTAAAGAAATCAGCATTAGGATTTCCCAATATTCCAATTTGAGGGCTTCTTTCGTAAAGTCCGTTTGCAGCAACAATCCTATTTCCATTTGGGTCCTTAGAAATCACACTTCCTTTCATGATATTCATAGGCTGGCCAGGAACGGCAAAGTTGCCTCTGTCGGTAAATCCAGAAAGTACTACCTCAGTAATGCTAGTGCCTAAATCAATTACCTCTGGACGAACCAGCGTATAATTTAGAATAGCATCCCATTGAAAACTATTTGAAAGTTTCAGTGGTGTAGCTGTCAATCCCAACTCAATTCCTTTATTTGAGATCTTACCGATGTTAATCAGTGTACTTGTGTAACCGGTAGCAGGATCAATGGAGGCATCCGTGATCAGGTCTTGAGTTCCTTTATCAAACACGGTAAAATCAATACCAATTCTGTTATTGAAAAATTTACCTTCCAGACCTATTTCATTTTCCGTTTGCAATTCAGGCTTAAGTAAAGGGTTTCCTAACTGGTTAGAGATAGTGTGTTCTCCCACAAGAGAACCCGCTGGATTGATGGCCGCGCGCAAATTCTGGGTTACAACGTTTCGTGTATTATATGCTCCAGGGAAGCCAGCTGAGGTTCCAAATCCATACCTGAACTTCAAATTATTAACCTTTGTGGATTGTAGTCCGGGAAATACCTCTGTAAGAATTAAGGAGGTACTTACGCTAGGATAAAACTTGGAATTGTTTTCTTTTTCCAATGTTGACATCCAATCATTTCTTCCTTGAAGGTTAATGAAGAAGAAATTTTTGTAGTCAAAAGCGAAATCTCCGTAAATTCCGTAACGCTGCACCTCCACCTCACGGAAGAGGATACGTGAAGCATCAAAACCAGCACTCCTTGACGAACTTGTTTCAAAGTTAGAATGTCTCATCAGGCCAAACACTGTTTGTACTTCTGAGTAAATTCCATCTCGTTGAAAGATATCATTCCGTGCATTTGCTCCGATGCTTGCCTGCAGGGAAATATCAGATGTTATTTTTCTATTGTGAGCGAAAATTAAATCGTGATTCCAAATTGAATTCAGGATTGTTGTTGTTTGAAAAATTCCCCTGTCAGCGTTTGCGTAAGCCGGTCCAATACCTTTATTATACTCACGATTTTGCTTTTGCGTATAGGTATCTAAACCTACCCTGTACAACAAGGATGTATTGTCGTTAAAGTCGTAGGAAATCGATGAAGAAATAAAAAATCTATTGGTTACATCCGTATCACGCATGTACTTGGCTACCCAATTTGGGTTCGGAATATCGTTACCTGTACGGTACCAAATATTGCGGTGATCATTTGGCGTTTCAAAAGGAAAAAGACTTGTGTTCAGTACATCATAGTTGGTTGGTGTATACAAGAAATTGGCATACAGTGACGGTGTAGTATTAAATGCTGTTGAACCACCAGTTGCTCCATTTAATGGAGGTGTTACCATGTCTGAACTGGCATACAGAAGCGATGATTTAATCGAAAGCTTGTTTGTTACAGCAGCATTAAATCCAGTTGAAATATTTAATCTCTTTAAATCATTGCCAGGCGTATAACCTTCCTCTGTTGTGTAGGCTACTGAAGTATTGTAGCCTAACTTATCAGTACCCCCTCTAATACCAATAGAGGTATTGGATACAATCCCTTTCCTAAAAAAGGCGATAGGATCGGGCGCTGCGGTGTATGGAATCCTCTTGAAATAGAATTCAGGAAAAGCGTTAGCCAATTCTGGAGAATTGCTAAATGGATAAGGGTGAGCAATTGAGTCGATCTGATTATGGTTTGGACCCCAGTTGCTGTAGAATGGTGAGGTGTTTCCGGCCAATCCATGGAATCCGTTACCATAGTTCAATTGTCTGTCCGGCCATGATGCGATTTCTGTAGTAGAAACTGTTTGCTGAAAGTTAATTTCAGGAGCTCCTACTTTGGTATTACCAGATTTGGTAGTTACCAAAATTACACCGTTACGTCCCTGATCTCCATACTTCGTAGTTGCGGCCAATCCTCTAAGGACGCTAATGGACTCAATTACGTTTGGATCAAGATCTAAAAATCGGCTAGAGGACGTTGCTGCTCCTCCCGTGCTAAATCCAGAGTTGTTGTTTGTAGAAGAGTTGAAAGGAACACCGTCAACTACCCAAAGCGGTTGAGAACTGCCTGTGATGGTTGAATAGCCCCTTATGTTAATACTGGCACCTGTTCCTGAAACACCCCCGGTTGGGTTGATGACAACACCTGGGACCTTTCCTTGTAAAACTCTAGAGATATCGTTGACCGGGCGTGACGACAACTGCTCTGTTCCTACAGTTGTGGTAGCATAGCCCAGGGCTTTTTTCTCTTTCGCAAGACCTTGGGCAGTCACAACAACTTCAGTAAGTTGTTGTACATCAGGGTTCATGGCAACGTTGATTATTGCCCGTTCACCAACTGCTACCTCCTGTGTTGCCAATCCAATAAATGAAAACACCAGTGTTCCTCCCGATGCTGGGGTGGTCAATCGAAAGTTACCATCAGAATCGGTAACAGTTCCATTTGAGGTTCCCTTGAGAACCACGTTTACTCCAGGTATTGTTGAGCCATCCTCTGTGGCCGTAACCTTACCGGAGATCACTCGCTCTTGTGCCCAGGAATTGAACACAAAAGCCAATGAAAAACATAACAGTAAAATCTTCTTCATAGGTTTAGTTTGGTTAAAAATTTATTTCCCCAATCGATGCAGCATGGGCAACATCAATTATTGGGGGTCAAATCTCCAAACAAACTTTCCTAAATAAACCACCCAAAAAGCATTACGAAATGAGTGTTTCGGCTATCAATTAGGTGACTTATGGTATTTTTGATCAGGAATGAATACGGCAAGAAGAGGAAATCAGATACTGCCGATGGGGTAATAACCAAATGAATATTTTGCAATCCTGCGAAAAATCAAATCAATTTATTCTTGTTGGCAACATCAATGGCATCTGACTTTTTATTGACTTGCAATTTTGAATATATATTTCTGATGTGGGTCTTGGATGTATCCGGAGAGATATCGAGTGTTGACGATATCTGTGAATAAGTTTTGCCAACCGACAAAAGCTCTAGTACTTTTTTCTCCCGTTTGGTTAATGGGGAGTTGGGGTTTTGATGGAAATTTTTAATCACCATTCTGGCAATTTTGGTGCTCATGGGCGCTCCTCCTTTTACAATTTCTTCCAGTGCACTAAGCAATTCCAGGTAATTGGCGCTTTTGGTTATGTATCCGGAAGCGCCCACTTTTAGCGCTTCAAAGACAAGATCATTGTCTTCGTATACCGTTACAATGACTACCTCAACATTTGGCAGCTTATCCTTGATTTTCTGAGTTGCTTCAATCCCGTTTTGTCCAGGCAATTCAATATCCATCAAAACGATATCGGGTTTCTTTTTCGTAAGATCAGCGATGGCCTCCTCGCTGGTTCTGTAAGCTCCAACAGAAACAAATTTATCAGAGCTATTTACTATCGTTTCATAACTCTCCCTTAATATCTTGTCATCTTCAACTATGATTACTCTTCGTTTTAGTAGATCTCTCATGGCTTGTCCTTACATTCAACAATTAGTTTAATATTCGTCCCTGAGTTATTATTTGTAATGCTTAAACTACCCCCCATTTTAGTGGCTCGATGGGCAATGTTGGCTATGCCTCCCTCAGATTGAGAAATTATATCCTCTGTAACTCCTACTCCATCGTCATTCACTTCAAACACGAATTTGCCTTCCGATTCGCTAAATATAAGGTCTACATAGGAAGCATGCGAGTGCTTGAATACATTAGTTAAAGATTCCTTCAAAATGAGGTTAATTTGTCTGCCAAATCCATAGGGCAGTTTGATGTCATTTGTCACTAAATAGGAAGGTCGAAAATCAATTTTACTGTCCTTAAATAGACGTACACCAAAATCTCTCACATGAACAAATAGATTGGAAATAATCTCATTGGCTGGATCCAATGCCCATATGAAATCCTTTGTTCCCGTAATAAGCTCTTTAGCAGAATCTTCAATTTTTATCAGGGTGGCTCCTACGTCATTTTTCTTCAAGCGCACTAACCCTGCATAATTAATTATTCGAGCCAATTGGTTGCCCATCTCATCATGAAAATCTCTTCCTATCTCTTTCCTGAGTCGGGCATTTTCTTCCTGCCTAAATCGCTCTCTCGCCAGTACCTTGTTGACCTGGTACTTCAATCGAAAGTAAAAAAAGAGTACCCCCAATAAGATAAATGATATAATTCCAAACGTGATAAAACCAGTTGTTTGGTAGATCGGCTTTTCTATTTCAAAACCATATTGCAGCGGATCATTGGCCCATATTCCATCCTTGTCGCGTGAGAGCACTTTGAACACATATTTCCCGGGTGGCAAGCTGCTGTATGTCACTTTTTGATTACTGGTGGGTGGTCCCCATTTGGTTTCAAAACCTTCCAACATGTACTTATAACTGACAGACTGTGGGTCAAGTTTGTTTATTTTCAGAAAACTAAAAGTCAGATGGTTTTTATCACTTGGAAACTTCGGAGCTATTGGGTATTGATACAAGAAAGAAAGGCTATCAGAATAGAGGCGTATCGGGTCCTCACCAAAAAATAGCTCAACATTGAGTAGATGAAGTTTTTGGTCACTTAAATTGAATGACTTTCCAAAGTGATAAAGCCCATTGGACAAGCCAAAATACTTTTCCTGATCATCTACAAAATAGGACCTGAAACTAAGTTCCCGATTGGAGGCATCATGAATTAAACCAAAACGGACAAATTCATTAACCTCTAAGTCGGCCCCTAAATTGAATCGATCAATTCCGAGGTCATGACCAATCCATATATAATCCTCCGCATCTGTGCCCGTGAAATAAATCGTTGAGGAGCCAACCATCCGTCCATAATGCCTGACCTCATTGGTTTTTAAGTTGAGTAACGCAATGCCTCTAACAGCATATCCTATCACTAAATATTCCTTTTTATATACACTGATGGAATAAGCTACCGACCTATTGTAACTCGGGATACTTAATCTTTTTACACTATCATTTTCGATATAGACTACCGAGTTGTTACTGGCTACAAGCATCCACTTCAATTCAGGAGCATATACCATTTTGTAGTATCTGCTGGGAGGAATAGAATCTTCAATGGAAAAGTTGACAAATTTTTCACCATCAAATGCACTGATCACATTGCCTTTTTTGAATGTAAGCCAAGCCCTGTTATTAGCATCAAACTCAATGTCATTAACAGAGTCGCTGTGTAACCCGTTTTTTCTTGTGTGCCACACAGGGTTACCCAACTGGTCTAAGTAGGCCAATCCCACATCTGCAGCTATCCATATTTTTCCATTATTGTCTTTTTGAATTGCATTGATCCGATTACTGCCCTTATCACTAAAATCAAGTCTTCGCGTGATCACGTTGTTTTCTATCACAATCAAACCCTCATCCTTAGTGCCTACCCAAATAGTGTTTCCGTCTTTGAAGACGGAAGTGACCAATCCATTAATCCCTTCAATTTTTTCGAATTCAGAGTACCAATATTTATGCAACTCACCATTACTTGTTCCGATCCAGGTAATGCCCTCACTGTCCTTTAGTCCTACGAAATGTTCTGAATCAATTTTAAATGTCCTCGGTGTTACCTGATCCTCTTCCATCACTATACGATCCAAGTCAGCATTATTTCTACGCCAAATTATTTTGGCCCCGTCCTCAATCAATACCACCGGATAATTAAGACGTGGTTCCACCAGTATAGGCCTGTTCGCACTATCCAGGCTAAATGTTCCTGCATTGGTAATGACGAGTGTTTTTCCATTAATAAAATGCACGCTATACAAAGTCAACCCTGGAGCCATTTCAATATTCAGGACGCCTTTTTTAGAATGGTACAGGAGCTGATCGGAGGTGGTGATAACATAGTACTCAGCTTCATTTCGGCTAAATACGTCTTTGACAAGAGCCACTCCTGCTCTTGCTATTTTAGGGTGGTAGACTTCATCATCATAAATTTTAGTTACCGAGAAGTTCTGATCAAAGCAGAGTAAAGTGTCGTAGAAATGAAAAACCTTCCGAATTCTGGAATCAAACTCAAAAGTCTTGAAGCTCTTTCCGTTAAAATAGGAGACTCCTCCCTCACCGCCAATCCAAACTCCGCCTTTCAAGGCTGGAGCGAGACTCAAAACAACATTGCTTAATAACCCGTCTGATTGCGTAAATGTCTTAAAATTAGTCCCATCAAAGCAGGTAAGCCCGTCCCCATCCGACCCCAACCACAAGTACCCCAAATCGTCTTCTATTAAAGTCGTAATCAGAGATTGCGGTAAGCCATCTCGAACATCATAGGAAGTCTCTAAAAACTTTTGTCCTGTTGCCAGGTTAAGCATTCCTAAACAAATTATTAAGAGAAGAATTGAACGGCTCATTAGAACAAATCTAACCCATACGAAAGTGTTACGCCACAAATGGGCTCCAGCTTTTGGCGTTGTCTAAATCAGAGAAGCAACCATAAACCATAAAAAAAGGCCTCCTGAATCAGGAGGCCTTTTTTTTGGATAATATTTTTGAGTGCGTTACGCTTCTCCTTCAACAGAAACGAAAGACTTGTCCTTTTTGCCCTTTTTAAAGGCCACTACGCCATCTGCCAAAGCAAACAAAGTATGATCTTTGCCCATGCCAACACCAACACCAGGATGGTGCTTGGTACCACGTTGACGAACGATGATGTTTCCAGCGATCACTTTTTGTCCACCAAATACCTTAATGCCCAATCGTTTGCTTTCCGATTCACGGCCGTTCTTTACTTTACCTTCACCTTTCTTATGTGCCATGGTTCTGTATTATTTACCTGAAATATTGTCAATAAGTAATTTTGTGTATTGCTGACGGTGGCCGTTCTTCACTGCATATCCCTTTCTTCTCTTCTTCTTGAAAACGATAACCTTGTCACCTTTTACATGCTCCATAATTTTACCTGAAACATTCGCGCCAGATAGTACCGGGGAGCCAACCTCCACTTTACCCTTATTATCTATAAGGAGTACTTTGTCCAGCTTCACAGAAGCTCCGGCCTCGCCCTCCATTCTGGGGGCATATATATACTGGTCTTTTTCGACCTTGAATTGCTTTCCAGCGATATCCACAATAGCGTACATGATTCTCAGCTTTAAAAATGGAGTGCAAAGATAGATTATAGACCCGTAAAAACAAAAAACATCTTAAAAATAGGCTCAGACCCCGAAACGCTTCAAAATTCATTGGTTTTTGAATATCCAGTAAAATTGGGCCCAGAAGACGGGCTTGCCCGGACGACAGCTTTAGAAACATGAAGGACCAAAATAGCTAAAAATAACCCTCTCAGAACCGTCCGGTCTTATTCAAAAATAAGGGCTTAAATATTTACAAAATATTTTACTTAACTATTCTCTTCATCTCTTCTGTTTAAGTGAATGAAAATGAATTCCTTCGGGTTACTAATAATAGAAATTCACATTGAATTGAACTTAGGATAGCCATCATGCCCTTTGAATTTTATCCATCATTTCAAATATTTGTCTTCTTACTGATGATCAGAATTGGATTTTCTTCTGAAACTGGTCTCTCAACTTTTCGCCAAGATCAATTGAATAATGATTAATAACCTATAACGATATATATAATGAGTCAAGTCAACCAAGAAGAGCCTATTTTAAAGGAGAACAAAGACCGATTTGTATTATTCCCAATCAAACACCATGACATATGGAAATATTATAAACAGGCCGAGGCAAGCTTCTGGACTGCAGAGGAAATTGATTTGAGTCAGGATTTAAAAGATTGGGCCAACCTCAATGATGGTGAAAGGCACTTTATCACGCATGTTTTGGCCTTTTTTGCTGCCAGCGATGGCATTGTGAACGAAAACCTGGCCGAACATTTTGTGGGTGAAGTGCAGTACACTGAGGCTAAGTTCTTTTATGGATTCCAGATTGCGATCGAAAATATCCACTCTGAAACCTATTCGCTCCTTATCGACACCTATGTTAAAGATCCAAAAGAAAAGGACAAGCTGTTTCATGGGATTGAAACCATGGAGTGTGTAAAGAAGAAAGCCGAGTGGGCCCTCAGATGGATCGATAATGGAGATTTTGCCGAAAGACTGATTGCCTTTGCCGCTGTAGAAGGAATTTTCTTCTCAGGCTCATTCTGTTCCATCTTCTGGTTAAAGAAAAGAGGCTTGATGCCAGGACTTAGTTTTTCCAATGAGCTCATCTCTCGTGATGAAGGCCTGCATTGTGATTTTGCATGTCATTTGTATACCCAGCATGTCATCCACAAGCTGCCAGAAGCCAAGGTGATTGAAATCATTAAGGATGCAGTAGAAATTGAGAAGGAGTTTGTAACCGATGCCTTGCCTGTAAACCTTATTGGTATGAATGCCGAGCAAATGAGGCAGTACATTGAATTTGTGGCTGATCGCCTCCTTAATGAATTGATAGGCAAAAAAGTATATAATGCCACCAATCCGTTTGATTTTATGGAAATGATTTCTTTACGAGGAAAAACCAATTTCTTTGAGAAAAGAGTGGCTGAATACCAGAAAGCAGGAGTGATGAATAGTACTGAAAAAGATTCGTCACCCAAGTTTTCATTGAACGAAGATTTTTGATATCTTGAAGAACATTTTTTAAACTATTTTTTACCCCCAAACAACCCAACATGCTCGTAGTTAAACGTGACGGACACAGAGAGTCCGTAAAGTTCGACAAGATCACCGCACGCATTGAAAAGCTCTGCTACGGCCTGGAAACCAACTTTGTGAATCCAGTTGAAGTAGCCATGAAGGTGATCAATGGATTGTACGATGGAGTTTCTACACAGGAACTTGACAATCTTGCCGCAGAAATTGCAGCAACGATGACGACAAAGCATCCTGACTTCGCCAAGCTGGCGGCCAGGATCGCTGTATCCAACTTGCACAAAACCACCAGTAAGTCTTTTTCTAACACCATGAAAAGACTTTACCAGTACATCGATCCTAAGACGGGCCAAAACGCCCCTCTTATTTCGAAGGAAACGTGGAAGGTAATAAAAACCAACGCAGCCGAACTGGATGCCGCGATCATTTACGATCGTGACTTCAGCTACGACTATTTTGGTTTCAAAACACTGGAGCGCTCTTACCTCATGAAGATGGATGGTAAGGTGGTAGAAAGACCTCAGCACCTGCTTATGCGTGTAGCAGTGGGTATTCACGGTGAGGATATTCCAGCGGCTATAGAAACTTATAATCTATTGTCGGAGAAGTGGTTTACCCATGCAACGCCAACACTGTTCAATGCGGGTACACCTAAACCTCAATTGTCATCCTGCTTCCTTTTGTCAATGAAGGATGACAGCATCGATGGTATTTATGATACGTTGAAAAATTGTGCTAAGATTTCACAATCAGCAGGTGGAATCGGATTGAGCATTCACAATATCAGAGCCAAAGGAAGCTATATCAAAGGAACAGGCGGTACATCCAATGGAATTGTACCTATGTTGAGAAACTTTGACATGACAGCCCGCTATGTAGATCAAGGCGGAGGAAAACGCAAAGGAAGCTTTGCCATGTACCTCGAACCCTGGCATGCAGATGTTTTTGAATTCCTTGAATTGAAGAAAAATCATGGTAAGGAAGAAATGAGAGCCCGCGATCTGTTCCTCGCTCTCTGGATTCCTGATTTATTCATGAAGCGTGTCGAGAACAACGAAATGTGGTCATTGTTCTGCCCTAATGAAGCACCAGGGTTGGCAGATTGCTACGGTGAAGAATTCGAACGCTTGTACGAAAAATATGAGAATGAAGGCAAAGCACGCAAGCAGGTAAAGGCACAAGACCTTTGGTTTGAAGTGTTGGAAGCTCAGATTGAAACAGGTACACCTTATATGCTTTATAAGGATGCCGCCAACAAGAAGTCCAATCAGAAAAACTTAGGCACCATCAAGTCAAGTAACTTGTGTACTGAGATTATCGAATACACTTCTCCAGATGAGATCGCAGTTTGTAACCTGGCCTCTATCGCATTGCCCAAATTCGTTTCAGAGGATGGTAAATTTGATCATCAACGATTGTATGAGATCACCAAGGTGATCACCAAAAACCTCAATAAGGTAATTGACATCAATTACTATCCTGTGCCGGAAGCACGCAACTCTAACCTGCGCCATCGCCCTATTGGTATTGGTGTACAAGGTTTAGCAGATGCATTCATTCTGCTGCGCATGCCATTCGACTCAGAAGAGGCTCGTGGATTGAATAAAGACATTCACGAAACCATCTACTTCGCTGCCATGGAAGCTTCTATGGAGCTCGCGAAAGAACATGGTCCTTATGAATCTTATAAAGGCTCTCCGGTATCTAAAGGTATATTCCAATTTGACATGTGGGGTGTTACACCAAGCTCAGGTCGTTGGAACTGGGATGGTCTGAAGAAAGAAGTAAAGCAGAATGGTGTACGCAACTCGTTGCTATTGGCCCCTATGCCTACTGCCTCCACTTCACAAATTCTTGGTAACAACGAATGTTTTGAGCCTTATACCTCAAACATTTACTCCAGAAGGACATTGTCGGGTGATTTCATCATTGTAAACAAACATTTGATGAAAGACCTGATCGAACTTGGTCTTTGGGATGATACCATGCGTCAGAAGTTGATTGCTGCTAATGGTTCTGTTCAGGCCATTCCTGAAATACCTCAGCACATTAAGGACATCTATAAAACCGTTTGGGAGATTTCTCAAAAGGCAATAATAGATATGTCTGCAGATCGTGGTGCGTTTATATGTCAATCACAAAGTCTGAACATACATATCACCGATCCAAACTTTGGTAAATTGACTTCTATGCACTTCTATGCATGGAAGAAAGGACTAAAGACGGGTATGTATTACTTGCGCTCTACCGCAGCTGCAGATGCCATCAAGTTTACTTTGGATAAGAATACAGTAGCTCAGCCTAAAGCAGTAGCTTCAACAGGCGGAACTGTAGTAGAACCAGCAGCCAAAGAACCCGTGGTAGCCTATTCTTCAAAAGAAAACGTAGATCAGAAACGCTCTGACATGGCCTGCTCACTGGACAACCCAGATGATTGCGAGGCTTGTGGTAGCTAAATTGTAATTAACAGGATTAGAACCCTGCCTCAACTTTCATTGGGGCAGGGTTTTTTATTTACAGGGCTCCCTCTTTTATTTCATCCACCACAGTAGGATCAAGTAGCGTAGACACATCGCCCAAATTAGAAGTATCTCCTTCAGCGATCTTCCTTAATATTCTGCGCATGATTTTTCCGGACCGTGTTTTGGGTAATCCACTTACAAATTGGATTTTATCTGGTTTGGCTATCGGCCCGATGATCTTAGCAACGGTTTCAATAATCTCCCCCCGCAAATGATCTTCTTCACGTGGTTTATCATAGCAAATTACAAACGCATAAACACCTTGACCCTTTACATCATGGGGGTATCCCACCACCGCTGTTTCACATACCGCTGAGTGTTCGTCAATGGCACTTTCAATTTCAGCCGTTCCCAGATTATGACCAGAGACAATGATAATGTCATCCACCCGTCCTGTAATCCGGTAATACCCTTCTTCATCCCGTTTGCACCCATCTCCGGTAAAGTATTTGCCTGGGAACGTGGAGAAATAGGTGTCTTTAAATCGTTGATGATCGCCATAAATGGTACGCGCCATGGAAGGCCATGGAAATTGGATGGCCAAACGCCCCTCCACCTTGTTACCAGTCACTTCCAACCCACCCTCATTCATAATAACAGGCTGAATTCCCGGTAAAGGAAATGTAGCAAAGCCAGGCTTCGTCTTAGTAACATTGGCAATTGGAGATAGCATAAACCCGCCTGTTTCTGTTTGCCAATAGGTATCTACAATAGGGCATCTGCCTTTACCAATATGTTTATCGTACCAATGCCATGCTTCCTCGTTGATGGGCTCACCTACCGTACCCAGCACTTGAAGGGTGGACAAGTCACTGTTATCCACAAAACTCAACGGTGCCTTTTCCAATGCGCGTATGGCCGTTGGTGCGGTATAAAAAATATTCACTTTGTGCCGTTCCACTACCTGCCAAAACCTTGACCAATCCGGCCAGGAAGGAACTCCTTCAAACATTATGGTGGTAGCTCCTGCGGAAAGTGGTCCGTAGATGATGTAAGAATGGCCTGTAATCCATCCTATGTCCGCTGTACACCAGTAAACCTGCCCCTCTTTGTATTGGAAAGCAGTTCTAAATGAATAATCGGTATACACCATATAACCACCAATCGTATGCACCATTCCCTTAGGCCGGCCAGTAGATCCAGACGTGTAGAGGATAAACAACAGATCCTCTGCATCCATCTCTTCAGCTTCGCAAGTAGTATTCGCTTTTTCAAATTCTGATTGCCATGATAAATCACGTCCATATATCATAGGAGGCTCTGAACCAATATGATTTACTACCACCACTTTCTCTACATCAGGGCACTCTGTCAGTGCTTCATCCACTATGCCCTTCAAATCGATTGTTTTGGCACCTCGATACCCTCCATCCGCTGTCAACACGATTTTACAACCGGCATTGGTTATGCGGTCTACCAGAGAGCGAGAAGAGAATCCAGCAAAAACTACAGAATGGACAGCGCCTATTCGTGCACATGCCAGCATAGCATATGCCAATTCCGGAATCATAGGCAAGTAAATGCAAACTCGATCTCCCTTTTTTACACCAAGACGCTTCAACATATTGGCAGTNNGGCTCCCAAATAATGGCGGTTTGCTGTCCACGCTTTTCGAGGTGACGATCCAAACAGTTTTCAGTGATGTTCAGTCTACCATTTGTAAACCATTTCACTTCAGGTTTGGTAAAATCCCATTCCAGAACCTTATCCCATTTTTTTCTCCAGTAAAATTGCTCTGCTATGTTTGCCCAAAATGACTCTGGGTCTTTTATACTTTTGTTATAGACCTCCTGGTAATCCGCAAAATCCTTCATCAGATGATTCATTTGTAAAATTAGGTTAACAGAAATATACAGGCAATTATGGCTAAATTCAACTTTGAAAACCTAATCGGTTATTTGTTGTGATGAACGTAATTTCAGAAAAATTGACGAATGACATATTACCTATTATTGTGATATATAAGTTGTCCATTCGCGATTCCTTAGCCTGGCAATCTTTAAATACCGATTATTCATATTTTTCATCTGTATTAATTTATGACAACAGTCCAGTATCTCAGCCAATACCTGATACGCGTTTTAAAGTCTATTATTTACATGACCATCATAATTCTGGCGTGAGTAAGGCTTACAATGAAGGATTAAAAATGGCTGATAGTTTAGGTAAAAAATGGTTGCTGCTATTGGATCAGGATACGCAATTGCCGAATGACATAATTGCGTCATATGCACAGTCCATCTATCAGTATCCAGAAGAAAATTTTTTTGCGCCAATCCTTAATGATAAAATTGGAATTGTTTCACCATTTAGTTACTCATATGGAATCACTCACCGACTTAATGCCGTTAAAAAGGGTGTCTTGTCACTATCGAAATATCGAGCTGTAAATTCCTGTAGTTTAATAAGAACACAAGCAATGAAACTGGCGGGAGGTTTTGATGAAAGATTACCGTTAGATCATAGTGATATTTACTTTCAGGAAAAGCTTGCGCTTAATCGATCTTCTTTTGTTGTTGTGAATGCTTGTATCAAGCACAGATTTTCAGGTACAGAAGTCAGCAATAAGAATGATACACTCATACGGTTTGAAATATTTTGCAAAAGTTGCATAACTATGTCTATGTTAACTCAGTTCGAAAGTAACTTTCGTAAGGTATCTTTAAAAAGGGCATTAAACTTAAGTCTTCGGTTCTTCACAATTCGCTTTATAGTTTTGCACTTACAATTATGGAATAAAAGATGAATCCTTATTTTGCATACAGCTTTTCATTTTTTATGGCCGTAGCTGTGTATCTGCTTGGCTGGTCTGAGGCATATCCTCCGCTTACCAAATCTTTGTTAGGCTTTTTATTATTAACTATAGCGTTTCATTTCACCGCAGGTATTTTTTGGCGCAAAGCTAGTACCAGATTTCCTGTGAGATTAAACGATGACTTCAATATCATTCGAATTACCCTGTTTATTTGGATTCTTTGGATTGCGGATTTTACTTACGAAGGGGGCATACCGCTTTTTAAAATTTTATGGAATGAACCCTACAATTATCGCTTATTTGGCATCCCTACCTTACACGTTTTTATTGTAACCTTCAGTTCATTTTACACAATTTACCTATTTCATCTGTTCCTGTCTACGAAAAGAAAATTCGTCTTAGTTATTTACATACTTCATCTTTTCGCAGCAATTCTCATTTATAGCAGGGCAATGTTCATGTTTAATCTTTGCGCCAGCGGATTTTTATTTTTATGGTATAAACCCAAATACGTAAGGTATATACTCCTGATTATTCCAATTGTAATTCTTCTCCTTTATTTATTTGGCGCTGCAGGAAATATGCGAGTTTCAAGAGAGGCAAATTCGAAATATGACAGTGAGCTTTTTCTGCAAAAAGGCCAGGCTACTAATAACTTTAAGGAGTCCTTTATTCCAAATGAATTCTTTTGGTTTTATATATACACCTCATCTCCGCTGGCCAATCTTCAACAAAACATCAATAATGCAGATAGACATGTTTCATGGTCATGGTTCTTTAAGATGGTCAATAATGAAATGATATTTAATTTTATTTCGAAGCGAATAAATTCAATTTTTGGTATTCCCCATCCTGGCGAATACACTATAGAAGGTCCGTTTAACGTATCAACTGTATATTCAAGGTCTTTCAGTCACCTTAGCTGGACAGGAATGTTTGTGATGGCTATTTTCATATTGGTGATTCCATTCATTTACAGGATGTTCTTATCACCTGCCTACCTCGGCTCAGGTCTTGCCCTATTGTCAACCATGTTTCTTTTTATGGCTTACGATAATACCATAAGTTTTACGGGTCTGAGCTTTCAACTTTGTTATCCGCTCTTATTTGGCTGGTTAGAAAAGAAGGAAATATTTTCATTAAGGAAGGCAACATCTTATTCATCCTAATTTAAAATAATTAGTCCTCTGTTAATTGATAATGCATGGTATAACAAGTATTTTAGGATAAGGTAAATTTCCTGAAATGATTTCAGTATGCATGGCAGTAAAGGATGGCGAATTGTTTATCAAGGAACAAATCAGTTCTATCCTCACCCAGTTGGGGGTAAATGATGAACTGATTGTATCAGACGACCACTCCAGTGACTCTACTCTAGAGATTATTAACTCATTTCAGGATAAAAGAATAAAAATTTTCTGTAATCCAGGATCAGGGATACTCAACAACTTTGAAAATGCATTGAGACATTCTTCTGGTGAGAAAATATTCTTATCCGACCAGGATGATGTGTGGCATAAGGATAAAGTTGGGAAGATGGGCGCATTGTTAGATCACTATGATGTTATCGTTTGCGATTGCACCATTGTTGATCACCAACTCAACCCTCAACATGAGTCTTTTTTTAAGATTAATAAATCGAGCAAAGGAATGCTGAAGAACATCTTTAAAAATTCTTACATGGGATGTTGCATGGCATTTAATCGCAGCATTTTAGAAAAAATTCTTCCTTTTCCGGATAAAATACCTATGCATGATCTTTGGATAGGCTTAAATGCAGAGCTATACTTTTCAGTATTCTTTCTTCCGGAGAAGCTTGTTTTCTATCGAAGGCATTCAAATAATGCTTCCAGTGACCCAAAAAAAAGCTCACAATCTTTAAAAATAAAAATGTCTGGTCGGCTTCATTTAATAAAAAACCTATTGGTTAAATCTTATGCATGACTTGAGTGCTTCCATAGTGGTTTATAAGAGCAATCTGAAAATGTTATCGGAAGCTATAAGTAGTTTTCTTGCTGCAACTGCCGTTTCGAAGTTGTATATCATAGACAACTCTCCAACCAATGAAGTCAAAAATCTAATCAATGATCCTCGGATTGAATACACATTTAACAATAAAAATGTTGGATTCGGAGCAGGTCATAATATTGCTTTAAAAAAAGCGCTTAAGGCCGGAGTGCTTTATCATATTGCTATTAATCCTGATGTCTATTTTGACAAACATTCCATTAAGAAACTATATGATTTTATGGAATCTAATCAAGAGGTAGGGTTGTGTATGCCCAAAGTGCTTTACCCTGATGGTCGTTTGCAACCTCTCTGTAAATTATTACCTACACCAAAAATTTTAATAACAAGAAGATTTCTATTTTTTCTCAATGAATTTTTGGCAAAGCAAAATTATCACTATGAACTACAATTCTCTGGATATAACAAAATGATGGATGTTCCTTTCCTGTCAGGATGTTTTATGTTTCTTCGGATGGAGTCTTTAAAAAAAATTGGCTTATTTGATGAGCGCATTTTCTTATATTCAGAGGATGTAGATCTAAGTCGCAGAATTCACAAACATTACAGAACTGTCTTTAATCCTGATGTAACGATTTACCACTATCATCAACGAGGTAGTTATAAGAATCGACTTCTCTTATTACATAACATACGCAGTGCGATACGGTACTTTAACAAATGGGGCTGGCTCTTCGATAAGGAACGGGATTTAATTAACCAGCGAACTTTAGTTCGAATAGCAAATGGGATTTGATAGATTAAACATTCATGAGAAAGTGCTCATAGGTGGATTAACGTTATCTATCATTGCACTTCCGTTTTCGATCAGTATTTGCCACATAGGGTTAATTGTAATTGCAATCAATTGGGTGATTGAAGGGAATTGGTTTATAAAATGGAAATTAGCCAGTCAGAATTATTTAGTAATATTTTTTGCAATGTATTTCTGTTGGCTTGCTGTAGGCGTATCCTATTCAGATAATATTGAAAATGCATGGTTCAATGTGGAGAAAAAATTCTCTTTTGTATTAGTCCCAATTGTGTTAGTTACTTCTGGTTTATCTGCTAAACACAAGCACATGCTCCTTATGACATTCATTTTGACTTGCTTTGTTGGCACTTTAATTTGTTTTGGAAGCGCTATCCATCGCATTTATTACAATTCTCAACTATTTACTTTAAACTTTGGCGCCATCCAGCCAGAACTTTTGCTCTCCAATCCTCTCTTTTCAAATAATTGGCAACATTTTTCCTATGTCGCCCTGGCATCTGGAATAGGTATTCATCCAACTTATCTCTCTATTTATCTTATATTTTGCATTTGCTTATTAATCGCTCAATTAATCAATAAAACATTAAATAAATATTTAATTATTAGCATGATCACGTATTTCACAATATTTCTTGCCCTATTGTCAACCAAAATCGTTGTGCTTGCAATACTTCTAGTTTGCACTGCGATTATCCTAATGTCTCTAATCAATTCTTCCATTATGAGAGCCAAGAAAACAATAATTACCATTTCATTTGTTTTTCTGTTTATGGCACTTACTGCATTAAATCCAATAAGCTTATATAGGGATTTTCAGGAAATAAACTCAACACACCTTATTGTCGAAAAAAACGCTACCTATTCCAATTCAACCGAAATTAGATTTACATTATGGTGGGCTGGATTAAAAACTGTATGGACAACAAATCCTATTATTGGCTCCGGGACTGGTGATACTCTTCTCGAAATAAGTGAGACATTAAAAACAAATAACATTTCCAATATTCTTAACACAAGTGACCCGCATAATCAATTTATATACACCTACATCTCGACTGGCCTAATAGGATTGATACTTTTACTTGGTTGCTTGTTATCCCCACTAAGGGATGCCTGGAGAACAAAAAATCTTTTACATATTGTTTTTATTGCATTAGTGCTATTAGCTTCTTCCACAGAATCCTTTCTTGAATCACAAAAGGGAATTATGTTTTTCGTTCTATTCCAATTTATACTGTACATCAATCCTTGGTCCTCCACGAAAAAATTGTCGATTCAATGAACAAATACGAATCAGATACATTATCCAAGCACATAATTCAAACCCTATTGTATTTTGACATATTCAATTATCCATTAGCATCTGATGAAGTATATGAGTTTTTACAAACTAACCACATAACCCAACAAGCAATAAATGAAAGATTACACCAACTAGTTACCGAGAAACTGACTTATAGCTTTGGACAATTCTTTACTTTACAGAATGACAAGACATTAATCGAAAGAAGGATAAGAGGTAATAAGGAGGCAATGCGGTACATGATTATTGCCCATAAGCAAGCTGCCTTTATCAACAAGTTCCCCTTTGTTAAATCCGTTATGGCATCTGGTTCGTTGTCCAAAGGATATATGGATGAAAGCTGTGATTTGGATTTTTTTATAGTAACTAAGAGCCAGAGACTTTGGATAACCAGAACTTTATTAGTTTTATACAAGCGAATATTTTTAGGTAATTCCCATAAATATTTCTGCGTAAATTATTTTGTGGATGAAGCCAACCTTGAAATTGAAGAAAAAAATCTTTATACGGCTATAGAACTATCTACGTTAATTCCTTTGGTTGGATTTGAATCCTACAAAAAACTGATGGCCGCTAATCCTTGGACAATGGAATATTTACCTAATTCAACTATTAAAATTGAGGGATTAGAGGAAAAATACCATACTACAATTTTAAAAAATGTTGTAGAAGGCATACTCAACCTATTTTTTCCTAGAATATTAAACAGTTTTTTCATGAGATTAACGTTGCGCAGATGGAAACTTTTATATGAAAATTTATACGAAAAGGAGGATTTTAAAATAGCATTTAAATCAAAAGCAAATGTTTCAAAAAATCACCCTAATTACTATCAGAAAAAAGTGATGTGTCTATATCATAAAAAAAGAAAAGATTTTTCTAACAGATATAATCTGAATTGGGACGTATGAGATCCGTATTATTAACACATTCCTATTTTTATAAATTAGATGCCAAGCAATGGCGTTTCAAACAACCCTATCCTCCCCTAGGCACTCTTTTGGCCGCCTCAATATTAAAGCAAATGGGATTTTCAATTGATCTTCAAGATGCTTGCCTAAAAGATAACCCCAAAAGTATCATTGAAAAAATAAAATTGACCAAGCCTCATTACGTGGTTATCTACGATGACGGTTTCAATTATTTAACTAAAATGTGTTTGTCGGTAATGCGGGATGCTGCCTTTAAAATGATACATGCCGCTAAAGAAGTTAAAAGTATAGTAATTGTGTGTAGTTCTGATTCTTCTGATCATTGCGAAGATTATTTAGGTGCCGGAGCTGATTATATTGTCCGAGGTGAGGGTGAAGAGACATTAAAAGAGCTTATTGAAACAATTGAAACAAATAAAAATATAGGCACCGTATTGGGCGTGACCTATGGGACAAAAGGTGACCTTCACACAAATCCATCACGACCTGTAATTAAAGACCTTGATCAGTTGCCTTTGCCGGCATGGGAGTTGGTGGATATGGAAGCTTACAAAAATATATGGATCAAGCATCACGGATATTTTTCATTAAATGTTGCAACGACTCGGGGTTGTCCTTTTAAATGTAATTGGTGTGCAAAACCAATTTATGGCAACCGATACAATTCAAGATCAGCAGAACATGTACTTGGTGAAATAGAATATCTTATCAATACTTTTCACCCGACCCACTTTTGGATGTGTGATGACATATTTGGTTTAAAACCAGGCTGGGTTGAAAAATTCGGGCAACTAGTCAAGCAAAAAAAACTATCGTTTAAATATAAAATACAATCAAGAGTAGATTTACTGTTGGAATCAGAGGTCGTTAATCACTTAGCTTCATCGGGTGCCGAAACAGTATGGGTAGGCGCTGAATCAGGATCACAAAAAATACTTGATGCTATGGATAAAGGAACTACAGTAGATCAAATCCATACATCTACAAGGCTTTTAAAAAAGCATAACATCAAAGTAGGCTTTTTTCTCCAATTTGGATATTTGGGTGAACAGCTTGAAGACATTGACAAAACAATCCAAATGGTGCTCCAACTCATGCCAGATGAAATTGGCATATCCGTTTCTTATCCACTTCCTGGAACTGGATTTTATGAAAAGGTGAAAGCCACCATGGATGAAAAGCAAAACTGGAAAGATTCTGATGATTTGGATATGATGTTTCAAGGCGCATACTCTTCATCATTTTACAAAGTACTTCATCGATACGTTCACAGCAGATACCGAAGCCAACGAGGTCTTGATAGGATAAAGTTAATGTTTAAAAAGCCTGTGTTAGCTTATGCCGATATTCGCAAGATAGCATCGATGATGTATCACATCCCTTTATCCCTTTTGCAATTTTATCAACTAAAGAAACATAGCGCCAATTCTTTATCTGTCAATCGTGAAATCAATTGATCTGTCCTCTCCGGCTGAGGCTTTCAGCAAACAGGCCCCTCACTTTGATGCCGATGAATCCTCAAATTCGATTTTAAAAGAATGGCGTCAACAAATTTATGATCACGTGGATCAATATTTAAAACCCGGTGATCGCATCCTCGAACTCAATGCTGGTACAGGTATTGACGCTCTGCGCTTTGCAAAAAATAATTATGCTGTTCATGCAACAGATCTTTCCCAAGGAATGATTGTCGAAATTGAAAAAAAAGTTATCCAGCACAAATTAAAACAGTTTACTTTTGAACAATGTTCATTCCATAAAATAGATAAAATCAATAGTGCGAAATTTGATTATGTGTTTTCAAATTTTGGTGGACTTAATTGTTGTTCAGATTTAACAAGCGTTACTAAATTATTACCAGGTCTGATAAACCCAAATTCATATGTTACCTGGGTCATTATGCCACCTATATGTTTGTGGGAATTACTCTGGGTATTTAAAGGCAAAAAGGCTGCCTTTAGACGTTTGAAAAGAAATGGCACTGTGGCACATCTCGAAGGAGAATACTTCAAAACTTATTATCATTCGCTTCAAAATATAAAAAAATCATTTGGCCCAAAATTCAAACTCATCAAAACTGAAGGATTAGGAGCATTATCCCCACCACCAGCCAGTGATTCATTTGCTGTTAAACATAAAACCATTAATAGATGGCTAAATTACTTGGATAAAAAGGCAAGAAATTCCTTCCCATTTAATCAATGGGCTGATCACATTATCGTTACATTTAAATATATCGGTTAGTACAGCATATACTTCAATACTTATTATGATTAACCAATTTAAGGCATCACGTCAAACGGTTATGAGAGTATTTAAGTTACTCAACAAACCTCAAAAAAAAGATTTTATTATTCAAATTGTCTATTCGCTTCTTCTTGCAGGGTTTGAAATTATTTCTGTAGCTGCTGTTATTCCTTTGCTATTTAAATTAAGTAACGATGACAATTACCAAAATAATAAAATACCAGAAACAATTTTATCGTTAGATTATACGTTACTGTTCACATTTGTAATAATCGCATTCATTACTAAAAATATAATTTCACTTATTATAATTAGAGAACAATCTAATTA
>DDTF01000014.1 GCA_002345965.1 Flammeovirgaceae bacterium UBA2371
ATATCCCATAACCGTCCTTCAGCTTATAAGGCAGACCATAACCAGTTGTGTTTTTATTAAGACAGGTTTGGGATATATTCAACTCAATTCCAACCAAATTTCCTAGACATGACAATTATTAAAAAAATCAGGCATTACTTATCAGGAGTATTGCTGCTGGCTATGGGTATTAGCTTCAGTAGCCTGCAGGCACAGGATCTACCCTCCCCTGAGCAATACTTTGGGTTTCAAATGGGTGCCGATCGTAAGCTGGCGCACTGGAACGATCTGGTAAAATATTATAACCAGTTGGGTGAAAAAAGTCCGAGGATGAATGTGGTGAATATGGGAAAAACTACTTTGGGTAACCCATTTTTGGCCTTGTACATCTCCTCGCCTGAAAACCTGGCCAAACTGGATGATTACAAAAAGATGAATGCCCGCCTGAGTGATCCGCGGCAGGTACCTCAGGCAGAGATCAATGACATCATCGCCAATGGTAAAGCAGTGATTGTGCAATCTTTTGGCTTGCACTCTTCTGAAGTAGCGGCTGCACAGACTGCGGCAGAGTTTACCCATGATATGCTTACCCGTAATGACGATGAGATGAAGCGTATCCTCGACAATGTGATCACCATTGTGATCCCTTGTTTTAATCCTGATGGTGAAATCATGATCACCGAATGGTACCGGAAATACGTGGGCACTGAATATGAGGCTGCCTCACTGCCCTACTTATACCATCATTACATCGGACATGACAATAACCGTGATGCTTTCATGCAAAACACGGCAGAGTCGGTATATGGAGCACAGATCATGTTCAGGGAATGGATGCCACAAGCTTATGTCGACCACCACCAGATGGGTGCCTATGGCGCCCGATTGTACGTACCTCCGTATACCGAACCGATCCGGCCTGATGGTGATCCGCTGGTGTGGAGAGAGATGTCGTGGTATGGCGCTCACATCGCTTATAAAGAAGAAGAAAACAATAAGGCTGGTGTAGTGAATGCCGCCATTTATTCCGGGTGGGGACATTTTGGGTTTCACTGGATCACCCCTTTTCACAACATAGCCGGTATGCTTACCGAATCGGCCAGTGCAAGATTGGCAACACCTCTCTACATACATCCTGATCAACTGGAAGGAAATATACATGGTATGCCCAAGTACGAAGCGCAAACCTCCTTCCCCAATCCCTGGCCGGGTGGATGGTGGCGTGTGCGCGACATTGTAGAGCAGCAAAAAATTGCCGCTTTGGCCATTGCTGATATTGCAGCACGCAATAAAGAAACCGTATTGAAGAATGCTTATCTGAAAGCCACCCGCCAAACCCAACGTGGCGCTGATGGTGAAGTAAAAGCTTACATAATTCCTGCTGCACAACACGATGTGTTGACGACTCAAAAATTAATCAACGTGCTTCTTGGGCAAGGCGTAGAAGTAAAACGAATTAATACTACAATGACCCATGAGGGCAAAGTGTATGGTGAAGGTTCTTATTTTGTAAGCATGGAGCAGCCAAAGCAAGGTGTAATCCGCTGGCAGCTCGGTCGTACTTTTTATCCCGACAACGAATACACTCGCGACAGGGATAACAATCCCATCAGGCCTTATGATATGTCTACCGACAACGTAGCCGAATACATGGGTGTGCGGGTTGATCCGGTGAAATCAAAAATTGAAGGCAATTTCCCTACCGTCACTGCAGTGATTAAGCCAACCGGGCAAGTAACCAAAGGTAAATTTGGATACGTACTGGAAGGAAAAGCCAACGATAGTTTTACAGCGCTCAACCTGCTTTGGAACAACAAGGCGAATGTGAGACGGGTAACCAAAGCGGGGAATGGCCTAGATGCGGGTGACTTTGTGGTTACTTCAATAGCTGACAATACAGCCAATCAAATAGCAAAACAAACCGGAGTAAACTTTAGGGCTTTGGAGTCGGATGTAACAGCCAACACCAAACCGGTTAACCGTCAGCGCATCGCTTTGTTTCAACGTTACCTTGGTGGTAACATGGATGAAGGCTGGACCCGGTTGTTGCTAGAGAAATTTGAGTTTCCTTACACCACACTAATGGATAAGGAATTGAAGGCCGGAGAGCTGAATAAAAAGTACGATGTCATTATACTTCCCGATGACAACATAGCGCGCATGACGGGTGAAGGGCTTGGAGACTTTTCTGGTAATCGTCCTGATGCTTTTCCGCCTGAATACCGCAGTGGTTTCGGACAACAAGGGGTGAATGCATTAAAAGACTTTGTTGAAAAAGGAGGCACACTCCTCACCTTTGGTCAGGCTGGCGAATTGGCCATTGAGAAATTCAAATTGCCCATTCGCAATGTATTGAAAGGAGTTCCTGACAAAACATTTTGGTCACCGGGATCTACGCTACACATGTTGTTCGACAATAGTAATCCGCTGGCATATGGAATGCCTGCCACAGGCCTTGGATTGTTTGTGGGGGGTAATGATGTGTACGAGGTAATTCCTTCTGACCGCAACCACTTGGTAGAGCGTATCGTTACTTATCCCAAGCGGGATTTGCTACAAAGTGGATGGCTGCTTGGTGAGCAGGTAATCGCAGAAAAGGCGGCCATGGTGGCGGTAGGCATGGGTCAGGGTAAGGTGGTGATGATCGGTTTCAGGCCACAACACCGTGTACAGACTCACGGTACCTTCAAGCTGGTATTTAATAGCTTAATTGTTACCAAGTAATCATCAATAAAAAACGCGACAAGAAGCGAAGTGCTTGTTGTCGCGTTTTTATTTTTTGCAGGCTTATTTGTCACTTACCCACACTGCCCCTATTCCCGCACTCCAGAGTTTGTTGGTATAAGCAGGCACATCTGTTTCGATGATGGTTTTGGCACGGGTATTCAAACCTTCCCATTCTTTGTTCAGTTCAGCTAACCTGTCTCTTGATGACTGATTTACTCTGGGTATATCACTGTCTGTTTCGTTGATGAGGAACAGGTAGTTAGCTGTAAACTTGTTAGGGAAATTTTCTACATCGTCATAGGCTTTCGATCTGCGTTGCACCATGTCTTCATCCCATGCTTTCATTTTTTCCACCAATGCGCTTCCCTCTTTTTTGATGGCCGCATAGGCAGGTTTGTCACCCATGTCTTTCAACACCGTTTCAATTTGTTCACGCATTTTAAGAATGGTATTTATTTTGGTATGCATATCGTTTAATGCATTCTCCATGTTCAACATAAATTCATTGTGTGTAGCATAAGTGGCGGGTGTAATCTCATAAACAGGATTAGGTAAAATCTTAAAATCTGATTTTGCTTCCTTACCAGCGTACTTCAATGTTACCGTATAGTTTCCGGGTGCAGTTCTATGCCCCCTGAAGTTTCCTTCTATATAGGCTGTAGGCACCCCAACCATTGTAGGGTAACGGGTATCCCAAACAAAGCGGTTCAATCCTTTTGATTTTGGAATGGTTGGATCTGCAGGTGGTCCACCAGGATATCGCTGAAATGAAGCATTCTTTTTCGAACTCAATTGTCGCACCAGCTTACCTGTTGCATCTCTAAATTCCATTGTTACCTCTATTGAGTCGGCCAGGGCAGGCAATTGATAATATAAAACCACTCCATTGGCAGGATTTACTCCGTAGAATGGATGAGTACCATCAAAGTTTGAAGAACTACTGTTCAATGGGCTGCCCCAACTTCCATACACTAAGTCTTCGGGTTGATACAATGTAAAGGATTCATTTTCTTCTTTATACTGACGTAATAAACCAAGGTCATCCAATATCCAAAACGACCTTCCTGATGTGGCAACTACCAGGTCACCGTGTGTTACTTTCAAATCCGTGATTGGAGTAACGGGTAAATTGAGTTGCAGCGGTTGCCAGCTGGTACCTCCGTTCCACGAAACGTATACACCTGTTTCTGTTCCTGCAAACAATAGCCCTTTGCGCACTTCGTCTTCACGCACTACCCTGGTAAACGCTCCATAGGGAATACCTTTACTGATGTTGGTCCATGTTTTTCCATAGTCAGTTGTTTTGTACAAGCCGGGAGTATGGTCGTTGAATTTGTACCTGGTAGTAGCGATGTAGGCCGTAGCGGGATCGTGCGGTGATACATCTATTGCGTTGACCAAACATTCCGTTAATCCTTTTGGTGTCACGTTCGTCCATGTTTTTCCTCCATCTCTAGTTAACTGCACCAAGCCATCATCGCTGCCCGTCCATATCACTCCTTTTTCGTGTGGAGATTCTATCACATAAGCCAAGGTGCCATAGTTTTCTGCACCTACTGCTTCATTGGTATAAGGGCCACCCATTTTGCCCTGCTTTTCTTTTTCGTTGCGTGTCAGGTCAGGAGAAACTTCCTCCCAGGTAACGCCCATGTCTCGGGTACGCAATAGCTTCTGAGCTCCGTGATAGTAGGTATTGGGTTCGTGTTTAGACCATATAATGGGCGCATTCCAATTGAAGCGGTATTTCATATCTTTAGAATCCCGTCCCAGGTATTGAATAGGTGCAGCCATTACTTTGGTGCCTGCATTTCCTTTGGTGTCCAGTACTTCGATGGTGCCCAGGTAGCTGCCACCCAGTACATACCGGGGATCGTCAGGGTTGAAAGCAAGAAAAGCACTTTCACCTCCGGCAGAGCTTGTCCAGTTGCTTTCTGAAATGCCCCAGCTACCCAATGCAATGCTTTCGATGCGCACAGAACTGTTGTCTTGTTGACCGCCATAAATGCGGTAAGGAAAATGATTGTCTGTATTGATACGATAAAACTGTGCGGTAGGCATGTTGGACTGTGTAGACCACGATTCACCCCTGTTGAAGGTAATGCCTGCACCGCCATCATCGGCTATCACCATATTTTTTGAATTGTTGGGATTGATCCATAAATCGTGATAATCACCATGCGGACCACTGAGGGTTTCCCAGGTTTTGCCACCATCGATAGAGCGCAAAGCAGGCGCGCTCATCACATACACCGTATGTTCATCCTGTGTATCTGGAAATACTTCAATGTAGTACCATGAGCGTTGAATCAGTTTGTGGTCGTTACTTACCTGTGACCAGCTCTTTCCAGCGTCATCAGAAACATACAATCCCCCTGCCTCTTTTTCCCAATCACTTTCAATCAGCGCATAAACCTTTTCGGAATTGGCTCTAGATACAGCGATACCCATCTTGCCCATTTCCTTAGGAAGTCCTTTTTCCAATTTGTTCCATGTCTCACCACCATCGGTAGACTTATACAGTGCACTTCCAGGGCCACCACTGATAACCTTCCAGGGCAACCTCAGGTTGTGCCACATGGCAGCATACATTACCATGGGATTGTGCATGTCCATCGACAGGTCTGAACAACCCGTCAGATCGTTGATATACAATACTTTTCTCCAGGTAACACCTCCATCAATAGACTTGTAAATACCTCTGTCTTGTGTGGCACCATGTATCGCACCTTGGGCGGCTACAAATACGATGTCGGGGTTTTTGGGGTGTATGCTGATTCTGGAAATCTGCTGGGTTTTTTCCAATCCCATGTGTTTCCAGGTTTTGCCCCCGTCATAGGATTTATACACGCCATCTCCATAAGAACTCATCACACCACGCGGAGCGTGTTCGCCCATGCCCACATAAACGATATTGGGATCGCTTTCTGATACGGCTATCGCTCCTACTGATCCTTTCTTAAAAAAGCCATCAGAAATATTTTTCCAATGTGCCCCTGCATCTTCTGTCTTCCAAACACCACCTCCCGTGGTGCCCATGTAATAGGTCAATGGATCTCCCACCACACCCGAAGCCATATTGGAACGCCCCCCTCTAAAGGGACCTATGCTTCTGTATTTTACATTTTTAAATATACTGTCCAGGTTTTGGGAGAATCCAAACAGACCTTGCGAAAGGAATAATGCCAGAATGATGAGTTGCTTCATATAAGATTGTTTATGTACCGTGCTAAATATAACAAGATTTACGTGTGTAAAACACAACTTTTAGATGGAGCGAATACACCACTAAAGCAATGTCTTGCAAAAGCGAGCACGATCCAAAGAGCTAATTAGAATGAGGAACAGTTGTTAAATGAAAGTTCCATTGATGCTAGGGTGAAATTATTGACCGTTGTGACAAGCTACGTCCTTTCAAAACCGATCCTCTGATGCATTGAATCAAATGATCAGTTCACCATTGGTGTCTGTGGTGAGTACCTCACTCATGTAATCAAAAAAAGGACGAATGACTTTATAGGTTTTGTCCATTTTATTGAGAAAATCAGGAGCCAGTACTTCCTTGTCAGTGAAAGCGCATTCAAACCAATATTGCTTGTAGCGGAGCAGTTCAATGGCTTCATGGTCTTTTGGGAAACCTCTGGGGGCTGTTTTAACCTGCTCCCCTTTCATTGCTCCAAAAGTACGCTGTATCGGTTTCGACCGGATGAGCTTAAGCCAATCAGCGTGGTTGTAATCGATGTCTTTTCTTATCCGCAACAAATCTTCAGAATTGGGGTGCCCAAATCCGCAACCGATCCGTGTGCCTCCTGGTTTGATCCAGAAATAATAACCACCCCTGTTCATGGGTTTTACTCTTCTCATGTAGCCTGCAAAACGGGGATTGTAGGGTGTTTTGTCCTCAGAAAATCGAACATCGTTATATATGCGATAGAGGCTTTTCCTTCCAGTAGGCGTTTCAATTTGGTCGTGCACATTCATTTTTTGAATGAGCGCATCTACAAACAGTTCCGCATTCTCTTTAGCCAATACATATTCTTGCTTATTGGCATTGAACCATTCCCTGTTATTGTGTTTCGCCAGGTTCTTCAAAAAATTGAACGTAGAAGGTTTTATAACGGCACTGGTTTTCATGAAGCTACAAAGTATCAGGAATTGGTATGTAATACAAGCAGGAAATAAGTATAGCGTTTAAGAAGACTTCCTCCACGCTGCTGGATTGTAGCCAAACTTTTTCTTGAAAGCGGCTGAAAAGTGATTGGGATAATTATATCCTACTGAAGTACTGATCTCTGAGATGGATTGTTGGGTGTCTTTCAAAAGCTGCAAGCTGTACTCCAGCCGTCTGGAAAGTAAGTAATCGAATACCGTTGTGCCAAATGCATCGCGGAATCCTTTTTTTAACCTAAACTCGTTGATACCAAAATGTTTTGAAATGTTTTTAAGGGAGTGATCGTCCAAAAAGGTTTGATCCAAGTATTGCCGAATGGATATGAACAAGTCCAGATCTTTTGGTTTGTCTGTGCCACAGGGCACATGAAGGGTACCATGAAGTTGTAAAGCCAACAGCTCCTGTACCTTGGCCTCAATCAGCAATTTCTTTAAGGCCCCACTCAGTGCGCTATTGAAAATAGTTTGTATGGTGTGAAGCATTTGAGCTGAAAGTCTGAACTCACCCGGATAATACAAGGTATTATTCTGGATGTCATTCTTCAGTTGTGCGGACCATGATTCAGTATCGGGTAAAAGCTGCGCATAATAATCTTTATCTACCTCAATATGAACGTTGACAAATTGTGATCCCATACCCAAAAAATAAGTATGGTTTGGAACAAACATATTGTGAAAGGAACGTGGAGATAAATGTGCGCAGAAATTAAAGTCCGTGAAATTGGCAGCCATCTCTCCCTCTATACTCATGCAATGGTGCACGTATTTATCCAACGACCCATCGTCAAAAAGAACGTTAACGTTGCGCTTAAGATCTCCCCTGTGTTGGTAGATACGGAAGTGATTAAGGTCTATAAGCTTCTCTGACCAGCGTCCAAATTCAGGGTGCACGCGTGTCCGGGTCTCAAAGTCATTCTCAACTCCACTTTCTGTGGTATAGTTGGAAAATTCATCAAAATGGATGGTAGGTGCCACTTTCATTATTCCATTTGGCGTATATAACCCTCCGTTTAACGTAGGTCCGGAAATAAGGTTTTCGCGTTTTTTGCTGCGAAAATAATTAAATTCATGATAAAGAAAATATTGATTGTATTGGGTGCCTTGCTTGCCGTACTGATAATTGGAGGCGGTATATTTTATACCAACATTTACCACAGCACGGAAGCCCGTATCCAAAAAAAGTACGTTGTTGTACCTCAGGAACTTACCCTAACATCGGATAGCGCTGAGCTGGCCTATGGAGATCGATTGCTCACTGCCAAGGGATGCCGGGATTGTCACGGTATGGACCTGGGTGGTCAGGTATTTATTGATGACCCTGCACTGGCATTCCTTGTCGGAAGAAATTTGACCAAGGGAAAAGGTGGACTGCCACAAGACTATGCGGTAAGTGATTGGGTGCTTGCTTTAAAGCATGGCATCCGCAGAGACGGTAAGCCGTTGCTATTTATGCCTTCGCATGAATACGCATTGCTGTCAGCGCAAGACATGTCGGCCATTATTAGCTATGCCTCTTCACTTCCTCCTGTTGACAGAACATTTCCTGAACAGAAAGTGGGGCCAATGGGTCGCGTTTTGACAGCCTTTGATAAGCTCCCCTTACTCCCTGCAGAAATGATTGATCACACCCGCTCGCTTGTAAAGGAGGTAAAAGCTGAGGTGTCCGTGGCATTCGGACAATACCTATCATCGGCTTGTCAGGGTTGTCACCGTGCCAATATGAAAGGTGGAGACCCTGTAGCCCCTGGGTTTCCAAACGTGGCCGACATCAGCGCCACAGGAAATGTGGGACGATGGACAGAAGAGCAATTCATCAACACCCTGCGTACTGGCAAAACACCGGAAGGTAAAATCCTAAAACCCAATGAGATGCCATGGAATATGACTGCTGCCTATACGGACACAGAACTTAAGGCCTTGTTTGTCTACCTCAACAGCATTTAATCAACAAAAGAAAATTAATCTCACACCTATGAAACCACAACGTTATAATTCATTCAACTTGATACATAAGGGCTTACGCGCCTTATTGTACCAAACTGGTATTGCATTGCAACAAGCCGATTTATCTGATGCGCAAGCAGGTACTGCAGCTGTAGACCAGGTGGCCGACTTATTAGTGCTATTTGAAAGCCATGCTCATGGGGAGGACACCTACTACAATGAACCTCTGCAAAAAATAGATGCGCAAGTCTCTCAACTCTTTATGAAAGAGCATGAAGAAGATCACCGTTTGGGTTTGGTGCTTAGCGACCTGATTGCAAAATACAAGAGTGAAACATCTCCTGAAGGCAGACGCCAAACAGGGCTTCATCTTTTTTACGCATTCAATGAATTCATTGCCTTCAATTTGTATCACATGAACAAGGAAGAGCTGGAACTCAATGAAGCACTGTGGAAGCACTATACTGACGCTGAAATAAAAGCAACGGAACAAACGGTAGTTCAGCAAATCCCTCCTGCAAAGATGGCGGCTTATGCCAAGTGGATCGCCCGCGGCATCAATGACCATGAACTATATCATTGGCTACATGAAGTGCGTATGGCGGCACCTGCGCAGGTTTTTGTCAATTTAAAAAAGACTGTGAGCGAACAGTTAAGTGCAGAACGCAACCAGTTGCTGGAGCAATCTTTGGCCAATTCAAATGCCGCACAGGTAGTATAAATCAGTCTGTAAGATCATCCCTGTACACAACAGCTACAGGGATGTTTTTTTGTCCTTTACCAGCAGCAGGGATGCCAAAGACGATAAGGCCAGTGCCAGAAAGATAAAAATCAAGGATACCTGTACAGGTATTTTATATAAATCAACGATGGCCATTTTAATACCGACAAATATCAGAATGGCTGACACCCCGTATTTCAAATATTTGAAATACCTTTCTATACCTGCCAGTGCAAAGTACAGGGATCTCAATCCGAGGATAGCGAAAATATTGGACGTATAGACAATAAATATATCATCTGTAATAGCAAGAATGGCCGGTATCGAATCTACAGCAAATATCAAGTCGGTGGATTCAATAAGAATCAACACCAAAATAAGAGGAGTGGCATGTCTGCGTCCATCGATTTTTACAAGAAAGCGGTCTCCATGATATTCTTTGGTGATCGAAAAATATTTTCTTGAAAGTTTGATCAGAGGATTTCTTCCGGGATCAATTTCTATTTCACCACTGGATACAATTTTAATACCCGTGTACACCAGAAAGGCGCCAAAAATGTAGACCAACGCATGGAAATTGTGGATCAGCTCCACTCCCACGAAAATAAATATACCCCTCATGACCAGCGCTCCCAGTATGCCCCAAAAAAGTACTTTGTGCTGATAAGCCGCGTCTACTTTGAAATAGGAAAAGATGAGGATCATCACAAAAATATTGTCGATGCTCAGCGACTTTTCAATGAGATATCCCGTTAAAAATTCAAATGCTTTTTCTGATCCAAAGGTGTAATAAACCAGCACATTGAATGCCAGTGAAAGGATCACCCAGAAGGCAGTCCACAGTAATGCTTCCTTGATGGAAATCGCTCCAGACCTGCGATGAAATACACCAAGGTCCAATGCCAGCATTAACAGAATGAAGACATTAAAACCAATCCACCAATACAGCGACAATTCCATCTCAATAATTTAATAAACCAGAAAACCGTCACAAAGCATTAACCGGGTATTGTTATAGTGTTGCCCGATCCCCTACTTCAACACTTAAGATTTAGAATCCTTGTCAGTTCCCTGTTGAACAAAAATCATGGATGCCAAGGTAGCCAAGGAAAGTGCAATAAAGATAAATGCCAGTGAAATTTCGATGGGTATCTTGTAAATATCAACAATCGCCATTTTTATACCTACAAATACAAGAATAGCAGACACTCCATATTTCAAGTATTGGAAAAATTTCTCCAACCCGGCCAGCGCAAAGTACAACGATCGCAAACCTAAAATCGCGAACACATTGGAGGTATAAACGATAAAGGCATCATCAGAGATAGCCAAAATAGCAGGAATGGAATCTACCGCAAAGATAAGATCTGTCGATTCGATCAGCATCAGCACCAGAAACAACGGTGTAGCCCATTTACGCCCCTCTTTCATGACAAAAAACCGATCCCCATGAAACTGATCCGTTACCGAAAAGAAGCGTCTCGACAATTTGATGACAGGATTTTTATTTGGATCAATGGACATATCGCCACTGGTTACGATCTTGATTCCGGTATACACCAGAAAGCCTCCAAAAATGTAGATCAGCCAGTGAAACTGATGTATCAGCTCTACGCCAACATAAATAAAGAAACCCCTCATCACCAGCGCTCCTAATATTCCCCAAAACAACACCTTGTGTTGATGCGCCTCCGGTACCTGGAAGTAGGAAAAGATCAGAATGATGACAAAGATATTGTCAACACTAAGTGACTTTTCAATGAGGTAGCCGGTGAAGAACTCAAAAGCCTTCTCGGAACCCATTGAATAATAAACAATGACATTAAATATAAAGGCAAGGATGATGTAAAAACCCGTCCACAAGAAAGCCTCCTTGATGGAGATCACCTTGGACTGGCGGTGAAATACACCTAAGTCCAACGCCAGCATGAGGAGAATGAAAGCGTTAAAACTTACCCACCAATAGATTGACTGATCCATTAAAAAGTTGATTTAAAGTCCAACTAATCCTGCAAGCTACCTATTATTAGGCGTTTTGAATCTATCCAACCGCCTATTTATAATTGGAGCAACACCTGCTTAAAATTTTCATCTCTGTGAGGCATTATACCCCGCTTCATGTCCGATTTTGCATCTCAGTTTTACTCTGCTAGTGCTTCTACTGTTTGCGATAAATGCCACTTTGCAATGCTATCTTATCTTCTGCCAACCCCTTTAGCAGGTTGCTCAACTTTTCCTTCATGGTCACTCCCATCACCAGATTTAAGCCCGGCTTTGGTGCTGCTGTAGTATTTATGTTTTCAAACACACGATAGAGAAATGATATACCGGCATCGGTTTGATCTGATGTCTGTATTTTAGTAAAACCCAAATTCCTTAGAATTGTTTCCATGCCGGAGATGGTTCCTAAAAAGCTTACAGCCGGTTCGTTGGCCCAGGGAACAGGGAAATTAATTGGCCCATTGCCCAAGTCAAATATATCGTAGTAGATGAAGGCTCCTCCTGGTTTTAACACCCTACTCATTTCAGCGTAAAACTGCTGCTTGTCTTCAATATTCATTTGAACATGCTGTGTCCAGGCTACATCGAATGACTTATCAGGAAAAGGCAATTGAAGGGCATCCCCCTGGACAAAGTTTATTTTTTGTGTTAATCCTACCCACTCCGTTAACTTTTGTGCTGTCCTGATGAATTCGGTGTTCATGTCTATGCCAGTCACGTTACAATTGAATTCTTCCGCCAGCATCCTGCACGGTCCTCCCAACCCACACCCAATATCAATTACAGAAAGTCCGGGTTGGTCGATGTAGGCGGCCAGTTCTTTGGATACAGCAGCCCCTCGCACATGGAACTCATCTATGGCTGCGATTGAGGACCTGGAAATTTGTTTTGTGTTTATACCTTGGCTTTCCAGTTGCCTTACAATCTCTTCAAACAATCCTGAAACATGATATTGATTGACAATACTTTCGTTACTATCACTCATCTTGTTCTTTAATTAGAAATCATTACAGATGGAACCTACTTTTTAAGTTACACATTATAACAAGTTGTAGCAAGGTTTAATAAAATATAAGAATTGATGATCTATAACTCTTCGTCTGGTTCTATTATTTATATTTGATCATGAACAAAATCCGGAAATCAAATAAAGTGCATGTATGGAAAATAAAATAGGACTTGTCCTTTCAGGTGGTGGAGTAAGAGGAGTGGCTCACGTGGGTGTATTGAAGGTACTGGAAGAAGTGGGAATAAAAATCTCTCACCTGTCCGGTGCCAGTGCGGGTTCTATTGTAGGCGCTTTGTATGCTGCCGGTCACTCTCCCGACACTATTCTTGAGTTCTTCAAAAAGACTTCCATTTTTAGCATCTCCAACTACGCTATTTTCAAACCAGGGATCATTGATACCAGCAAACTGATAGCCGTATTTAAAAAATACCTTGAAGATGATTCCTATGAGTCGTTACAGAAAAAATTATACATCGTAGCCACCGATATTGAAAATGCGCAAAGCAAAATATTCAGCGAAGGACCTGTGATCCAAACCATATTGGCTTCTTCGGCTTTCCCCATGGTGTTTACTCCGGTCAACATCGATGGCATACTCTATTCAGATGGTGGTATAATGAATAACTTTCCCATCGAGCCCCTCGAAGGGGTTTGTGATAAGATCATTGGTGTTTACGTCAATCCGATTGACACCGTTAAAAAGAATGATCTAAATTCCTCCTTATCTATTATGCAAAGAGCTTATCACCTGAGCATTGGTGCCTCATCCCTTCGCAAATACGAACTGTTTGATGTGCTGATTGCGCCAAGGGGCTTGAGTAAGTACGACACCTTTAGCATGAGTCATATTGATGAGATCTATGAGATTGGTTATGAGGCCGCGCAATCGCATCGTTCTGTGCTGGAGAAATTACTTACCGAATCTACTCCATAAATCGCATTATCCTTGTGGAAGTGCCGATGACTTCTCCTTTACCTTTCTTAATCCCAACCAGAAGATAAAACCACCCAGCGTCAGAATTATCAAAGACCACATATAGCTACCCTTGTTAATGTCTAGCGGGCTCAACACTTCCTCAGGATTTTCAGGGTTCAGCATAACTTCCACCTCATCCCCAACATTGTATGAATCAATTTTGCTGGATGTTTTGAAGACGTAGGGCGTATCTTCCCAATTGTAGCTTAACTCGTAGTAGAAAGTTTCGCCAGCCTGTTTTCCACTTCTCGATTCACTGACAACTGTGCCAGTCACCTTCACTCCATGTTCAAATAAAAATCTGGCCAATTGTCCATTGCTGAATTTATAGTATCCAAACCCCAGGCCCACCAGGATTAAAACAATTGAAGTAGCAAAAATCATCCAGGGTTCTGCTTCTTTACTTTTTTCCGGGTCGGCTTGCTGCGTAGTATTCATAGGGTTGTATTCGCGATTGTGGCAAATTACAAATTGACCACCAGACCATAGGCAAGTTTGATGCAAAGAATGGCCATAATTATTCCAAAGATTACCCTGAGTTTAAAGGGTGATGTTCTGTGCGCCACTTTTACACCATAGGAAGAGGAAAAAGCCATTCCTATCAATACCGGCAAAATGATGAACATGGAGGTATAGCCCATTTGCCAGGGCAATACTTGTTCGATATGTACTGTGTCTACAAACAAATAGCTGATACTCACTGAAAGGGCTAGCAGCATCACCACACCGATGGAAACAGAACTTGCTTTTCTTATGGGTACACCCAAGGCATCGGTAAGAAACGGAATAAGAATAACTCCCCCACCAAGCCCCGACAGTGAGGTGATACTCCCCGTCAACAACCCTAACAGAATTAAAGGAAGTTTTCCCGGCATTGTTTTTTCGGTGTTTTCTTCCTGATTTTCTTTGGATTTAATTAATAACAACCTTAAGGTGAGGAACACCAGCAAAGAGAGAAAAATAAGGTCGAAATAATGTTTTTCATACCAGGTAGATGCGATGATCCATTCAGACAAAAGAAAAGCGCTGATCATACCGGGAATACCAATGGTCAGAATTTCTTTGATGTAGAAATTGCCCATCCGGTATTGTTTGGCACTGACGGCCAGTCCCAGAAATACAGTGATGAACAAAGAGTTGGCAATGATAAATTTAACCGACTCGGGGCCCGTCACATGATAGTGCGAAAATACTATATCCAAAACGGGTATCAGGATGACATTGCCACCCGTGCCGATGAGACCTGAATAGAAACCTGTAACCAGACCAAGGAGGATGAGTGCAATAAAAATTGTCAGCGTCATTTGAATACCGTGCGCTTGCAGTCTGCAAACTTAAGCAATTCAGCATTCAGGGACAGCACACTGTTGATGCTACTTCAATTTTTCCTTGAAAAAGTCAATTGTCCTTTGCCATGCCAGCTTAGCTGCAGCTTCATCATACCGAGGTGTTGTATCATTGTGAAAGCCATGATTCACGTCTGGATAGATGTAGGTAGTGTACTCCTTTTTATTTGCTTTTAAGGCAGCTTCATAAGCAGGCCATCCTTCATTTACTCTTGTATCAAGTGCGGCATAGTGTATTAACAATGGTGCTTTTATTTTAGGAACATCTTCCACTGCCGGCTGTCCTCCGTAAAAAGGTACCGCTGCCTTGAGTTGAGGTATCCTTACTGCCATTGCATTGGAGACAGAACCACCATAACAAAATCCTACTACTCCCACCTTTCCGGAACATTCTTTGTGCTTGCTGAGATAAGCAAAGGCAGCAATAAAATCTTCCAGCATCTCATCGCGGTCGCGCTTTTGCTGCATCGCTCTGCCGTCATCATCATTGCCCGGATAGCCACCGAGGGGAAACAATGCATCCGGTGCAAAGGCAATAAATCCTTCCAGTGCTGCCCTTCGTGCCACATCTTCAATGTGAGGATTAAGTCCTCGGTTTTCGTGCACCACCACGATGCCACCCAATTTTCTGGTGTTACCTGCGGGTCTTGCGAGCAGCCCTCGCATCTTTCCCGCCCCTTTAGGCGAATCGTATTCTATGTATTCCGTTTTTAACCGGGGGTCGTTCTGTTTTATTTGTTGTGCTGTTGCATATTTGGGTAAAAGAAAGGCCAGCAGTCCCGCCACCGTGATGCCTCCTACGGCATGAGCCTTCAATTCTTCCATGAAAGATCTCCTGTCAATTTTGCTGTGGGCATACTTGTCATACAAATCAAATACTTCCTGATTAATATTTTCTTTCTTGATTTCTTTCATGTGCGTTCAAATTTTAGTTAATGACTTCTAAATATAAGTATTTTGTTTGTTCACACCTGCAGAACGGTACAACTCATGTGTTGTATTGATAGAAATAGTCTTATTAATTTATTATTTTAAACACTCATTCCAACTGATTACACCATGAAAGTTATGCGACTCCCAGGGTTGGCCTTTATCCTACTGCTGCAAGGTTGTAATATTTCAGCGCCAGCGCCAGGTCCTGATTTTCCTACCTCAGAGATGGCCGATATTGTTTTTTATAATGGTACCGTCATTACCATGAATGAAGACTATCCGGAAGGTCAGGCCATCGCCATCAAGGGAAAAAAAATATTGGGTGTAGGCACCAGCCTGCAGGCATTGGCCACCGCCAATCGAACTACTCAATTGATCGACCTCAAAGGCAAGACGATCATGCCCGGAATTGTGGATGCCCACACGCATGTATTTAATGACAGGGATCGGTTTGGCCTGGATCTCCCTGGTGCTCAGGAGCTCCTTTTTAAAAATGGCATTACCAGTTTGGGTAACCTGTTTTGCACTGAAGAATTTGTTGCAGAAATGCGTGCATTTGAACCCCTTCTCAAAGTAAAGACCAGCTTGTTTTTGACTAAGACTTTTCCTTGTGGTGAAATACAGGACAGCTGGTATCATGGTTATCCGGCAACCCGAACACCAGGAGAAGTACTGCGCATCAACGGCATCAAAATAACAGCCGATGGTGGTACATGTGGTGGCATGGCAGTCTCCGAAGAGTTTATTCCCGGCACAACAGGCCTTGGCGATCTGTGGCACACACAGGATGAAATCAATGCCATGGTGTTGGAAGCCGATAAGGCTGGCTATCAGGTGGCCATACATGCCATTGGTGACCGTGCCATCGAACAAGCACAGAATGCCATCGCCTATGCGCTGGACGGCAGACCCAATGTCCTGCGTCACCGTATAGAGCACAACAGCGCCATACGCCCTGACCTCATTCCCCGATACAGTGAATTCGGAATTATACCTGTCATCTTTGGATGGAAAAAGATATGCGATTTTTATCCGCGCTCCCCTTTCTATGAAGCGGCAGATTTCCCCTACCGCACTTTGATTGACTATGATCCTGATCTGCCTGTGGCGTGGCATGGTGACGATCCTTATCGCGGTCCGGTCAATCCATTTATAGAATTGCACAGCATGGTGACCCGCACTGAGGTGAGCGAAACCGGAGCACTGTGCACCCCACCTTCGTGGCTGGCCGCTCAAACCATTCCTGTACAAACTGCGCTGAAGTTAATGACGCTGAATGCCGCCTACTCACTGTTTCGCGATGATGAAACAGGTAGTTTGCAGACAGGCAAGTATGCGGACTTGATTGTACTATCGGCCAATCCTCTGACCATTGATCCTCAAGACATCCATGGCATAGAGGTACAACTCACTATGGCCAATGGAGAGATAGTGTATCGATTACCTGCGAGCGGATTGTAAAGGGATGTTTGAATAAGCCTTCTTAAGCACAAGCGGGATGCTTGCAATAGTTAAGCTATTAATTGTTCTTAAGCACAAGCGGGACGCTTGCGCTATTAGCTATTTCAATATTTTACAAATACTTTGCCCGGAGCACACGTCACTCAGAGCGTTAGCGATGAGTCTCTTAAGCACAAGCGGGACGCTTGCAATAGTTAAGCTATTAATTGTTTTTAAGCACAAGCGGGACGCTTGCGCTATTAGCGGGGACGCTTGTGCTGGTTAAGGAGAGTAAAAGCACACGATAATGAAGTTGTTGGATTTTATTTCAAAAGAAATGTAATGGGCAGGCTCATCTGAACATTAACTGTATGACCTTCCTGTCGGCCGGCCTTCCATTTTGGCATGGCATTGACGACCCTGATGGCTTCTTTCCTAAAAGCGGCATCTTCTCCATCAAAAGTAGCATCGATAACACTGGCATTGCGAACAGCACCTGTGGCATCGACAATAAAGTCAACGAACACCGTTCCCTCCTGGTTGTCTCCGGAGTCATGAGGATACGTCAGGTTTGCCTCCAAAAAGGTATCCAGGGCAACGTTTCCGCCCGAATAGACCGGAACCATCTCCACCTTATTATAAATCAACATACCATCTGAGTTGGTATAAGAAGGTGTGGCAACTGCCATGCGGTCAAATGCAAGCCTTCTTTGCTCAATCATGTTGGTCCTGTCCATACCCACCCGGGCATGCCTTTGGATGGTACTAATTACAGGCACTTTTGTTGTTACGGGTGCCTTTTCCTTTTCATTGTTCTCTTGCGTGGAGCTGCAAGCCTGAATGAGTAGCATCAATGCGATGAATAGTATAGGGTTCTTAATCATTTCGGTACATTAATGGTAGAGTGTGTGAGTCTGCTTAGCTCAATGGGGAGGCAAATGAGGCGATTCCCTGCAAGTTACCTTATTTATGTTGAAGGGTGGGCATTTTGAATGGATATATAGCAGGCATATTCAGTTGCACAGGCATTATAACCAGCACAAGCGGGACGCTTGCGCTAGTGGTTTCAGAGCGTTAGCGATGAGTCTTAACCAGCACAAGCGTCTCCAATAATTAAGTTATTAGATTCTTCGGTCGTCCTGCCCTAACTGGCGCAAGCGTCTCGCTTGTGCCTTGCTTGTCTTGTTCCTTACTGTTAAACTATGTAGCACAATTCAATTAATCCCTTTTTGTCATAAAAATCCATTGCACTGCTATACAAATAGTCTTCTTCATTTTTTACGAATCCTGCCTTAACCGGATTTCTATGAATGTATTCCAACTTTTGATAAAACATTTCTTCCGTTACTAATTCAATGGGATGGTTGTGTTGTTGCCACAGTTGCCAATCCCTATTGTTACCATTCTGCAATCCAGCATTCTTCATTATTGATATCATCCACTTCCTTCTGCTTTCCAATTGATTCGATTCAATCGCCTTCCTTAGGCTTCTGGATGTGAAACTTTTCATCTCCCCAATTATCTTATCTAGTGCCCTACCCTTACTGCCCACAATCATATGGACATGACTGGTCATGATACACCACGCATAGATTTCCAGATCTTTTTCCTTTTGGCAGTACCTCCAACTATCAAGCAGAATATCCTTATACTCCTTCCGAATAAAGATGTCTACCCATCCAACAACCGTGAATGTGATGAAATACAATTGATCATTATCCGAAAACTTGTATTTACGACTCATGAATTCAAATTATTATTAAAATTATTACCAGCGCACAAGCGGGACGCTTGCGCTAGTGGTTTTATTGACTTAGATAATGCTCCATATTATATTCGCTGCACAAGCGGGACGCTTGCGCTAGTGGTTTNNTAATGGTTTGAATGAAGGTTTACTCCTCCGATAGCTTATCAATGTATAATCTCAACTCATCCAGTTTATCCTGAGGAAGGCTTTTGATCTTGGGAAGGATGCTTCCCTTGCGTTGTCGGTTAGTGAGTTTCTTTAAAGGGTGTTTGTTCAGATTACCCATTGTTCTGGGTGCTTCCCAAACCAACAGGTCATCAGGTGTACAATTGAGGGCGAGGCATAACTGCTCCACATGATCCATGCGGATGGAACGGGTGTTGGATCTTAAAAGGCGATGGGCGGTGTGATAGTTGAATCCAGCCTTCACAAGGAAGCCCAGAGGCTCCTGCACTTCCCGACTCTCCATTAGAGATTGTAGTTCAAATTTCAGTATGACGGGTATCTGGTTTTTACCCTGTTAAAATAGTATTTCCTTATGATATTTGGAAAAAGCTGTAAGAAATATGCTAGAAACTAAAATGCGGGTTGTTTCTTCAAATAATATATTGGATGCCTTCATCACAAAGTTCAAAAGATTAATCAGTCATGTGGACTGAAGCGCCATTCCAATGAACTCTTGCATGATTTTCTTACAAAGATGCGCTTGTATTATGGAAGATTTAGCCATGTAGCTGGACAATTAAGCCCACATATTGGAAAATGCTGCAAACCAATTGCATTCTTTTGTAGGACAGGTATAAATTACCATAATCATATAGGACTCTTCAGCAAAGCAGGTGAAATATTGCTTCAAGGTGGAGACTGGACTAAATAAATAATAGCTTCTAAACATTACAGCAAGATTTGGGTTGGTGTTTTGAATAAGAACTAATTTGTTGGCAGTATGTCCCTGTTCCCATCCCATCCCTTCACCAACTTGCTGCCCTGTGACGGCATTGTACATTATCACGGGCGGGTAGCGCCTGAGTACTACTATGGCGATCTGTTCAATTCCATTATGTGGAAACACGATGAGGCCATCCTCTATGGTAAGCGCATCGTTACCCAGCGCAAAGTGGCCTGGTATGGCGACAAACCGTATGCTTATACCTATAGCAAAACCACCAAATATGCATTGCCATGGACTGAATCCCTGTTGGCCTTAAAATCCATTGCCGAACACCACGCTGGTTCAGGTTTTAACTCCTGTCTGTTGAACTTGTATCACAGCGGTGAGGAAGGTATGGGCTGGCACAGTGATGATGAAAAAGAACTGGTCAAGGATGGAACAATTGCATCCTTGAGTTTTGGTGCCGAACGGCCATTCCATTTCAAACACAAGGTGACCGGACAATTGGTAACTGTCATGTTGGAAAACGGCAGTCTTTTGGTCATGAAGGGCAGTACGCAATCACACTGGCTGCACAGCCTGCCGAAGCGGACTAAAATCAAAAGCCCCAGAATCAATTTAACTTTCAGAACAATTCAAGATTGATGTTGCCAATTAAATTGGAATGGCTTTACATCAAAAAACCACCTGGTGCATTACCAGGTGGTTGTATTGAATTATGATTTTAAATCATTATTTCTCGTCCAACTCAAAACTGATTTTGGCATTGATGCGATACTCTACAATCTTATCTTTTTCAACGCGTGCACTCATGTTTTGAATATTAATAGAACTTATTCCCCTTACGCTTTTAGAAGCTTTCTTAACTGCTTTTTGTGCAGCGTCTTCCCAACTTTTATCTGAGTTGGACAACAGTTCAACCACTTTTAATACTTTCATGTGAATAGGATTTAGGTAAAAATTATTTTCTTGGTATTCTGAATTTTTGTCCGGGGTAAATGAGATTTGGATTTTTGATGATATCGGTATTCGCCTCGTATATCTGCTTCCAGCTAATGCCTGGATAAGCCTTGGCTATTTTACCTAATGTATCACCTTTCTGCACTTCGTAATAGACATCCTCTCCCCCTACTACTTTGATGTCGAGTACCAGATCTCCAGCACGCATATCCGGGTCTATGATAGTGTATGCATCCCAAACCTTCTGTTTTGCCTCTTCGCTGGTGGCATTACCTGTAATGTAGAGCATATTATTTTGTTCCACCACTTTCAGATCATTAAATCCGTCACAGCGGGAAATAACGCCCTGGTATTTTGTTTTTAAAGCCGTCATGTCTTGATTATTTAATGGTCATTTCGTTCTTCACTTTCATAGGCAAGGCTTCATTGGCTGCTTTCATGGCGTCCATTAATTTGGCCCTGGTAATATCTCCCGTAAGCGTTACTTCTCCATCTACTACTGTGGCCGTTATACCCGTTATTCCATATTTAGAAAATCCTTCCATTACTTTTTCTTTCAGCAAGTCATCAGCAGAAAATACAATCTCAGGCGCTTTAACAGTAATTCCATTGACCACCGACTTGATGCCTTTGGTGTTTTTGGCCAGCGTAACCGCCTGCTGAATGAGTTCTGCATTTTCTACTTCGCCAGATAAAGTGGCTATGCCGTCTTTGGTGGATACCGAGATATCGCTTGATATGCTTGCGATGCCCGTCTCGATGGCTTTCGTCAAATCCTCGTCTTTGGGCGAGCATGCCGATACGGTTGCCAGCAAGGCTATGATTAATAGGCTTAAATGTCTCATAAATAGCTTTGTTTAGTTTAGGTGTAAAAGCCTAAACTTACCCCACCGCGGAAAGTATTCTGAAATAATTCGATCAACTGGACCCTTCAGGCGATGAGCAGGGGCGCTGACACGATAAAATAATCCCTAAATGGTGAAACCTTAGCAAATCCGCTATCGTACAATTGCGCTTGAAGGCGTGCCAAGCACGGGACTTTTTTGTAACATTTTCCTTATTGATAGAATGCGTACTCCACTGACCCAAAAATTCCTCCTGGTAGTATTATTGTTACCTTTACTATTGTCTTGTGACAAAAATCCCGACACTACCCCGGTAAAAACCCTATTTAATGTAAAGTCCATCACCACTACAGGTTCCAGTTGGACCTCCCGTGAAGATTTTACCTACAATAACAAGGGCCAATTGGAAGCCATACACTGGAAGCGCCAAACACCTTACGAAACCATTGGATCAGAAGAGTACTATTATGATCAAGCTGGCCAACTCAGTCATATTATCAAAAAGATTTCTGGCCTGGCAGACGAGGAATTACAGTTTACCTATCTTCAGAATCAGGTTATTGCTACTTCCTCCTTTGTAAATGGAAAAAAGATCGCCTACCAACTCTATGAATATGATGCTGAAGGAAGGTTGGATCTGGTAGCGTTTTACAGTTACAATTCAACCGCCAACGGATTCGATCGTAATGGAGAACATCGGTATGCTTACTTTTCAGATGGTAACGTGAAAGAAATCCAAAAATTCGACTTTTCTGCTGAAAACGCTACGTTGACCTGGAACTCCACCAAAGCATACACCGCCTATCTTGAAGCCAGCAATCCGCGCAGTCTGGATTCTGACGTGCCTGGGATACTTATTCAACGCAACTTGCCCATAGGCTATGAACTGCGGTATCCTTCCAGTACCTACCCGTATCATTTTACCTATCATTTCAATGCTGATGGGTACCTTTCGAAGCGGGAAACCACTTATAATGACGGCACTATGGAGGTAGCGGTGTATACTTACGAGTAAACCATCGGTTTTTCAGTGCAGCTACAAGGTCTATTCGGAAATTAATATCTTTGCGGCCTTAAAATAAGGAGCATGATTTCAGTAGACGCAGTGGGAGTTGAATTTAGCGGTACCACCCTATTCAGCAACATTACCTTCAACATCAACGAAAACGACCGTATAGCCCTAATGGGTAAAAATGGGGCCGGAAAATCTACCCTCATGAAGATCATGGCGGGCATCAATAAACCCACCAGCGGCAAGGTTTCAGCTCCGAAAGATGCCATTATTGCGTATTTACCGCAGCATTTGCTCACAGAAGACAAGTGTTCTGTATTTGAAGAAGCTTCCAAGGCCTTTTCCAAAATACTGAACATGAAGAAGCGGATGGAAGAGCTGAACGTGCAACTGGAAACCCGTACCGACTACGAATCAGATGCCTACTCTAAAATCATTGAAGAGGTATCTGAGCTAAGCGAAAAGTACTACAGCATAGAAGAAATCAACTACGATGCAGAAGTAGAGAAAACCCTCATGGGGCTGGGTTTTGTGAGATCTGACTTTGGAAGATCTACCAGTGAGTTTAGTGGTGGATGGCGCATGCGTATAGAATTGGCCAAGATACTGTTGCAGAAACCCGATTTGATCCTTCTGGATGAGCCCACCAACCACCTGGACATTGAATCGGTACAATGGCTGGAGGAGTTTTTGACCACCAATGCCAAGGCAGTTATTGTGATCAGCCACGACAAGATGTTTGTGGATAACCTCACCAACCGTACCATTGAAATCACCAGAGGGCGCATTTACGACTACAAAACCAACTACTCGCACTACCTGCAATTGCGCAAGGAAAGACGCGAACAGCAGCAAAAGCAATTTGACGATCAGGCTAAACAAATAGCTGATATTCAGCAGTTTATTGATCGCTTTAAGGGTACTTACTCGAAGACACTTCAAGTGCAGTCGCGGGTGAAGATGCTGGAGAAGATAGAGATCGTAGAAGTAGACGAAGTGGATACTTCAGCCCTGAACCTCAAGTTTCCCCCTGCTCCCAGGTCTGGCAACTACCCGATCATCACTACCGATCTGACCAAGAAGTATGGTGACCATACCGTTTTCAAGGATGTTTCCATGACCATTGCCAGGGGTGAAAAGGTAGCATTTGTGGGTAAGAATGGAGAAGGTAAGTCTACACTCGTGAAGGCGATTATGGGTGAAATTGACTATGAAGGCACCCTACAGCTGGGTCACAATTCAATGATTGGCTACTTTGCGCAGAATCAGGCAGCGCTTCTGGATGAGGACCTTACTGTGTTTCAAACCATCGATCAGATAGCTCAGGGAGATATACGCACCAAAATAAAAGACATTTTGGGCGCATTCATGTTTGGTGGCGATACCATCGACAAGAAGGTAAAAGTACTATCCGGAGGAGAGCGCACCCGTTTGGCCATGATCAAGTTGTTGCTACAACCGGTGAACCTGCTGATTCTGGATGAGCCTACCAACCACCTGGACATCAAAACCAAAGACATCCTGAAGGATGCCCTCAGGGCTTTTGATGGAACGTTGATATTGGTTTCTCACGACCGCGATTTCCTTGACGGACTGGCCAACAAGGTATTTGAGTTTGGTAATAAACGTGTGAAAGAACACTTTGAGGACATCAACGGCTTCTTGCGCAACAAGAAGATGGAAAACCTGAAAGAGATAGAGCGCGCGGTAAAAGCTTAGGTTCTTTTTATTAAATTGAATTCAAAGTTTGCGCTTTGAATGACCTCCATGAGATAAAGGAAGAACTCATCCAGCTGACCTATTCGGGTCGCAAGGAAGAAGCCATACAACTGTTGATCCGGAAATACGGAGTAACCACAGAGGAAGCTGAGCAATTGCTGTCACTTGCCCTCAAAGAGTCATTTACACCCTTAACGTTTTTCAAACAGGCAGCCAAAGCGGGATCAACTCACCTGTTAGGCAAAGGCAAAGGATGCAAGCAAACGCTCTTTGGTATGATTGCTTTTGGTTTTGGTTTCTTTGGGATACCCACCTTGCTGATGGCCTTGGGCATATTTGTTTTCCAACACTATCAGATCAGCAACAGTGTAAAAACAGTTGGCTTTGTTTCTTCCATTGTAACAGAAGAAACAGATGCCCCCTCGAAACAATTCCTCCCCATAATTTCTTATGAGGTAGTCGGAAAACAATATTCAAAAAAGGGTTCCTTTTCCTCCAATACGCTTTACTATTCAGTGGGTGATTCTGTAAACATTTACGTGAACCAACATGATCCCAATGATATTATCATCGATAATTTTTCAGAGCGCTGGTTGATCATTACCATCATTGGAGGGATGGGGTTATTTTTTACCATTGTGATGGTAGTATTCATTAGAATGAGCCGACAAAACTCCTGAGCGTCTCATCAATCTCTTTTAAATGACATTTATCATCTTTCTTGATGGGATTTGGTCATTGAAAAGCATCCTTCGTTAATGGAATTTTGATACAAAGTTTAATCAACCCTGGATTACATGAAAACCATTTTTGTATCTACTGACTTCTCTGATGCTGGAAACAATGCTGTAAAATATGCTGTAAGTTTTGCGCATTCCATCAATGCCAGCTTGATAGCATTTCATTCCGGCTCTGTCCCCAAATTCAATCCAACCATCAGCGAAGCCAAATTTTTAGAATTGGAGAACAAAGAAGAAATCAAAAACAGAGACAAAATCGAGCAACTGCTGGAAAAGTATTGCGAGGCCGAACACATTGAATGGGATCAACAAAAATTCATTGCCGTAGCACAAACGGGAATATTATCAGTTGACACAATCCTTGCCGTAGCCCATGAGTACGGTGCCGACTTATTGATTGTAGGCACACATGGCAAAACCGGTTTGAAACTTTTCGGCAGTACTACCTCTGGCATTGTTTTACAGGCGGAGATTCCTGTACTGGCTGTACCCACCAATCACGGCTTTAAACATGTAAAAACGATTGTTTATGCTTCAGACTTAAGGAATTTGGAGAATGAATTGAAAATTGTGGTACCAGCTGCCAAAGCATTTAATGCCACTATTGAAATTTTATACCTGGATTTTGGCTGGGGATTGGGTAAGCCCCCTGAATCCCTGGATGATTTAAAGAAAGAGGTTGGATATGATAAGATTCGAATTGTTGTTCAGAAAGAAAAGGGTGGATTTACCATTTTGCAACAAATAGAAAATTACCTGAAGATAACTAACCCGGAGATGCTGGTCATGTTTCCTGAAGACCGCAGCTACTTTGATCGATTGTTTGGTATTGGTAAAACCGAAGAGCTTACCTATCGCACGCGCTTGCCGTTATTTACCTTTAGAAAGTCAAAAGTTACAACGTAGACTCGCTGTGTTCCTGAGCATCAACTGTTTTGGTTTGCAGGGGTAGTGTCACTGAAAAGACGGAGCCCTCCCCTTCTTTGGACATCAGTTGGATACTTCCTGAAAGTTTGGACAAGGCTTCTTTTACAATATAGAGTCCCAGGCCTGAGCCACTTGAATGCTCGTGTGCCCTGTAGAACATATCAAAGACATTGTCTTTCAGATCGCTATTAATGCCCAGGCCATTGTCTTCCACTTTTATATGGACATACCGATGATTTTTTTCGCCACATAATTTAATCCAGGGTTCTTTTTTGGCAGGATCGTGGTACTTGATGGCGTTGGAGATTAAGTTGGTAAATACAATTTTAAGCCTACTTCTATCAGAATTGATTTCCAGATCGTCAGGGATATTGCAGTGAATAGTAATTCTCTCTTTTCCGGAAGTGTATTGTAAATCATTTAGAATAGCCTGCAGGCAATTCTTCAAATTGATGGGCTCCATTTTTAATTCCAGTCTGCTATTTCTGGAGTAATCGATTATCTCACTGATGAAGGAATCCATCGATCTGATTCGGTTTTGCATCAAATCAAGGTATTCCAATTTCATCTTATCCTCCTTCTCCATCTTCGACAAGTTGATTAGTCCTGTCAGCGTACTTAGCGGTGATCTGAGATCATGGGATGCGCTGTAAACGAAACGATCCAACTCGGCATTTACTTTTTTCAGGGCATCATTTTTTGCGCGTATTACTTTTTCATTTTCCTGAAGTGCAAGCTCAGATTCGTAATTGATTTTTGAATTGAGTATAAATACATAAACACTAACGGATGCCGCTATCACCGTATTGAGCACAAAGAAAATCCTGGCCTGCTCTTCTTCAACATACCTTCTGGGTATAATTGAAAAATCCATGGTGAAAACCATAAGATCGAGGACCAATGCCAGCAACACAAAAAAAACAGCATGCTTCCATTGCTCGTAGCCATACAAAGCCAATGCCACAGCACCTGCCGTTACATATTGCAGATGCATTCCGGTGGTGAAGGGTTCGCTTGTGGCAATAGCAAATATCATAATATTGAATGCCAGAAGACCAAATACCTTTGATATCTCAATGTGTTTGTACTTGATGAGGAGCCAATTGATGAATGCAAAAAGTAAAAATGAGGCATAGATAGAGAAGGCTACATTTATACTCAGGTACCTGTCAAGGACGGCATAGACCAGCGTGGTAAACACCACCAATGAGTTGAGCCTACCCATCAAGATGGCTTTCCTTTCATCCATTGATAATGCGCTATAATTCATGGAGGGGCAACCTGATTAGAACCATAAAGGTACATTGGGTCCGTATAAAAGCCAGATCAAAATGCCATGAAATGTAGCTAAAATCTTAGAAGAATGGATACTCGAAAAGCAATTTCTTTGCGGCCAGCCAGTGCCCAGGCAGCCATAATGCCACATTCTATAGCCACATTAATCCAATCAGAAACCCCTATCTTTAACTTCAATAATAAACAAGTGACCCATCATGCCCAGCTACGAACAGATATTTGAAAACAACCGGAAGTGGATTGCAGAAAAGACAGCTACAAATGAAGAATTTTTTGCCAACCTGGCCAAGGGACAGAACCCCAAATACCTCTACATAGGTTGCAGCGACAGCAGGGCCACAGCGGAAGAACTTATGGGGGCACAACCTGGAGAAGTATTTGTGCACAGGAATATCGCCAACATCATCAGCAATGTTGATCTCAATGCGATGAGCGTTATCGAGTATTCCGTTAATCACTTGCACGTGGAGCACATCATTGTTTGTGGTCATTATTTTTGCGGGGGTGTAAAAGCCGCTATGCAACCCCAGGATCTAGGGATTTTGAATCCATGGCTCAGAAACATCCGTGATGTGTATCGAATTCACAAAGAAGAACTGAATAGCATCAAAGATGAGGAAAAGAAATACATGCGATTGGTGGAACTGAACGTGGAAGAGCAATGCATCAACGTAATAAAAACGGCTGCGGTTCAAAAGGAATACCTGAGCACCGGATTTCCCATCGTACATGGATGGGTGTTTAATGTAAAAACGGGTGAATTAATTGACCTGAAGATCAACTTTACGGAAAAGCTGAAAGGCATTCAGGAAATATACAATCTGGGTACCGTTTAGGATTTACGATTTCGGAATGCGCCCTTAACAGTTTCTTCATCGAACCCTGCAGGCACCAAACTCTTGTTGGCGTATACATACAAGGCCGTGTTGAAAATCGTGCTGGCCACGCTAAAGATCAAACCCGTAATAAACAGTACCAGGATACCTGTGACAATACCGATTACAAATCCAATGGTATCGAATGCGTTGGACAAAACAAACGTAAGCCCCACCGTAAGTGCGATGATTAGTACAAATACAAAAAACTGTACCAAACCCAGTCCGATGTGTTTGATTAAACTCTCGCCCCAGGTCTTTTTGATTACCTGCGTAGATTTTTTCACTGTGTCTATTGGTCCCAGTCCTTCATAAACCAAAACAGGCACCACGAAAATGGTTATGATACTCCATGCCATACCCAACAATCCAATCAGGATTGAAGCTACAATTTGTCCTGCCTTACCGAGGTTGGAGGCAAGATGATCAAGAATTCTCAGCAGGAGCCCCACCGTGGCTGACAGTAAGCTCCATTGAAAGATCAAACCCATTTTTGAAAAGGCAAAGCGCATGCTTTCGCCAAAAGTAGCGTTGCCTCCTTCAAATCTGATTTTGGTGGTATACACCACGCACACATTAAAGAAAGTAGCAATAAATGCCAGCCCAAAATAAGTCAAGAAGATGATCACATATTGGTAGACCGCCAATGAATCCTCAGCTACCCCTTCGTTTAGAAGTGTAGGCACTACTGACGGCACTATCATGGCAATTGTAAACAATGCAGAAAAAATAAATGACAGGAATGCGAAACCCAATAGTTCGCGGTCCTGATTGATTACGCCAAAAGTCAATTTGGTTATTTTCCAGCTTCGGGTGAATGCGTTCATGGTGGTTACTGTTTTACGATGTGAAATTATGTATTTCTTAAAGTATAACCTACCATCACTACTATTGGATCAACGAATAAATCCGGGAAGTTCGCCAAAGTATTTGGCCTGATCTTTGTCGAGCAGATAATCTTTGGTTGCCCATACAATGGCCTTGTAGCTATTGTAGATTTCCCTGTTGAAGTTGATGAGGGTTGATATTTCCACATCGCTCAAATTGGCATCCATCCCCTCTTTGTACAAATTATTAAGCTCTTCCGTATATGCTACCTGAACTGCATTGTATATGGCCACCATGTCTTCAAAGGCATTGTAGCCTTCGGGTTTTAAGAGTAGAGCCGCCAATCGTTCATAAAACTTTTTGAGTTCTTCACTGCGGTGCACATAAAGCTGGTATTTTACATCGTTAGAGGAATTTTTAAACTGATCTATATCCTGATGAGAATCTTTGATGCTTTTGGCAGCAAACATACTGTTGCGAATGGATGAATTGATGCGATCGAGCAGTTCATGTTCATCGGCATTTAAGCTTGCCTTATTAAACCGAATGGAGTAGGCGTGCATCTCTCCGTGGATTTGTTTTAAATACTCATATTTCTCTACAAAGGTTTTCCCCATAAAAGTTTTATCTACTTCCTTTCTGATTACTATGGGTGCATTACCAAAAGAGCTTACCACAAAATCAATGACCAACACCATGAACCTGCGGGTTTCTTTCAAAAGGGCCTCCAGCGCCAGGTCTCCGCCAGTAGCAGGTGACACCGAACCGATGTATTTAACACTTTCGTCATTACCTGAAAACATGTTGGTCAATAATCTTCCAAATGCATTCAAAAATGGAAAAAATACGATCACACCCGCCACATTAATACCACTCTGGAAAATGACCAGCGCCAGTAAGTTATCCTGAATATTGATAAAGTGAGTGATGAAATGGTTAATGGGCTTCAAAGCGATAAGCACCACTACAATGATGAAGGTATTGTAAATAAAGTTTCCGAGTGCTACCCTTTTTTTTGGTGCGATGCCATTGACAGAGGCTATCAATAATTTGATGGTGGTGCCTACTTCTGAACCCAATACTATAGCCATTGCTGCCAACAAGGTGACTGCATCAGAATTGAGTGCTGTAAGCGTAATGGCTACTGTTGCAGAGCTGGATTGAATCAATGAAGTAAGCACGAAGCCAACCAATACAAAAATAATCAGCGGGTAATCATCCAACACAGAAAAATCAAACTCCTGAGCCACTACTTCAAAACCGCTTTTCATGAAACTCAACCCAACGAACAACAACCCGAAGCCAACAAAGAATTTACTCCATTGATAACCTTTGCCTTCTTTTTGAAACAGTGCCATCGCTATTCCGAATACACCCACCAGAGGATAGGCGATGCTCTCAATATTAATTTTGAATCCGAGGGTGGCTACAATCCAGCTGGTAAGCGTGGTGCCAATGTTGGCGCCCAAGATAACAGACAAGGCATTTTGCATTGCCAATACCCCAGAACCCACAAAGGCGAGCACCATCAGGCTTACCACAGAGCTACTTTGCAATACGGCAGTAACGATGGCGCCTGATGCAACTGCTTTCAGTTTATTATTAGTCTGTGTTTTGAGGAATACCTTGAAAGAGCGCCCAGCCAACTTGCTTAGTGCTTCTTCTAAAAAATTGGTGCCCAGCAGAAACAGGCCAATGCCTGCACCCATCAATGAGAGCTCATAAAAATAACCCATGCCTACTTTGAAATTGATGACTCCAAGTCAGAACAAAGATTGTTTAAATCTATTGAGAACCATGGGATTATACTCACTTTTTGATATGACGGATATCATACCAATGTAGGTGGTCTCAGTATAATTTTGACTAACAAAACTGAAAACACAATGGATGCGCATTATTATAACGTAGACGTAAATTGGAATCAGGATCGCAAGGGAATGATGTGTTCACCGGAACTGGGCTCTTCACTGAGCGGAAATGGCTGTATAGAAGTGGCCACTCCTCCCGAATTCCCAAAAGGAGTTGCGGGCATTTGGTCTCCCGAGCATTTGTTTACCGCCTCTGTAGCGAGTTGTTTCATGACCACTTTTCTTGCCATAGCCGAGAATTCAAAGCTGGAATTTGATCAGTTTGGATGCAAAGCCGTTGGCAAACTGGAGAAGGTAGAAAAGGGATTTGAAATGACCGAAGTAGCCATCACTCCTCAGGTAAGCCTGCTGCACGAAAAAGATCGTGATCGTGCGTTGAGGGTATTGGACAAAACTGAAAAAAATTGTCTTATCACCAATTCCATCAAATCGAAAGTGATCATGAGTCCAGAGATTACGGTTACCAACAAGGGAAAGATCAATGAAATAGTCTAACCAGGCGCTCCCATTTTTGGTCCCTGTTGGCCGTAACATCCACACATGTAAGCCTTCTTGCTTATTG